>QHYH01000091.1:0-154908 GCA_003223215.1 Acidobacteriota bacterium
CAGCTTCTTACCTGGACTCTCGGCGCGCAGCAAAGCTCTCCGCTGCCGAATACCTGCTGATCAGCTGAGGAATCAAAAAGGATCGCACCGCATGGCAAAGTGTGATCGGAACCAGCCAATCCTATAAATTTCTCCAGCGATCCGTCAGAACAAATTTACCGTGGCGCGCCGGGAGCCGTCGCCAAAAACAATAGTGAGCAGCCCGGGACCACGATCGTTTCCACGGCCTGGTGGAGCGGCGCGGCCGGGTGCGTCGTCGTGCGCAGGGCACTTCGTTGTCTCTGGGACAGTGGCCCAATGAGCTCTGGTGCACCGACTACAAAGGCGAGTTCTTGCTGGGAAATCACAAATACGGCTATCCGCTCACCGTCACCGACCACGCCAGCCGTTTTCTTTTGACTTGTGAGGCGCTTTCTTCGACCCGGGAAGATTACGCTTTCACTGTATTTGAGCGGCTTTTTAAGAGCGCGGCCTGCCCGCCAACATCCGCAGTGACAACGGCGTACCCTTCGCTTCCGCACACGCCTTATTCAATCTGAGCAAGCTCGCGGTCTGGTAGTTAAGGCTGGGAATCGGCACTGAACCCATCAAGCCTGGCCATCCGCAGCAAAACGGCCGTTATGAACGCATGCATCTCACTTTGAAGATAGAAGCCACCAAGCCTGCGGCCGCCAATTTCCTTCAGCAGCAGGCCCGCTTCGACAGGTTTATCGATGTCTTCAACAACGAATGTCCGCCCGAAGCGCTGGCCATGAAATGTCCGGCGGAGGTCTACCAACCTTCCCCACGTCCCTACACCGGATTGCCAGACATCGACTATCGACTCCACGATAAGACCATCGTGGTCACGCGTTGCGGTCGCATCTGTCTGGGCAAGAAAAAAATCAATTTCAGCCAGGTCTTCGCCGGTCAAGCCGTCGGCATCAAAGAAGTGCACGACGACATCTGGCTGGTCAGCTTTATGTATTATGATTTGGGATACTTCGATCTGGAGACTCGAGTGTTCGAACCGCTCGAAAATCCGTTCGGCCCAAAAGTGTTACCTATGTCCTAGGTACGTTTTGTAACCCATGTCTCCGGGCCGGACCCTGAAACTAATGGTGGGCCTGGGTGGACTTGAAGCACCGACCTCGCCCTTATCAGAATTGCGGTCGTTGGTCCCGCGCGAAGAATTTACGCATGGCGCCTTCTTTTGCAGGAGTCGCCATTTGCTTCAAGGAACCATCCTTGAAAGATCGAGAACCGAGAATCCAGTGGACTCTGCCGCCTTGGCCAACCGGTGGTCCCCGCAGACGAAGCTCCTCCTGGACGGACGCTGTCCGCACCATACCAAGGACGCGCCAAGTTGCAGGCCGTCTGCCGCCCGCAACGGATGCTGATCCAACAGCTGCGTCGCCAAATCTCGAATCTGATCGCCTGGAAGAATTTCTCTCCATGCCTTGCCTAGCAAACGCAGACGTGCCACTGCACCTTGTTTATCGAGATTCGTTATCTCGTTTTCGCAATGGAGGCGGCAAATAGCACTATAAACTTCTACGAGGCTTCCCCACCAAACTACGGGTGCGAATCTTCTCAGATAGGACTGGGCGTGACGGCTCGCCGCTTCGTGAACACACAGCGGGACGAGCGCGCTTGCATCCCAGAAGGCGGTCGTTTTCTTCAACGCTTCTCTTCTCTGTCGGCCAGAATGGCTTGCATGGCCTTGTTTCCCTTGACACTTCCGGTTGGAATCTTCAGAAGCTCCTTCACATTGAGTCGCACCTTGGGCAAACGTAGTTTCCCCGCCGCAACCAGGACCAGTTCTTGATGGTCGGCGTCTTCCGCCGAAAACGGTACGAGTTTGGCCACCGGGAGGTTACGGTCTCTGATCACCACTTCTTCGCCTCCCTTGGCGAATGAAAGGTACTTGCTTAACTGATTCTTCAGTTCTGCCACATTCACACTGCGCATTTGGCCACTCCGTGCTCATGGCTATTATAGCCGTGATTGCCGGGCAACGAAAGAGCCGGTTGGGGTGCTTGCAGGGTGCCTTGGGTGGCTCCGTAGGCGTGGAAGTAAAATTGTCGGACCGTCTGAGCGACCCGACACATAGGTTTGATTTATGGTGGGCCAGGGTGGACTTGAACCACCAACCTCGCCCTTATCAGGAGGCGGACCTTCGCCATATGTTTGTCCGCATCATTGGATTCCCCACCGCCCGTACCATTGAGGGCTCTTTCTGCTGGATCGCCTGTGCAGCGTTGTGCACCTGAGGGACATTCAGCCGTCCTTGGTTGCAGGGCCCGAATCGTCAGCGGCGGCCTTGTTCGGCCACTTCCTCATCCAGACGCTCGGCAAGAAACATCTTGAGCAGGGATTGGTAAGGCATATCGCGTTTGTTGGCCAACTGTTTCAGGCGCGCAATGATCGTAACCGGTAAGCGCAACGAGATCGTCCGAACGGAGGGCGTCAGGTTCGGAAATACGACGCGTTTTGCCTTCGTCCAATCTATATAGTCGGCCGAATCCCTGCGCGCCCAGAAATTCCTTTCCTCCTCTTCAGACCTAAACGTCGGAAGGGTTTTCAGGTTTTTCTTGTTCATGATAGCCTTCATAAATTCTCCGTTCTCTGCGGGTCATCTCTCGAGCCGAGATAACCCGGATCAGCTTGCGCCGCACGGTGAAAGCCACAAATAACAGCCGGTTTGAGTCCGTGCGGCCGAGCGCGTAGAAGCGAGCCTCATGTCGCGAATGCTTCGGATCAGGTCGAACAATGAGCGGTTGATTGAAGAAAACCTCCTCGCACTCGAAATCTGCAACGCCATGCTTGTCCCAATTCTTATTGACATTACCTTCATTCCAGTTGAACCCGGTGCACTCCGTCCATAGGTCCATGTATATCGCTATTATATACACGTTTCGAGGTTAGGCCAATTGGGACCAAGGCTTGCTTCTCGCCTAATCAATTCGCCCGCGATTTATGGTGGGCCGCCAGTTCGTCGCAGGGATTCCGCACATTGGAGAGCTCTCGCTGCTCCGATTCTAACGAAGAGCATCGAGGGCCGGTTGTCGACAGCGCCCAAGTGCCCTTCGGAAACGCCGCTGCCGGAAAGCGGGTCCCAGTGCCCTACTAATCGGGAGTTGCCTGTTTGGCAAGCAGGTAGTCTAGGTTCGCCCATCCAATCGCACCTGCCGGGCTTTCTGAAGATTGGAAATTGGGGTCGAACTGAACCCAAACGTCTTGCGCTCTAGTAATCGGGGCACCCGCTAACAACTGATATTGCCTCCCGCCAATCTCAAAATCGATTCGGCTCTGACTCACATGACCCTTTACTGCACCTTGAAAGTTCTCCGCCGATAGAATCAACCGTCCAACACCAGGCGCGTAGATCCAAACCGCCCCATCTTTGCCTGTGCCCGTCGCGCTGCCGTGGTCCATGTCAATGATGGCTTCCCGACCTCTCAAGAGGAGCGGCGATATCATTCGCAGCTCGTCTTGAGCCGGATCAAGAGTCGCATGGGGCGCGAGGGGTAAGACTGGCATGTGGTCAAGCAGTTCGCCGGTCAGTTCGGCCTTTCCCAGCCCTTCAATGTCGATCTGGAGTTTTTGTCCCGGCTCCAGTTCGTACTGTTCAATCGGCAAGTTTTCCAAATCAGCTGTGGAGAAGGTGAAGCTGCCTCCATTCGGGGAGAGAGGCAAGAATTGACGGCGTATCCCCAGTGCGATTTTGTCTCCCTGCCTCGCAAGAAACTGGATGCCAAATTCCAGAAATCCGCGCTTTTTCACGTCCATCCCCCCCGAGCAAACTCCGTTCTGGTGCCCATTCATGGACAAGGCACATTGCCATGACAAATCGGAGTTCGGTAACGTCAAAGTGACCAGCAAGACCGGCCCCTGTGCGTTTGAACGTGCTCTGACGACCACTAAACCAGAACTGAGCCCGACAATAAGCAAAAGCATCAGGACGAATGCAAACCGAGGAATTCTCATCGCCTCTGCTCCTTTCTTCCACCAAACCTCGAAGCTTCTCTTTTCTTTGGCCCGTTTTGTTGAGGTCAGTAGATGTTGAATTGCCGAAACATTTTTTGGGGAATCCAGGCTCGCAGTGCGCCGTAACTCCGCTCCGAGCATCGCGTAGTCCTGCAGCCACGTGCGACACTTCTCGCACTCTCCGATGTGTTCGGCTGCTTCTCTGGGAATGCGTTCGCCGTCGCACAACGCTGATACAAACTCCTCTGCATCCTCACATCTCATCTGCTCTCCTTCTTGATAACCTGGCCGTCGTGCCAAATCTGTCGCAACTTCCGGCGCGCCGCAGCTAACCGCGACCGTACCGTTCCCACTGGAATTCCCAGGATTCCTGCCAGGTCCGCATAGGATTGACCTTCCACCTCGCGCAACCACAGCAGCGACCGCTGCTCCGCATCGAGTTTTGCAAACGCATCCCCTACCAGCGAGCAGGTCTCCGCTTTGGCTCGATCAGTTCCCTCACCATGGGCCTCCCCGGTCGGGTCCTGCTGCCGCCACCACTCCACCGCGCGCCTCTTCGCGATTCCAAACAAGTACGCTCGCAACGACGTATCAGGGCGAAATCCGTTCGGGCGCTTCAAGAGCTGCAGGAATGTTTCTTGCACCACATCCTCCGCAGCTTGGGGAGTTGAGAGGAGCTGCCCTAGAAACGCCTGGAGACGCGGTGCATTTTCCCGGTAGAAGCCTTCAAACGCATTAGTGTCTCCCCGGCAGATTCGCTCCCAAAGCTCGCGATCATCAGCCATTCAGCTTCCTTCATCTAGAACGTCGGGAAATCGCGAGAAAAAGTTCACGCCCGAATGAATATTCCGCAGCTTTTTCCCCGGCTACCAAGCCCTGGGGAGAATGTCGTGGAAGCCGCATATTACACGCCACTTCGGGAAAGTATAGGACAGTCCGGTGTGCGGTCTCCGCGTTTTATGGCCCCTTGCGCCTGGTAACGCGGTCCAGTGGGCTCTGGTACGCCATTTGATGTCCGGTCAGCTCGACTTGCAAGGGCTCGTCTATCTGCGCCTGGATCACTGAGCTATAACGAGCCATATTCCACTCTTGGATGCTACCCTTCCTCCCTCCCATGTGGTTCAGTGCGGCAGAACACTGAAACACACGCAGTGTTCTGGTCGAAAGACATGCTTCGCGTTCTGCGGCGCATCGAGATAAGGCTCCGCCCAAGAATCGCCTACACGAGAGTCTGTCTGCAAAATGACCGCGGACGAAAACCTCGATTTGGGCGGGAGCGACCCGGGTGTTTGTGCGGTTTTGCCGCCCAAAAGTGCTCACCGGGTCGCTCCCGCCCATCGCCTATCGGAACCCGGCAGGCCCCCTTCGGAGCCCCAAAAGCAGAAAAGTTCATTTTGCATGAAATGTTTCTCGGACTTCTTGCCCATTAGTATAAGTAGAGGGGCACTCCGCTAAGCCACCCCCCGACATTCCTCGCAATTCTAGACGGCCATGCCCTCTGTGGTTGACACCATCAATTTGCCTCAATTCCAATCTTTACAAGGGACCACAGAGGGAAAACACCTCGCCCCTGATGATTTGCTCGCTTTGCGCTCGTTGTTTCTCTTACTCGATACGTGGGACAGAAATGCTGGGAGGACGCCGGATGCAGAATCACTTCAAGGGCGTATCACTTCAGCTTCACAGCCGGCGTGCCAGACTCCACGTCAAGGCAATGCCGCGCCTTCTCCGCGGCGTCAGGATCATCCGAATAAAACTCGATGAATTCATCGTGACTGACGAAAGCCATGTGATATGCCGGAGATGTCAGAAGGTAGAAGTCCCATCCGAAAATAAGAGCAAGTTGGATGAACGTGGCCAGGTCAGCGCCTTCATGCTTGGCGAACAGATGGCCAGGCGCAGCCGCCAGTTGCCGACGGTCCCCATAGCTTTCACGCATGCGGTAATACAAATGAAGATTCTCGCTGGAACCCCAAACACCCCAGAGCGTTACCCAGAGCAGGCACTCGTCAAATGGTTCGAGATACGAGGCGAGGAATTCGCTCAGCCAAGTCAGCCTTGACCAGTTGACTCCTGAAAGCGATGTCGTGACCGAATGCGCCCGGTCATTGATGATTGGGTGAACTGCCTCATCCAGGCGCAACGCATGTCCTTGGCACCAAGCTTGCGACTCTTCTTTGGTTAGATACCACATGGCCGCCATCATAACAGACCAGATTGCCGCAGAAGAATTTAGGGGTTTTTGAAAAGGCACAATGCGCACTGGCCGTTGACAGCGACGAAGAATCGGCGCAACTTGACCGGCACACGTGTACCGTCAGTGCACGCCAACAGAGGAACAGATGCGACAAGCCGTTTTGTATGCAAGGGTGTCGAGCAAGGATCAGGAGCGCGAAGGTTTCTCGATCCCCGCGCAACTGAAATTTCTCCGCGAATACGCGCAAACCCACGAGCTGAACGTCCTCCACGAGTTTGTGGATGTCGAGACCGCCAAGACGACTGGCCGAAAGCAATTCGGCGAGATGGTGCGGTTTCTGCGCGATCACAAAGCATGTCGCATTGTGTTGGTGGAGAAGACCGACCGGCTATATCGGAACTTCCGCGATTGTGTGACCCTCGAAGACCTCGACGTTGAAATTCACCTGCCCAAAGAAGGGCAGATCATCAGCAAGGACTCGAAATCACAGGCCAAGCTCGTCCACGGCATTCAGCTTGTCATCGCTAGGAACTACATCGAGAACTTGCGGGATGAAGTACGCAAGGGAATGCGGGAGAAAGCAGCGCAGGGCATTTACCCCAGCCGGCCGCCGCTCGGCTACCGGAATAACAAATTGCTGCGCACTATTGAGGTTGACCATGACAACGCGCCGATCGCACAGAGAATGTTCGAGCTGTATGCAACAGGCACTCATTCGCTGGCGAGTTTGCGCGGTTTTCTCAAAGCGGAGTATGGCAAGGTCTTCTCGAAGTGGCATCTGGAAAAACTACTCAAGAACCCCTTTTACATCGGAACTTACGAATGGGAAGGTAAGAGCTACGCAGGCACGCATTCTCCCCTTGTGAGCTCTGAAATATTCGCCCGTGTGCGTGACGTGCTGAGCAGCAAAGCGCGACCTCGCAAACAGAAACACGAGTTCGCATTTTCCGGTTTGCTCCACTGCGCTTATGACAATTGCGCGGTCACCGCCGAATTCAAGAAGCAGAAGTACACGTATTACCGCTGCACGGGTTATCGCGGCAAGTGCGACCTGCCGTACTTCCGTGAGGAAGTGATGGCCGAACGCCTCGGCCAGGTCTTGCAGGCGATCCGAATCCCGGATGACGTTTTGGCGCAGCTTGAAGAGTCCGTGCTCTCTGATAAAACCAATGAGGAAACACTCAGGAAGCGCCAGGCCGAGCGAATGCACCAACGGCTGCCCCAACTCCGCAGACGCCTTGAGCAGGCTTACGTTGACCACCTCGACGGAAAAATCACGGAGGAATTTTGGGAGGCGAAGTCCGCCGAGTGGCAGGAAGAGGAGCAAGCACTCTTAGCGTCCTTGCGCGAGCTCGAACAGGCGGAAAATCCCGAGCGTGCGCTCGACCGCGTTCGCATTTTAGAACTCGCGAATAAGGCGCATTCTCTGTACGTTACGCAGACTCCGCAGGAAAAAGCGAAATTGCTTAGAATGGTGCTATCGAACTGCGCGGTGGACGCGGTAAGTGTTCATCCCACCTACAGAAAGCCCTTCGACATGATCTTCGAACGGGCGAAAACAGGGGAATGGTGGGCCTGGGTGGACTTGAACCACTAACCTCGCCCCTATCAAGAAGCGGACCTTCCCAATATGTTTGCCGCAATCGTCTGGTCCTGGGACGCCACGTCCCAACACGAGGATTTAGTTGTTGCGCTTGCACTTGCTGAAATGTCGAGACGGCAAAAAGGCGGCAACTGGACCACCAAAACTCTTACCCTGAGGTCTGTTTCCCTCCTTTTCGCGATCGAGTTGGCAACGAGGGGCGCGGAACGTCACGATTGCGTTTATATCGGCTCGCCCGGAAACTTGGCAAGTAGTTGGGAAATGGCTTTTTACGCGAGAGTCCGCAAACCGGGAAAAGTGAGGATGACCGCATGAACACTGGCTGATTTATGGTGGGCCTGGGTGGACTTGAACCACCGACCTCGCCCTTATCAGTATTGAGGCCCCGGGTCTCGAAGCGTCATTCTTCGCAATACCGGGCGGCTCGCCAATCCAAAGCTGATTCTTTGGAGAGAGTTGCCGGAACAAAGGGACGAGGCACTTCAAAAGAGCAACAAGCGTTGGCTAGTCTTGGGGCTCAGGCCGAAAGAACACGATTCCAGGATGGGATTTTGGAGGTATGCTTGGACATTCGTGTCAGAGGCGGTGAGCGACTGGGCCATTTTAGCGGTCCATTTAGGGCCACCCCTTTCCCTCTTGTCGAGGATCTCAGAACGGTCCTCGCCGTGAAGGGTTCGCTTCGCCGCGCAACACCGGCGCGCCCTTGACCGCTGCGGGCCGTTCTGAGAGAACACCCCCTTCCAAGAGGGAAAGGGGCAGAGTGAAAAGTAACCAGACCACCGCTGTTTTGGCCCCTTTTTCCACCGCCATCGACAGACATTCGCGAAATTCCAAGTCCAACGTCATCAACACGCGATCTTCCGTGCGGCAACGCTAGGAGAGCACCGAATCGTTGGCACACGAGAGTTTCTTGCTTCGAAACCCGCCCCACGAAGGATCGATGCGTATTCTGTTGGAAGATTCTCGTAGACTTTGAACTTCAAGCTTTGATTTCCAGGGGTAAATCTACGGTGCCCTCCCGCGTCAACTCAGCCGCACACGCCAATGCCGCATCGATATCCTGGTCCGTCAGTGCGGCGTAGTTCCGCAATATCTCTTCGCGGGGTACACCTGCCGCAACGTTGTCCACTATGACGAATACCAAGACACGTGTTCCGCGGACACATGCCCGGCCGTGGCAGACGGTCCGGTTTATACTGATTCGCTCACGCCAGTTTTGCATAGGTTCATCCTAACCAGATTCAGCCTACAGCGCTATCGTCGGCATCTTAGTTGAAATATCCCGGGCAATGTGACATCCTATGTGATGTTGCATGAGAAGGATCGTTCTCGACACCTCGGTGGTGGTCGCCGGACTTCGCACCCAATTGGGTGCGGGAAACGCCGTTCTACGGTTGGCCGCCACGCGGCGGCTGGTAGCTTTGGCGACGCCGCCTCTTTTTTTGGAGTATGAGGACGTGTTGAAGCGTCCCGAGCATCGGCTAGCGCATGGCCTGGCGCCCGAGGCGATTGAAGAATTTCTGGCGGAGTTAGCCGCGTTGATCGAGCCGGTCGAAGTTCATTTTCAATGGCGGCCGCAGTCCCGGGACCCGAATGACGAGATGGTGCTCGAGGCCGCGATCAATGGCCGGGCGGATGCCCTCGTGACTTATAACGTCGCAGACTTTGCCGGGCCCGCGGAGCGATTTAGGATTTCTGTGCTGCGTCCGGGCGAGCTGTTAAAGAAGGTGAAACCATGAGCAAAGCTACCTATCCATTGAAGCTTCCCATCTCCATCAAGAAGGCTGCCCAGCGGCTCGCGAAAGAGGATGGCGTGTCGTTGAACCAATGGATCGCGGCAGCGGTCGCCGAAAAGGTTGGAGTGGTGGAAACCGCGGCCGACTTTTTCAAGAAGCGGGCAGGCAAGGCCACCGGGGAAGGACTCATGAAGTTTCTTCGTACCGCACCCAAACTCGCTCCCGAGCCGGAAGACACACACCGATAGCCACAATCAAATTCCCCGTCGAAGCAGGGCTTGGACGGCGCACCCTATGGATCTGCCCACGATTCGAGTAGAGAAAATCCATTTGCAAAGAAACGAGGCCGCGATGTCGGAGATTGCGTCGCTAATTGTCGGAAGCGAGAAGCTCACATCCATATTTGGCCGATGGCCATCATTTCATCATTTCATGACGCGGAGATTCATGATCTTCACCTTCAGCGAGGCTACATTAATCCGGAAGATCAGGTCTACGGATTCCCACTTTTGACGGTAAGACTTCACCTCTGGCTGATGCTCCGTTGTCAAACCCTGGCTTTGAATGCATCGTTCGGCCGAGAGTACAGAATCGGAAAATTTCTCAACTGCGGGGTACGGGTAGTGAGGCACTTTGCACGCGACAGACTCTGGCGCTGTCATTCCGAGGCCCGCCGCGGCGGACTCCTCGGAATGACTCGGTCAGATAGGTTTGCAACAAGTGCTAAGTGTTGTGATCGGTTGCCAATTCAAAATCGCAGGAATTCCCGATGTTGTTCAAGAGCGGCGAACGGCTTCTGCGAGCCAAAATCCGCCGCACAGACGCTTTCGGCTGCTAAAGGCGAACGGTATCCGACAGTGGTTCCCAAGCGTCTCTGACAGGATTTGCACTCTCTCCCGCCGCAGGTAGCTGGCGATTCCTAGCGTGACCCGCGTGTTCAGCAAGAGTCAGTCCGGCCGCTGTGAGCAATGGCTTTCTCCTCATGTGCAGTTTGCGCGCGAGCAACCTGTTTGGTTTCGCGGTGGAGCGTCAGCTTGAAGCGGACCGCCTGAAAACAATGTCCCTCAGCTTCAGCATTGCCCTAAATCAGCTCCCGTTAGGGGAGTACGACTGTCAGGTGACGGTGCTGGACCCAACTGCACAAAAGGCGGCTTTCTGGCGTGCTCCCGTTAAGCTGGTGCCCTAATCGCCCTGACGAATTCACATGAACTGTGCGTGGACTGGTCGTAGGCCTATGCCGAAAGTGTGAGTCGAAACCTTCCCGAAACTGGCCAGTCCCTCCACCGCGGCCTAAACGCTCCGCCTACGGCGTCGCAGACCTTCGTTCCGAGACCTTCGTTCGGGGACTGGCCAAAGAACACGAATCATGCTTTAATCGCCGAACCGTCGGCGAGCAAACCACCCTCGAAGCTATTCCACTTAACATATAGATAAGACATGAATTTTTCTCCTTTTTCCTGCCCCATTTTCCTGGGGCACCCAAAAGCGAGAGGCCGCTGCTCCCAAGGCGAGCGGGTGCTTTATGGGAGGGACCTGTGATGTTTGTGACTTGAAGCATCGCTTGGCCGCATTTGAACCATCGTTTGGCCGCTCATCGCCGTAAGCCCTTTAGATCCGCACTCCGTCGTCAAACCCTGGCTTTGAATGCATCGTTCGGCCGAGAGTACAGAATCGGAAAATTTCTCAACTGCGGGGTACGGGTAGTGAGGCACTTTGCACGCGACAGACTCTGGCGCTGTCATTCCGAGGCCCGCCGCGGCGGACTCCTCGGAATGACTCGGTCAGATAGGTTTGCAACAAGTGCTAAGTGTTGTGATCGGTTGCCCGCATCGAACCGGGCCAGGGTTTTCCTCCGTCTTGGCGGAGCCATCTATTCGAATGACTATCTAATTCCGAAGAATTCTCTTGACACGAAAATGCGATCCTGCTAGTTTTCTAGCATAGCTGCTGGGAAAATAGCACATGACGCGAAAACCCAAGCCAAACGCCCTCTCCCGCCGCGAACGCCAGATCATGGACATTCTCTACAAGCTCGAGCGCGCTTCTGTGGGCCACGTCCTCTCGAATCTCGCCGACAAACCCAGCTACTCCACAGTCCGCGCCCAGCTTCGCGTGCTCGAAGAAAAAGGACACGTCCGCCACGAAGAGCAGGGCCTCCGCTACGTCTACGTTCCCGCCGTGCCTCGCGACGTCGCCCGCCGCTCCGCGCTTCGCCATCTTGTCGAAACATTTTTCGACGGCTCCACAGAAAAAATCGTAGCCGCGCTTCTCGGCGGTGAAGTCGCGCGTATCTCCCCGGAAGAGTTCGATCGCCTCGCCCGCCTCATTGCGAAAGGCCGAAAGGAGAGCTGACCATGAGCACGCTCGCCAACTCTGAACTCGCGCTCACGTTTTTAATCGCGTGTTGCGCCAAGGCCACCATTCTTCTCGCGTGTGCCTTGACAACCGTAATCGCACTGCGCCGGCGTTCCTCCGCCCTACGCCATCACGTTTGGGCAGCTGCTATTCTCGCTTTACTCGTGCTTCCTTTCCTCGCGCTGCTGCTTCCCGCGTGGCACTCCTCCGCGCTCGGCAGCGCCGCCGCTCTGTGGAGCCCCGCGCACGCGAATACAGCGAGTTCAAACTCTTACGCGATTCCTTCCATCATTATTGAGGCCGTAGCCGCCTCTCCAGCCTTCAACAAACTTGTCATCGCCGTTCTTTTCGTCTGGGCGCCCGGCTTTTCTTTCGTCTTCCTAAGGCTTGCAGCAGGTCTTGCGCGCCTCGCTTGGGTCTCAGCGCATGCGAAGCCCATCTTCGACGAGGATTGGATGCGCACTGTCTTCAAACTTTCCCAGTTCCACAGACTCGCTCGCTCCGTCCGCCTTCTCCAATGCGGCAGTTCTCTCGCCATGCCCCTCACGTGGGGAATTTTCCGTCCCGTCATCGTGCTGCCCTCAGACGCTACCGATTGGCCCGAAGACCGCCGCCGCATCGTCCTCTCCCACGAACTCGCGCACATCGCCCGCAACGACTGGCTCTTGCAAATTTCCGCCGAACTCACCCGCGCCATCTACTGGTTCCATCCCCTAGTCTGGCTGGCCGCCGCACAGCTCCGCCAGGAAAGCGAACGCGCGTGCGATGACGCCGTTCTGCTCTCCGGAATCGCGCCTTCCCACTACGCTAGTCAACTTCTCGATCTCGCGCGGACGCTTAAGAACTCACATCACGGTTGGTCCACCGCACTCGCCATTGCCCGCCCAACGAATCTGGAAAGGAGATTTATCGCCATGCTGAATCCAAATTTAGACCGCGGGGGAATCTCGCGAAGAACGGGGCTGCTCCTGAAAGTCGCTGCCTTGTGCTTGCTCCTTCCGCTCGCCGCCCTGCGCCTGCCGGGTCAGAATTTGTCCGGGAAATTTACGGGTACCATCCTTGATCCCAGCGGCGGCGCTGTTCCGAACGCAACCATCGTCATGACCAACCACAAAGCAAACACATGCGCGCCGAGTCTAGCACTCCCGCCATGTACCGTTGACATGACCACTTCGGACGCGGATGGCAATTTTGTTTTCAAAGCTTTGCCTGCCGGCGAGTACGAAATGAAAGTGCTCAAGCCGGGATTTGCCACCTACCTCGCGCCGCAAGTTGTCCTCGATCCGGGCCGCGACCTCGCGATGACCGCCAAGTTGAACATCGGTAGCACCAACGAGACCGTGGATGTACAGGCGGAGGGTTCCGCGAAATCCGCAGCAGCCGCACAGGCATTGGAAGCCGAGGCGAAATCAAAGGCCACGCGCATTCGCATTGGCGGTAACGTGGAAGCGGCGAAGGTGATTACAAAGGTGCAGCCCATCTACCCGGAGAGCGCCAAAGACGCGGGCGTGCAAGGTACTGTGCTGCTTCATGCGGTTGTGGGTATGGACGGCAGGCCGCTCCAGCTGCAAGTGTTGAATAGCCAGATCAATCCGGACCTCGCCCGCGCCGCCGTCGAAGCGGTCAGCCAGTGGCGCTATCAGCCCACGCTCCTGAATGGCGAGCCCGTCGAAATCGATACAACCATCCAGGTGAAATTCTCACTGGCCCGCTAGAGACTCACTTCATCGCCTACGCGAACCGTACCGCCCGCGGTGGGACATTTTCCGATTCTGTACTCCTGGCCAACCGATGCTCCAAACGTCCGAACGGGCACTCTGACGGAGTTCGGATTTACAGGACTTACAGGCCGATGAACGGCCAACCGATGCTTCCGAAATGGCCAAACGATGGTTCAAGTCACATGTTCGGGAGGAGCCGTGAAAGCAGAACCCGCGAAGCTGCCGGGCGCGGGAATTTGGCCCGAAGCAGTGCCCAAGAAAATGCGCGGCAGAAAAAGGGTACTTACCGAAATCAGTGAGTATCGGCGTCAGAAGCAGACTTGAGCTAAGCCGGACAGCGCGGATTATTCGTACCGCAAGGCGACCATCGGATCGACTCGCGATGCCCGCCGCGCAGGGAGAAACGCAGCAAGCAACGCAATGGCAACCAAAGAGATGGTTGCTCCCATAAATAGCGAAATGTCTGTCGGCTTGATGCCGTAGAGCATTCCATTGATCGCCGAAGACAACAAGCGGACTACAGCAAGTGAACCGCCGATGCCTATTCCAACGCCGCAGAGGACTACTGCGAGCGTTTGGCGCAGCACAAGCGTTCGGATATCGCCTCGCTGAGCACCCAGAGCCACGCGAATGCCAAACTCATTCGTTCGGCGCGAGACGCCATAGGCAACAACTCCATAGAGTCCAATCGCTGCAATTAGGCAAGCCAACAGCCCGAAGGCTGACGATAACAACGCGGTCAAACGCTCCTGGGAAATCATGTCGTTTACGACTGTCTCCAATGGCTGGAGTTCCTCGACTTGCAGAACTTTGTCACTTGCCGCTACATCTGCCCTTATGGCCCCGCTCAGCAACTGCGTATTGAGAGTCGAGCGAACGAAAAAACTGTCGCCTTTCCCAGTCGGTAAATACACCATGCGCCATACCCTCTCGCGCACGCCATAGTGCTTCGCATCACGCACCACACCGACAATTTCGCGAATGACTTGCGGCTCAAACGCGAGCTTGATGCGCTGGCCAATCGCGGAATTTGAACCAAAGTAGTGGCGAGCGAAGCTCTCGTTGACCACAGCCACGGGAGGCTTCTCGGCCTGATCTTGGGAGCGTAGATAGCGGCCCTGCAAAAGTCCCAAGCCGATAGCTTCGAAGAAGCCAGGTCCGGCCGAGATCAACCCCACGTCATTGTCTTTTCCGGATGATGGATTCCCGATGACATCAACACCGCCCGACCAGCCGCCATCTCCGTACACGCTAGACCCATAACTTGCAACGATCACACCGGGATGCGATTCCAAACGCTGTTTTATCTCTGCATATGCTTGGTGAAGGCGGTCGTCGGCTGTCCCTTTGGGGTAAGACAGGTCAAATGTTACGACGTTCTCGGCATGGAACCCGAGGTCGCTGCTCTTCAGATTGTGCAGGGTGTCGACAAACAGCCCAGCACCGACTAGCAAAGGCAAGGAGAGCGCGAGCTGACCAGCGAGGAGAAGCCTTCCGCTCCAGGTCGACCCAATTATGCGCTGCCCGCCATGCAAGGTCATCTCGAGTTTTTCTCTAGAGGCCCGTAATGCGGGGCCCAGGCCGAAGAGTATCGCAGTCGCGACCGCAACCCCAGTTGTAAAGCCAACCACGACAAAATCCGGCTGGAGATTAAACGCCATTGGCAGCGGCGATGTAGGAAGCAGGGAGACTAGTACGCGTGTGCCCCAAACCGACAGGAGTACACCGACGAAGGCACCTAAGAGCGACAGGGTCAAATTCTCTGTGAACAGTTGCCATGCGATGCGCGTGCGGCTGGCGCCGAGAGCTAAACGGACCACGATCTCATGGTGACGGGCGGCGTTGCGCGCCAACATTAGGTTGGCTATGTTCGCGCAGGAAATCAGAAGTACAACTCCGACCACGGCAAACAGAACAAGCAGTGGTTTCTCATACTTGCGTCCCGTAGTCGCGAGGCCGGAGGCGGCGGGACGAACGGTAATATGCTGGGCTTCGAGCATCTGTTTGAAGCGCGGCGATGCACTTGGTAAGAGCACGTCAGCAACGTGCGTGCGGAAGGCAGCCTCGAACATGGCCTGAGCCCGCTTTGGGTCAACTCCATCATGTAGCCGGACAAGGAGGCGCAGCCAACTAATGTTCGGGTCCGGTCGCCATCCCCGGTCAAGCGCACCAGCGGTAATAGGAACCCATACGTCTACGGAGACCTCTGGCTCGATTCCGGTGAATCCGGGCCGCGCGATACCAACGACCGTGTAGGGCGTCTCGTCATAAAGAATTCTCCTACCGAGAACCAATGCGTCGGATTGGAAGCGGCGCTTCCAGAATGCATAACTCAAGACTGCGACGTGATTCCCTCCAAGCACGTTATCGTCTTGCGGTTCGAGGACTCGCCCCACAATTGGCCCCACGTTTAGAACAGAAAAGAAGTTACCGGAAACGGCCTCTCCCGCCTCGCGCTCATCAGAAACTCCATTGAGTCCAAATTTGGTTGACCCAACACGCTCCGTGGCGAAAACTTCGCCCCAAGGAGAGGCTATTCTGCTGAATTGTTGAAAGAGCGGATAGGAATAGCTAAATTCGCCGGCGAAGTCGCCTTGCGAAGAGGCGCGCATTAGATGAAAAATCTCTTTAGGATCGCGGACTGGCAGGGGTGTCCACAGAGACGCGTGGAGGAGCGTAAATATCGCAGTGTTGGCTCCGATGCCGAGCGCGAGAGTCAGGACGGCAACGGCGGTAAAGCCGGGAGACTTGCGAAGCATTCGGGCGGCGAAGCGAAGGTCCTGCCAACACGTCTCTACTAAGGATTCCCAGCCGCCAGAGCGAACGATTTCCTTGCTGACTTCGAGGCTTCCCCGCTCCAAGCGGACTGCGCGAAGGGCATCCTGGCGGCTCATGCCCTGCTTCATCTTTTCGTCGGTGGCCATTTCGAGGTATTCGCCCAGTTCTTCATCTAACTCCCGGTTCACCTGCTCCTTTCGGAACAGTGACCGAAGCCCAGTCACAATGTTTCGTAGAAATGCCATAAGTTTTCACTCCTATGAAAATAGCTGCCTATCGCGTTGAAAACAAAGCATAGGTGCCTGGGTCCATTTTCATCCTTCGTTGTGGCTCTCCGAGAGCCATGAGTTACTCGTAACGTAGCGCCACCATCGGATCCACTTTGGTTGCTCGCCGCGCCGGAATGTAACTGGCGAGCAGGGCCACTCCAATAAGAAGCAACGCGACTGTGGCAAAAGTCAGTGGGTCGGTGGGCTTGATGCCATAAAGCAGGGTCGCGAGGTAGCGTGTTGACACGAGGGCGGCCGCGATACCAATTCCGACACCGAATCCCGCAAGTTTGAATCCTCCTCGCACGACCATTTTCAGAACATCTTCCGGCTCAGCCCCGAGAGCCACGCGGATGCCAATCTCATGCGTGCGCGTCGACACTGAGTATGCGATTGCGCCGTAGAGGCCGACGACGCCGAGCAACAATGCCATCCCCCCGGCGACACCTAACATCGTGAGAGTGAACGAAGTCCGTGCCATTGATTTCGAGTAGTAATATTCGAGCGTGTGCGCGTCTGCTATGGGAAGGTCCGAGTCCACCGACCAGACGGCTTTCTGAACGTCTTCCATCAGGCTCGCCGAGCCGGCACGCGAAGCGCGCATACAGAAGGCCACCGAGCGGATCACATCAAGTTCATTGCCCTCGAACTCGGACGTTAGAATAGGCCAATACACCGAACTGGGTGCTTCCTTATCTACACCATCGTCGCGGACGTCCCCCACAACGCCGACGATTTCCCGCCAGTCGTCTTTGGGACTCACGCGAATTTGCTTGCCGAGCGCGCTCGCTGGATCGTGCCAATACTCGCGCGCCATTCTTTCGGAGACGATTGCGACCGGAACCTTGTTGTAGATATCACTCCAAGTGAGGTCGCGACCGGCGACGAGCGGCGTGCCGAGTGTTTTGAAAAAGCCCGGTGCAACGAACCTGAACCGGTGGAGCGGAAGCTCACCTTGTGAGTAGGTGCGGTCCTTTTCGAAGGCTGGACCGGTCGTCTGGTTCCCATCCAGGGGAACACTCATGGAGAGGCTGACTGAAGAAACGCCCGGAACGGCCTCGATCTTATGCAGAATCTCCTCTTCGATGCGCATCACACGCTCCGGCTCTTTCACTTGTGTGTAGGGAATATCAACGCGGAATGTCTGGATATCCGAAGGCATGACGAAACCCGGATCGACTTCGATCAGGGCGCGAAAAGTGCGAATCATAAGTCCGGCGCTGACCAGGAGGACGAGAGCCAGCGCAACTTGGGACACGACGAGCGCGCTTCGTGCCCGGTGTCGATGGCGGCTCTCGCTCATGGAACGTCCGCTTTCCCGCAGCGCGGTCAACTGAGGCACCGCCGCATATTTGAAAGCCGGCACGCAACCGAAGAGTAGGCTGACAAACAGCGATAAAACCAATGTGAACAAAACGGCAGGGCCATTGATTGCGATTTCGTTTATCCGTGGAAGTCCAGCGGGCGCCGTGGCGACAAGCACCCGTAAGGCGCCATAAGCGAGCGACAGACCGAGCGCGGACCCAAGAAGCGCCAAAAGGAAGCTTTCGAGAAGCAAACTCGCCGCAATGCGACCCTTGCTTGCGCCCAGAGCGGCACGGATGGCTAACTCACGCTGACGTCCCTCCGCGCGGACCAAAAGCAAGTTGCCAACATTTGCGCAGGCGATGAGCAGCACAAATCCGACGCCCCCCATCAGCACCCACAAAACCTTGTCCATGTCCCCAACAACCTCTTGTTTTAGCGTCCGGAGGTTTGGCCCGATTCGAGCATCTTCCAGGGTTTTTGGGTTGAGGCCCACTGGCATCGGAAAACTCTTTTGGACGATTGGAAGCATCCGCGCCACGTCCGCGTTGGCTTGCGCCAGTGTGACTCCCGGCTTAAGCCTGGCGACGGATTCATAGCTGAAATTCCCGAGGAAAGTGTAAGCGCGGTCGAGCTGCAAGGGTAGGAGCATCGCGATGTCCCGTCCGCCGAAGTGAAAATCCCGCGGCAGCACGCCAATAACTTGCCGCAATTCTCCGTCGACAGTGATCGTTTTTCCAATCACTGAGCGATCGCCGCCGAACTTCCGCTGCCAAAAACCGAAACTCAGCATCACGGACTTTGCGCTGCCCGGGGAATCATCCGCGCGCGTGAAGGTGCGCCCCAGAGTAGCTCTGAGACCCAGAATCGGAAGGACGCCATCGGTTACGTCGAGCGCGCTTACCCGCTCCGGCTCCGCCATGCCTGTGATGTTCACGGAGTCGTTCCTATAGAGACCAATGTCCTGGAACGTGCGGCTCTGCTCACGATAAATGAAGTAGCATGAATCCGATGAACTCAGGTCCTTGATGTTGAGCCCGGGAGCCGTGTGCCACACGGCGACCAGTTCCTCTGGATGAGGATAGGGCAGGGGCTGCAGTAGAACTCTGTCTATAACACTGAATATCGCCGTGTTCGCCCCAATCCCAAGCGCCAGCGTCGCGGCCGCGATGATCGTGAAGCCGGGTTTTTTGCATAGCATCCGCACGCCGTATCGCAAGTCTCGCCAACACGTCTCCACGAAGAATTCCCAGCCGCCAGAGCGAACGATTTCCTTGGTAACTTCGAGACTGCCGCGCTCTAGTCGCACTTCGCGAAGCGCATCCTTACGACTTACGCCTTGCCTTATCTTTTCCGCCGCTTCCATCTCCAAATAGGCGCCTAGTTCTTCATCCAACTCTCGGTCGACTTGGTTCTTTCGGAAAAGCGACCGAAGGCCGGTTGCAAAATTTCTGAACAAAGACATGGCTCGCTCCCTACGAGGTCTCCAAAATTCTGCCGATTGCGGCCACTTGCCTGCCCCATTCTCGTGTTTCGCTGTCGAGCCTCTTTCGTCCCTTCGCCGTCAGGGTGTAGTACCTTGCCCGCCTGTTGTTTTCAGTGGGTTTCCATTCGCCATCGATTAGCCCGTCCCTCTCTAGTCGTTGAATGGCGAGAAATAACGAGCCCGCATTCAGGCGGAAAACGCCCTTGCTCATCTGCTCGATTCGCACGGAAATCCCGTATCCATGCGTAGGCTCCAGCGCCAACGTTTTTAGGATGAGCATATCGAGCGTGCCCTGGACGAGATCACTCGGCTTGTCTGGCATAAACCTTCCCCTTGGCTACCAGGAGGAACATACACCTCTTCTACTGGTTGTCAAGAGGAGAAGACCCCAAAATTCATGAGGAAAAGACCTGAGAATTCATGACGGCAGGCGAACAGTCAGGGGGTTTGTTGCCCGATGGTTTACCGACTGAGCTCTGCATGCGCGCCCGCTTCGCGCAACCGCAACCGAGAGGTTCTGGCAGTGCCTGGTGCCTACAGCAAATCAGAATTCGGACCGTGTGCGCCGGTTGTTGCTACCTTACTGACGGATTGGGGTTGGAGAGAATTGGGCGGAAGGGTGGGAAGGAGATCGCCGAGCGTGGCCAGGAATACTTCAGGCGCAAGCTCGACGTAAGAACCGTAAGGACGGTCGGCCTCCCAAGTTCAACAATTCCTGCTAATAAGCTCATTCTATTGAGAATAGACAATTGAACGACAAAAACTGCCTGGTCACCGTCCGCGCCTTCCAAATATTTTCTTACATTTTCCTTTTTCAAGGCCTCTGAAGTATAGGGAGTCGAAGGCTTCAGAAAAAAGCCAGTTGAGGTTTCTCCCAAAACAGGGCCTCTTAGATATTAGGGGGCTCATAAGTTGCTTTCCTCGGACGGAGGGGAAACTGCCCTTCAGTCTGGCGAGCCGGTTTGCCCTTCCTTTTCTCTCTTATGGTTGTAGAACCCCGAGCGCGACGTGAACCGGAGTCCCGACCCTGACACCCGCGCCGGCTGGGACACCGTCAGGAGGCTAGAGAGAATTCGCGGTGAGGAGGAACGTGCCGATCAGCGTGACCAGGAAGCCCGCGGAGCCGCTGGCAGCAACCGCTCGCCTCTACCTCGCGAGGAGAGGGTCCAGCTGGTCCTCGCTCGAACCAGCCGCACAAACTATGCGGATCGCAACGGGACCTACCAGCTGCGCGATTCCGAGCTGCACGCTTTGACCGAGGTCGGCAAGTTTCGCGTCGTGGACGTCCATGATCTCGCCCAATTCGCCTACAACGGCGACTCCTCTCGCATGCAAAACGACCTCGCGAACCTGAGCCGCCAGGGGCTTGTGAAACAGACTTCCATCATGGATTCCGACCTTTCCCCGGTTCGCGCTGTGACGCTCACCAAGGAAGGCCATCGGGCTCTCTCCTACAGCAGATTCCTTCGTCCTGATCAGGTTACCTACCACGGATTGAAGAAGCCCAAAGAAGCGTTCCATGATGCCGAACTCTATCGGCTCTATCACAAGGTCAGCGATGAAATCGAAGGCCGTGGCGGCAAAGTCGTTCGCGTCAAGCTGGACTACGAAATCAAACGCGATCTCTACGCCGATCTGGCCCGCACCTGGCAAGACAAGAGCAAGGGCCCGGAAACGGTGAAAGAGGCCGTCGCCCGGCGCCATGGACTCAAAGTCGTCAACAAGGAAATCCAGATCCCCGACATGCGTCTCGAATACGCGAACGACCCCGACATGGAGATTCACACGAGGGACGTGGAACTCGCGACCGAGCATTACCGCCCCCGTGGACTGGCGGCCAAAGCTGGCGCTGGCTTCCAGATCTACGCCCGGCGTGGCGAGGCCGATCGTTTGCGGCGCATTCGCGATGAACGCGAATTGAACACTGTCATCTTTAGCCTATGAACTTTCCTGAGTCCAGTCTCGCCAACCTTAGCAGCCTCGGCTACACCGAAGACGAGGCTCGCTTTCTCTACGTCGTGGCCACACATTCCGGGTACTTCTCCATGCGCCAGTTTCTGCAGTTCACGGGAACCAAAAGCGGGGACAAGAGCATGACCTTCTCCCAAAAACTTTTTGCCAAGGGCCATGCCACAGCCCGCTCCTTTCTCCGCAACAGTCTCGTGTACCACCTATTCTCCCGCATCGTGTACCGGGCCATCGGCCGGGAAAACCTTCGCAACCGCCGTGCTCATTCCCTCGAACACATTCGCACACGGCTCGTTGCCCTGGACTTCGTCGTGACGCATTTGCAGTACGAATACCTTGAAACCGAGGACGACAAACTGAACTACTTCTGCCAGCAGCTGGACCTCCCGAAAGAACTCTTGCCCAGGAAGCGTTACTCCGGAGCCGTTCACAACACAACGACCGAGCGCTACTTCGTGGACAAGTTCCCCATGTTCCTCTGTTCCGGTTCCTTCACTCTCCCTGTGGTTACCTTCACGTTCGTCGATCCCGGACTTGGCATTCTGGACAGTTTCAAGACCCATCTGCTGGCTTATGGAAGTCTGTTTGAAGCGCTTCCCGAGGTGCGGCTCGTCTATATTTCGCCTCGTCCGACGCAGTTCGAGATTGCTCGGAAAACCTTTCTGGCCACCGCCGGCCGCCCTCCGAAGAAAGACCCAAGCGACGAAATCCTCCGCTATTTCCGGCTCCAGAAGCTGTGGGACGAGCGGAAATACGGGAAGCTCACAACCGACGACAGGGAGTTCCTCCATCTCTCGGACAAGCGCTACGCCCGTCATCGGTGCCAGAGACTCTATCCAAGTTGGCGAGACGGCATCGTATCGGACGACTACGTCCGCTCTGAAATTCAAGATCTGGCACGACCACGCAGAGTGATCTTCGAAAGCGAGCTGGTGGATGGACAGGTTGCCTTATTTGAAGCGACCCCAAAGCGGAAACCAACGCCAAGCACAGCAGGCGAAGTGAAGAACAGCCAGGAGGGAACGTTCGGGGGATCGTTCGGGTCAGCTTTCGCCGCAGCAGTGGATAAACCTATGGAGAAATGAGCAGATGCGTCAGGCCAAGGCAAGAATGGGGACGCGGCCAAAACACTAGGATGGGCGGGAGCGACCCCATCGCGCCGCAAAATCGCGGCCCGATCCCTTCGGGCTTCGGGGGTCACTCCCGCCTCTTGCTGCTGGAAGTCGCAGCTCGTGTTTTGGCCGCGCAAAGGAAGAAGCAGAAGAAGGCCCCAGCCAAGAACTCTGTAAGACATGATGTCAGACAGAACGTAAGGAGGAACAAAACGAAAGCATGGCAATCATCAAGGCACCACCCAAACAACCAAAGTCAGTGACAATCCAGGCGCGAGTCGAGGAGTCGGTAAAAACGCAACTCGACCAATACGCGAAGTTCATCGACTCCACTCCGTCCTACGTCATTACCGAGGCTCTGAAACTTCTGTACCGCAAGGACAAAGACTTCCAGTCCTGGCTAGGCCAACACATAAACAACCGCAGCCAAGAACAAATTCAAGGAGACGCCCTTACTAGAACTGTGTAACAAACATGAACCGCCGTCCAACCCAATTCGGTGTGCGTGAGAGTACAGCGTCTCCAAGACAGCATGCCTCGCGCCTACAGTGGATTCCTTGCCTTTGACGTCCGATGCAGCCCCGAGAGGTTTGCAACATCCACAGCCGACTCGAGTGTTGGCATCCCGTACAAGCGGGCCCGACAACCCGATCATTACTATGCCTCTGGAATCGGGTACCGGAGGACAAAGAGGAGATAGTGCCGAAACTATTTCGGCTCCTGCAACGGTTATCACTGCCAACGAGTTGGGGCGAGCGCCCCTGACGCCGGAGCCGTTTGTCTCGGCCGACGAGGCGGCGCGGTTTCTTTGCGTCAAACGTCGATATCTACTGGGGCTCGCCCGCAGAGGCATCACCGGAGCCTATGCGCTCGGCACAGGGAGCAAACGCAAAATCTGGGTGTTTCGGCTCTCGGAACTCGCCGCCTGCATCGTACGCAACGAAACCTCGATTCCAAAACCACCAAAACCGTGTACGATCGGATCTGGCAGTCCCCGCTGAAAAGAGGAGCTATGTCCTATCAGCGAGGATCACTCAAGAAAGTAAAACGCAAGGAATGAGAAACCTGGGTGCTACGGTACCGGGTCACGCTTGCGGACGGTAGACGGGTCGAGCACAACGCGCCGGTCGGATTACTTGCAGTTCTTCCAAAAGAATCCGACGCCTGGCGCGAGGTGGACCGGCTTGGGCTTTCCGTACGCATCAATGACTCACCAGCTCCTGGCCGCGTTTCATTTCACTCTCTTGCGGAGCATTACCTGAAGGCCGATTTCGGCGCGGACGCCGTCCGTCAGAAATCAGTCAATACCAGCGGCCATGTCGAGCATGTCGTGCGCGCTTATCTTGTCCCACGCTTCGGAGATGAGATCGCGGAAGAGATAAAGCCGCTCGATATTCAGAGATGGCTAAAGTTGCTTCACGTGGATAAAGGCCTTGCATGGCCGACGATTGCGAAGATACGGGGCACCATGCACCGCATCTACGAAATTGGCGTCCTACACGAACACGTCTCGAAGAATCCCGTGCTACACGTCGAGACGCGCTCGAAGAGCGACTACAAGGCCATCGTCATCACACCCGCGCAAACGCTTGCGATCCTTCATTCACTGCCCTCACCTCTTCACTTTACGCTGGTGCTCGCGTGTGCTGCTACAGCGCTCCGCGCTTCGGAGATGCTGTCGCTGCGCTGGGCGGACGTGCTGTGGGAGGAAGAGCGGATACGGATCTCCAAGCGCTGGGCAAAAGGTGAGGACGGCGAGACAAAAACCGAAGCATCGGATGGCTACGTTCCACTGCATGCCGTGCTCGCGCATTTCCTGCGTGAGTGGCGGGCACAGACGCCGTATGCCGCCGATGAGGATTTTGTCTTTCCTTCTTTAAGGGCAAAGGGCCGCGTTCCCCTCTCCGCATCTATCTTCGTTTCTGATCATCTCCGACCGGCAGCAAAGAAAGCCGGGATATGCATAAAGGATGGCAAGCGGTTCGGGCTTCACAACTTGCGTCACAGCCTAAGCAACTGGCTGGTGAACAAGGCGAAGATCGAACCCAAGACCGTGCAGGGAATCTTGCGTCACAGCAAAATCCAGACGACGCTCGATCTCTACACACAGGAACACACAGGAAGACAGCGACGAAACACGCGCGGCGCAGGGGGAATATCTGACGGCGCTTGGAGTGAGTACCAATACGGTGCAGTAACGTGTGGGTTGGATTGTGGGTTGAGGTTTTTGGAGCAACACCCGGTAAGCCATTGAAAATAATGGTGGGCCTGGGTGGACTTGAACCACCGACCTCGCCCTTATCAGTATTGCGGTCATTATTAGTCTAGTAGCCCACCAAGAAATGTCAGTTCTTTGAAGAGCATGACGTTGACATGTGCCCGACATGAAAGTATGCTTGTAGCATGTCAAAAATGATTCAACTTCGCAATGTACCCGATGCCCTGCACCGCGGCTTGAAAGCTCGCGCTGCCATGGCAGGCATGTCGCTCTCGGACTATCTGTTAGCTGAGATCAAGGAAATCGCGGAAAGGCCAACGCTAGCAGAATTGCGGGAGCGACTGCACACACGTAAGCCGGTTTCAGCGCAGATCGATACCGCTCAGCTGGTGCGAGAAGAGCGCGAGGCACGGTGATCGTCCTGGATGCTTCTGCTGCCGTTGACTGGCTTCTTCAGACATCTGCGGGGCAGAGCATCGAGAGGCGCATTTATTCGCATAACGAAACCCTGCACGCGCCTCACCTCCTAGATCTTGAGGTCACGCAAGTATTGAGGCGTCTAGCGTTGCAAGGAGTGGTCTCTGCACCTCGTGCTGACGAGGCGGTCCGCGATCTGCTTGATCTCCGTGTTACTCGGTATCCTCATCTCGTGCTTCTGCCCCGCATTTGGCAACTCCGTCACAATTTTTCAGCCTATGATGCCGCCTACATCGTGCTTGCCGAGAAGCTCGGAGCTCCGTTAGTTACAAGGGATGCTCGACTCGCTTCTGTTTCGGGCCATGCGGCACCCATCGAGCTCTTTTGATCCGCCGGCGTTGTGGTAGGCAAAATTCCGTCCGTGCCCCGAGCCGGCAGACGAATGCCCCGTCGATAGCGAATCTCGTCGATGAACTGGCTGCCATGTCGTCCCAATTGATCGAGATACCGGGCCTGGTTTGCTAGGTCTTCCGCCGGGCGTTTTGCCACTTCCGCTGTGCGCTGTTCTGTCGATTGGCGGGAGCGACGGGACTCGAACCCGCGACCTCCTGCGTGACAGGCAGGCGTTCTAACCAGCTGAACTATCCCCTCGAAAACTGACTAAAAATGCCTTCCCGCTCCTTCCGCCAGCTTGCAGTGTCTTGCACTGCCTTGCACGTCCTTCGACCTGACAGGGCGGCATTCTCGACATAGCCAAATCGATGCGAGCTGTTCTGCCTTCACCCGAAGAGTCTTAACGCCCCTGACTGTATTGCCATCCGGCCAATCGTAAACAAGCGCGGCGGAAGACCCAACTACAAGCAAGTCTGATGGATAATAGGAAAGCCTGCCCTCTAGTACATGTTCCGTCGTCATGCGCGCAAGCTGAGTCTGCTCGCCGCGGATCAATTGAGCGATGTGCTCTCCGTGAGCGGACAGAAGTTCGTCCGCCGTCAGAGCCGCTCCTTTCTCCCCCCGGACTTCGTTAAGTTCGACCACCAGGTAGCTTTCCTGGAGCCAATCTTCCCGGGGCTTGATGACGGCCGGCGCTATTCTTTCAAGATGCCTGCCAACCACCGCGCGCCCTTGGGGTTCGGCATCAGTTGAGTCCATCCAGCGGGACGCCGCGCCAGGAGCGCACCCCAAGCACTTTCAAACGTCGCTTCGAGTTGCACCTCAACGATCGCATGTTCGTAGTATTTAATTGAGCAGACGCCGGCGGAGATCTCGCCTTTGGCACGAAACCAGTTCAAGATCAAATGCTCATGGGCGCGCAGCATACCAGCCACTTTCTGCATCGGTTCCAGACGACTGCGCAGGGCGCGGAAGCACCAGTAGTCCAGAAAAGCCTGCGCCCAAAAGACCGCTTTGTATTTCCAGAAGTGGGAGAACGTTTCCTTCAACTCCCAAGCGCGGCCCGTGGCCAGCTTGCTCGTCCACAAAGCCAGAAGCTTTTGCCGCACTCGCCCGCGCACCCGGCTGCCTCGGCGCAACAGCGGCCAGCGCATGTGCTTGAGCTGCTCGGCCTTGGCCTTCCCCGCCGCTCGCAGGCGCGAACTTTCTGCCCGGCGCACTTCGTCCAACGCCTCATTCAAGTGTTGGGTGATATGAAAGCGGTCCAACACATGCAGCGCCTGTTTCGCTTGCTTCGCCAAAACCTGCAAATACGGCTTCCACATGTCACTGCAGACAAACTTCAACCCTTGCACCACCTCCGGCCCTAGCGCTTGCAGCCCCCGCCGCAGCGTCGCCTGCGAACGCCGTTTCCCCACCCACAGCAGCCGCCGACAATGGGCATCGATCTGATAAATCACCGTTAGAAAATTGTCTGCCCGCAGCCCGTGACCGTGATGAATCTCATCCACCCCAATCGCTTCCACCCCTTCCAGTTCGCGGTGGGCTAAGCCCCACTCCACAAACCATTCCACCGAGCGATACACGGCTTCCCAGCTGGTTTGGAAGACCTGCGCTGTTTCTCGCCAGCTCAGTCTTCGCGCCCAGCGTGCCAAGAATCCCATCATGGCGCAGGTCACCGGGCGCTTCCCGTGGCTCCAGGGGATGTGCTCGACCACGACCCCGTGCTCGGTGCACTCCACTCGCCGCGGTGGGTAGAGGAAAGAGGTGGGGATGCCCCACAAAGGCACGAACCGCCAGCGCCTCTCGGGTAAGCGATCATAGCCGGGTGCCGATCGCTGGCACTGCGAACAGCGCCCTCGGATGCGGTCATGAGATCTCACGGTGATCTCGATCAAGAGCGGCCGCGCCTTGTGAGAATGCATCCGCACTTCTTGGTAGACGAAGCCCACGAAATGTTGCACCTGGTTCAGGATGGTTTTAACCTTAAGTTGAATAGCTGATCTCCTCGGTCGATGAATCTCTTTTTCTCAACTGCAGATTAATCGATCCGATCGAGGTCAGCTATTCCTGTTTTGGACTTTCGCAGTCCTTATCCTTCCCTCCATGGCGGAGCAAGGTTCCAGAGCAGCCCGGAGCAGTCAAGGGCGCGCCGGTTTTAGGCGCGGCGCAGCGAACCCTTGTTCCGTTAACCGGCCAATCGCGACCTCACCGCTAAGTCTAGAAAAGACAGGTCGATTGGCTGGTTAACGGCTTATTAACCGGTCCAATCTTTCCACGCGACTTAACCTACTCACGTCATAAGGGATAGAGCCGTCGCGGGGCAAAGATTGGCCGGTTAATGACAGCGAGGACCGCTCTGAAACCATCGTGGCGGAGGGAAAGGCCACTCGATTCACTCACGGACAATGGCTGCTTTCACCCACAGATACTGCCACACAGCCGAGAATCCTTACATAACGTTCAGGTCGACAAAAATCACGCAAACAGGTCCGCTTACCTTCGAACTGGACGGAGACTTCACCATCCGGGGAGTCACTAAGAAAGAGAAATTGAAACTGACAGATTCAGGCAACGGCAGCCCATCCGGAAACATCATTGGGACCATGGCCTTTGACCGCAAAGAATACGGCATGAATAGCGGCATTCCGTTCATCAAGATTGCGAACCGAGTTGAGGTCAGCGTCAACTTGAGGTGGAAGCGAATCAGTGGCCCTCCGCCCGTTTTTGAGCAGTGAAAGTATTCATGGGCGCCCGGAAGTTCATGCGACTAGTCGTAGAAAATCTCGGCAAAGAATATCGTGGCAACGGGCAGGCAGTACAAGCACTTACCAGAGTGCAGCTTGCGCTCGGGCCAGGCGTGCTATTACGTTTCCATGACTGAAAGCAATTCTTGGTACGGGTTACAAGACATCGAGATCGTGGAATTCCTTGAATCTCAACGACAAACTGAAACTAAGCCAGCGATTTGCCAGTCCGGCCGATCTGTCAAAGAAGCAGAAGGTCGGGTGGGATCGCATTTCTCGCTGAGCGCGCCCGGAGGGATTCGAACCCCCAACCCTCTGAACGGCCTTGCATTGTCTTGCGCTGCCTTGCACGTCCTTCGACATGACAGGCAGCATTCTCGAGGCAATGCCTAATCGATGCTAACCGTTCGGCCTTCACCTGAAGGGTCTTAACGCCCTGAGTGTAGTGCCATCCGGCCAATCGTGAAGTTGACAAACGGTTGACAAAACGGTTTTTTGAGGGAGAGCCCCGAAAAGGGGAAAAGTGAGAATCGATGCGTATTTACTGGTGATTTGAATGGTGGGCCTGGGTGGACTTGAACCACCGACCTCGCCCTTATCAGGGGCCTTTATGGTGCTATATGCATAGTGTTTTCTTC
Source organism: Acidobacteriota bacterium (assembly GCA_003223215.1). Classification (GTDB taxonomy): domain Bacteria; phylum Acidobacteriota; class Terriglobia; order Acidiferrales; family UBA7541; genus Acidiferrum. The sequence continues at coordinate 28,913 of QHYH01000091.1, forward strand.
GTGAGGAGAGGCTCTCCACTGTAGCGCGGGCCTCGCTAGCGAACAATCCTACGCGGTCACTTTATGATAAAGCTATCATAGTAGTAGTAGTGCTCATCGCCGATTGCGTGCGTGCGCGAGCCTCCTCGATCAGACTCAAGCAGGCTCGCAAAGTGCTTGACCTTCGCGGCGCGTCGACATTCCCTTGGGCTGCACAGAGTTAGATAGGAAGAGTATTTTCCCTTTAAGAGGCACGAAGCCAGTTCTCTCGCTGTAGGCCTCGCACCTGAGCAAACTCCCTTGTGTTGTCGCTAACCAGGGTATAACCAAGCGTAAGAGCATGAGCAGCGATGAGCAGGTCGTTGCCGCCGATCGGTTTGCCGACCCGCTCAAGCTGTGCTCGAACCCGGCCGTACGTAACATCTGCGGGCGAATCGAAAGGAAGAACCTGCAGAGCCCCCAGCACCACTTCGAGTTGTGTCGTGAGCCGCTGCGACCCCTTCTTCTCTGCACCATAGCGGAGCTCTGAGGCCACAATGATGCTGGTGCAAACTTTTGTTTCACCCACCTTCCTGATGCGCTGCGCAACACTGCCCTGTGGATTGCGAACCAGATCCGAGACCACGTTGGTATCAAGCAGATAGCCCGTCATAGATCGACCCGATCAGGAGGCTCATCCAGAATTGGTGCGAAATTCTCATCGAGCCGGCGCAGGGTGGCAAGAACGGACAACAGGGACTTGGGCGGTGCAGGTTCGATGATCAGCCGGTCTCCTTCCTTGCGCATGACGGCGTCCTCACCGGGGAATTCGAACTCCCGAGGAATCCGCACAGCCCGGTTTCGCCCATTCTTAAAGACCTTCACGTGTCTTTCGGCTGTGACTATTCGTCTTGGCATATGTCACAGCCTATGCCAATTCTAGGTCTTTGTCAATGGCGCACCATTCCCACTCGAAGACCAGCAGCGACGATTGCCCGCAGGCTACCCGTCCCTGATAAGGCGGACTATGGTCCAAATAACGCAAGTGTCGATGACGGTTGCCCCTCGAATCTGTGAACGCTGGTTTTGGAGGGAGGACTTCCACGATCCAATATGCCGGGAATGAACGTTTATGTTCTTTCCGTTCCTTGAGTGCCGTGGAGCAGTGGCCGTCAGCAAGATTCAAGCAGTCCGTGAATCCCCGCGCCAGGTCATGGTGTCTGCGGTGACGTCGGGGGCGGCATATGGCGATTCCGGAAGTTGACAAATCGTTGACAAAAGGCTTTGCGGGAAAGTCCGGAGAAAGGCAAAAGCGAGAATGGCCGCATAAACACTGGGGGATTTATGGTGGGCCTGGGTGGACTTGAACCACCGACCTCGCCCTTATCAGGGGCGCGCTCTAGCCACCTGAGCTACAGGCCCCAACATCGCAGGGGGAACGTTCACAACTATCTCATTGTACGGTGGTTTAGCGTATTTCGCAATTGTGCGGAATCTGCGCTTCGGTACAAGACAGCAACTTTTCCGATCCACTCACTGTGCACGATCTCCTGAATCAGAGTTCCGTCTATCGCGGAGGGTTCAGCCCACGCAGCGTCAAGATGTACTGGCTCAGCCAGGAAGTGCAGTGCTTTCGCGTAGATCCGATCAACAAACAGAACCACAATGCGGGTCGCTCGAAGATAAACTCCTAAAAAGGAACGAGCCCTACAGTTAGGGAATTGAGCTTAGAACGACGCCGAGATCACGGCCACCTGAGCTTATAACTCAAAACAATTCTCGGCGTGGTTCCTCATCGGCTCTAACACCATTGTATCCGATCGACCCCGAACGAGAGTACCTGCGGTCCAACTTCCCGATTGCCGACAACTCGCCAACTGGCCCCAGTCGTTCTGGACTTTTGAGCGCAATTGCGATGTTTTACTGATTGGCGAACCTGGAAAATTCCTTGTTGCCTCAGTTAGTTTCCGCAGCACACAATGGCTTTTTACCGATGACCGTCCTCCGATACGTACTCGTTTCCGTTGCGATGTGCTGTGGCCTTATTTCAACGCTTGGCCAATCTCAGCCGCTACAACTCTATCCAATTCCTGTTCACGGCAAGTGGGGCTACATCGACCGCAATGGCAGTGTCCGCATTCCCCGCCGCTTCGACTCGGCTTCGGCGTTTCGGGAGGGACTTGCCGTGGTCCAGGTGGATGCCAAATACGGCTTTATCGATTCCAATGGCATTGCCGTCGTGCAACCGACTTTCGAAGATGCGTTTCCTTTTTCTGAGGGGCTCGCTGGTGCCTGTACTGGAGAACGCTGCGGGTTCATCGACCACTCGGGCAAATTCGTAATCTCGCCGCAGTACGGCACAAAAATGACCTGTCCCGGCGGACGAGCATTTTCTGAAGGACTGGCGGCTGTGTTCACGAACGGGAAGTGGGGTTACATCGACAAGGCTGGCAAATTGGTGATTCCACCGAAATACGACTTCGCTGAGGGTTTCTCTGATGGTTTGGCAGCGGTCGGTGTCGCGGGGCACCCAGCTACGTTTGGTTTTATTGACCGTAATGGGCAAGTTGCGATTGCGCTTCATTACCACATGGCCGCACCGTTCCACGAAGGAGTTGTAATAGTGATAGAGCCTGAATTGATCGGCAAATGGTACGGAAGTAGCGTGATCGATCGAACTGGTCGCCGGGTTTATGGACCAGTTACACAGGCGATCAACGAATATCACCAAGGTGTTGCCAGCACCTACAGTCTCGATGGTAGCGCTCTTGGATTTATTGATAGGCAAGGAAAACACGTTCTGAAAACGAGATTTGCTGGAGTCAACACTTACTTTTCCGAGGGGCTCGCCGCAGTCAGTTCTCCTGATGCGAGCTTAGGCGCGCGATCAAAGGGGCGCGCTGTGTTGCTTGACTGGGTGACCCAGGAACGCTCGTCGGGATTGAACCCAACAATGGCAGCGCCAATGGCAAGTTTGGTGAAATGGCGTCGAGAGACATGGTGTTTCATTGTGAACTCCTGACGAGAGCAAGCGAAAAACGTTGCGGGATTATAGGCTTCTGAGCCCTGCCGAAGCAATTGCACCGAAAACGAAGCTGCGTCGGCAACGACGATGGTTCTAGAGTCGTCTCCTAAGGGTGAGCCAGTCTTCCTCTAGTTTCGGTTCCTTGCGCGAAAGTTGATAACAACTCACTTTAGGTGCAGTTTGGGTGCATGCTTGAGGGCCTCTGACGTCCATACACCCGGTTATGCCGACAACCCGCCAACAGGCTGAAAGCTCAGAAGGTTCTGAGTGTAATTGCGATTTAACGCCAATCTGGCCCAGAGCCGCTGCGCTACACTGTCATCCCCTCGGGAAAAACCGTGAAAAGAAGACGAGAAGAAACAGTTATCCGCGCAGAGTGTGGGGTTTCTGCGCTCGTTCACGCAACTCCTGGCGCGACTGGCTCTCGTTTTGCTGGCAGAAGCGCTAACAGTACGCTTCCGATCACAATGAAAACGACCACATCGGTGAAGTCCCTGTGGACGCCGTGAATCCCGGCTTCTACGGTTTGAATAGCCATCACCACGCCATGGGAGATGTTCCACCAAGCTGCTAGTGCAATCATCGAGCGATGCCCAGATGGTCTCCTTGCGGCCATCAGTAGAAAGACCCCGACCGGAACAAAGAAGCTCAGAAACATCGGCTCGACCTCGTTCTTCCGCTCCAAAAGCCAGCTGGAATGCCGCAGATCCATATATAGAAAATAAATTAGGGCCAGATTGAACAGCCCCACGATCACCAGGACGATCTGTGTTAGGCGTTCTCTTTTCACATTGACCTCATTTGAGCGAATTTTGTTGCGAGCGCGCTAGGCAGCCTAATTTCGGATTGGCGATAACCCCCTCCGAACTAACTGGTCGCTTCAACCCCTGACCAAGTCCACGCCCTCCAGATGATGACCGAGGTACATACAGTTTCGATCGTCGCGAAGAACACGTACGCTGGATAAACGGGATCCCGAAAGTCACCGTTAGTCAGAGGCAGAACGAAGGTCAGGAAAGCGTTTACAAGGGTCATAATGCCACCCGCGATGATATTCGCCAGCCGGTTCGCTCTAAACGGAACCAGTCGACACGCCAGAATCATGGCGATGGGTATTTCCATCAAGACCGCTGAACCCAGCAGAGCCCATTGTGGGAGGTGTGGGGCTGAATTCGGCGAGCCAACGAAAGCGAACAGGGCAAGCACGTCCGCGTACAGGTAGTTCAATAACGCGAAGATCCAAAACAGAGACAACCGCTCCTTTGTGTCATGCATGTCAACCTCCTACGGAAAGGCAATGCAGGATCTGAGTGCGCTCTAGCTCAGGGACCAGGATTGCTTTTCCAGTATCGGTACAGACGATTTTGATACCGCATGAGCAGCGCAGAAAGCGCGTTGAGGTCGCCGCGTCGAAGCTGGGCAACTTCGCTCTCCACGCTCACGCTCGCCTCCCACGTCATGAACGAGTGGCCTATCATATCGGTACTACGAATGAGCCCTGAAGAAAGACCCATCCCTTGAACGGCGAAGAGATTGCAACTCAGGTGTCTGGGAAGAAGCGGATCGGGACATTCCCGGTCTAAAGCAAGCCAAGGGGAAGCATGGCCAAGTTGCTGCGACGAAACGACTTCGAGCGCTTCTGTCGAGCGGGGATTCCTAACTGTTGTTATCAGGCGTTTACACTCACAACCGCGTAGCGGGCCGATTGTGGGCAAATGACGGGCATTCGCCAATTGCAGATGACAAGCGCGCTTTAGCGGAACCTAATCGAGCGCACTTCTAATGCTCAGTCCGTCGAAGCACCCGTAATCGCCGCGTCCTCCAATCGTCCGTCCGGCAGCAGCAGCAAATGCAGCTTGAGTGAGTGGCCACCGACCGTTATGTTGTAGTCCCTGGTCTCAAGGCCGTCTGTCACGTGCGCGCTTGTCCCCGTAAAACTCTGTACGGGTCCAAGTGAACCCAGGCTGGATCTATACTCCGCAAGCATCGCATCATTCATGTACTTGTTGAGGTCTTCGCTGAAGACCGACCTATCCGGCTGTCCATTCTGAAGATCTGCAAATACTTTACGAGCGAATATCTCGTCTTTGTTGGGAGGTACAAGCAAATAGGTGAGTTGGTTGGCAATCTTGAGATACGTTGCTTTTGCATTTGTGTTTGTCAGCACGACAAATGCCATGTGGGCTTCGGGGTAGATGAGATTGATCGCTTCGAATCCAAGCCCCTCCCCAGTGTGGTAGTAACGGATTGGGCTATTTTCCCGGGAAACAAATAAACCAAGCGCGGATGGGTAGGTCCCGCCATTCGCAAGCCGCGCCATCGTTACTTCTTCCGCTGCTTCCCGTTCGGGAAGTACGCGGTGTTGTAGGAAAGCCGCATCCCAACGTGCGACGTCCTCAGCCGTAGTCACGACCTGCCCTGAGCCAAAGGACCACCCCGGTCCCTCATAGGGCGCAGGCTGCAATGGAGCAAGCGCATTTTGGACATAGCCGGTTGCCAGTGCTGTACTACCGTCCGGAATCGTATCCAAGTCCATGGTCGAGGTCATTTGGAGCGGCCCGAAGATATGCTCCTGCATAAACTGGAACAGCGGCTCGCCAGAAACTTTTTCAACGATCCGCCCCGCGATCTCATACTCCAGATTGGAGTAGTGGAATTGTGTTCCCGGTGAGAAGAGCAGTTGATGGTGTCCCCATTCGTTGATGATGCGATCTGGCGATGCCGCAGCCCCTTTTGGGCCAGCAGGGTAGCTTTGAGGATAGTGGTCAGGGTAGCCGGAGGTATGGTTGAGCAACTCCCGGACAGTGATTTGAGAAGCGCCTGTCAGATCGGGAAACCAACGACGGACCGGATCATTGAGCGAAAGTTTGCCATCGGCCACCAGCAGCAAAACCGCCTGCGCGGTGAAAGTTTTGGAGATTGAGGCTAGCTGATATCGAGTCGCGGTTGAGGCCGGCAGATGCGTCGTCAGCACTGCCTCTCCAAACGCGTTGGCGTAGGCAAGATGGTCGTCCACTACGATTGCTACAGATGCCGAGGGTGTGCCATCGGTTTGGAGACATCGTTGGGTGGCCTGATCGATTTGCCTGCGCATGGCGAGATCTATGGTTTGTCCATACGCACTCGCGGTGCTCGTCAGTATTAGGGGCACCAGAAGCATGTGCTGTAGAGGCCGCTGCATGGGAAATAGGCTAGCATGAGAAGTGCTTTGGATACTGCATTGAAGAAACCCCACAGCACCTGATGGGCAAGGTCTTTAGATAAGAGTTTGATCAAAATGCGTCCTCCTAGTCGGCTTCGCGGATGCGCTTGCGGCCACTCCCGAATTAACGGCCCAACCGGAAGTTATTCCGCTCCAGAATTCCCCTACGAAAAGCCGGTGGGATGATTCCCTTTGTGATCGAAATGAGAGGTCAAGCTCAAGTTTCCAGCAAACAAACAGCGCAGACTCAGAAGCGGCTTGACGAGCTTTCTAAGCGCCGACCTGAAGTGCATCCCGCGGTCAACGATTTGTGTACAAGTTGTGTACAAGAAGGCGGGTTTGAAGGGCCTGAAAATGGACCTAAGCAACGCAGAATCAACAACAGACTCTTAAGCTACAGGCCCCAACCTCGCGGGGGAACCGCTCACAAGTATCTGATTGTACGGTAGTTCAGCGCATTTCGCAATTGTGCGGAATCTGCGCTTCGGTACAAAACAGCAACTTCTCCGGTCCACTTACTGTGCACGATCTCCTGAATCAGAGTTCCGTCTATCGCGGAGGGTCCAGCCCACGCAGCGTCAAGATGTACTGGCTCAGCCAGGAAGTGCAGTGTTTTCGCGTAGATCCGATCAACAAACAGAACCACAATGCGGGTCGCTCGAAGATAAACACCTAAAAAGCAACGAGCCCTACAGTTAGGGAATTGAGCTTAGAACGACGCCGAGATCACGGCCACCTGAGCCTATAACTCAAAACAATTCTCGGCGTGGTTCCTCATCGGCTCTAACACCATTGAATCCGATCGACCCCGAACGAGAGTACCTGCGGTCCAACTTCCCGATTGCCGACCAACCGCCCGGAATCAGCGTGAGCCTACAGGTCGAAAACAAACAATTCATTGGAAATGGGCACCTCATCGGCTCATCGCTTAGGAGAACCGCATACTTCTTTGCCTTGATATGCAATCGGACGGGTCACGCATTTTCTAAGAGTGCCACAGGAAAGACCGATGTATCATTCAACGTCTAGCCCGCGTAACGTCACGTTTACCTTGCGAGGAATTATCGGAACCGAGGAGCGGACCTTCCGAGGTTGGGTCACCCACAAGTACACGAAATCCCATGACAGATTGGCAAATGCGAACAAAGCGGCCGCTCCGAGGACCGGTGCGCGAGGAAGCGGGGCCGACACTCAAGAACTACATCACGCCCGCCGGGTTGCAGCGGCTGAAAGACGAGCATTTGTTCCTACTGAGTCGCGAGCGGCCCGCGGTGGTGGAGGTTGTAGCGTGGGCCGCTAGTAACGGGGACCGCAGTGAAAACGCCGACTACCTCTACGGCAAGCGACGGTTAGGCCAGATCGATTCGCGGATTCGCTTTCTCACGAAACGCATTGACGCGGCCGTGGTCGTCGATCCCGCCGGCCTCGAACACATCGTCTCGATCGTCGGCATCGACGAGGTGGACCTCGACCGCGGCTACATCAGCTGGCGCTCGCCTCTCGCCAATGCGCTGATGAAGGCGAGCCCCGGCGACCGTGTGGACCTGCGCGCGCCAGCGAAGACGGAGCATCTCGAGATCATCGAGGTCGAGTACTCGCCGATTCCGATGGATCCTTTCCGCGAACCGCTAGGAGCTCAGTCGAAGATGTCCGGCTCGCAGGTTTAGAGCAGCAAGACGAACGGTGCGGAAAGAACCGCCAGAGTGTCCTGAACTCGCCGTTACTGCTTTGTGGGAGGCGGGAACTCCGGGCTCACGTGCCATGTTGCCCCTCGCATTTCCTGGGCTGTGAGAAAGGCATGGCAGGAACCAACCCCTTGAGGCGGATTTTATTCTCGAAGTCCTATAAATATAGTTGACAAACCTCATTGGGACTCGCTAGAGTCCGCGTTGTATGGCTAACAAGGCAAAACCAGGACGCTTCACGGAAGCCGAGCTTGAGCTGATGGACATTCTGTGGGACTCCGGCGCATGCACGGTCCAAGGGGTAATCGATCGCCTTCCGCCCAGTCGGCCGCTGGCGTACACAACCGTTCAAACAGTTCTGAACGTTCTTCATCGCAAAGGTGGCGTGCGTCGTAAGCTGCGAGACAGGGCGTATCATTACGAAGCTGCGATTTCGCGTTTTGATGCCGCATCCACTGCGCTAGGCGATCTTGTCCATAAACTTTTTGGTGGATCGGCGGAACAAGTGGTTCTGGCTATGGTGAAATCACGGCAATTATCTCCCCAAAAGCTATCGGAGTTGCGAAAACTAGTCGAAGACGCTGACGGACGAAGTCGGAAGTAGACGCAATGAGCGCACTCGAACAAATCATCTTGTCGTGGTTCTTGAACGCGGCCTGGGCGTTGCCAGTCTGTTTCTTCTGTTGTTGGCTGTTCCTCCGCCTTGATCCAAACCTGGCAGCAGGCATACGCCACAGGCTGTGGCTGGCGGCGCTCAGCCTGGGGTTTCTTGCTCCGTTCGGAGCGTTTCTCGGCCTGTGGGGCGATTCTAAAACAATGAGCAGTGGTCTGGCGATCGGTGTGCCGGCCCGCCTGAATGGCCCGGGCGGGATGCGTTTACTGGTTCTGGCGTTCTTAGCGCCTGCGTTGTATCGCGCGTTTCTCCTATTACACGGGGGAGTTGCTGCCAAGCGATTGAGGCGTCGAGCGATTCGAGTTGATCCGGGGATTCTTGAATCTGTCCTTCCGAAAAATTTGCTTCTGAGCATGAAGCGACATCGGGCGCAGGTATTCTCAACGGGACCATCAACGTCGGCGTGGGGTCCATTTACCTGTGGTGTGAGGCATCCCTTCATCCTTATTCCAGCAGCTTTTTTCCTCCCCCCAAGCCGCCAAGTGCTTGTATCCGTGGTCGCGCATGAACTCGCCCACGTCCAGCGCGGCGATATGTTGTTGCATCTGTTGTCCGAATTCATGCTGGTCCCGCTCGCGTTCCATCCATTTTCGTACTGGCTCCGCAGCAAGCTCGCAGAAACCAGGGAGATGGCCTGTGACGCACGTGTAAGCGGCCAGATACTTCCTGCAACAGACTACGCGCGCTGTCTTCTGGACGTAGCGGCGGCCCTAAGAGATTCGGCGTCTCCACTTCCTGCCTTGGGCATTTCTGAGAGTGCAACGCTCGAGAGTCGAATCCGTGCCCTGATCTCGTTCTCATCATTACGCGGCAGAGGTCTGGGCGCTTGGCACAAATGTTGCCTGATCCTGGGCGCATCGACGTTATTTGCACTGTTGTTTTCATCGGGTCGTAGAACGTTTCTGTGGATGAGCGCGGTGCCGGAACCCCGTATACAAAAGCTGCGGGTTCCTCCTCCCCCGCCCCCGCCTCCTCCACCGAACCGGAGATAGCTCGGAACCAATCCAATACAACTTCAAAAAGAAGCGAGGTTCACATGAGAAAAATGCAATTAAGTCCTAGATATATAGTTCTAGTTTGCGTGTTCCTTCTAAGTTCCTGCCTGCTTGCGGCGGGAAATGTAGCAGGCAAGTGCGCCCAATCTTCCAGCCAACCCTCGGTTCCTGCCCAGCTCGCAATTGAAGCGTACGAGCGAGAGGACTTCGGGCAGTCGGTCAAATACTTCAACGAAGCCGTCAGCCAATCGCCGGACTCGCTAATCCTTCAGTTGCACTTAGCCAATGCCCAGGCGCACTGGTTCATGCACGACCCGCACGATCCCGAGGCTCGAACACGAATTGATGCTGCCGAGACAACCCTGAAGGATATCCTCAGGAAGTCGCCGGAAAGTAGACTCGCTCTTTGGGATCTGGCAGCGATTTATGCGATGGACGGACGGGCTCAGGACTCGCAGAAGACTCTCGCCATTCTTCTTCATAACGATCCGAACGACAGTGATGCCCTCACTGCATCCGGTACCATTGCGGCGATGCAAATCCACTTTGACATTCAGGCCGAGAAGCGTAAACGGAACATTCGGCTAGAAAATGCTGCGCGAATCGGTGACGAGGGGATTCGGGAGTCCCTGCGAAGCGAATTTGAACCTCAAATCCAGACCGCAGTGCATTTACTCAACCGGGCAATCCAAAATAACACTCAGTCGAGCCAACCCCTAGTAATGCTGAATCTTCTCTATCGCATGGAAGCAGAACTGGCGAAGACCGATCAGGATTCGCAGGCTCTCCTTCACAAGGCAGATGCGCTCGTAGACCAAGTTATGGCAATGAATCAACAGCAGGAACAGCACCGGACAACCGCGCAGAAGAAGCTCAGCCCTCTGGAGGCTCCGCCTCCCCTCCCCGGTCCGCCGCCCCCGCCGCCACCTCCTCCGAAGCCACCAGGCTCGTAATGATCGCGAGACGTCTCCTTGTGTGCGGGCTCTTAACCGCAACTTTTAGTGTGCTTGTTTGCGCGGGGCACCACTCAATTGTCGTGTATGCGGTGCGCTTTGGTGGCGGCTCAAAGGATCTTCCAGCCGCTCTAGCCGTGGACGCAACGGGGCACGCCTTCGTAGTCGGCAGCACTTACTCGGAGGATTTTCCGGCCACGACCAGTCACAGGAAAGCGCAGAATCTGTCTTGGGCTGCGTTCGTTACTAAGCTAGCGCCGGATGCGAGTTCGTTGGTCTACTCAACCATTATCAGTGGCCACGGCATGACCTTTTCCACCGCCGCTGCTCTCCGGCCCGACGGTCAGATATGGGTGGCTGGATCAACAACGGCTCTGGATTTTCCAGTGACGCGGAACGCGCAACAGCGCCAATTTCAGGGAGGCACGCCTGGCGGGGCAGGGGATGCGTTCCTCGTCCTGGTTAGCGATGACGGTCGCGAAATTCCCTACGCAACTTTTCTGGGAGGCAAAGGAGATGAAACGGTCACTGGGATGGCTGGCACTTCGAGCGGATTCATATGGGTTGCCGGATGGACGACCTCCCACGACTTTCCTGTCACAAAAGATGCTTTGCAAACGGAGTTTACCGGCAGAGGCAGCGGTTTTCTCGCCTGCTTCGGAGCCAAGAGGAAGATGGTTTACGCGACCTACCTTGGGAGCGGAGGAAGCTTGGCAATCAACGCAATGGCCATCGACAGCAAAGGGAACCTGGTTGTTGCTGGCAACACCAGTTCTGCTGTTTGGCCTGACAATTCGCCACTGGGCGGCACCGATGGTTTCGTGGCGAAGCTGGATTCATCCGGCAAGAAGCTTCTGATGGCGAAGCGCCTGGGAGGCAAACAAACTGACCAGCTTCTGACAGTTGGAGTGACGCCCACGGACAAAACTATTGCAGCGGGCTGGACAGAATCGCCGGCCATAGCCGGCTTTACGGGGCATCGTAACGGATGGATTGTCGTTCTAGCGGCGAACGGTTCTGTTGAACGAGATTTTGCTATTGGAGGTTCAGGTTTTGATGAGGTTCGAGGCCTGGCTGTTAACAAAAGCGACATGCTCCTGCTCACTGGCCATTCCGATTCACCTGATTTCCCCACCACGGTCGACGCCTTCCGGCATCGCGGTGGTCAAGCTACGCAGGCTTTTCTCGCCATGCTTAACCCCGAGAGCGGCCAATTGCTTTTCTCGACTTTCTTGGGAACCGATGCCATTGAGGGGTATGGTATCCAACGCGGCAACGGAGTGATTGCTGGGTTGCAAGACGAGGCTTATTTCTTTGGCGAAGCTAGCGGCGGATTTCCCGCAACTCTAGGCACTTTCCGAACGTCACAGTCTAACGACAGCACAGATCCGTATGTCGTCAAATTGCGACTATCGTTCCCAGAAGAAAGGTGAAAGGAATCGGCAGCATTTGGACATTGAGTTTGCGGATATTCCCCAGTCCGCTTCGAGGAAGTGCTGTGTTGCCATTACTTGTTCTCCTCGAACCCCGTTTGGGGCTTCGGTGTCTCCGCGGCGCGGTTCTCGGTCAAGGCTGCCTTGACATATCACTCGGAGGGCGATATAACGGACTCCGACCAATGAAAGAGGACCTGAACTCGTTTCTTCCATTGTCTTCTGCGACGCTGCACATTCTGCTCTCGCTTGCGGGTGATGATCTGCATGGCTACGGCATCATGCAGGAAGTATCGCGACAGTCACAAGGCCAGTACAAGTTGGGGCCAGGTACGCTCTATGACAATCTGCAGAAGTTGATCGAGGGACGGTTTATCCAGGAGCTTGGCCACCGTGCCCAGGATGACGATCCGCGACGACGCTACTACCGACTCACTTCGCGGGGCCGTGGTGTCCTTGCTGGCGAAGTGGCGCGCCTCGAACGCGTAGTCCGCGAAGGTAAGTTGCGCTTGCAGCCTGCCAAGCCAAGGAGGGCATAATGCTTCGGCTCTTCTATCGTGGGCTACTTCGTTTCCATCCCTCACGTTTCCGCGAACGCTTCGCAGAAGAGATGCTGTCAATCTTCGACCATGTCGAAGGAAGGGCGGCAAGCGCGGAACTCGTGGCGGACGCGTTCATCTCGCTCGTGCGACAGTGGACGATGCGCTCGGAATACTGGGAAGAAGAAGAAAGTGCGAGCGTACCAGCCAGTGTAGGCGGTTTTCCCGCCTTCTATACGTTGGAGAGTTTCAAGCCTCGAAAGAGCGCCTTGATTGGGGGAGCAGTTCTGACACTGATTGCGTGTTCCGCAGTGCTTCTCGCTCTTAGCCACAGTAGGATCCATTCCGTCCATTTACCTTCGGTCAGCTTTGAGCCCGCAGCCAGCTCCAATGCCCAACTTCCGGCGGGCGCTCCCAATGTGCCCCCAACACAACCGAGCGGGCACCCAAGGACACAATCCGACGCCATAGAACCCCGAGCAAATTCCTCGGAGGCAGACCGTCCATCGCTTGGAAAGCCCATGTCCTCCGAGCCTATCTCTTCAGCGAAGGATTCTGTATCTCAGGAACAAGCCAGATTGGATGCTCGAAGAAAATCCTCGGAGCAAGACCGCCCATGGCCCGGAAAGCCCATGCCCTCCGAACCTAACTCTTCGGCGAGAGTTCCTGTATCTCAGGAACAGGCCAGATTGGAGGCCACAGGTAAGCTAGGTCGAACCATAACTACTCCTCCCCTCGTTCAACCCTTGAGTCAACCCTTTGCCCCCGCAAAGATACGGAAGGAAACCTTCCACCTTTACGTTGGGGTGTACTCAACGGACGTGCCGAACAAACTAGCGGTGGTGGTCACGGCTCAAGACGGACGGCTTGCGATCGAAGTTCCGGGAAAACAAAAGTCCATGTTGGTTCAGGTCCACGGGGCCAGGTTTGCCTTCTCAGAGGCGCAAAACAGCTGGATTGAGTTTATGAAGCATGGCAACGGCGCCGTGTACGGCTTACAAATTTCCCTAAACGGTTCTGAATCGAGGTCGCTCCGCAACGTAAATTGACTTGCGAAGCTGACGTGCGGCTGTGTGGACTTCTCCAAGATCCGATTCGTGTCCATCACTGAAGAACGAGTCAACGACGTGGAGACGACGTTCGTCTCCTCGCGGTAGTCGCGGCGTTGGCATGTGGCGGAGAGAGCTCCTATTCGTCGACGGGCTTGAGCCAGAGCGAAATTTTGGCTCCTGCCTCTGGAGTCGCTAGAGGCAGTCTTGGCCACTTGAAGGAAGTGAGTACATGTCCAACGTGATGGACGATATTCGCTACGCCCTCCGAATGTTCGTGAAATCGCCCACCTTCACCGTCGTGGCGGTCATCACTCTAGCACTCGGCATCGGTGCGAGTGCCGCGATCTTCAGTATTGTCTATGGCACTTTGCTGCAGCCGATGCCTTATCCACATCCAGACCAATTGGTGATGCTATGGTCCAAACTAAATGGCAAAAAAAAACATGGTGACTGTGGGCGAGTTTTACGATTGGAAGGATAACAGTTCAGTATTTCAGGACATCTATGCTTGGGCCGAGACGGAGTTCAATTTGGCGTCACCGGGCGCTGCTCCTGAAGTAGTGTATTCCTTGAGGGTCACGCCAGACGCTTATCGGATCTTATAATAGGTGAGCGTCCTCTCTTGGGCCGTGACTTCCTGCCTGAAGAGGGCGAAGTAGGCAAGGATCACGTCGTCATCTTGACCCACAAGCTGTGGGTGCGACGGTTTGCCGCCGACGGTAGCATTGTAGGGCGGCAGATTCGACTCGATGGTGAATTCTACACCGTCGTGGGGATGCTTCCTCCGGGGACTGCCGATCGCGGCGTTGACGATCTTACCGTGCCGCTCGCGTTCAAGAGCGATGAGATCGACTACGAACATCATTCTGTCTTCGTTACGGGGCGATTGCGGCCGGGTGTTTCGCTGGTACAAGCCCAGGCGGACATGAACGTCGTGGCACAAAGCATCGCGGCTATGCATCCTCGTTCGAATGAGAATTGGAGTGTGAGTGTCGAGCCGATGCACAACGACTTCCTTCCGGCCACCACGCGCACCGAGCTATGGCTGTTCTTAGGCGCAGTCGGCTTCGTGTTGCTGATTGCTTGTACGAATGTGGCTAATCTCATGCTTGCCCGTGCCGCCACGAGAGAAAGAGAGATCGTCATCCGGTTGGTAGCAGGTGCGAGCCGTACGCGAGTCCTTCGCCAATTTCTCACCGAGAGCTTAATGCTGGCGATTGTTGGTGGAGCGGCTGGGATCGGAATCGCGAAGTTAATCCTGAAGGGCATTTTGGTAATGATTCCCGTCGATACGCTCCCGTCTGAAGCCGATATCCGTCTGAACCTACCCGTGCTGCTCTTCATGCTGGTTGCAGCAATCTTATCGGAGTGTTGTTTGGCATCGGGCCAGCTTGGCAAGCCTCCTCTCTGAACGTTAATAACTCGCTCAAAGGTGGCGGCCGTTCGACTTTGGCCCCGGGGAGTCGCCGCCTTCGCCGCGTGTTGGTCGTTTTGGAATTCGCCCTTGCCTTTTGCCTACTAATTGGGACTGGACTTGCTGTTCGGAGCTTTTGGAATTTGACCAGCCCAGACCGAGGTGTGCGCACAGACCACGTTGTGACTTTTCGACTCCTGACCCTCCCACATAGTTTCGCGAACGATTCGCAGATCACTGCCTACTATCGTCGGATCCTCTCAAGTGTTGCGGCAGTTTCCGGAGTGATCCACACCGGGGTCTCGGTCAATTTGCCCATGCGTCGCGCCTTGCAAGTGCCCTTCAGCATTGCAGGTCGGCCTGCGAGCGAGCTTGGGTCGCGTCCTGTCGTGGGTTTAAACGTCGTCACCCCTGGATATTTCCAGACGTTTGGAATTCGTATCGACCGAGGGCGCGCCTTCAGCGACCAAGACGTTGCGGGAGGCGCTCCGGTGGCCGTCGTCAATGAGGCATTCGTGCGACGCTACCTGGCGAACGCTGATCCGATCGCGCAACAGGTTTCGGTCAGGCAACTGGATGCTGTGGCGATGAAGTGGGGTCCGCAAGTCGCACGCGAAATCGTAGGCGTGTTCCACGACGTGCGCAATCAAGGTCCACGGCAAACGGATGTCCCCGAAATCGATGTTCCTTTTTGGCAGGCCCCTGGACCCATTGTGTGGATGGCCGTCCGCACAAGCGGTAATCCAAGTATCTTGCTCAAGGAGATATCCGCAGCGGTGCAGTCGGTCGATTCCGATCTGCCCCTAAATCAGGTAAGGACAATGGATCAAATTGTCTCGCTTTCGCTGGCTGACGACCGCTGGGTAGTCGCCCTCTACGCGGGCTTCGGGGTCGCGGCTCTCCTGTTGGCGGTCATAGGTGTTTACGGCGTGATTTCGTACTCTGTGGAGCAGCAAACGCCTGAAATTGGTATTCGCATGGCGCTCGGCGCGGAACCGGAGGAAATGCTCCGAGTAATTGTTGGAGAGATTCTCAGGCTAGCAGGCATCGGGGTTGTGCTCGGCCTTGCGGCCGCATTCGCTCTGACGCGCTTGATGAGCAGTTCGCTTTTCGGCGTGAGCCCGAATGATCCCGCGACCTTCGCGGGCGTGGCCATCCTACTCGTGGCCGCCGCAGTGGCGGGTTGCATCGTTCTGGCACAGCGTGCAATGCGCGTTGATCCAATCGTTGCATTGAGATCGAATAATCACTCGCATAAATGACCCTTAATATTGATTTAGAACAGCCTTCAAAAACATACCGGCGCTTGCGAACCTTCGGCCGCATCCACGTGATCGATGGTGCTCAATTCTCATTTGTTGCCGTTAAAGGCTATTGTTCCTGAGCGACGGCGTACTCGAAGACTACCGCGGTCCAGAAGTCTCGTTGTGGGAAATCTCAAATCGAGGCCACTTCAGTGACAGTGAGCGATTCATAAGTACTTGCAGCGACTTACAAGAGCACGGACGGCATCCTAAGTCATTGCAAGACAGTCTTAGCCATCGTTATTGTGTACCACGAGCCCTAAATTCCAGCTATCACGTTCTGATCGAAACACGCGGTTCGGACGTGGGTTCGACTCCATTCCACGTATTTTTCAGTCCGCAAAAACTCCCTTAGGTCCAATTCGAGAGGCGCTCTCCCTCAACTCCGTTTGTGGACCGTGAAAGGCCACATGTTCGGTTTCGCGAACTTACCAGGGGTTTGGCAGCCGGTCCTAAGGCTGATCCCCGATGATCAGTGAATTTACAGATACTGGGTCAGTGCGGCTTCAAGAATTCGAAAGTTCCATGAAGGGGCCCTGCGGCACGAATGAAATCGCCGTCCACGAGAAGCCCTTCCGCTTGAAGTGGTGGTCCTCCTTCCGGAAGCAAAAGCTCGAAACTCCGAATGGTCTTGCCTGAACTATCGAGCTGCAAGACATGAGGTCCCGAAGCTACCCAAAGTGTTTTCGTCTCGATGTCAAACGCTCCAGCGGTCAATACCGGATTCCCTCCGGGGGCTCCATTTACTTTGTTCGCTTCGTATGTTTTTTTGGCCTGTTCAATGGCTTGGTCCAAATAGGCACTTTGCGGATGCCATTCGGCTAGCAGCTTTCCCTCTGGCGTATACTTCCGAACCGTAGGCGCGAGCAAGAAGCGAAAGACGTAATAAATGTTGTCGTCGTCATCTACGACGATACTCCCGGCATTGAGCACCGCGTTAAAGCCGGGACCCGGGGCATCTTCAACCTTTACGAGTTCGCCGATATGCCCAAGCAGATTTCCTTTACGATCATAGACGAAGATCAAGCCGTCTTTCGGCAACCCGCTGACAAGGATCCTGCCGTCGCTCAAAACGCCTACGGATTGCGGCCTATCTGACGGAAAGGAACTGAGCAGCTTTCCATCGAGGGAAAAAGTCTTTATCAAACCCGCGTCCACGACAATCGCGTTTCCATCTCGGTCAACGGCAAGATCCTTCGGGAAACGAAGGTCTGTGGGCTCCGATCCACCGCTGAGAAGCATACGCATGGACGACCCGGAGTAATCCGATATCCATAGCGAGCTGGGCGGCTTCACTGATCGAGTCAGGACGTAAAGTTTGTTTCCAGGCCCCTTTTTTATGGTCTGCGTACCGTGTGTGGCTTCAAAAAAGATTTGCCTATCCGCCCGCAGCTCAACCTGAGCATCGGCCGTCACCGACAGAATAGACAACAGCAGAATACACGCGAGGCAGATAATCCTACAGGGAGCACGGAGATCGGGTCTTGCGATTTGGTGTTTCATGGTGTCGTCCTCTTTCGATTATTTGCAGACTAGCGCCGCGTGGCGACAGGGTCAAGGGCGCGGCAATTGCGCGGCAATTCCGGCCTTGGTGCGCTTACCGGGAGCTTCGCGCATATCGCGTCTACCCTAGCTCAACCGATACGACTAGGTGTAGCATTTCATAAGACAGTCATGGCTATGAGACAGCGCCTTTCGTTTATTATCCTTCCCATGCTTGTGCAGTGGTCACCAGCTTTGCCGCAAACCGTAAACTCAACGCAACAAGGTGCTTTGAAATCCAACTCTCAATCCCCAAAATGGACAGAGGTCGATGAAAGAGCACTCTTGTCAAAGGCGCAACAGGGTGATGCGAGTTCTCAAATGTGGCTGGGTTGTGCGTATGAACAGGGCTGGTTTGGGAAGACCAATTTTCCAGAAGCGTTGAAGTGGTTCAGAAAGTCGGCAGAACTGGGTGACCCCGACGCGCAAAACGCACTGGGACAAATGTACGAGGACGGTGAGGGTGTAACCCAGAACTACGCCTCAGCCGCCAAGTGGTACAGAAAAGCTGCTGAGCACGTTCCAGATTTCGGGGGCGCAGGGCAGGGGAGAAACCATTTGGGATTGCTCTATCTGGATGGTCATGGAGTCCCCCAAAGATTACGTTCAGGCTTACATGTGGTTCAGTTTGGCTGGCGAATCAAACCCAAACCTGCCCTTTGCCAAAGACCACATGACTGCCGACCAGATTCTTGAGGCTGAGAGATTAGTAGTGGAGTGGAAGAGTCGGCATACCATTTCTAAACCGTCGTAAATAGGAAACTTTTGGTAGGGGCGGTAGAGACCGAACCCGGCCGCCCATCGAATTTGCAATGATTTGCAGCCGGCAAGGCACACTTGGGATGTTGCTGCCTTGCTCCTAGCAAATGATTTGGCGTTTTTGAAGTCCAATTGTCGCCTTCTGCCGCCCCGAGAATTCCGGAAGTACACGCGAGACAACTACATCCGCTGTCTAGGACGTGGGGTACAAGCCCAAAACCCTCACTTCAGCATGTGCGCTGGGAAGGGAATCTAGAATCGCTGTCGATGGTGAGACACGGGTGGCGATCCTCAGAGGCGCGGAACACTTGGATAACTCATGATCAAAACAGTGGCAACGGGAGCAGTTCAGTTGATTAGAACGCTGCCCTTTAGTTTGTTAGAATCTCCCACTGTCACGGCGAAAGCCTCTCCATGTCCCATGCAAACGACGGGAGGAAATCGGCATCTAAACCTGCAGTCGCTATTGCGAGCCGCTTATTTATTCGGCTTCGCTCGAGATGGGTGGTGCAAGTTGTGCCGCTTGCTTCTCACATTCGCACTCCTTTCTTTGTTATTCGGCTCCCGTGCGATGGCCTCGAATCCTCAGGACCTCGCATTCCAATTGCGTTTTGTCAAGGAGACTCCCGCTTACCATCATGGCGAATCGATTCTCTTAGAAATCTGGTATTCCAGTTCAGCCAAGGATAAGTATCAGCGGAGCTCCAATTCGGCATTGCAAGGAATCAAAATTCACATTGTGCCCACGGATGGAGTGCTCGATCTCAATGTGCTGAGATTCGAGCACGGGTGGGCGGGCTCGATTATCGGGGGCATGGGAGTGCTGAGTTCACAGTCGACAACCCAGCAGATCGATCTGTGCAGCTTATACCGGCTTGAAAAAGCCGGTCATTACTCCGTCTATATCACCAGCAATGAAGTCTCGCGTATCAAGACCGCGGAAGAAGGCGGGGGACTTGAGCATCTCACACTCGAATCCAACGAGATCGAGTTTGACATTTTGCCACCTGATCCCGCTTGGGCCGCCGCAGAACTCAACAGCATTCAGTCTGAACTGAACAGTGCAGAGCCTGGCGCGGCAGATCGTGCTATTGGCCGCCTGGGCCGTTTGGACACCGTAGCTTCCATACGCAAGCTTCTGCACCTTTATCTCCTACGGACTGAAACAGCTGGACCCGAATGGTTGGTAGCCTCCACTCTGCGCGAGTCCTCCCAACTCGAAGTCATCATTCCTGCATTCCTGAGCTTGAAGCGGCGCTTTCGGATCCATCCACAAACGTCCCTTCTACCATTCCGCAACTCCTGGCCGACCTTCACACCAGGAAAGATCTCGGCGTTCTACCACCTTACCCGACCGATGACGCGAGCAAGCCCGAGTGGAATGCGAAAGCAAAACGCCGGTCGGATCTTCACGAGAAATACTTCGAACAGGCCAACGCTCTCCTCGTAGCTAGCATCCCTAAACGGTCGGGACCCCAGCGCTCTACAGCCATTTATCAGGCGTGGTACGACGCAGAAGTGTCTTATCGCACCAAGCCTTTATCGCCCGATATCCTTTCTGAGCTTCGATTCAACGTTCTTGCTGCTGAAAATCAGTTGACCCACGCTCAGCGGCTTCAATTCGTTGTCATGGCGCGCCAAACGATGCCACATCAACTGCTTCTACCGATCATTCGCTCTCTGGCGAGCGACAGCGGGACGGCAGGGGCATCGTTTGACGGCATTGAGCCATACAAACTCTGGTGCGAAGATGCGCCCGAAGGATGTCGCTCGGCGATTCTCGCTGATATTCAGCGCTCGCAGTTTAGGACTAACAAAAACGTCATCCTGCTTATGGAAGAAGGGGAACATACTGAGCTTGATAGTCCTCTGAAGGAGCAGCTCAGTGATCCCAAGGTGCGTCAGGACTGGGCGCAGTCCCAGCGCGTTGCCGCGGTGATTCTGCGCGCAGCCAGCCGCAATCTGGCCGTGCCGGTCAAAGCTTGGCTGATAGAACTGACGGGGAAGCCGGGCTGCGCTGCCGATGTCGAGGCCGATTTACTGGGATATCTGTTTCGAATAGGCGACCCCACCGCCGGAAAGCTCCTTAGCTCGGAGCTGTGGGACAGGAAGGACGATTGTGGCGGCCAAGTGCTTCGGTCATTACACGCAGTGCGCTATTCAGATGAACTCCTTCCTGTTATAAGCAAGGCGCTGAACTCACCAAATCCAATCACGGTCACACAGGCGGCATTGTTTTTGGGCGAGCACGGCTGGCCTTCCTGCCAGGACCTCCCTTGGCAACGCCTCGAGTCTTTGTGGACTGCCTGGCACGATCGTGCATCTGAATTGCAAGTCGCTCCAATGAACTTCAGCGCGGGCACAAATCCAGTTCAGCAGGCAGCCCAATTGGAGCAGGCGGTTGCCTCCGCACTTGCACATGCAAAGAATTGGAAACTGAGCACTGCGGAGATCGATCGGCTACGTTCCGGCTGCCTCACGGATGCCTGCCGCGAAGTCGCTGATGGTCACAGAATCCTTAACCTCTAAGAATTAGCCAGTGCTTCTGCGTTGGAATTGAATTGATTTCTTGTTCGCGAGACCCATAGGCGCCACCTTGTCATTGATCATCAGAATCCGTATTTTTCTGAACGCTCGCCGGAGTTGGAGGGAGATAAGATCATCATCCAGGCCCCAGGACGCGCCGAACGATCACTTCTCCGGGCTCGCGTGACGGATCATGGTTGCCACCCGATCACGCCGCCGGTGCGAAGTTGCGCTGTTTGCGGCTACTGAGGGCGATTCGTTGCGCGATTTCCCCGGCAAACAGGTCGATGGGAAACGACAGATTCCCGGCGAATGTTCAAAAAACTATGTTTTCGTGTGATCGCCAACACACCCTCGAGGCTCGTTTTTTTTTCTCGTTGCCGCCTTTTGTCGCCGCGCGAAAGCGCTAAGTCATTCTCAGCAAATGGGATGGTTGGTAGGGGCGGTGGGGATCGAACCCGCGACCCTCGGCTCGTCCGGTTCCATCCGAGTGAAAGAAAATTCGGTCCAATTGATTGGGCTTCAGGTCGCTCTATGCAATGCTAGTTTCGGAAAGTACTGCGATTCGCCTCCCCTTCGCAGGAGACTGTACAATAACTGTGACACAAAACCTGTCTTGGCTGCCCAAATTGACTTCTTTGACGAGTTGCGCTTGTTGATTCTTATTGTAATACGAATCTCCCCGAAGATTTCGGCTTACAGGCTCGCTGATCGGTTTTAGTCCGTGTATCCGCCGTGTACCTCGCTTCGACGTTTTTATAGTTTTTCTCCATTTTGCTTTTTCGTAGAATCAGTAAGTTACGTAGTATCAATCCCTTGAGGGGTTCGACTCCAATCCTGTGTAGATGCTTTTGTCGGATCTCGACGATCCGACACGTACACGAAGGAATATGCAGGGTCACAGACCTCGGACGAGGCTGTATTTCAACTGATTTTTAACGAGAGTTGCTGCAAGCTTGCAAGTGGATGCGTTGCCCCTCGTTGATTGCTTCTCCTCCGAATTGTGACAACTGGCCCTCTATTAGCTTCGGAGGGGCGATATAACCACATAACGTTTCTGCGTTTACTTTGCAAGTAGAGAGTCAAAGTCATAGCCTCAAATCCGTCACTCACCTTCTACGTGCTGGTTCCCGTCATGATTTCCGTACTGTGATTCGCGTTGTCGCGGAATCGACCACTGAACGATTTCGCGAAATTTCAAGCCCCAGAATCTGATATTCTCCAACCATGGAAGCGCGTTCTTTGGGTGATGTGGGTGGTACGCCGGGAGGCTTGGGTCATTTCGTGATCGGTTTCGTCATGGCTTGCATGGGAGGATACTTCCTGGCGAATCAAGTCAGCGTAGTTGGTTCGTATTGGAGTTTCTACGGGGCAAATACGTTCGGCATCACGCTGGTGCCGATGTTGCTCGGTGTGGGAATTCTATTTTGGAACGGTCGGAGCCTTGTAGGTTGGATCCTTACGGCAGCTGGGGCTCTTTTCATTCTGGCCGGCGTGATTGCCAACATGCATATTTATTTTCGGCCCGCCAGCCTTTTTAATACTCTTGTGATGTTGATCCTGCTCGTTGGGGGACTTGGGCTGATCGCGCGCGCTTTACGGCCTCATCCTGCAACTAAGAGTGAATAATTGCCGTTCGCTGTTTCGTGTTCGAATTTCTGCCATAGGGGGCGAACAGGAGTGCGCATCCCATTCAAGGGTACACTTGTTATAGCGTCTGGAATCTCTCTTTCACTTCCCGCACAAATTCGAGGAACCTAGGCGAGTTGGTGAGTTCCGGATGCCAGCACAGGTCACGGTCAATGAGATCGTAGGTCTCCTGAATGCGCGCGCCAGGGATGAAGTTTCCGCCAGGGTCGCGATCCCGTCCCATAAGCCACAGGTGATCTGCCACGGTTGCGGCCGCGGTCACGTCGTGGGTAACAACAATAATGGTGTTGAGCTCGTCCAGGCAGGCAATCTCGTTGATTAATTCGCAGACCTTCGCCTCCATCACGACGTCGAGGCCGGAGAAAGGCTCATCCATCAGCAGAAAATGTTCGCTGCACAGAAGCTGTTGCGCGATGGCGATTCTCTGTCGCTGGCCGCCGGAGATTTGCGCGGGATAAAGCTGCGCCTGATCCACCATATCCAGACGCCGCAGGTACTTAAGCACCTTCTCATGCGCGGATTCATGACTGTTTTCCATTTGTTTTGCCGCCAGCAACAAGTTGCTGAAAATCGTGCGATTTTCAAACAAAGGATAATTCTGTGCCACCACGCCCACCATTCCGGCCTTGACCGGGGTAAGTGTGGAATTGACGAGCACCTGTCCCGAAGTGGGGTGATTCAGCCCTGCGACGATGCGAAAGAGCTGCGTCTTTCCGATGCCTGATGGCCCGAGAAAACCAACTACCTGGCCTTGGGTGCGGCCCTCTCGCACGATATCGCGAATTTCCGCATTTACGTCCCGGAGAATGACCTTGTCTTCGTACGAAAGGCTGACGTGGTCAATCTTCAGAAGTGTTTCGCCGTAGGTGCAACGCTCGGGCACGGGAGGTCCTCACGAATCCATGAGTTGCTATCTTTTTTCAAGCTGCAAATCCGCGTAGGGGAACAGGAATTTCTTGGCCAATCCCAGCGCGTAATCCTGGAACAATCCAATAAGCAGAATGGCGATTTGAATCGCAAATACGGCTTCTAACCGGAAGTGCTTGTTCTGATTCAGCAACAATGCACCGATACCGCCCTCCGACCGAGATATGCCTTCGACCATCGTGAGCATCATCCAGCCCATGGCCGCGTTCTGGCGCATGGCATCGAAAGCAGAGTCCGCTTTGCCCAGGACGATCACTTCCCAAACGACGCGCCACTCTCCCATGCGCAGCGTGCGCGCTAGATCAAATTTCTCCTTCGGGATTTGCGCTACTACGTCGATCATGCTTGTCACGAAGAAGACCGCCACTCCGAAGACCAATAGACTTACCTTCAGTCGGTGTCCACTGGAAAAAATGATGGTAAAGAAAAATGTAAGCCCCACCATGCCGAGGAAACGGCCCTTGGAGACAGCCAGTGCGATAGGCTGGAACACGGGAACGACTGTGAGATAAGCAAGGCCCAGCGAAATGAGCGTCGCCCAGGCCATGGCCTGCACATTGAGCAAGAAGCTGACGATGAGTTCCTGCCCGAGTCCCTCATGGGTCCAGAGATCAACGAAGGCCCGCCACACATCCATCGGTTTCGGCAGAAAAACGTAGGTCGAAGTAGCCCAAACAATCAGCAGCACGGCGACTTGAAAGACGATGATGAACCGGAACGCCGCCTTCGAAATCACGCGGTTGGGCGAAAACGCGCCGAGAATTTCACGCGAAAAGGTACTTCGGCCAGCAGCTGTCGCGTGGCTTGCGGCTGGTGCTGCGCTTGTTCCCACCGTTCCGGCCGCTGGCTTCATGGGATTCACTCCTGCTTTCTATTCCTTGCCCGACAGAATGATTTCTACGCGGCGGTTCTTGGCCCGGCCCTCGGCGGTCGCGTTGGATGCGACGGGCTTGGAGTCGCCGTATGCTTGGATTCTGAAACGATTGTCCGGGAAGTTTGCAGGAGCCTTCCGCTGCAGCCAGTCCCGTACCGCCTGAGCGCGCCGCATCGCCAAATCCATGTTACCGTCGTGCGTGCCCATGTTGTCGGTGTGTCCATTCAAAGTGACAAACAGTGCGCCGGCAATGGCCAAGTCGTCCTTGATCTCATACATCTTGCGTTCGCCTTCTGGGGTGAATGAAGCTTGGCCGGTTGCGAATTCAATGCTCCAGTCGCGTTTCGAAACGACCGTACCCGTATCTCCGCTAGGACTAAAGCTGGCAACGTCTGCTTCCGCGCCGCTTTGCGAAAGCATCGAAGAGGCGCCCAAAACGTATGAGGTATCGAGAATCTCCTTTACGTCAGGAATCTTGTTGGCATCCTTGAACAATTCGGGGTATTGCTGAGTCGCGATATTTCCGAACACGGTGTAAGTGGAACGAAAATTGTTGTTTGCACCGGGCTGCAACCCGAACAGCAGCAAATTGTCATTCAAATTGTTCACGGCGGAGCCGCCAAGCTCTACCAGGTTGCCAGTCTTATCTTGTTCGCGCGTTCCCTGGTAATATTTCAGCCAATAGTCACCGGTTTGCTCGTTGTAGACTTTGGCGCTGATCGCCGCGGCGCGCTTGAGCGCTTCCGGGAAGGCTTTAAGCTGGTCGGCCGCTTCGAAGCTGGCCGCCAGCATTCCTTGCACTTCATTCCGATGGTCCTGGTTGAATTTCTTGATCCCAATAATGACGTCTGGCATCTGCGAGCGATATTGCTTCGAAGACACGATGGAGACGAGCCCGCCGCGTCCGTGGGCCACGTTGACGTCCCCTGGTGTCCAGGTGACGACGCCGTTCACACAGACGTTCTTGGATTCTCCAGTCAGCCGGCCGTCATGCACGATTTTGCGGTCTTCGCAAGTATTTGCGTTATAGATTTCCGCGGCCTTGATGTAGTCAGGCGCGTTGACCCAATTCAAAGCATCGGGGTCGTAAGTTTTTTCGTCAGGATTATTCTTGATTTGGTTGTCTGCTGCCCACTTCATGGCGATATTCCAGTCGCCGTCGCGAAGGACCCCAGCTACTAGGCCACCCTTGGCTGCCTGTGGGTCAGCTTTCCATTGCGGCGGCCCCATCAGCTTGTCCTCTCCGCGGGAATACCCTGTTGAGCCAATGACTTGCGCGATGTATTCGCCGGCGCCATTGTCAAGCTTCTTGAGCTGTGGATTGACCGCGGCGAAAAACTGCCCTGAGCCGTCGCCCATGATGAGGACGTAATTCGCGCCCGCGGAACACTGGCTTGAGCCGTCGTGGAGCTCTTTCGCACAGGCAATCAAGTCATTCTGCATTTGGCTGGTGTCGTCCTGGCGGATCAGCTTCAGGTTGACGTTATGTTTTTCCATCAGGCTGTTGCGCGTGGTCTCCGGACCGCCATTAGCGTAGATATAGTTCATCTGTGCGTTCCAGGCCCATATTTCGGTGCGAATCAGCGGCGCTTTCACGGAAGCCGAAGCCCCTTCCGGGAAGGACGCAGGCTCGACGTTGGCGACGACGGCTTCTTTCAAGTCCGGCAAAGAGGCTTTCGATGGAATGAGGGCCTTGGCGATGCCCGGCGCGGGAATCCAACCGCGGCTAACGGCCGTGCGGAATCCGAAGAACAGAACTGCCCCAATGAATAGGAGCAGAACAATCTTCGCTCCCGGTTTCAGGCGGTGTCCGGTTGGTGGTGTCGAGATTTTATTGTCAAACATATTGATCTTCCCTCCACTCGTTCATTACTTGATCAAATCGCTGTAATCGTCCTTCTTGTTGGCCGGCGCAGCCGAAGTTTGGTCCGGCACGGCTGCCACCGAAGCCGGCAGGAGTTTCTGCTGAAATTCCGTCAATTGCTTGACGGCCTCGTCGTTGATCGCCCCAGTTTCTAGGTCCATGTTGGTCATCAACTTGTTAGCAAGACGATTGAAATCTTCCATCTCACCCAGCATTTGCCCAGCATCATCTGCTAGGTATTCCAGCGTTTGGTCGTAAATCTGGTTTGCGACCGGATCGCCGCGGAAAATCTTTTTGGCCGCCTGGAACACGGAGTAAGCCTTTTTCAGCGCCTTCCTCCGCATCTCTTCTTCGCTAACGCGGTTTTCCTTGTCGGTGACCTGGAACTCTGCCGTGGCCCTCCAGCGGATTAGCTGGTCATATAAAATCTTCAGTTTGTCCCGCAAATCGGTGAGCGACTTGTTGATGTTGATCAGGCTCGCGGCGTGACGCTGATTTGTGACCTTGGCGGACATGTACTGCTGTTGATCCAGAGAGGTCAGACCGCCAGCGGACATCTTCTTGTCGGCCTGATTGGCCAGGGCCATGCTGTGCTCGGCCTCTTTTTGGTTCGTGTCGATCTGGTTCTGGAGTGTGCGGATGGAACCGTTCAGGTTGCCGAGCTGTTCATCCATGATTGCGAGATTCTTTTTCATCTCCGCGATGTAGTTCTTCAGGATGCCGATAGGATCGAGTTCGATGAACAGGCCGGTCAAATACCGCATGACGCTCTGAAAGATGAGCTTCCCGAGCGTCAAAACACGCTTATCTGTGACGATGAAAATCAGCAACAGAATCGCCCCGATTAGAATCGCAAGATGCAGCGTATCCGTCGCGGCCGCGATCAAGAACGGAAGGACCTGCACAAATCCATACGCTGCTGCGATTCCGCCGAGGACCAGCACAACTTTCCCGACGGTCCCTTCCGGCCGCTGCCAGAAATTCTTCAAACCCTGAATTACGGGGGAACCTGGTGTGGTTGCCATGGCGTCTCCCTAACCCAAAATCGTTTCAAATTCCTTACGTTGTTGCTGAATCTCCGCGCGCCGCCGGTCCAGCGCAGCCGCAAAATTGTTCTTGGCTTCTTGCAATTTTGCGCGCGAGACCTCGGTCTGCGATTGGATGGACTTCGCCTGCTGTTGCAGATCGGCGATTTCCTTCTGTTTCTGCTGGACCGCCTCGTTGATATCGCTGACTTGCGCAATTTTCGCGTCAACTTCAGTTCGTGAAACATCCTC
The DNA here is from genome assembly GCA_003223215.1 of Acidobacteriota bacterium. GTDB lineage: Bacteria > Acidobacteriota > Terriglobia > Acidiferrales > UBA7541 > Acidiferrum. Next base: position 56,565 of record QHYH01000091.1, read on the forward strand.
CGTTTGTTTATTGAAAGTGTTCGCCGAGGTATTCAGAACATTCAACAAAGCGTCAAAGCCGTTCAAGATCGCATCTTTCGTCAAGCCGCCCTGCGACTGCGCCGTGGCAAGGGCCGCCTTGTACCTCAACGCCTTGTCACTAATGACCGAAGAGAGTGGCGCCGCAAAAGCTTCGATCTTGGCGAGTTCCGGAACGGCGGAGAAGTCGGTCTGCTTGGCTAGCCGCGCGTAAAATTGGTTGTCGCGCGTGCCCACGGGGACGTATACGGGAGCCGGATCGCGGGGCCGCGTCGCCGCGGGGCCAGGCGATGGCTTGGCAGACTGCTGCGCCGCCTGCGGCTCCTCTTCAAAAATCGCCTTCTTGATAAGGTCCATGAAGGGCATATGTCACTTCCTTGCTACTCCAGCTCTGCTCCGGAGGCAGGGAACACACAGCTTCGCTCTTCCGAGGCCCGGCCGGACTGGAGGTTTCGTGCCAAATCGGTCCACGAATCCGCACGCATTGTATCCTATAGATTAAGAGAACCCTTGCGTTGTACCTGGGATACGCGGCCATCGTAGACTGGGCCTGCTCGCCTTTCAACAAGGAATTTGCCAATGTAGCGCATTCAATAAACCGGCAATTTCACTTGCCTCGATGACCTATTAAACCGCCTACGGGAAAAGCATGCAATTCAGCTACAATGCACACTTTCACTGTTCAAAATGATGCCGTTCCTGAACTGACAAACTTTCGAACAAGGACTAACCTGTGGCTGCAAAGACGCTACCCGTAGTATTGAGCCAGATTGTCGAAGCCAAAGCCGAATACGATACGCGGCTCCTGGCCCAGCAGCTCGGAACGAACTACCGCTCTCTGATGTATTGGCTTAGAGGTGATCGACCCATCCCTGGGGAGCTGCTGCCGCGGATTTGCGTCCTGCTGAGGAATTTCGAACCTCTGGATGTTCTCGAATCACAGGCGGGAAGAGTGGCATTCAAGATTCCAGATCCGCAACAGACCTCGGAGAAAGAGTTCCTGGTTATTTCCAACCTCATGAAAGATGTGGGTTCGGCACTGGAGAGCATTGCAACCACTTTAGCGGACGGGGTTGTTGAAGAAAATGAATTGAACGCGACGATCCCGAAGCTGGAAGCCGTAATCCAGGAATGCGCGTCGGTCAAATACCTGCTTGAGACTCTCTACAAAAACAGAAAACTGAAGATGAAAAAGTAGGGTTTGGATTTGAGGGCCAATTCGACATTGTGATGCTTGATGCGTGCGAGCACTAGCGCGATCACGCACGACGCGGCCACGCCGAGCCAGAGATAAAACACGAAGTGCAACAACCGATGGGAAGGCACGACGCGCTGAGGCCGCTTCATTTCGGGCACGAATTGAACGTAACGGAAGTGCGAGCCCTTCTGCAGGGGTTTGGATTTAATTCACAACGCCCGTGTACCTGCGGTGTACCTCAATCGGTGAAATCTGCCCATTCTGGCGTTTCTGCAGCGGCTTGACGAGCTTTCTAAGCGCCGACCTGACAGTGCATCCCGCGGTCACGATTTTGTGTACAAGTTGTGTACAAGAAGGCGGGTTTGAAGGGCCTGAAAATGGACCTAAGCAACGCAGAATCAACAACAGACTCTTAAGCTACAGGCCCGTCAGAAAAACCTTCTGCTATCTTAGCATGCCCCCTGCGATTTCTTCTAACCTCCGGCTTACTGCACTTACTGCACAAATCCCACATTCGGCGTTGGCCCGCCCTCCGGCGCCTCTTTGATCGGTCCGAACTGCGCTTCATAACGGTTCAGATTCTCCCCCAGCGCTCGCCAGATGCGTTTGGCGTGTCCCGGACTGACGATCGCGCTGCTCAGAAGCTTCCCTTGCGTGCCGTTCGGAAAAATATAGATAAAATTCAGTGTGAATTCTTCCAGGTTGTGGTGAATCATCACCAGGTTGCTGTATTGCCCCTGCAATTCCTTCTCATCTGCCTTGATTTGCACTTGTCCCTGCGCCGGCTGTTGTTGATCCATCTCATTCGCTCCAGGAATGCTGCATCGAACTTACCATAAGCCCCGCGACCTCGCTCGGCTGCTTTCGATCCCGGCCCTTCCCCGGTTCTGTGCCCCCCAAAGAACAAGCAAGGTCCCATTGACATGCACGCGTATTAAGTGTAGTTTAGTACTGTTATTTAGCATAGTTAACTTTAGCGATGGAACCCACTGCTCCGCCACAACTCGAATCGGACTCCTCCCTCACCGCTGAATCCACCGCTGACTCCTTCCCCACAGTAAACCGGTCCCGGTTCGCGGCCATCCCTTCCCTGCCCGAAGCCCATCGCACGATTCCCGTCGCTTCCAGCGCGCACTGGCTCCGCAAGATTTTGGCCTTCGCGGGGCCTGGCTATCTGGTAGCCGTGGGCTACATGGACCCGGGCAACTGGGCTACCGACTTGGGCGGCGGCTCGAAATTCGGCTACACGCTTCTCAGCGTCATACTGATCAGCAATCTGATGGCGATGTTCCTGCAAGCTCTCTCGGCGAAACTTGGCATCGCCACCGGACGGGACCTCGCGCAAGCTTGCCGCGAGCACTATTCGCGACGCACCTCTCTGATTCTTTGGGTGATTTGCGAATTGGCCATTGCCGCCTGCGATCTCGCCGAAGTTCTGGGCTCTGCCGTCGCCTTGAAGCTGCTCTTCGGCCTGCCCCTCCTGGCGGGCGTGCTCCTCACCGGACTCGACGTTCTCCTCGTTCTTGCCCTGCAAGGCCGCGGGTTCCGCCTCGTAGAGGCTTTCGTCGTTACGCTGATTGGCACCATCGCCGCGTGCTTCGCGTATGAGATCTTCTTCGCTCATCCACTTTGGCACGAAGCTGCTGTCGGGTTTCTCCCTCGCGCGGAAATACTTCGCAACCGCGAAATGCTCTACATCGCCATCGGCATCCTTGGCGCCACGGTCATGCCGCACAATCTTTACCTTCATTCAAGTATTGTGCAGACCCGCTCTTTTGGTGTCTCCGCGCGAGACCGGCGCGAAGCCATGCGCTACGCTATTTTTGACTCCACGGTGGCGCTCGGCTTTGCCCTTTTCATTAACGCTGCGATTCTCGTCCTTGGCGCCGCTGCATTTCACACGCGCGGCCTGAACAATGTCGCCGAAATCGCCGACGCCTACAAGCTCCTGACTCCCGTCCTGGGAGCGAGTTTCGCCAGCACGCTTTTTGCTTGCGCTTTGCTCGCCTCCGGCCAGAACTCCACGCTCACCGGCACGCTCGCGGGTCAAATTGTTATGGAAGGCTTCCTCGACATTCGCCTCAAGCCTTGGCTGCGCCGCCTCATTACTCGCTCTATCGCGATTATTCCGGCAGCAGTGGTGATTGGCATTGCTGGCAATGACAAAGTCACTTCGCTGCTTATTCTCAGCCAGGTGATTCTGAGCTTTCAGTTGCCCTTCGCGGTGATCCCTCTTATCCAGTTCACGGCCGACCGCTCGAAAATGGGCGAGTTCGCCAACTCGCGCTTGGTTTCTATCATCGCCTGGATCGTCGCGGCCGCCATTCTCCTGTTCAACGCCGAACTCCTCTGGCTTATCTCCCGCGGCTAACTCCTCTGGTGTGCCTGCCATTTCCTTTGTTGAAACCCGCTTTAGGTCGAAGCACAAAGCTGCCCTTCCGTCTCTAGCCTCGATATGCGAAGATTTTTTCTGTTCACATGTTCGCCAATCCGCCGCTCTCTCTCAAGCTGCGCAAAGTGTTCTTCGTCGCCCTCCTCGTTCTCATTTGCGCTATCCTCGTCTACTGGCTGACCCAGGAAAACAAACTCTGGGTCGTTCCCGAGGAATACAAAAGCCTAAAAAATCCCCTGCCTGCATCGCCATCTAACCTGAATGCTGCCCGGGAGATCTACTTCGACGAATGTGTGCAATGTCATGGGGAGCGGGGCCAAGGGGACGGCCCGCAGGCCAAATCGCACTACCCGCTTCCTGCCGATCTAACTGACCCTAAACTTCTTAGGAATGTGACCGACGGCGAAATCTTCTATCAAATCAGTCAGGGTCGCAGGCCGATGCCCTCGTTCAAGAATCGCCTGACGCAAGACCAGCGCTGGCAGCTCGTTCTCCTCGTGCGCTCCTTCTCGCAACCCGCCTCGTCCGCGGGCACTCCTGCTGCGCCCACGCCGTCGAAAATGCCGGCCGAAAAGTAGTGAGCAACCAAGAGCTCGGCCGATCAAGAATCGTTGCGAGTTGCAGTTCATCTTCTCTAGGCCCTGGTCACTACTTCGGCCACAGCCACCCGAAGGTCCCGGCCGTCAGCAAGGAATACGCCAGTCCATCGAAAACCTCTTTGATCACCGTGCCCCACGGCATCCCCCTCCAGATCCCGTTGACCACTTGGCCCACCCCGTAGGCCATGAACGCCACCGCGCCTGCTACGCGAAACACCGCCAGATAAACGGTTCCGGAGGGAGTCGTGCGCCCTGTCAAGTACGCCGTGAAAATGGCAACGACGAGGCAATACACAAACCATGTCAGCAGGTATTTCGGCATATTAGGCGGGCCGCTCGGGAACACAATCATTGCCCCGACGGGTCCTTGCTTCTGCTTTTCCAAAATCTCCGGCGATTTCATTTCTTTGTGTGTGCAATAGGGGAAAACATACATGCCGCGCGTCACTCCCGCCGAGCGCAGTGCGGCCGTTACCTTGTCTTCGTCCGGTAGTTTCTTGTAATCGCTGCGGTGATAGGGCAGCACCATGTGGATGATCGAACTGGCCACGAACACAATCACCGCCGACAACAGAATAGGAATCCACAGTGCGGTAAGCGCAACCATCAGCGGCCTCCTTGGTTTCAGGAAGGGGATGTCTTCAGCACGCATGGTGACATGCCCCCATTTTTGCCCGCAGCCTACGCCTGTCCAAAGCTGCAGTCAACCGTTAGTATCGCGCCATTATCGCGCCATCTAAAATGTAACCAGAGGGGACAACGTCGCGCCATTTAAGATGTAACCCGAGACAAGGACGATTTTGGGAGGGTTCATTTGGGGCGCAAAGGGAAATGGGAGTATTTCCGAGTTATTTATGGGCGGTATTGCAAAGCAGATCGTAAGTCGAAACGGGAAATGCTGAACGAAGTTGCCTGACCACTGGGGTACCACCGAAAATACGCGATACGCATATTGAATGGTCCAGCACCTGGGAAGCGACCGGATCGTCCGGTCCGGAAGCGTGGGCTGAGCTATGGGCACGAACTGTTGAGCGTGCTGACCAGCGTATGGGAGGCGGCCGGCTATCCCTGGTCGGTGCGATTGAAAGGGCTGCTGCCGGCCTGGATGCCCTGGATCCGCAAGCGCTTCAAGTTAAGCCCGAAGATCGAGAAACAACTGCTCTCGATCAGTCCGCGGCAGATGGACCGACGACTGGCGGTCCAGAAGAACCAACAGAGGCGGCGGATTTACGGGCGCACCAAGCCGGGCTATCTGCTGAAGCATCACATCCCGGTGAAGACCGATAGCTGGGACGTGAAGTCACCCGGCTTCACGGAAATTGATCTGGTCTCGCATTCTGGGAATTCGGGCGAAGGAGAGTTCGGCTATTCGATGAACGTCACCGACATGCAAACGACCTGGACGGAGACACGGGCGCTGCTAGGGAAGGGGCAAACCGCTGTCCAGCAGGCCTTGTATGAGATCGCAGGGATGCTGCCTTTCCCGCTCTTGGGCTTGGACTCGGACAACGGATCGGAATTTATCAGCTGGCATCTGAAGGCCTGGTGCGAACGGAAGCAGATCCAACTCACGCGAGGGCGTCCGTACAAGAAGGACGATAACGCGCATATCGAGCAAAAAAACTGGACCCACGTACGGAAGCTACGGGGTTGGGAACGCTATGACACGCAAAACGCGGTCGATGCCATGAACGACCTGTACCGCCGAGAGCTGCGCTTATGGCTGAATCTGTACCTGCCCTCCGTGAAGCTGCTGAAGAAGATTCACGTGGGATCGAAGCTTCGACGCGTCTATGACGGTCCGAAGACCCCCTTCGAACGGGTGGTGGCATCGAAGCAAGGGGACGCAGCGCAACTGTCCATCCTGAAAGAACTGCGAAGATCTCTCGATCCGTTTCAGTTAGCAAAAACCATCGACAGGAAACTCGAACGGATTTACGGCCTGGCGAACCGGCGGCTGAGTCCGAAAGCGCAGGAGAAACTCGAGTCCAACCAGGCACAAAGTGGCCGACGAAAAGGCTGTGGAAAAGACGCTCGCTTCGCGAGCTTGAAAATCCCTTCGGGATTCCCACTTCCCCACAGCCACAACAACAAGCACTCTCTGGTTACATATCAAATGGCGGGACGTGGAGCGCTAGGGTTACATTCTTAGATGGCTTGACGGGCCGTTCAGCGTGAAGTCGCGAAGTCTGCCTCAGGAAGGGACCATTCCCCTGTTAGAATGGCCCGCGTCCGGGAATGGCCTCTACGCCTTCCATCTCGGTTCGCCGGCAGCCCTCGCGGGCTATGCGGCGCGTGCTCGTCCTTCTCGCGCTCTCCGCGTTCATCAATTTCGTGGACCGCGGCAACCTGTCGGCGGCTGCTCCGCTGTTGAAAACCGAACTGGCGCTATCCGATCCGGGGCTCGGAATCCTACTCGCCGCATTCTTCTGGAGCTACGCCTTATTTCAGATCGCATCCGGCTGGCTCGTGGATCATCTCGATGTCAAATGGATGCTGGCAGCCGGATTCTTCATCTGGTCGGTTGCTACCGCCGCGACGGGGCTCGTCGGCAGCTTCGCTCTTCTGCTCGCCGCACGCCTCGTTCTCGGAGCCGGCGAATCGGTCGTGTACCCTGCTTATTCCAAGATCCTCGCCCGCTATTTCCCGGAAGATCAGCGCGGTCTTGCCAATTCCATTATCCTCACCGGCTTTTATGCAGGACCGGCTTTCGGCCTGTTCTTTGGCGGCATCCTGATGGGCAGGTATGGCTGGCGTTCGTTTTTCCTGGTCCTCGGACTCCTCAGCTTGATCTGGCTCTTGCCGTGGCTGCAATGGATGCCCCGCCACCGCGACGAACACGCAACTTCCGGCAATCTTCGCGACAAACAGACTCCGGGAATCCTCGAGATCCTGAAACTGCGCTCCGCTTGGGGCACCTGTGCCGCCCTCGCTTGCCTGGACTATTTGTCTTATTTCTTCCTTACGTGGATGCCCACCTACCTGGTGCGTGGCCGGAATTTCTCCATGGACCAAATGGCGGCCGTCATGGGAGCGGCTTATGTTTTGTGCGCCCTTATCGTGGCCCTCTGTGGCTGGCTTTCCGATCGCTGGATTGTTTCCGGGGCAAGTCCGACTCTGGTGCGAAAGGGATTTACCAGCGTTGGAATGGCAGGCGCGGCAATCTTCGTGGTTCCCTGCGTTCTCGCTGGCCCGAAGCTCACTACGGTGATGGTGGTCTTGGTCGCTGCGTCGCTCGGCATGTGTTCCTCCAACGTTTGGGCCATTACTCAGACGCTGGCAGGACCGCGCGCCGCTGGCCGGTGGACGGGGATCGAGAACTTTGTTGGAAACCTGGGCGGGGCGGTGGCCCCGGCGCTGACCGGCTTTGTCTTGGGGCGCACGGGCCACTATTTCTGGGCCTTTGCCATCACCGCCGTAGTGTCTTTACTGGGCGCACTGTCCTGGGCGTTTTGGATCGGCCGCGTCGAGCCGGTGGTATGGGCATCGCAGGATCGCGGCGGGGCCACTCCTGGCTAGGGGGACTCACATGAAAATCGGGTTCGGGATTAGCCGCACAGCGGGGCGAATCGCTACATTCTGGCTTCTCTTGCGGCTTTTTGGCCCACTAGAAGTTCCCGCGCAATCTTCGAACGCCGACTTGCTTCTTCTTAATGCCCACGTGGTGACCATGAACGAGAAGCAACCCTCCGCGCAGGCCATCGCTATCCGGGGCGGGCGCATCCTTTGGGTCGGCAACACTGAGGAAGCGGAGCGCCTCTATCCGCGGCCCGCTCACGCCATGGATCTTCACGGCGCAACGGTCCTGCCCGGCATCATCGACGCCCACGCCCACTTGATTAATCTCGGCCAGAGTCTTGTCCGGCTGAATCTCAAAGACATTCCCACGGAGAAAGAAATCATCGAGCGGGTCAAGCAGCGGGCCGCCTCGACCGCGCCCGACGAATGGATTCTCGGCTGGGGCTGGGATGAAGGCAAATGGGCCTCGCATTACCCGACCAAAGAAGCTCTGAGCGCGGCCACGCCTAACAATCCCGTGTTTCTCGTTGGCCTCCACACGTTTGCCGCGTGGGCCAATCAACGCGCCCTGGAACTCGCCGACATCGACAAAAACACCAAGGACCCGGAAAACGGAAAAATCCTACGCGACGAGAAAACCCGAGAGCCCACAGGCATCCTGCTCAACCGTGCCCAGGACCTAGTCGCGAGGCACATTCCGCCGATGACCCTGGCCCAAACGAAGCGCGCCATGCAGCTCGCAGCCAGCGAGTGCGTCCGCAACGGCTTGACTTCCGTCGACGAAGCCAGAGTCACGCCTCTCATGGTCCAGGCATTTCACGAATTAGTACGGGACGGGCAGATGCCCCTGCGCGTTTATGCCATGCTCGATGGCGCGGACAAGGATCTTGTTGAACGGTGGCTCAAGCGCGGGCCGGAAATCGATCCACATCATCAACTGACCGTGCGTGCATTCAAGCTTTTTGCCGATGGCGCGCTCGGCTCGCGCGGTGCCGCGCTTCTCGAACCGTATAGCGACGCTCCCCAAACCCAAGGCATCATGACCACGCCGGAGTCCGAGGTTTACAGTTTGACGCGCCGTGCTCTCGAGGCTGGCTTTCAACTTTGCACGCATGCCATCGGCGACGCTGCGAACCGCGCCGTGCTCAACGCCTACGAACAAGCGGAAAAGGAGGTGCCCAATGCGCATGATCCGCGTCTGCGCATCGAGCACGCGCAAGTGCTCGCACCGGAGGATATTCCGCGCTTTGCGAAACTCGGCGTCATTGCTTCGATGCAGCCTACGCATTGCACTTCCGACATGGCCTGGGCAGAGCAGCGCCTCGGTCCGGAGCGCGTTAAGTACGCCTACGCCTGGCGCTCGGTGAAGGATTCCGGGGCGCACTTGCCGCTGAGTTCGGATTTTCCCGGCGAAACGCTCAACCCGTTCTATGGAATCTATGCAGCCATTACGCGACAGGACCCGCAGGGTAATCCGCCAGGCGGCTGGCATCCCGAGCAGAGGCTCACGCGCGAAGAAGCCCTGCGGGGTTACACCCTTGAGGCGGCTTATGGGGAGTTTCAAGAAAACAACAAGGGTTCGCTCGAAAAAGACAAACTGGCCGATTTGACGGTCGTCTCGAAAGACATCACGAAAATCCCGCCAGCGGAGATTCTCTCCGTCCAGGTGCTGAAAACCTTCGTCGGCGGCAAAGTGGTCTACGACCTAGGCGCCCATCAGTAAGCGCAAAGAAAGTCAGCGGAAACATAACCGCGATGGATGTCGTGAATAAGCGGTTTGCTGGCGAGCAGTACGGAGTTTCGGTAAGATGTTCGAGAGAATCGGAGACGAAACGGGAGGAAAATCATGAGCATTGCGGTAGGACAGACCGCGCCAGATTTCACGCTGCAAAATCAGGATAAGAAGGAAGTGAAGTTGTCGGACTTTGCGGGGAAAAGGAACGTGGTGTTGCTGTGGTATCCGCTAGACTGGAGCCCGGTTTGCACGAGCGAACACGCGTGCTTTGTGAATGACATGAAAAAGTTCGAGACGTTGGATGCGGAAGTGCTCGGAGTGAGCGTTGACAGCGTATGGTCGCACAAGGCGTTCGCGGACAAAATGGGCATCAAGTATTCCTTGCTCGCGGATTTTCATCCCCGCGGCGCCATGAGCGAAAAGTACGGAGTGTACCTGGCCGACAAAGGAATCACCGGCAGAGCCATTGCCATCGTGAATAAAACGGGGAAAATCGCTTGGTTCAAGAATTACGACATCCCCGTAGTGCCCGACTTGAAAGAAGTCGCCGCCGCCCTGTCCCAAGTAAAAGCCGCCACCGCCTGAGGGCCCAGCCAAGTCTCCCGCCAACTTCAAAGAATCGTCTGGATTTGGGCGTCAATGGAAACGTGCGTGGCGGAAAAGCCGTTGATCGAGAATTTCCTGCCGCTGCCTTCGGTGAAGCGAAAAAAACGGCTGATGTGGTAATCCTCCTCGTAAGCCGAAAAAAGACGCTCGGTTTCGGCGGGCGAGAGAGCGAAGGCGGAAAGTGCGACCGGCCGGCCAAATTCACCGGCATGCAAACGGTAGGCGCGCACGAGTTCGCCGAGGGACATGAGGGGAGCGCGTCGGGCGGCTTCGGCGCTCATGGATTTCTCCTTGGCCGAGTCTACCTCGTGCAAAGTCTGAAAAAAAGGTCTGATAGGAAGCAACGGGGCCTGGCTGTTTTCCGAGCGGTCCGCAAAACTAAGCGATGACGAGGTGCTGAAAACGCTTCGAGAGTTTCGCATGCTCTTCGCGAATCTCCCTGGGCAGGCGCGCGCCGAATTTCATCAGGAACTGTTTCGCGTCTTCCAACTCCGTCTCCCAATCGGCGGTATTCACCCGGAGCAATTCGTTTAACGAGTCATCGGAAATCTTCATTCCGTCGAGCGTCAAACCACTCCTTGCCGGCACATAACCGATGGGCGTTTCCTGCGCCGCACCGCGGCCTTCCACGCGTTCCAGGATCCACTTCAGCACGCGCACGTTCTCGCCGTAGCCGGGCCACAAGAATTTTCCTTCGGCGCCTTTGCGGAACCAGTTCACGTGGAAAATCTTGGGCGGCTTCGGGATTTTCTTCCCCATCTCGAGCCAGTGTGTGAAATAGTCGGCCATGTTGTAACCGCAGAACGGCAGCATGGCCATCGGGTCGCGCCGCGTGATTCCCACGTCGCCCGTGGCCGCGGCGGTGGTTTCCGAGGCCATCGTCGCGCCGACGAACACGCCGTGCTGCCAGTCAAACGATTCGTAGACTAGGGGCGCGACGCGTGCGCGCCTGCCCCCAAAGATAAACGCGGAAATCGGCACGCCCTCGGGGGCTTCCCATTGGGGCGAGATGCTCGGCGACTGCTTGGCCGGAACGGTGTAGCGGGCATTCGGGTGGGCTGCCGGGCCCTTGGAGCGATCCCAGAGCTCACCTTTCCAGTTCGTGAGCCCCACGGGAGGTTCGCTGCCGATTCCTTCCCACCAAGGCGCTCGCTCGGCGGTCATAGCCGTGTTGGTGAACAGAGTATTCTTGCGCAGCGCTCCCATAACATTTGGATTGGTCAACATGCCCGTGCCCGGCGCCACTCCGAAAAATCCCGCTTCTGGATTGATCGCGTGCAAATAGCCGTCCTCGGCGATTTTCATCCAGGCAATGTCGTCGCCCACGGTCCACACACGGTAGCCCTGATTCTCGAGCGCGGACACCATCATGGCCAGGTTGGTTTTGCCACAAGCGCTGGGGAACGCTGCGCCCATATAGGTCACTTTTCCGCCAGGCGATTCAAGTCCCAGGATGAGCATGTGCTCCGCCATCCAGCCCTGCTCCCGGGCCATTACGCTCGCGATGCGCAGCGCAAAACACTTTTTCCCGAGCAAGGCGTTCCCGCCGTAGCCCGACCCGATGCTCCAAATCAGTTTTTCTTCCGGGAAGTGCACAATGTAACGCCGCATAGGATCGAGGTCGCCGAGCGAGTGCAGTCCGGGAACAAATTCGTGCGAAGAGCCGAGGCGGTCCATGGCCACTTGGCCCATGCGCGACATAATGCGCATGCTCGCCACAACGTACGGGCTATCCGTCGCTTCCACACCGACTTTGCTGATGGGCGAATTCACCGGCCCCATGGTGTACGGCACGACGTACATGGTGCGCCCGCGCATGGCGCCATCGAACAGTGCACCCACTTTGCGTTTTGCGGCGTCCGGATCCATCCAGTTGTTCGTCGGCCCGGCTTCGTCTTTGTCGCGCGAGCAGATAAACGTCAAATGCTCGGTGCGTGCGACATCATTTACCGAGCTACGGTGCAGATGGCAGTTGGGGTAAGTCTTTTCGTTGAGTGTGAAGGTGTCTCCGGCGCGGAGCAACAGCTCGACCATGCGCCGGTATTCCGCTGCGGACCCGTCGCAATACACGACGCGGTCCGGCTTGGTAAGCCGCGCTGCCTCCTCAACCCAGCTCTCGAGCGGAGTTGCCACTTGCTCTCCCTGTCAGCAGACGCTTGGGCGCAAAGTCTCTGGCGCGGGGCCCGGAGCCTTTTGCGATACCTACGGCACCCAGCGTGAAACCCCTCGCAACGCGACGCCACGGAGCGAAATGGATTCGCCCATGCCAACAGCCCTCTATGAGGCGGGAATTCACGGCCCGGGTTGGCAGGGCGCGATGATTCTACCCGAACACAGTCTATGTTACGGATTGCCTCCCACGCAACTCGGGGCAAGTCAGGTGCTTGGAATCGGGTTGCGATTCGGTCGACCGGGGCATCTTGGCAGGCGAGTTGCTGTAGATTAGAGATGCTTTCCGGGAAAAGAAATTGTGCAGCAAAAACGAATGCGATGGTCTGCGTGTGGTCCTGGTCAACACGCGGAACCCTTTGAACATCGGCGCGGCGGCGCGCGCGATGAGCAACTTTGGCTTCTTGCACCTGCGTGTAGTGAACCCCTTCGAATTGGTCTTCCGTGAAGCGCGTTCCGCCGTGGGAGCGGCGCCGTTGCTTGCCCGAGCGGAGGAATTCAAGTCCTTGGCGGAGGCTGTAGCGGATTGCTCGCTGGTGGTCGGTACATCGGCCGTAGGCCGCCGCGACCCACAACACTTAGTGCGGGATTTGCGCGAGGGCGGACGCATGATCCAAAAGCGCCTCGGTCGAGACCGCGTAGCCTTGCTGTTCGGCTCGGAGAAGCGCGGGCTTTCGAACGAGGACCTGAGCCATTGCCACTGGCTGCTGCGCGTCCCGACTCGTGAAGAGCACCGCTCGATGAATCTCGGCCAAGCGGTCGCCGTCTGTCTCTATGAACTGGCGCACGAAAGAAGATCTATTCCCGCCCGGGAAAAAGCGGTGCTGGCCACCGCAGGCGATCTTGAACGGCTCACCTCTGTTCTGCTTGGTGCCTTGCGTGCCAGCGGCTACTTGAAGCCCAAAGCAGGCAGCGAGAACAAATCGCGCGCGGCAGCGCCGGCTGAGGAAAAAATTCGCCGCTTGATTCGGCGGATGAGTCTATCGGCGCGAGACGCCGAACTCCTCCTCGGGATGGTCCGGCAAATACTGTGGAAGATAAAAGCGTGAGGCGGCGACTGGGCACCTGGGGCGCAGCAGGCTGCGCCCCGTAGGGTCGAACTTGTTTCCCAGCGAATCGCACTTCCAGCCAGGCCGCCCGGTGACCGCCCACGGTCATTGGCGTAAGACTTCAATCGGCTTCGTCGGATCGTTGGGCGAATGGCAGGAAATCAGCACGGCCGGCGGCCAGGGCGGCTGAGGCGCAAAGGAGGAGAGATCTTTTGCGGGCGAGTGCGCATTTGATCGCTTTTCTCGGCCATCGTAGGCGGGCGGACGCGCACCCAGGGTTCACTGTTTGTCCAACTTTCCACAGACTTTTGGAGCCTTTGGACCGAGGAAAATGGTAAGGTTATCGGTGCCCAATCGTTTCAGCACCCGGGCCCCAGCGCCTTCAATCTTGTAGATCATCGGAGAGTTCATGGAAACGAGCTTGACGCAGCGAGCGCCAGTGGCACAACCGTGGCATAGGCCGTTCTGGAAACCGGTTCACGGCAAAGAAGGCGTTTTCACCTATCTGATCCTGATTCATGTGCTTTCACTCATCGGCCTGATCCTCTTTCCCCTTCCCAGCCTGAAGGTTCTTGGCCTGACCGTGCTGTCCACGGCATTGGGCGGTCTTGGCACAACCGTGTGTTATCACCGAATGCTGGCGCACAAGACGCTCAGAACCCACCCGATCGTCGAGCAGTTCCTGATCTTCTGGGCCGTCTTCAACGGCTCGGGACATCCGGCCAGCTGGGTCGCTTATCATCGCCTTCACCATGCGGTCACCGACCAGCCCGCCGATATTTCGAGCCCGAAGCAAGGCGGCTTCTGGTGGGCGCATCTGCGCTGGCTGTACCAAACCGAGCCCGCGGACAAAAAGCGCTGGGCGCCCGAAATGACGGGCGGCATTTACAAAATCTGGTGTTGGGGGGAGACGCCGGTTATCCTGCTCTCGATTTTCATCGGACCGATTCTCGGCTTTGGCTGGATGGGCTTTTTCTGGATGGGCGCGCTACGGCTAGTCTACTCGCTGCATCTGCAATGCCTGGTGAACAGCCTGACGCATCTTGGCGAAGCCGAAGAGGGAGGCGACTCGAGCGTCAACGTCTGGTGGCTTGGTCCCTTCCAACTGACCGCCTGGGGCGAGAACTGGCACAAGAATCATCACACGCACGCGGGCTCCGCGCGCCTGGGACTGCGCTGGTACCAGACCGACATCGGCTGGTATTTTATCTGCTTGCTCGAAGCCGTGGGATTGGCTCACTCGGTCAAGCGGCCTCGCGTCTCCTAACCATCCGCGCTGTTAAGGAGTGCAGCAGACTCCAATTGAGGTGGAGCTTTGGGAATTTGCAAGAAATTCTTGGCTGCTTTTGCGTGGTTGTTTCTCCTGGTGTCGGTACCCACGGCTGATCCACAGACTCCATCTGAGACGTGTAAGAGCGACGATGCAGCGAATATCGTCCAGATGGACGAACGAAATGAGAGAGTTTTTGCGGTGACCAGCCTAGACAGGATCAACACCGTGGCCAAGGCGCGAAAGGTGTTGCTCTCGCTCCAGAAAACGCTGAAGCAGTGTCGACCAACGTGGGGAAACACCTGGTCGGTAAGTTTCTTCTCCGATCGCAAGTACGCGGGATACAAACACGATGACAACATGAAGCCCTTTGTCCGCGATGGAAGCTGGTCCCGGGCTTATCTGGGCGAGTACGAGCGCGTGGAAGGAAAACTCTCGCTTCACCCGGCGGACCCGAATAGGCTCAAGTTCCTGAAGGTTCCCTTGCGCTGACCGGGCACCGATGGGCGATTTATGTATGCGCAAAAATTCAACGTGAATGTGGTCATTCAGGGCGAAACCAGGCCCTGCCCGCTCGAGTGGCTGGATCAATTCTGCATGCGCAACTTCACCAATTCCGCGGATTTCGACGATACCTTGCCAGTGGCCGATGGAAAGCTCGAAGCTAGCTTTCGCCTTACACCGGAACGCTTCGCGGAAGGACTAGCTGCCTGGTTGACCCGGCGCGGCAAGGGACAGGGCCAGCCGGTTGTGGTGAAGGTGACGCGGGCATAGCGCGGATGTTCCGCTTCGGCTGGTCTTTCCTCCTGAAGACTCCATCCCTCAAATTGGAACGATGTGAAGCGTGGCTTGCTGCCGAAGCGTTCGAATCGGCTCCCGGTCCTTCGCCTTCAATCAGGATCAGAGACCCTGTTGTTCCGAGCTGGATTCAGGGAGCGGCTTATTTCAGAATCGCGGTAGAGAGATTGCCGCCCGGGGCGGAGTCGCGCTTTTCGCCGCGCAGCGCCGCGCGAATCTGCGGCAAGGCCTGCAGGGCGGCCACCTCCCCGGCGGCAACCATGTCGGGCGTCCTGGTGAAATCGTCCCACACAAACTGCTTGACGTCCGGCTCGATGATGATATCCGCCTGTGCCCGCCAGGCGAAGTCCGCGTGCCGCTGCATGATATTGAAGGAGCGACTGAGAATATCCGTCAGCGTGCGGGGTTGCTCGATGTTTCCCGATTCCAGGTACACGGCAATGACGATGTCCGCACCCAGCAAGAGCACTCCTTCGATGGGCACGGGAGCCGTCAGAAAGCCGTCCACCAGCGTGCGGTTCTCGTGCTGGATGGGCACGAACAGGCCAGGGTAGGCGCAGGATCCGCGAAGCGGAGGAACAATATCGCCGTGCGAGTAATAGACGGTCACTCCATCAATAATGTCCGTGGTGGCGACGGCCAGGGGTGTCTGCAACTCTTCGAAAGTCCTGACCGGGGTGAATCGGGCGAGAAATTTTTCCATTCGCTGGTTCGTGGCCAGCCCGAGCCAGGAGGGAGTCCAGCGCCCAAAATCGGCAAAGGTTGTCACCGCGCCGATTTTTTCCATTTCTTCGAGCGACGCTCCGCCGCAAAAAGCTGCGCCAATCAAAGCCCCGACGCTTGTGCCCGCCACGCAATCGATGGGAATGCCCGCTTCGCGCAGCACGCGCAGCACTCCGATGTGCGAGATGCCGCGGGCAAAGCCGCCCGCCAGCGCCACACCGACGCGCGGGCGCTCCGAGCGTTGCGGTTCGCCGCGATAGGCAAACGCGCGAATCTTGTCTTTCGCGGTTTTGATCCAGGCGAGTGGTCCCGAAGCTTTTTCTTCATCCGCCATCCCCCTATTTTAGCGCGGTTGCGCCGCGCCATGCCCGTGTTTGACCGCTGCTTGCTGGTTTTGTAACCTGTCGTTCCGAGAGTTTTGCCGCAGAAAAGGCTGGCTATGGAAAGACGCATCGAAAAAGCGGTGGTGCTGGGAGCAGGAACGATGGGTTCGCGGATCGCGGCGCATTTCGCGAACGCCGGACTGCCGTGCGTTTTGCTGGATATCGTGCCGGCCAATTTGCCCGCCGAGGCGCCACCCGCGGAACGCAACAAGATCGTGCGCGCCGGGCTGGGAGCCGCAAGAAAATCAAAGCCTGCCGCGTTTTTTACCCCGTCCCTGGCAGACAAGATTGCCATCGGAAATTTCGAAGACGACCTAGCCCGCTGCGCCGAGGCGGACTGGATTGTCGAGGCCGTTGCGGAGAACCTGGAAATCAAGCGCAAGCTACTGGGGCGCGTGGCGCAGTTTCGCAAGCCCGGCGCGATCGTGACGACCAATACTTCGGGATTGCCCGTGCACTTGATTGCCGAAGGAATGAGCGAAGAGTTTCAGCAGCATTGGGCAGGCACGCACTTCTTCAATCCCCCGCGGTATTTGAAATTGGTCGAAGTGATTCCCGGGCCGAAAACTTCACGCGAGGTCATCGAGACGCTCAACGAGTTTTGCGATCGTCGGCTCGGCAAAGGCGTGGTGATCGCGGAAGATACGCCCAATTTCATTGCCAATCGCATTGGCACGTTTTCGATGCTGAATGCCCTGAGACTGATGAACCGGCTACAGATGACGGTCGAAGAGGTGGACGCCTGCACCGGCCCGGCGGTGGGCTGGCCAAAATCCGCGACGTTTCGAACAGCGGACATCGTCGGGCTCGACGTGCTCGTCCACGTGGTGAAAAACATTTACGAGACCGCGCCGAATGACGAGTCGCGCGAAACCTACAAGGTGCCGGCACTGGTCGAAGAGATGGTCAAGCGCGGCTGGCTGGGCGACAAGACCGGACAGGGGTTTTATAAGAAGGTCCGCGGCGCAGCCGAAAAGGAAATTCTTGTGCTCGACCCGAACACCATGGAGTACCGGCCGCGGCAAAAGGCGAAATTCGCCTCGCTCGAGATGGGCAAAGCCATCGAAGACACGCGCGAACGTCTGCGCGCCCTGGTTGGCCCGCTTCTCGACGGACAAAAGGGCGATAAGGCTCAGCAGTTCATTTGGGGCGGCCTTTCGGAGATGTGCCTCTACGCGGCACGCCGCGTGCCGGAAATATCGGACAACCTAGCCGACGTGGACCGTGCCATGCGCTGGGGCTTCGGCTGGGACCTCGGCCCCTTCGCAATGATGGATGCGGTTGGAGTGAAAGCTTTCGCGGCGCAAGTGCAGAAAGAGGGCCGGGCGATTCCATCGGTGATTGAGAAAGTGCTTTCAAGCGGGCGCGAGGGGTTTTACGAATCGGAGAAAGGCACGACGACGGTTTTTGATATTTGTACAGGCGGCGTGAAGCAAGTCCAAGAGCCCGGAGGCATCATCATTCTGAAATCGTTGAAAGAAGCTGGGCGCGAAATCGAGAAGAACGCCGGGGCCAGTCTGATTGATCTTGGCGACGGCGTGGTTTGCTGCGAATTTCACGCCAAGATGAACTCGATCGGCGCGGACCTGATCGCCATGATGCATAAGGGGTTGAAGCGCCTGGAAACTGACTTTGACGCCATGGTGATTGCAAACCAGGCTGTGAATTTTTCGGTTGGGGCTAATCTCATGCTTGTGCTGGTCGCAGCCCAAGAACAAGAGTGGGACGAGCTGCACCTGGCGGTAAAGCAGTTTCAGAACGTCAACCTGGCCGTCAAATATGCGCCGAAGCCGGTGGTTGCCGCGCCGCAGGGCATGGCCCTCGGCGGCGGATGTGAGGTCAGCCTGCACGCTGCGAGAATTCAGGCGGCCGCCGAAGCGTATATGGGCCTGGTCGAAACCGGTGTCGGCCTGATCCCGGGTGGGGGCGGGAGCAAGGAGATGCTCATTCGCGCGAACGAGCACGCCTCCGGCGCTGAAGATTTGGACTTGTTTCATGCGCTGAAGCCGCTGTTCGAAGCGATCGCCATGGCCAAAGTCGGCACCAGCGCGGAAGAGTGCCGGGAGCTCGGCTATCTGCGGCGCGAGGACGGGGTTTCCATGAACCGCGATCGTTTGGTTGCCGACGCGAAGGAGGTGGCCTTGGCGTTGGCGCGCGGCGGTTACAAGCGGGGGGCGGCAAATTGGCAGGAAGGCGCCGAGACCACGCAAATCAAGGTGCTCGGCGAAGCATTCCTGGCCGGGGCAAAGCTGGCGATTCACATGATGGTGCGCGGAGGGTTTGCCTCGGAATACGACGCACATGTCGGCCGCAAGCTTGCGAACATCCTTGCCGGAGGACCGCTGACGGCGCCGCAGCTCGTCACCGAACAGTACCTCCTCGATCTCGAGCGCGAGGCCTTCGTTTCCCTCTGCGGCGAAAAGAAAACACAGGAGCGCATTGCCCACACCTTAAAGACCGGCAAGCCGCTGCGGAACTAACCAGGGCCGCAGCACAGCCTAATCATATAAAAACGTATTGAATATACATCTCCCGGAGAGCTATTCTGTACATTCTTCGGAGACGCTACGTGCAGAAGCTGCTGGCGCCGCGTGAGGCGGCGAACATTCTCGGCATCAGCTATCCTACGCTCAAGCAATGGATTTACCACGGCAAAATCAAGTCAGTGAAGACGCCCGGCGGGCACCACCGTGTTCCGGAGAGCGAAATCGACCGCCTGATTCCGATGAAATTCGAGCGGGGCGACCCGGCCGCGCGGCGACCGTATTTCCGTAGAATTAGCGGACGCAATCAGTTGATTGGCCGCGTGGTTGGACTGAAGTTCAGCGGGCTGCTCGCCCAGGTGACGCTGGCCATCGGCGAACAGCACATTACTGCCCTCATCACCGCCGATGCCGCAAAAGAGTTGCGCCTGAAGCCGGGCGACCGCGCTGCGGCGCTCATCAAATCCACGGAGGTGATGATTCTGCGCGTGTGACCGGACGACGGCAGCCCGGGATTGGTGACTCGTGATCGGCCATGGAAATCGAAGACCGTGCGCGGCGCTTACCTTGTGCGTGGCTCTTGGCGCGCTCCCTTGTTCCATCAGCCTTTTGCAGGCGCGAGCGCAGCGGGTGCGAGTTGCGGCGGCGGCAGACCTGAAATTCGCAATGGAGGAGTTAGGCAAGGACTTCGAAGAAAAGACAGGAACAAAAATAGACGTAAGCTACGGCTCCAGCGGAAATTTTTTCTCGCAACTTCAAAATGGAGCGCCCTTTGACCTGTTTTTTTCCGCCGATGTCGCCTACCCAAGGAAGCTGGAGGCTCAAGGATTCGTTGAGCCGGGAACACTCCGCGATTACGCGCTGGGGCGAATCGTGATTTGGATGCCCAATGATTCCTCCGTGGATTTGGCAAAAGAGGGCTGGCATGCCTTGTTGGATCGAGCCGTACGGAAAATCGCCATCGCCAATCCGGAACTCGCACCCTATGGGCGAGCCGCCGCCTCGGCTTTGAAAAAGGCGGGAATTTACAACCAGGTGGAAGCGAAACTAGTCTATGGCGAAAACATTTCGCAAGCCGCGCAGTTTGTGCAATCGGGAAACGCCCAAGCCGGAATCATCGCTCTCTCTCTGGCGTTTTCTCCCGGAATGAAAGACGGAAAGGTGTGGGAAATTCCGCCGGAGATGCATCCGAGGATCGAGCAGGGGGCAGCTTTGCTGAAAAATGCGAGGAACCGTTCGGCAGCGCTGGCTTTTCTGAACTTTGTGAAGAGCGCCTCGGGCATAAAAATCCTGGAGCAGCACGGATTCTCTGCTCCCGCAAGCAACTAGCCCAACAGGAAAAAGCCTGGCACGAAAGATCATGCCTCGGAAAACGGAGAAGCAAGAATGAATTCGCTGGCCTTGTCATTCGAACTGGCCGCATGCGTGGCCGGGCTTTTGCTATTGATTGGCACGCCGGTGGCTTATTGGCTGGCTTATTCCCACTGGCGCGGTAAATTTTTGTTGGAATCCATCGTGGCTTTGCCGCTGGTCCTTCCTCCCACCGTCGTTGGATTCTACGCCTTGCTCGCCATGGGACCGCGCGGGCCGCTCGGGAAGATGTGGATGGCGCTGTTCGGCCATGGCCTGGCCTTCACGTTCGGCGGATTGGTCGTCGCCTCTGTCGTTTACAGCTTTCCTTTTGGCGTGCAGCCGCTGATCGCTTCCTTTGAAGCCGTGGACCGAAAACTGCTGGAAGCCTCCGCGGTTCTGGGATCGGGAAAATGGCAGACGTTTCTCCGCGTGATTCTGCCTTTGTCTTTGCCCGGCGTAGTCACGGCCGTGGTGCTCAGTTTCGCGCACACGCTTGGAGAATTTGGAGTGGTGCTGATGGTCGGCGGAGACCTTGCCGGGGCGACGCGCACCGCTTCCATCGACATTTACGACCGCGTCGAGACGCTCGAATATGGCGAAGCCAACCGGCTGGCGTTGCTTCTCCTGGCCATCGCGTTTGGCGTGCTCTGTCTGGTGTACGCCGTGAATCGCCGCGTGTGGACCCCGGCGTGGACACGATGGACCGCGAAGTAAATTCCCTTCGGCTGGTTGCCTGCATTCAAAAGAAGCGGCGCGAAGACGCATCGTTTATTCTCGATGTCTCTCTCGACGCGCCGCCGGGAATCACCATCCTGTTCGGGCCCTCCGGCGCCGGAAAATCCACGTTGCTCGATTGCCTCTCGGGACTGCTGCGCCCGGATGCCGGCAAGATTGCGGTCTGTGAAAAGGTCTTGTTTGACTCCGCCCTAGGCATCGACGTTCCTCCCCAAAAACGTCGCATCGCATACGTATTTCAGTCGCTGGCGTTGTTCCCCCATCTCACTGTCGAGCAAAACATCGCATACGGACTGCGGGATATTCCCGATCAGGACCGGCGGAGGCGTATGGAAGAAATTCTGGAAGCCTTTGGCGTTGAAAACCTGCGGAAGCGGAAACCGGCGCAAATCTCCGGCGGCGAAAGGCAGCGCACTGCTCTGGCGCGATCGCTTGTCACCGAACCACGCTTGCTCTTGCTCGATGAGCCCCTGACCGGCCTGGACGCGGAACGCAAGGCCGCGATCGTGGAGGATTTGCGTGCCTGGAACGCCTCAAAGCGCATTCCCATCCTGTATGTGACCCACAACCGCGAGGAGGTAGACGCGCTTGGCGAACGCGTGATCGCTATCGATAAGGGCCGCGTGGTGGGCCACGGTGCGCCGATGGAGGTGCTGGATGCCCCGCGCCGGAAGCGGCTGGCGCAGGCCGCCGGTTTCGAGAATCTGCTGGACGCCACGGTTGTTGATCTTCGCGAGCAGGACGGCGTGATGCGCCTCAGGCTCGGCGAGAGCGCTTGCGAGATTGAGGTGCCGCTCGCGCATGCGTCCGCCGGGGACCGCGTGCAGGTGGCCATTCGCGCCGGGGACATCCTGCTGGCATCGGAGGGTCCGCGCGGGTTGAGCGCGCGCAACGTCATCGAGGGGAGGATGGCTTCTCTCGAACAGCGAGGCACCCTGTGCATCGCCCGCGTCGATTGCGGGGTGACGTTTGTGGTGCACCTCACGCCTGGAGCGGTCCGTAGCCTCAAGCTAGCGGCCGAAAAGCCGGTGTGGTTGGTGCTGAAAACTCACTCGTGCTATCTCGTCGACTAACGAGGAGTCTCGGCAATCACGGCCACCATGCCGCGCCCGGGCATGAGCAAATCCGGCATTGCAAGGTGAGCCGTTTTGGGTGGACGGATTGCCGGCGACTGCCGACTGCTTCAGAACTTCGGCTTGGACGCGGCCGAGGCCATCTTGTTCGAACTAGCGGCGGAGAATTTGATCTCCTCTGCTTCCAGGTTTCCGTCTTTCGGCGTTGCGTGGATCACTACCGCGTCGCCGACCGCGAGGTCGGAGAGCTTCGCGGGCTTGTCTTCATTGGCATCCGGAGCGTCGCCTGGCTTGGTCCGCGTGTGCAGGATGTAAACGGTGGAGGCCAGGAGCTTCACCGCCACGGTCTTGCCCTCGGGCGTCCTGACCTGCAAGGAGCCGCCGTCGATCTTTTCTACCGTACCTTTGACATGCACTTTGTTCCCATGCGCGAAAGCCGCGCCACCCGCAAAGGCGAGCGCGAGCGTGAGCGTCAACCATTTCGCTTTCATCGTTTTCTCCATGGTTCCCCTGGCGGTCGCCGTTACCGCCTCATTTCCGCCTACCAGGGTGAGATTCCGGCTTGGCCTTAGGCGTTGCTTCATTCAGGAATTCTTTTTCCTCTTCTTCCTCTGCGCGGTCTTCCGGTCCTTTTGGATTGTAGCGTTCCATCTCGAGCCGTTCCGCCTCGCTCAAATGACGGAGATGCCGGATGAAATGCACCAGCTTCCAACTGTCTTGTCCATTGCCGTGATTCCCAGCCCCGTTATGCTGGTTGCTGGAAAATGCCGGCATGCCGGTAAACCGCACTCCGTTCTCGATAATCCAGAACAGTTCGCCGTCGCTCAAGTTCTGCGTCGCCGGCAGCCGCAGATCGGGGGGTTTAGGATAAAGTCCCTCGCCGATTGGCGTGTCGCCGCTGCCGTCATTCCCGTGGCAAATCGCACAATGATCGGCAAAGTGCAGCCGCGCTTCGCGCTGTATTTCCGGCGAATCCAACACGGGGTTCTCCATCAGGCGCGCATTTCCGGGGATTGCCAGGTGGCGCGCGTTACGTGCTACAAACGCTTCCAGGCGCGTCGGCGTCGCCTTGGCGCTCAAGCCATCGTGCAATACCGAGACGGCAATGGCAATCGCCAGAGCCATGCCGACCAGCACGAGGCCGATCAAGATCACGAGTGTGCTGCGTTTCATAAGAAAAGAGCTGGTTAGAAGGGCGCGCTGTCGTTGCGGCCAAGGCCGCTTGGCCACCCATTACCAGGTGGGTCGTAAAACCTCGGCGTTTTTAGGCCGAGGATATAAGGCCCCTCTTTGTTTTCCTTCCGAACTGCTCTATATTTCTGTCCGAACGACCTATGGGCGGGTCCTCCGCTGAAGTAGGGCGGTTGTGGGAGGAACCCACCGAAGCCATCTCGGGAAAACAAACCGAGAGGCCGTAGGAATCCTCGCCGCTTGCGGCGGGGAGGATGTCAAAGATACAAACAGATCTTTCAGTGGTGGGCCGTAGCCGTAGCTGCCGCACCGCTCCAAAACTCGTAGCGGTCGCGGTGCGCTTGCGGGAGGGCCTGAATTTGTTCCGCAAAATGCATCATCATGGGATCCGCTCCACCGTCATAGACCGGCCATTTCGCCAGGCCCGGCCCGTTCGGGTCTCCCGCCTTTGTAAAATTCGCCCAATACGAAGCCATGGCATCGGAAATCTTGAAGTCCGCACTCTCCCAGGGGTTCGGCTGTGACTTCAGCGTGCCAAAGACATATTCAATCTCGCAGGCATGCCGGGCGCCGAGCTCCTTCGGAGAGATTCCATTAACCTTGGTATCCGGCGCGACCGGCGGAGTGCGGTCAAACACGTAGCCGTAGACCGGCGCCTGCCCGGTTTTATTCTGCATTTCCAGCCATGCCCACGTGATGTATACGATAAACAGGTCGCTTGCCAGGTCGATCGCCGACTTGTGCGCTTCTTCATCGTTGCTGGCGGGATACAGCTTCAGGATCTCCGCCGATCGGTCGTCAAACCGCGCGCGCAGTTGTTGCGGAAAAGTATGCGCGGTCGGCTTTTCTTTCGCGTAGACCACCGCCCAGCTTGCTTCCTC
Organism: Acidobacteriota bacterium; assembly: GCA_003223215.1. Taxonomy (GTDB): domain Bacteria; phylum Acidobacteriota; class Terriglobia; order Acidiferrales; family UBA7541; genus Acidiferrum. The sequence goes on from QHYH01000091.1 coordinate 80,740, forward strand.
GGCGTTCCAACCTGCCAGCAGCGGCACGTGGGCCTGCCCGCCTTCCACAAAAATCGCGGCTACCTCTTTCGGCAGCACATAGCCGTCCACACTTGGCCAGAACTGTAACGAGCGGTCCTTTTGCGCCGCGTTCAGAAGGTCTTCCGCACCCTTCGCGTGCAGTGCCGCGAGGTCGTTCGCGCCAAGGGCTTCCGCAAATTTCGCGCCGGTCTTTTCCGTTTCGCCGAGCGTCGGCATCGCCGACCCCGCTGGCGGGCGCCCAAAGAAAGCGCCGCTCTCTCCTATCGCCAGACGAAACAATCCCTTGGCGAGCGGCGAGGCCATCAGGGCGCTGACCGAGAGCGATCCTGCCGACTCGCCCGCGATGGTCACTTTTTCCGGGTCGCCTCCAAAGGCGGCGATATTTTGCTTCACCCAGCGCAAGCCCGCGATCTGGTCCATCAGACCGTAATTTCCTGATGCATGGACGCCCGATTCTTTGGTCAACTCCGGGTGAGAAAAAAACCCGAGTACGCCCAGCCGGTAATTGAGGCTGACAACGATGATCCCTTTCTTCGCGAAATTCTCGCCGTCATAGCGCGGCTCGGAGCTCGATCCGGCCTGAAATCCGCCGCCGTAAAACCACACCATTACCGCGAGGCGGTCCTCGGCCGATTTTGCCGCCGTCCAGACATTCAGGTACAAGCAATCCTCGCTCATGGGCTTGTCCGCCCGGTCGCGGAAAATCATGTCTGAAAAAACTGGTGCCTGCATGCAGCGCGGCCCGAATCCACCGGCCTTCAGAACGCCCTTCCAGGGCCTAACGGGTTGCGGCGCCTTCCAGCGCAATTCTCCGATGGGCGGCGCAGCAAAAGGAATCCCGCGAAAGGCGCGGACTGCTGGCGAGGCCGCCCTCACGCCCTCCACGATTCCGCTGGTCGTCTTCACCTGGTCATCCGCAAACGTGGCCCCCGCGAACGGCATCAGCAGCAATCCAGCCAACGCCGCCATGCGCGCTCGGCCCTTACCTCGCGTCATTTCCCCTCCTGGCCTGGTCGCCTATCATAACCGGGATCCGCCGGTTTTCCCGCTCGATCTTGCGAAGCAGCGGCAAAGGAAGTCGACCCGCGCCACCTACTCCGACGAAGGCGGACAGAAATGTCGCGGGATTTCGATTGTTGCCTGCGCTTTGATAGGATGGCCCCATACACAAAAGAGGAGACGGAAAGGACGACCTGCCGTCCCGGGCCAAGCCAAAGTAGAATGAGACCGTGTTCCCACGTGTGAGCAACGAAGCGATGACGAAGAGAAGCCTTTCGAGAGCTCTTGCCCAGTGCGCCCCCGGCGCGCGCGATCCTCTTGAGTCGGTTTTGCAAGGCAAAGAGCTCTCCTTCGAGCAGGGCTTGCGCCTGGCAAAGGTCGAAGGCGCTGACCTCGAAGCTCTGGTAGCCGTCGCGGATTATCTGCGCTCGGAGACCGTTGGTGAAACCATCACCTACGTCGTCAATCGCAACATCAACTTCACCAATGTCTGCTTCGTCGGATGCAGTTTTTGCGGCTTTGGCCGCGGACCGCAAGCCTCCGATGCCTACTCGCTTTCTTTTGAGGAGGTCGTACGCCGCGCCCGCGAAGCCTGGGATCGTGGCGCCACCGAAGTCTGCATTCAAGGCGGCCTGCCCCGCGACCTCGACGGATTCTTTTATCGCGACCTGTTGCGCGCCATCAAACGGACCCTTCCCGCCATGCACGTCCACGCTTTTTCGCCGATGGAAATCGACTATGGTGTGTTGAAGACGGGCTTGCCGCTCGGCGCTTACCTGCAAATGATGAAAGACGAGGGGCTTGGGAGCATTCCCGGCACGGCCGCGGAAATTCTGGACGACCGCATCCGCCAGCAGCTCAGCCCCAACAAGCTACCGGTCGCTCGCTGGGTCGAAATCATCACCATGGCTCACGAACTCGGCATCCCTACGACTTCGACGATGATGTACGGCCACGTCGAAGAGCCAGCCGACTGGGTGCGCCATCTTCTGTTGTTACGCTCGATTCAGAAACGTACCGCCGGATTTACCGAGTTCGTTCCGCTTGGTTTCATCCATCAGAACACCCGCCTCTACAAACATGGCGGAGCACGGCCGGGGGCAGCGCGCGACGAGCACCTGCGCGTTCATGCGCTTTCTCGTGTCCTTTTGCACGGCGCAATTTGCCATGTTCAAGTCTCCTGGGTAAAGCTGGGAATCGAGACTTCCCTTGCCTGCTTGGAGGCCGGCGCCAACGATTTCGGCGGAACGCTGATGGAAGAAAACATCTCCAAAGCTGCCGGAGCCACATTTGGCGAGTACGTTTCACCGGAGGAATTTCGCGCACACATTCGCAAGATTGGCCGTGTTCCCGCGGAGCGTTCCACAACCTACAAAGTTCGCCGGGCGTTCGAGCGGCGCGAAGAGGATCCGTCATCGGCTTTGCCGGCGCTGCGCCTAGCGCGGTCCGAAAACCACCCAGGCTACACGAAAGGCGCATACTAGGCGGCTCCATGCGCGCGCTCCTTTTGCCCGTGAAAGACTTGCGAAACGCGAAGAAACGTTTGGAAAGCGTGCTCACACCGGAGCAAAGACTGGGACTGGCCCACGCCATGCTTACCGACACGACTCGAGCCGTGCGAGACGTTTGCCGCGCGGAGAAGATTTTTGTGATCACCAATTATCGGCCGGCCATGGAAATTGCCGAGGAAAACGGCTGGGAGATTCTGCGCGAAGACCGCCAGATTTCCGAAAGCGATTCCGTGGATGCCGCGTCCAGAAGGTGTGCACAGCGCGGAGTTCGTTCGCTGCTGCGCCTGCCGCTCGATCTGCCCCTACTCCAGCCGAGCGACATCGATGAACTGCTGGCCATCGAATACCCGCCGCCGGCCATGGCTATCGTGCCCTCGCGCGACGGGACCGGCACCAATGCCTTGTTACGCACGCCCCCTACGCTGTTTCCCTCCCATTTTGGAGCGGGCAGTTTCGCAAAGCATCTAGCGGAGGCTAAACAAGCGAGCGCACAGATTGTCCTTCGCCGCAATTTTCGTCTTGAAATGGATGTGGACGACGAATCCGATTTGCACGCCTTGTTGGAATACGATCTCAGCGCGACCGCAACGGGCCGCTGGCTGTGCGAAGCTGGTTTGGATGTGAAGTTCCGAAGCGGCAGGAAAAGAGAAACCAAGGTTGCTGCCGGAAACCATCTCTAGAGCGCGATGAAGAAGAAGGTTTATTCCAGGCTTGACGAAGTCGTAGCCGATGTCCCCGACGGCGCGCGCATTATGTTTGGCGGATTCGGCGGCGCAGGTTTCCCGAACAATCTAATACAGGCCCTGGTGCGCAAAGGCGTCAAAAACATCACCGCCATCAGCAATAATTGCGGCACACACGACGGCGAGCTTGGCCTGATGTTCAAGAACAACCAGATCAAGCACGTGATTGCGTCCTTCCCGGGTCCCCACGCCAGTCATTTTCAGGAGCGCTTCGCCGCCAAGGAGGTAACACTCGAACTGGTGCCGCAAGGGATTCTTTGCGAACGCATGCGCGCCGCGGGCGCGGGGCTGCAAGGCTTTTACACCACTGTCGGTGTCGGCACAGAAGTCGCCGACGGCAAGGAAGAGCGTGTGCTCGAAGGCAAGCGCTGCATTTTGGAAATGCCCATCCGTGCGGACTACGCTTTCATCAAAGCGCAAAAGGCCGATGCGTTGGGCAATTTGACCTATCGGCTCGCGGCGCGGAACTTCAATCCCATCATGGCTATGGCCGCGAGAACCACAATTGCCGAAGTCGAAGAACTTGTTCCCGTGGGTTCAATCGAGCCGGAGCATGTGGTGACTCCTGCGATTTTTGTGCACCGCATCGTGCAGGCGAAAGGACTCCACTATGCCGGCTGAAACCGTTCGGGAAAAAGCTTTGTTGGAGAAACCGCGGCTGACCCGGGAACAAATCGCCGGGCGCGCCGCGCTCGAATTGCCGGACGGCGCTTACGTCAATCTCGGCTGGGGCATTCCCAACCTCATCGCTAACTATCTCCCCGGGGAAATCACCGTTTACTTCCACAGCGAAAATGGAATCTTGGGAATGGGGCGCCGCGCGAAGCCAGGCGAGGAAGATTACGACCTCGTGGACGCCATGAAAATCCCGGTGACGCTGATTCCCGGCGCTTCCTTTTTCCATCAGGCCGACGCGCACTTGATGACCCGCGGCGGCCATCTCGACGTCGCGGTGCTTGGCGGCTTTCAGGTCTCGGAAAAGGGCGACCTGGCCAACTGGAAGATTCCAGGCGCAAAAGGCTCCGGCGGCATAGGCGGGGCCATGGACATTTCTGCCGGCGCAAAAAAATTGATTGTTTGCATGGAGCATGTCACCAAAGACGGCGCGCCGAAAATTGTCAAGAAGTGTACCTATCCGCTGACCGGTCTCGAATGCGTGGACACCGTCATCACGGATCTCGCGGTTGTTGACGTCAGCCCCGAGGGCCTGGTCCTGCGCGAAGTTGCACCCGGCTGGCGACCGCAGGATGTGCAGAAACTGACGGGAGCCCCGTTGATGACCAAAGGACGCGTTCCCGAAATCCGTTTGCCATGAGTTTTGCACGGCCTTTTTTGGGAGGAAGCAATGAGCGCAGTCATTCCAGAAAAATATGCCGACCTTTTTGAAAAACAGGCTTTCGGCAATCTCAGCACGCTGATGAAGGACGGCAGCCCGCAAGTGACGCCGGTATGGGTGGATTTCGACGGAAAGCACGTTCGCGTCAATTCCGCCAAGGGCCGCGTCAAGGACAAAAACGTCCGGCGCGATCCCCGCGTGGCCATCGCGCTACAGGATCCCGCGAATCCCTACCGCTACCTCGAAGTCCGCGGACGCGTCGTGGAAATCACGGAAAAAGGCGCGGACGACCATATCAATAAGCTCTCACAAAAATATCTTGGGAAGCCGGTCTACCCGTTCCGGCAGCCCGGCGAAGTTCGCGTCATGTACAAAATCGAGCCGCAAAAAATTAGCTCCATGGGCTAGGCTTATCGCAAAATGGGACCGGAAGATCCCGGGCGTAAACGCGGTTTCCCCTTTGCAGATTTCGAATTTCTGCTTTCACCTGGAACGGAAGACTTACGGCCCTCGCCTCAGAGCCGCGCAGCGACACGCGCGGCAATGCGTCCATCCGGCGGTCGAAAGACGAGAGCGAGGCTATCCATCAGGGATACGCCTGCGCTCGGGACCACGAACTGATACGACCACTCGTAGCGCGCGGGTAAATCCGCGGCAAGCGAAGCGGCGTAAGGCTGGATGCGGTCCACGCGGGAGTTGACTTCCCTCACGCCCTTTACCGGACTCAAATCCACGCCGTGCTTCCAATAAAGCGAAAGCCGCAGCTCCTCGATCATTTTGCCCGTCAAGTACGGGCGCGTACCCACTTGCTGGACTCCGGCAGGACAAAGCTGGTCCCGGATCGAAAAGGAAACCGTGACGGAATCGGGAAACTTCGTTACCGTTTCGTTGCCGCGCTGGAAAACCGTCGATTGATCGGTGTCGATGCGCTTGAGCCCGTTGAAGAAATCGCCCGAGCTCATCTGGCCGTGGACACGAAAACACACCCCGTTCGGAAGCGAGCCATCCGTTTCGAAAAAAACGCCTCCGTCATAATTCCAGACGTTTCTGCCTTTGTCGGTCTTTTCGTTGTGTTTGTGTTTGGCCTGCTCGGCGGAAGCGCCAGGAGTCATGTTCAGGAAAAACAGCAACGCGAGCGCGATCGGCTTGTAACGAACGGACTGCATGCACGTGGCTCTTCACAACAAATGGTAGGGGCGTGATCTATCGCGCCACCGCACACTACTCTCGACACTTCTAATCTAACCCTTTTGCCGGCTCCGCGAGAAGGAACTTGAAACCCTGAAACGTGTGGATAGCCTTCCCCGTCCCTTCCGCCTCAACATCGCCTTTCCCAGCGCGCACCGCCAAGATCGCATCCACTAGTTTCGGCAGCACCGCCGGATCCGCCACAGGTATGTTGTGCGCGCCTAGCACCATTTTCACTTGCGGCGCGAGCGCCGCGAGACGCTTGACCGATGCAACGTACGCATCCATATCGGTTTCGGGGCGGTACAGCCAGATCGGCGCGGGATAGTAGGTATCGCCGGTGAAGAGCAAGCCGTTGGCACGGTCGATCAGGGCAATGGAATCCGGGGTATGGCCGGGCGCGGCGACGATTTCCACGGTTCGCGCCCCCAGATTGACTTTGAAGCCGTCGTGGACAAAGTGGAAGATCTTCCACTGCTTCGTCGCATAGGTTTTCGGGTTAAATCCGGCCGGCAGCTTCCCACAAATTTGTCCCGACGCGATTTCCGCTTGCGCATCCGCAGGCGAGCCTCGCGCGTTCTTGCGTGTAAAATCCGTGTCCATCGCGAACACATAGGTAAATTCCCAGTTTCCGCCCACGTGATCGTTGTGCGTGTGCGAATTGAGCACGACCACAGGCTTGGCCGTCAATTGGTTGGTCACTTTACTAATGCTGCCGATGCCCATGCCGGTGTCGAAAAGGACCGCCTGTTTCGTCCCCAGGATGAGGTAGGAAATAGTTTCTTCAGCCTGGTGCGGCTCGTAGATCGCGAACGTCCCGGGAGCCACTTTGTACACTTCAAACCACGGATCGCTGACGGGAACGCGCATAAGCGTTCGGTATTCCGGCCGCGGGAGCGCCTTGCACCAGTCCGGAATTGCCTTGGTCTGCGCTGCCAGCGAGGCAGGCACCGCACAAAGCAGCGACAGCCTAGCGAGTCGGTTGCAAAAGCTCACGATTCCCCCTTGGTTGTGACTGGTCGGACCGTGCTGGGCCTTTTTTATTATGGTATAGCGTGGGGCGCATGCGAACAAATTCTCTTGTCCAGTTCACTTACCGTCAACCGAAAAAGCCAGAAGCACGTTTCCTGGGGCCGCTCCCAAAAAAGCGTATCCCGAGTTGACAAACAGCGTTCCTCCTACGATGACCGCTCCCGGGCCATCGAGCGCGCCGCCATGCGCCTTCACCCCATTCGCGGTTTTGAAATCCTTGGCGGTGGCCACATCCCAAAGGATGTGGCCATCCTCGGCGGAGTACGCCCGCAAGTGTCCGTCCAGTCCGCCGGAAAAGACCACGCCGGGAATGGCGGTCACCGCGGCCGATTGTGCTGGACTGCATCCGGGGCTGTCTCCACAGCCCGGATGCGGTGTCTGCCAGGCAATCTCGCCGGTGTCCAGCTTCAGCGCGAAAAGGCCGCCGCCAATCTTCGGATCCAATTGCGCCGCGAAGCCCAAGGCCGTATCGCGCGCTCCCGGCGTTCCCGGAGGCACGGGGTTCATGGCTACGTCCGACAGGGCCACGTACACGTTCTTTTCGTCCGCTGCGGATCCCCATTGCACCCCGCCAGCCGGTCCGCCGCGGCCGACGCGCCGCTGCCAGAGCACCGCACCCTGCTGGTCCGGGTCCAAAGCGTAGACCACTCCGGATTTCTGGCCGGCAATCAACGCACGGCGCCCCTTACCCAGTTCCACCAGAATTGCTGAAGAGCCAAAATCAAAATCGGGTCCATTCGCCTCGGGGCAGTTCGCGCGCATCTCCGCCGGCGCTCCGCAATTCACGTTGTACGCATCGCCTTTGGTCATTTGCTGCGACCATTTCAGTTTTCCCGTTTCCAGATCAAACGCGAGAAAAGAGTCCGAGGTCGGCGCCGCGGGGTCCGAATAGCTGTCGCCCGTTGTCACGTAGAGCGTTCGGCTCTTCAAGTCCGCGGTTGGCGAAGACCACACTCCCGCTCCCGAGGGCCCCCACAGTTGCACACCGACTTTGCTCTTGCGTATGGGCCTGGGTTCTTCCGCAACGGTATAGCTTTTCCAGAGAACTTTTCCTGTGGCCGCTGCGAGCGCAGCAATGCTCCCGCGAAATTTGCAGCATTCGTACGTGGGATTCCCGGCAAACACTTCTTCCATCGAGGAAGTAGGAACATATAGTCTACCTTCGGCCAGCGCAGGGGCTCCGGTAATCACCGCCCCCGGAAATTCTTCGACATGCGTCTTCCACAGAAGCTTCCCGTCACAGCGTCCACGGCATAAGCGTTCGCGTGCTGGTCGCCGAAGTACGCCGCCCAGCCGCTGCCGTTCTGTCCCAGGCTGACCGCTGTCCGCACCGGGCCATCCGTGTCAAACGCCCAGTAGATGCAAGCAGTCTCCGCACTGAGCGAATAGACTCTTCGTTCAGAGCTCCCAACAAAGACGCGCCCTCCCGCCACCGTGGCCTGTGCCTGGGCGCGCAAGACGCCGGGAAAACCGAAGGCCCACTTCAGCTTGAGTTTCGGCACTTGCTCGGCCGTGAGTTGCGCCATCTCTGCGGGCTGAAAACGGTGTTGCCCGAGGTCCACGCCCCAGCCGTTCCAGTGCGGCTTCGCGAGCGGATCCGCAAAGGCGCGTTCTCGATCCGCGGCGCAGAAAGCGGCTGCGGGGATTTGCTCCTTCACCAACTGCCTTCCCGTAAGAAATTCAGCCAGGTCGGCGATTTGCGCCGTTGACAATCCCAGTCCTTCGACGGCCATGCTTCCGCCCAGCAAAGCAAGCCGGACGTTCTCCGGCGACATCTGCTGCAGCCGAGCGCGGTTTGGCGCGCGGGGCGCCGCACCTTCGTGGCAGGCGGCGCAGCGCTGCTTGTAGAGCGCTTCACCGGCCCGGTTTGCTTCCTGCTGCTGGGCTTTGGCTCGACCGCTAACGATGGCCGCAAAAACAATGAGAAAGCTCAGCCGTGGGACTTTCGGAAAGACTTTCATGGCAGCTTTACCTCCCCGAGGACACGAAGATCGCTTTGGGGATCATCATGTGCACGCCTTTGTTGCCGTCGACCAGCTCGGTGATGTGCAGATCCGCTGCTACGCTCACTAGCATGTACGCATCGTCGCGCGAAAGATGTTTCTCACTCACCAGGAAGTCGATCATTTCTCGCACCGCCAACGTTGCGCACGCGTTCAGGTTGTCGTTGAGGCCCATGGTGATGTAGTGCGTGGGCGTTTCCGCGCGCGGCCACTTGAAATGCATGTCCTTGCGGACCATGAACTGAAACGTGCCGATGAGCGAAGTTTCAAGCGCGGTGATGTCCACTTCGCCGTCGCCCTGGCCCGCGTGCCCATCGCCCACTTCAAACAGCGCTCCGGGGACGTGCACCGGAATGTACAGCGTCGATCCCGCCACAAGGTCCTTATTGTCGAGATTGCCCGCGATAATCCACGGCGGCGCGCTATTCCACCGGCCCACGCCCTCTGGCGGCGCGTCGCCCATGCTGCCGAAAAACGGATGCAGCGAGATCTCGATCCCCGGGGCGAATTTCCCGACCATGCGCTTTTCGTCGAGCGCAATGATCTTGATTTTCGAATAAGGATAATCGTCCGGCAGGTATCCGCGGCCCGGCCCAAAGGCGTTGTAGGCGTAGGGAATCGCCAGCTTGACCGCCAGGATTCTCACTTCCAGCACGTCGCCCGGCTGCGCGTCTTCAATGTAGATGGGCCCGGTGAGGATGTGCCCGCCGGGGCCCTTGTCTTTCACTTGGTCGGTGATGTCGCGCAGCGATTGCTCGACTTGATCGGGCGGCACACCGGCTTCTTCCAGCCGCTGCGGGCTGTTGGTGATGAGCGTCTGTATTTCCACCGTGTCGCCCGATTTGATGCGCAGCACGGGAGGCGTCTTCGCATCGTAGTAGCCCCACGCTACGGTCTTCGGCGTCGGCTTCAACGTGTACGCTGCTTGAGCTTGCGCTCGCCGGGCAACCAGTGGCAAGGCAAAGCAAATTCCGAGCAAAGCAATGCGGCGCATGCTGATCCTCCGAGATCGACAAAGTGGCAGGTTGAGGAATCGTGCGCCGCAACAAACGAAAAATCAAGCGGCCCCTTGTGCCGGAGCTTGCGGGACGAAGCGATGATGCCAGACTTGCGCGGCGCCGATCAGATTGGCATCATCACCGAGCGAAGCCAAGGCGAGCTCGGTCTTCTCAAACGGAACGAAGCGGCAGCCCTGCGCAATGACTTTGCGAAGGTCTTCCAGGCGCATGCTCTTCATGATGCTCCCGCCCAGGACAATCCGTTCCGGCACAAACAGATTGATCAGGTTGGCCAGGCCCAGGCCGAGATAATACGTTTCGCGCGCGACGGCTTCGCACGCTAACGGATGTCCTTGTCGAGCGCACTGGAAAATCTCTTTTGCGGTCAGGGCTCTTGCCTGTGGATCAGCCGCTTGCGCCTTGGCATTAAACCAGGCAGCCAGCGCGGGCCCGGTCGCCAGCGCTTCCCAGCAGCCGCGGAACCCGCACGTACACTGCGGGCCGGAGGCGTCGATCACGTGATGGCCGACTTCGGGATGCGCTTTATCCGCGCCGCGATAAAGCCGGCCCTCGAGAATAATTCCGCCGCCAATCCCCGTGCCCACGGTGACGTAAATCAGCCGCGACTTCCCTTTTCCCGCGCCCCAGGCAGCTTCTCCCAGCGCCGCGGCGTCGCCGTCGTTTTCGAGCGCCACGCGGACGCCGAACTCGCGCGCCAAATCGTTCACCGGATTCGAGCCTTTCCATCCAGGGAGAAAGTCCACGTCGCCAAATTCGCCGGTGAAGGGATAAACCCAGCCGGTCGAGCCGATGCCGATGCCGGAAAGTTCGGTGTCGGCCTGTTCTGCCGCTTCGCCGAGCATGCGCACGATGTGGCTGAGCCCGTCGCGATACGAGCGGGCTTTTTCCGTCGGCGTTTCCCGTTTCGCGAGGACTTTGCCGGCATCGTTCACGATGCCCGCGGCAATCTTCGTCCCTCCGATGTCCACCGCCCCAATCATTTCTTCTCCTTTGTCCTTCCGAGCGTAGCGAGGTATGCCCTTTCTGCTGCCATCTTTAACTCTTGAAGCTTAAACTCTTGGACCTCTTTTCCGTGTCCTCTGTGACCTTTCCTGTTCATTTTTCCCCGCTTCTTGCGGCAGCAATCCGCCCTGGTCTTCCACGATGTACGAAGAAAGACGGAAGGAATCGCAATCCACTCCGGAAAGGCGCGCCAGCCGCTCCGCCGCGAGCTGCGCCGGAATAATGTCAATCAGAAATTGCCACTCGGCGGGAATCGCGGGCAGCTGAAACACCAGATCGCCGGCATCGTCGGGAAGTTTCTGACCGATCAGCATGACGCGCGCGCCGAGCTTCCGCAGGTCGCGTGCGACGGCCAGATCCGGTTCGCGCATGAGTGCGCCGTCGATCCATACACCGAAGCGAACACCTTCGCCGACGATTTCCTGCGGGCCATGCCGGAACGCCCCGGTGCCCATGGCCGTTGCTGGCGTTTTGACACCTTCTTCCCAAATCAGTCGCGATTCATAGGCGCTGCCGAGACTGGGGCCGCGCGCCAGAAAGTAAGTGGTGCTGTGCGGCGCAAGCCAAATCGAGGCGGCAACCTGCTCCTGCCAGCGGGGAATGGCGCGTCCAGCTTCGGCGATCGTTCTCGAAAGCGACTCCGCGAGCTCCCCATCCCCAGGAGGCCGTCCCTGGCGTTCGCGCTGAGCTTCGCAGGCCTCCGGCGGACTCTGGAGTCCTCCACGATACTCGGAGGAAGCCATTTGGAGTGCGGCAGCTTGCTGCCGTTTTTCTTTGTTGTGCGCCTCGCTCAATGGCAATGGAGGTTCCCTTGTTCCCGCTTCGCCGGACGGTGGCTCCTCAACAGAGCCGTTCCCTTCCTGAATCACTCGGTGCGCCAGCATCCCGGCCGCCAATGCCAGTGTCGTGTAGGTGTTCACGGAAATCGCGTGATCAAAAGCGACGGGAACGACGATGGCGATGTGCGCCTCTTTGGCCAGCGTCCCTTCGGGGGCATTGGTAATGCCGATGACATTCACTCCGGCCCGGCGCGCTTTGGCGGCCAACTGCACAATTTCCGTGCTCTTGCCGCTGCGCGAAATCAGGATCATCGCGGAGTCTTTGGGAAAGGTCGCGAAGGTCAGCAGCTCGGCGGCGTCCGCGAAGTATACGGGATAAGCGCGACGATGAAAGAGCACGCTGACGTTCAATGCGGCGTGCCAACTGCTGCCGATTCCCGTCAAGTAGACATGCCGCGCGGTGCGAATCGCCGCGGTCGCCGCATCAACGGCACCTCGCCCGGCCTCATTTCGTCCCGTCAGAATCTCGATGGTCCGCTGCAATTCCTCCGGCTGCCTCAATATGTCTTGCAGAAAATGCGTCATGAGGAGCTAGTCTTCAGGTTAAGAATCCCATGCGAACCGAGAAGGGACCGGATCGAGTCCGATTTCGTCGTAGCACCACGGCCTGCTTCGCTATATCTCACATTCATTGCCGCGCCGATCCGCTCCCGGAACTCCCTAGCCTTCCATCGAACCTCGCCATACGCACCGCGGGTTCCGCTCATGGATGCGTCATGTCCTCGGGCTTGACCAGGGCTTCGAATTCGGCGGCGGTGACGAAGCCGAGCTTGACGGCGGCCTCGCGCAGGCTGATGTGCTCCTTGTGCGCGGTTTTGGCGACTTTGGCGGCGTTGTCGTAGCCGATCTTGGGAGCGAGCGCGGTGACGAGCATCAGCGAGTTGTGGACGTAGCGGTCGATGGTTTCGCGATTGGCGTGTATGCCGCGGACGCAATGCTCGACAAAGCTGTTGCAGGCGTCGGCGAGCAGCTCGACGGAGTGCAGATAGTTGAAAATCATCACCGGCTTGAACACGTTGAGCTCGAAATTGCCCTGCGAGCCGGCGAAACCGATGGCCGCGTCATTGCCCATCACCTGCACGGCCACCATCGTGAGCGCTTCAGACTGCGTGGGATTCACCTTGCCGGGCATGATCGACGATCCCGGCTCGTTCTCGGGAAGCGTGAGCTCGCCCAGGCCGCAGCGCGGGCCGGAGGCGAGCCAGCGAATGTCGTTGGCGATTTTCAGGAGCGAAGCGGCGAGCGTTTTCAGCGCGCCCGAGGCAAACACGATTTCATCGTGCGCGGAGAGCGCGGCGAACTTGTTGGGATGCGAGCGGAACGGCAAGCCGGTCAGTTCGGAGATTTTACGCGCGGCACGCTCGGCGAATTCCGGATGGGCGTTTAGGCCAGTCCCCACCGCGGTGCCGCCAATCGCGAGATCGTAGAGCCCGTCGAGAGCGACAGCCACGCGGCCGCCGTCGCGGTCGAGCAGGCTGACGTAGCCGGAAAATTCCTGCCCCATCGTGAGCGGCGTGGCGTCCTGCAAATGCGTGCGGCCGATCTTGACTATGCCGGCGAAGGCCTTGGCTTTGCTATCGAGCGCGCCAGAGAGGGCCTTCACCGCAGGAAGCAGCCGCCGAGCCGTCTCCGTCGCCGCGGCGATGTGCATGGCCGCGGGAAACGTGTCGTTCGAGGACTGCGACATGTTCACGTCGTCATTCGGGTGGACGGGCTTCTTGCTGCCCATCACCCCGCCCGCGATCTCGATCGCGCGGTTCGAGATCACTTCGTTGACGTTCATGTTCGTCTGCGTGCCGCTGCCGGTCTGCCAGATGCGCAAGGGGAAATGCGCGTTGAGCTTGCCGGAGATGACTTCGTCGGCGGCTTGCACGATGAGTTGAGCCTTTTCGCGGGGGAGTTTTCCCAAGTCCTGGTTCACCAACGCGCAGGCCTTCTTGAGGATGCCGAAGGCGTGAATCAGCTCGGGCGGCATAGTGTCCTTGCCAATAGCGAAGTGAATAAGCGAGCGGGCGGTTTGCGCGCCGTAATAGCGGTCGGCGGGGACTTCGATCTGTCCCATGGAGTCGGACTCGGTGCGAGTCGGGCCTTTGGTGGGGGCTTTTGCAGCTTCAGACATGGCTGGCTCCTCGATGGTTTCTGCTCCTGAGTGTAGCAGGCCAGCAAAAGGGATGTAAGGAAGCCAAGAGGTAAGAAGGTGGGTTTTTCACCCATCACGCCTTTCTCGAGACGTCGACATGCGCGCGGTAGTTGGCCTGGGTGATTTTGGACGCCGCTTCTTGATGGCGTTCATGCCGGAGCGGCCGGATGGGGAGAAGACTTTATTGCGGCAGTACGCGCACCCGGAACTCCCAGGATTCGCGCAATGAACGATGCCTGACCCTGGACCTGCTCGGGCGCTAGGCGTCACAGCTTCGGGTTACCGACGATGCCGCCATGGGCAAAAAGCAGGCTCCGAAACGGAAGGCGACGGGCGCGAAACCTGGCTGCGCAAGATTCGCAGCGCCAGGGAAGAATTCCGCCGACGGCCAGCAGGTAATCAACGGCGGTATGGCGATCCGAACGCCGGAATCGGGGGCCGCCACAGGCCGGGCCAGCGAGTTCGGCGCGGATCTTAACGCGCCCGTGCTCATGGAAAGAGTCAGAGCTTATGCGGGGCACGATACAATAAAATCCCAAGGAGTAAATATGCCCGACTACACGGCAGAACACGCGCGCGCCGGAATCGACGCGAAATTGCCAGCGCTGGAAACCTGGCCGAACCAGTTCCTGCGCTACGTCATCACGACGCGATTCCCGGAGTATTCCTCGGTTTGCCCAAAGACCGGAATGCCCGATTACGGCACGCTTACGATCCAGTACATGCCCAAGAGGGAGTGCCTCGAACTAAAAGCCCTGAAAATGTACTTGCTGGCATACCGCAACCTGGGCATCTTTTACGAAAACGCGGTGAACCGGATTCTGCGCGACGTCGTGGCGGCGGTACACCCGGAGTGGTGCGTGGTGCGCGGGGAATTCACCCCGCGAGGCGGATTGACGACGACGGTCTTCGCGCGCTGGCCCGCGCTGAAAGATACCCTGAGGTCTTCGAAACGGTGACTTCGCGAGGAGCGTAAATACCCGTGCGGGCCGCAGGGCGCAGCGCGCAGGGGAGAGAAGATGGACAGAAGGCTTTTTGCAGGCCATAATTTGCTATTGGGGCCATTACCAGGGGTAATACCATCACAGAGAGGGAAGAATGAGCATTTCTCCAAATATACCAAGCGCGCATGAATCCTACGGATACGAGTCTGCCGGTACGCCGAGGTGGATATCCGTATTGTTCGGGTTGATGATTGCCGGGCTGGCCGTGGTCGTCTATTTCGGCTATACGACGCAGGCGCGCCTGAGCGATGACCTGTTGAAACAGCGGGACCAAGGCAAGATTTTGAGCGTGCAATTGGACCAGGCCAACTCGCGCATCGCGGACCTGAAAAGCCAGGTGGAAATCACCACGCAAAGAATGGGTTTGACGCAATCGGAACTTGCGAAGGCCAAGAGCCGGGCGGAAGACATTCGCAAAGAGCAGCAAGCCTCAGACCAGGAGCTCACTACCCAGATCAAGGCGAGCCAGGAACAGATTGGCGCGGTGGCAAGCGAAGTCGGGGGCGCGAAGAAGGACCTGGAAGCGACCAAGACGGACCTGGAGGCCACCAAAGGGAAGCTGGACCGCAGCATGGGCGACATGAACGTGATGAGCGGGTTGATCGCCCACAACCGCGATGACCTCGAGGAGCTGAGGCGCCGCGGCGACCGCAACTACTACGAATTCACGGTACAGAAATCCAAACACGCGCAGCGCGTCGGGCCGGTTCAGGTTACCTTGATCAAGACGGATCCCAAGAAATCCAAGTACACCATCAACGTCATCGCTGACGACAAAAACATCGAAAAGAAAGACAAAACCTCGGGCGAGCCTGTGCAATTTTATGTGAAGGGCAGCGCGCGGATGGCGCCTTACGAAATCGTGGTCTTTGAGGTGGGCAGGAGCCAGATTACGGGATACCTCGCCACGCCCAAGGACTCCGGGACGCCAGCGCCCGCAGCCGCGCCAGCTCCCGCGGCGGCGGCCGCGCCAACCGCGCCTTCCGCGGACAAGCCGTAAACGAAGCCGTAAACGGCCTTTGCGTTCGAACCGTTGTCTACCGGCCCTGTTCTGCGTTCTCCGAAACAATGCGCGGGACAGGGCTTCTGCCTTTTTCGAAGGCCGATTCGCATCGAACGGAAACGAGAAGCCGGATCGCCTAGACGCTTGACAATGAAGCCGTATTGCCTCTTGGTCCCCACCTTATTTCTCGCTGTCGCGCTGGGCTGCTGCTTTGCCGCGGCTGCCGAGGAACGGCAGCAAGAGCAGGCGCCAAAGATTCAGGTAACCGTGGACCGCGTCAATGTGGGTGTGATTGTAACGGGCAGAGACGGAAACTTTGTCGACGGCCTGCGGCGCGAGGATTTCCGCGTCTTCGATAACGGTGTGGACCAGCCCATCACGGATTTTCTTTCCGTGATAGAGCCCGCGCAAGTCCTGCTCTTCATCGAATCTGGCCCGGCCGTGGTCTTTTTGGGCAGAGATCACCTTCACGCTGCGGACCAGCTACTCAACAACCTGGCGAGCGACGATCGTGTTGCGATCGCGAGCTATTCGAAGGACCCGGAGCTGCTGGTCGACTTCACCGCGAATAAAATGGCTACGCGGTTCGCATTACAAAACTTGAACTTCATGCTGGGGTTCGCCGAGCTGGACCTGTCGGCGAGCCTCGCATCGGCCATCGATTGGCTTGGCGCGTCGCGCGGGAAAAAGACGATCGTGGTTTTGTCCACGGGTGTGGACAGTACCCCGGCGGGAAAATGGGAGGCCATCCGGCAAAAGCTGGAGACTTCCGATGTTCGCATTCTGGCGGTTTCGCTTTCCGGGGATTTTCGCAAACCCCTCAAGCACAGGGTTCGTAATCGGGAGGAAAAGCAAGATCGCACCTTGCTAAAGCAGGGTTTTGCCGCCGCCGACCAATCGCTGCGCGAACTTACTCGCATTACCGGCGGGCGCGTCTATTTCCCGGAGAGTCCGGGGGATTTTGACCGCGCTTACGCGGAGATTGCCCAGCTGATTCGCCACGAATACAGTCTCGCGTTTGCGCCGCCCGCCCACGATGGGCAGATTCACGCGATTACCGTAAAGGTGAAAGCATTCGATCAAAGAGTGGACCACCGGCAGGCGTACCTTGCGCCGGCGCCTGCTCCCGCCGCATCGGAGAAATAGCTTTGGCCGGCTCGAGGGCACTCGACGGAGGGATTTACCGGGAACTCGCTTGTGGCGTTCGCGCCGACTATTCGAATTCCTTCAGAGTCTTGGCCATCTTGCGCAGGCGTTCATCTACCAGCGCGAAAACGGTTCCCGCTTCAAATTTGCCCGCGCCATTCCTGCTTCCCGCGGAAACACTGGTGAGGGTTTCGATCCCCTGCTCGAGTTTGGCCACCGGCCAGACGTGAAATTTTCCCGAAGCCACCGCGTCCAGCACATCTTCGCGCAGCATCAAATCTTCGACGTTCGCTTCGGGAATCATCACGCCCTGGGTGCCGGTGAGGCCTTTGATGCGGCAGACGTCAAAGTAGCCTTCGATCTTTTCGTTCACGCCGCCAATCGCCTGAATGTCCCCCTGCTGATTGATCGATCCGGTCACCGCAATGTCCTGCCGCAGCGGCAGTCCGGAAAGCGCGGAGACCAGAGCGTAAATCTCCGTGGAGCTGGCGCTGTCGCCATCCACGCCCGCATACGACTGCTCGAAACAGATGCTGGCGGCCAGCGAAAGCGGCTTGTCTTGTGCGAATTGGCTCCGCAAGTATCCGGCGATGATTTGCACGCCCTTGTCATGAAAGCGCCCGCTCAAGTTGGCCTCGCGCTCGACGTTGATCAGCCCCGCTTTTCCCAAGGCGGCGGTGGCAGTGATGCGCACCGGTTTGCCGAACGAATACCCGCCAATTTCGAGCATGCTCAAGCCGTTCACCTGGCCGACGCGGGCGCCCGAAACATCCACGAGCAGCGTTCCTTCCTCGATCATCTCGCGGATGCGCGTCTCGATGAGGTTGTGTCTTTCGATCTTTGAGGACAAAGCGCCGTGCACATGGGATGCCCGGACCACGGATTCCTTGGCGCCGGCCGCATTGTAGTGTGCTTCGCGTGCCAGATCGGCGATGTCGATGAAGCGCGCGGTGACTTTGTTCCTGCGGCCGGCCTGGCGCACTCCGTATTCGAGCATGGCGGCGAACGCACCGCGGTCGAACGGGAAGAGGTTCTCTTTCTCCGAGAGCGCGCGCAGCCGCCCGGCATACTCGGCAATGACGCCGTCGCTCATAGCCATCTCTTCGTCGAACTCCACGCGCACTTTAAAAATCTTCCGAAAGTCCTCTTCATATTCGTAGAGCAGCTCGTAGAGCTGGCGGTCGCCGATGAGGATGACCTTGACATTGATGTCGACGGCTTCCGGCTTGAGCGCGCTTCCGCCGAAGGGGTAAAAAATTTCCTGCGGCTGAATCTCCAGCCGGTTGTGATTCAGCGTGCGCTTCAGGGCGCGCCACACGCCGGGTTCCGACAGAGCCTCCAACGCGTACATGATCAGGAAACCGCCATCGGCGCGAAGCAGCGAACCACCCCGCAGGTCCATGAAATCGCTGCTCCAGCCGCCGCGCGCATCATAGGCGCGCTGAATGGTGCCAAAAAGATTTGCGTAGGTCGGTGTGGTCTCGAAGATTACCGGAGAACTTTCTTCATGATTGTGCGCGAGGATGACGTTGACGCCGTACACGCGAAACGGATCGCGTTCCGGTCCGCCCTGGGTCTTCGCCAAACCATCGGCCGATTCTTCCTCTTGCTCGCTTTCGCCCTCGCGCTCCTTGAAGGGATTCAGATTGTCCAGCAAGTGATGCCGCACCTCTTCGAGATATTCCGCAACGCTCGAGCCGGGATATTTTTCCTTTAGCTCTTCGATGACGCCATCCACCAGAACGGAAGCAGCTTCCTGTTCCAGGTAGCTGAGCTCGCTGGCGAGTTCGCGCGAAAGCGTGAGCGTCTTGCGGTAGACCACTGTGAATTCCTGGCGGAATTGTTCGTACTTGCGCTCGATTTCCTCCGCCACGGTCGCGTCGAGTTTGCCCTCGTGGACCATCTTGGAGATGTCCTCGATCGGCACCATCTGCCCTTCAAGCACCGGGAAGATTTCCGGCAGGGCCACGGCGCCGACTTGCATGTGTCCAAGGGCAAACTGGTCGCGGGCGATGCGCCGCGTGAAATCGTCCATCAATTCCTTTTCGCGTACCGTGAAGCGCTCGACGATCCTCCCCTTTTGCCGCTGAAACGGTTCGCCTTCGAAAACCTGAGGAATGCGGCGGCGCAAGAAATCGATTCCCGCTTGCATGTCTTTTTTGAACGAATCGGCCTGCCCGCGCGGAAGGGTGAGCAGCCGAGGCCGGTCCGGCAGCTTGAAATTGTTGACGTAACAGCGGTCTAGCGACTCCTTGGTCTGCGGATGGAGCTCTTCAATCATGCGGGCGATGGTGCTGCCGCGGCTGGTGCCCGCCAAGCCGCAAACAAATACGTTGTAGCCGGGCGCGGAAAGCTCCACGCCCATTTTCAACGCGCGCAAGGCACGCTCCTGCCCGATAAACCCTTCGCGGGGATCCGCCTGCGCGGTCGTTTCGAATGGAATCCGCGAAAGCTCACACTTCCAGCGCAATTTTGCCGGAGGAAGCTCAACGGGCTTCGGTGCGGGCTTCGTGGCCATGAAATCCTTTCGAGCGCGTTACTCTAGCACACTCACGCCAGGCACCAACTGTCGGACAGAACCGTTGTTACCCAGCGGTTATCGCAGGACCCTCCGCGCTTTCCTGGTAGACACTCAGAACACCCGCAGCCATGGCCACCAGGATTGGCCCCAGCACCAGGCCCAGCATTCCAAACAGGTGTACCCCGCCCAGGACGCTGATGAAGATCACAAGACCGCTCAATTCCGTACGACCACCCAGCAACACTGGCCGGAGGAGGTTGTCCGCGATGGTCGAGATTCCCGCGCAGATGGCCAGGAGCACAATCGCGCGCCACCAATGTCCGGTAAATCCGAGCCAAAGTGAGGCGGGGACAAAAATCAGGCCGGAGCCGATGACCGGCAAAAGGGAAAAGAAGGCCATCGCCACGCCCCAGAAAACCGGCGCCGGCAGTCCCACAATCGCAAAGCCCAGGCCGCCGAGAGCTCCTTGAACGGCCGCGACCACCAGGCTGGTGGCGACGCTGGCGGAGATCAGTTCGCGGATCTGAACGATCATGGCGTCCTGATGTTGTACGGCATCAAACGGCATAATGCTGCGCACGGCGGGAAGGATTTTTCCGGCGTCGCGGAAGAAATAGAACATCGCAAAAATCATCACGAACAGGTCAAAAACAAATGCGGCGATGTTTTTCAGAATGGTCCCAAGCCGTTCGGCCAAAAAGCCTACCTGCTTCTCAATCCCCTGTTCCAGAGTTTCGAAGATATTCGCGTTGGCGTCCATCCCCGGAATGCGGTTGGCCAGCCAGGACCAGCCCTTGGCAATCAAAGGCGCGTGTTGCTCGACCAGGGAATGCTGCACGCCCCGCGAAATCGCAACCGCTTGGCGCACAAACAGAGTGGTTAACAGGATGGCAGGTGCGATCAGGAGAATGGTGACCGCGAAAGTGCTGATCGCCGAGGCGCGAGTCGCGGAGAGACGTTTGGCAAGCCGCTTATGCATGGGATAAAAGAAAGTCACGAGAACGGCCGCCCACGCCAGCGCTTTCAGAAAGGGTTCGGCGATCCGAAAGACCAGGTAGATCAATAGCAGCAATACGCCATAGGAGACAACCACCGTGAGACGGCTCGTGGTAGCATTCGTTGAAGGGGCGGCATTCATAGTCGTACAATAATCTTTACAGCTATAATCTTTATAGGTCGAGCGGGCACGCGCTGTTTCGTGTTCCGGCTGGCTTCAGAGCCTTTCTATTCCGCTCCACCAGGTCACGGGCAGGTCATCCGTCAAACTTGGCATGTCAACAAAGCCCATTACGCTGAGTGCCCAACAGATTCGCCTCCTTGCTGTACTTGCTTTGATCAATTTTGTCAACTTTGCGGCGCGGCAGGCTGTCGTTCCGCTCATCCCGCTGCTGCGTGATCATCTGCACGCCAGCGACGCGCAACTTGGGGACTTACAAACCTGGCTCCTTGTGGTCCTGGCGATCGCCAGTATCCCATTTGGCTTTCTCGCCGACCGCTTCAGCCGGAAAACCATTATTGCCGTCGGGATTGTTTGCTGGAGCGTGGCCTCGTTCGCGGGCGGCCTGTTCTCCACAATCCCTCTTTTCCTGTTCGCCCGCGCCATGGTCGGGTTGGGGGAAGCGGCCTATGCCCCCGCGGCGCAATCGATGATTTCCGGCGCTTTTCCCGAGGAGCGCCGCGCCTTTGCCCAAGCGGTATTTGCGGCCGGAATGTTGCTCGGCGGAGCCTCGGGCTTGGCACTGGGCGGGATCATCGGCCCGCGCTATGGCTGGCAGGCGGCTCTTTTTGTGGTTGCGGTTCTCGGAATCTTTCCCGGCTTGGCGCTAGTGAGGCTCGAAGATCCACCCCGGGGGCCACGCTCGGAAGTCGTGCCCATGCTGCGGCTACTGAGCGTCCCCGCGTTTGTTTCGCTGATTGCGGCGGGCATCTGCATCACTTTCTCCACTGTTTCTCTGATTTCCTGGGGAGTGGACTTCGCGGTGAACTACAAGGACTTCAGCCTGCGCGAAGCCTCTGTCTCCCTTGCGATGATTACTCTGTTTGCTTTGCTGTTGGGAGTTCTTGCCGGTGGCTATGTCGCGGATCGCTTACAAAGATCGTTTACCTACGGGCGCATCATCGCCATTGCCGCCGCATTGCTTCTCTCGGCGCCATTTCTTCTGCTGGCCATCCAGTCAGAGGAAAAATCAACGGTTCTGGTGGGATTCTTCGTCGCCAGCTTTTTTATGTCCTGGTATCACGGGCCGGTGACCGCGGTCTTGCACGATATGATGCCCCGCCGCGCGCATGCCACCTCCGTAGGCATGTACATGTTCGCCACGCAATTGCTGGGCGGACTGGGCCCGCACGTGGTGGGTAGAATCTCCGACCAGCACGACCTGCAAGTCGGCTTGCAAATCGCCGTGGCCGTGATGGTTTGCGGCGCCCTGCTCATGTTTCTGGTGATTCACTTTATTCGACGCGACGGCATTCGCCATCCCATCCTGGAAGCGTTTCACGCGGAACCCGGCGACTAAGGAGCGGCTCAGGAGAAGGCGGGCGAGAGGTTTCGGATCCTGCCTTGCCATGTGGGCCGTAAAGCCTCGGCGTTTTTAGGCCGAGGATATGGACGGCTACTTAATGCCGATCAGGTCGATGAGGCGAAGGACTTCGCTATCCGGGACGTCGTAGAGACGGCGTAGGTCGTCTTCTTCGAGGCGCTCGCGCAAGTACTCGGCGGCCACAAAGCTGGCTTCGCGATCGGTCAGGTCTCGCTGGGCCTTATCGCGGAATTTAACGAAAGCGGTGTGCGCCAGCCCAACGACATGTGCTTCGCCGTCAACGAAAAACTTTGTGTCGATGGTATCCGCGTGCCGCGTGGCAATGCCGTTCCACATGTGCGAGAAGCGGCACTGGTAGGTCTGCCCGCTCAGTTTGGAGGTCACTTCGAACGGGCCAATGAACTGGCTCATCGCTCCGGCATTCGCTAATACGGGCCGTGTGCTCACGCTTTCTCCTTGCAAAGGTTCTCGAGTTCCCGTTGCGAGCTCGCCATCGGAGGAACTCGTCTAAATTCGCGTGGGTTACCGGCTCACCGCCGCTGCCGTTTCTGCATGGGTATAGCTTTCGACGGCCGCGCCGACGCCCGCGCCGCTTGAAACCCGGAACCCCTGATCGATCAGGCACTTCTCGAGCGCCGCGAGGACCAGCAGCACGTTGGGCTTCTGGCTCGAGTAGCCCATCAGGCCAATGCGCCAGATTTTCCCTTTGATCGGCCCGAAGCCTCCGGCGATTTCGATATTGAACTCGTCCAAGAGCTGATTCCGTAGCTTGCCGTCGTCCACGCCGCCCGGAATCATCACGGCTGTGACTGTGGGCAAACGGTCTGACGGCTTTTCGACCAGCAGCTTGAGCCCCATCGCTTGCAAACCCGCGATGAGCGCCAGCTGATTCACGCGATGCCGCTCCCAGCGCGTTTCCAAACCCTCTTCGACGACCAGACGCATCGCTTCGCGCAATGCAAAAATCAGCGAAATGGGAGGAGTGTGGTGATAGAGCCGGTCCTTGCCCCAATAATTCATCGCCGTGGTCAGGTCGAAATACCAGCTTTGCACTTTGCTTTTGCGTTTGCGAAAAACTTCTTCGGCTGTGGAGCTCACGGTAATGGGCGACATTCCCGGAGGCGCGCTGATGGCTTTTTGCGAGCCGCTGAAACAGACATCCACCCGCTCGCGATCCACGTCGAGCGGCACGGCGGCGAGCGACGCCACGGTATCCACCACAAGCAGAGCTCCCAGTTCGTCGGCCACTTTTCGAAACCCGTCGATCGTCGTGAGCACACCGGTGGACGTCTCGCCTTGGGCCAGACCTATCATCTTGATCTTTTTGCCCTTGCCGGTCCTGCGGATGTCGTCGGGATCCACCGGCTTGCCATTCGGTGCTTCGACTTTGGTCACCCGGGATGAAGCGCGCATGGCAATCTCGTACATGCGTTCGGAAAACATGCCGTTTACGGCGACGACGGCTTCATCGCCTTCTTCGAGCACGTTGACCACCGACGCCTCGATGCCACCCGAGCCGGAAGCCGACAGCGGCATGGTGATGCGGTTTTCCGTCTGAAAAATCTGGCGCAGCAGGATCTGCGTTTCCTCCATGCACCCCTTGAACCAGGGGTCCATGTGGCCGACTAGGGGCGTCGCGAGGGCGCGGTACACCCGCGGGTCGACCGAAGACGGCCCCGGGGTCAACATCAGCCGTACCGGGGGATTGAGTTCTCCAATCTGTTGGGTCATAGGATTTGCCCTTCTTATGTTTGCTGCTTAATTCCCGCGGATAAGGAGCGAACCGCCCACATGTTTTGCCACAGGGGACTTGCTTACCGTGGCGGACCACCAATTTTCGCGCAATCCCTCGTAGCTGCGCAACCGACAATTTGGCCCCAACGCGAGCGCGCCCGCAAGGGCCTGGCGCCCTCCTAAAGGCTTAGCTCAGCCGAGGGTCGCGCGCCAGGCCCTGAGCACTTCGGCAACGGTCCAAGCCTGGGCAATGCATCCTCGGGGGGTGAAAGGAGCGTCTCCATCGAAAATTTCGCCGAGTGTCCCCAGGCCATAGGATGAAATTTGCCTGCCTAACGGTTCGAGGAAGCTTAACGCCGCTTTGCGGTCGCCGTAAACGCGCAAGTGCGCCAGCGCAAAGGGTCCCAATAGCCAGCCCCAAACGGTTCCCTGATGGTAGGCGCCGTCGCGCTCGCGCGGGCCGCCGCCATAATGCCCCTGGTATCCAGGCTCGCCTTGCGCCAGACTGCGCAGGCCGTGCGAGGTCAGCAGGCGGCCGGCGCAAATATCCACAACGGCTTTTTGCTGCTCCCGAGAAAGAGGACTCTCCGGCAACGACACGGCAAAAATTTGATTGGGACGAAAGGAGGCGTCGCTGCCGATGCGGGGATCGTCGATCACGTCGTAACAGCAATGGGCTCCCGAGTTCCAGAATTTTGTGAAGTTCTTCCTGACCACCTCTGCCATTTTTTGGAAAGGCTCCGCGGATTTGCCGGTGACCGGCGCCAGCTTGGCCATGGTTTTGAGCGCGTTGTACCACAGCGCATTGATTTCAACGGGTTTGCCGATTCGCGGAGTTACCACCCAATCGCCGACTTTCGCATCCATCCAGGTGAGCTGCACCCCCTCCTCGCCGGCGTAAAGAAGACCATCGGCCGCATCCACGTGAATGTGATATCGAGTGCCATGGAGATGGGCGCTCGTGATTTGCGTCAGGACCGGGTATAGCTTCAAGATCCCTTCCGCATCTTGGGTTGCCTCGAAGTATTGCCGCACGGCCTCGAAATACCACAGGGCGGCGTCCGCAGTGTTGTATTGCGGTACGCCGCCTGCGTCTGGAAAATTGTTGGGCAACATTCCACCATCGACGTAACGGGCGAGGGCAAAAAGAATTTCTCGGGCGATTTCCGGGCGGCGGGTTGCGAGCGTCAGACCGGGCAACGCAATCATGGTGTCACGGCCCCAATCGCCAAACCAGTGATAACCCGCAATGACAGACCTTCCCTCCGACTCAGCGGGCAAAGGTCGCTTCACGATGAACTGGTCGGCGGCAAGAATCAGTTGGCGAATCCAGGCAGGCGCAACCGCGGCGGCAACGGCGTCGTTCTCCATCCACTTGGAATAAAACCCTCGTTCGTGCTTTACCTGCTCGCTCAGGGTCCGAGCTCCGTCCAGCTCCGCCTGCGGGTCAGTCGTAAAAACAAGTGTCACGCTTTGGCTTCGAGCGAGTTCGACGCTGGCGGCAGCGGCAAACAGGTAGTCTTCCCGATCGTCGAGCCCGCGAGCGGTCTCCTGCGGCAAAAGAAAGTTGCGGTACCAGTCATGTCTTGGTTCAAATCTTGCCGTGGCGCTCAGAAGGCAGAAAGGCGTCGCACCATCAAACGCGGTGATTCGTATTCCATGCCCGACGGACTCGACGCGCATGAGCCAATCGCCAGCGTGGGTGCGGGAATGAAAGTCGCGGTAATTGACCAGCGCTTTCACGGCGAGACGAAAGGGGCCGTTCCCGCGGAGCAGCGAATATTGGACGTAGGTGGTGTTCTCGCCCTGCTGCATCCAGATGCGCTTTTCGAGCAGCGCGTCGGCAAGCGCAAACCGCCACACCGGAATGCTGCCTTCCAGGCGGAAACTCTCGATGTTGAGATAACCTTGGGGTTCGACGGCGCCGCTCAACCAACGATTTGTAGCGAGCGCGAACTCTGAGCCATCGTAGCCGACCGTCTCCTCCAACTTCGCGACCAATTGCGTTCGACCAACGGGTGGATGGAGGGCCGCGACCAACACGCCATGATAGCAACGCGTCACGTCGCCACTGACGGTTCCCGAGGCATAGCCGCCGATTCCGTTGGTGACCAGCCATTCCCGCTGTTCGGCGATTTCGAGAGAGCCGCAGACCTCGCGGCCGAATTCGACGGCAGCGTGCGACTCAGGAGCGGCCGATTCTTGTTCGGTAGACGGGTTCGCCCTTTTCTCCGTTGTCGCCATCTTCAAACCGATTCCATTTTAGTCTTGTACAGCAATTCCGCTTTCCGTTTATTGCCGAACTCACTTATCGCTTGACAACGGCAATTTAACAAAGTATCTGGAGCGCACGAAACGCAAGGCTATTTAGCTGGGTTACAGGGTTCAGGACGCTCCTTTCGGTGGAATCGCGCCGACCTTTGTTCCCGATCCCGGATCGAAACGCATCACTTCATGGAGGCGTCGTTGTGACTTGGACACAAGTTTACGACCCGGTGGGGCATTGGTGGCTTTCCACGATCATCGCGGCTCTCCCCATCCTGGTGCTTCTGGGACTCCTTGCCGGCCTTCGCTTGAAACCGCACATTTGTGCCGTTGCCGGCGCGGCAACCGCAGTCCTTGTCGCCATTCTCGCCTTTAAGATGCCAGCCCTCCTGGCTGTTTCCAGCTTCTTCTACGGCTCGGCTTTTGGTTTCCTCAAAATCGTTTGGATTGTCATCGCCGCCGTCTTCCTCTATGACATATCCGTCGAGACTGGCCAGTTCGAGATCATGAAGCAATCGGTCGCGGCCATTACCCCCGATCGCCGCTTGCAGGTTCTCCTGGTCGCTTTCTGTTTCGGCGCCTTCATCGAAGGCTCCGCGGGATTCGGCGCGCCCGTGGCCATCGCCGGCGCGTTCATGATCGGACTCGGCTTCAAACCCTTTCAAGCTGCTGCGCTGAACCTGATCGCCAACACTGCTCCGGTAGCCTGGGGCTCGATCGGCATCCCCGTCCATACGCTCGCGGCGGTCACGGCGCTTAACGAGAGCGACCTCAGCGCCATGATCGGCCGCATCCTTCCCATCACTGCTGTCACGGTTGCCTTCTGGCTGGTCCGCACCATGGTCAGTTGGAGGGAAACCTGGGAGGTCTTTCCCGCCATCCTCGTTGTCGGCGGATCCTTTGCGACCACCCAATGGTTCTGGGCCAATTACCGGGACAGCAATCTCGTGGATATCATCGCCGCCGTCGTTTCCCTGCTCGCCGCGCTGCTTTTTCTCCGCGTCTGGCAACCCAAGAGAATCTGGCGCTTTGCCGACGAACCATCCATCAGCGCGGCCGAAGCCCGGGATTCCGTCAAGCACTTCACCACCCGCCAAATTGCCAGGGCCTGGATGCCCTTTGCCGTCTTGTCGCTCATCGTTCTTGTTTGGGGATTGCCCAGCTTCAAGCTGGCCATGAACCGCGCCACAACTCCCGCCTTCCGAGTCGTCATGGCGGACGGAAAAGCTCGTCCTGGCCCACCGGGATGGGACTGGCCCTACCTTCACAACAAAGTGCTTCGAACGACTCCGGTCGTGCCGAAACCCACCGCCGAAGGTGCGCGCTTTGACTTCAATTGGCTCACCGCCACGGGAACCGGGTGCTTCATCGCCGCTCTGCTTACCGGATTTATTCTTGGCCTCAGGCCAAAGAGACTGCTTTACATTTTCTTCCGAACTTTCGTCCGTCTGCGCTTTGCCATCATGGCCATGACCTGCATGCTGGGCCTTGGTTTCATCACGCGATACTCGGGCATGGACGCGGTCCTTGGTCTGGCCTTCACACGCACGGGGTGGTTCTTTCCCTTCTTTGGCACTTACATCGGCTGGCTTGGCGTCGCCCTGACCGGCAGCGATACCTCTTCCAATGCGCTGTTCGGTGGTCTGCAAAA
The DNA here is from genome assembly GCA_003223215.1 of Acidobacteriota bacterium. Taxonomy (GTDB): domain Bacteria; phylum Acidobacteriota; class Terriglobia; order Acidiferrales; family UBA7541; genus Acidiferrum. Next base: position 108,437 of record QHYH01000091.1, read on the forward strand.
AATCACCGCGCAACAGCTCCATTTGAGCCCCATTCTCATGTGCGGCGCGAACAGCGCCGGTGGCGTTATGGGCAAGATGATCGATGCGCAATCGATTTGCATCGCTACCGCGGCGACCAATCAGGTTGGCAACGAAGGCGCCATCTTCCGCTTCGTTTTCTGGCACTCCGTGGCGCTTGCAGCCATCGTCGGAGTCATCGTGATGGTGTACGCCTACGTGTTGCCGCAGTTCATACCCAGCGGATTGAACTTCATTCGCTGATGGGGCAAGCTTGTTCCGGTGGAGACAGCCCGTGAACATCCTCCCCGCCGCAAGCGGCGAGGATTCCTACGGCCTCTCGGTTTGTTTTTCCGAGATGGCTTCGGTGGGTTCCTCCACAACCGCCCTACTTCAGCGGAGGACCACGAAGAGGCTTTACTTTTGGGCTGCCCGCCCATAGGTGGTGCGGACAGAAGAAATAGAGAGCAGTTCGGAAGCAAAGAAAGAGGGGCCTTCTATCCTCGGCCTAAAAACGCCGAGGCTTTGCGGCCCACCTGGTAAGTTCCTGCTTATGGACCTTCGCATCCTCAACGAATTCCGCTCGATCGTCGGCAACGGTGGCCTCATCTGCTCGCCTGAGGAACTGCACACCTACGAATGCGACGGCCTTACGAATTTCCGCGTACTGCCCCGCGCGGTCTTGCTTCCGTCTTCGACCGCGCAAGTTCAGTCCATAGTGCGTCTGTGCCATCGCGAAAGAATTCCTTTCGTCGCACGCGGTTCGGGCACGGGCCTTAGTGGCGGTGCCTTGCCTGTCGCAAACGGCATTGTCCTCAGCCTGGCGCGCATGAATCGCATCCGCGAGGTGGACATTCCGAATGCGCGTGTTGTCGTCGAGCCGGGAGTCATCAACCTGGACGTCACCGGGCGCGTCCAGTCCCAGGATTATTTCTACGCACCCGATCCTTCTTCGCAATCGGTTTGCAGCATTGGCGGCAACGTCGCGGAAAACGCCGGCGGCGCGCATTGCCTCAAATACGGCTTCACCACCACGCATGTCCTCGGCCTGGAAGTCGTTCTTCCCGACGGCTCGCTCGTCCATCTCGGCGGGAAAACGCTCGATACGCCCGGCTATGACCTTGTCGGCGTTTTTGTCGGCTCCGAAGGCACCCTCGGCGTGGCCACGAAAATCATTCTGCGCATCGTCAAGCGCCCCGAATGCGTTCGCGCGCTGCTGGCTGCGTTTCCGACCACCAACGAGGCGGGCGCGGCTGTCAGCGGCATCATCGCCGCGGGGATGCTGCCCGCCGCCATCGAAATGATGGACAAGCTCGCGATTCAGGCCGCGGAAGCCGCTGTCCACGCGAACTATCCCGATTGCGGCGGGCTGCTTCTGGTCGAACTCGACGGCCCACTTGGCGAAGTCGAAGCGCTCATGACCCAGGTCGATGAAATTTGCCGTTCAAACGGTGCTTGGGAAATTCGCGTCGCGCAATCCGAAGCCGAGCGCGCGCTCGTCTGGAAAGGCCGCAAAGCTGCTTTTGCCGCGGTTGGCCGGATCTCTCCGAACTACATTGTTCAGGACGGCGTAATTCCCCGCACCGCTCTTCCCCAGGTGATGGGCGAAATCGCACGGCTCAGCCGAGAAAACGGCTTGCGCGTTGCCAACGTTTTTCACGCTGGCGACGGCAATCTCCATCCGCTGGTTCTGTACGATCGCCGAATCCACGGGCAGGAAGACGCCGCCCTCGCGCTCTCCTTCAAGATTCTGGAAGTCTGTATCGCCGCCGGCGGCTCCATCACCGGCGAGCACGGGGTCGGCGAAGAGAAAAAATGCATGATGTCCAAAATGTTTGCCGAGCCCGATCTCGCCACCATGCAGCGGGTCCGCTGCGCCTTCGATCCCTTGCAACTCTCGAATCCTACGAAAGTTTTCCCCACGCCGCGTCTCTGTGGCGAGAAGCCCGGCGAATATCTGCCCCACCCCGTCGAATCCGCGGGTCTCGCGGAGCGCTCTTAGTCTGGAAGTGCGGCGGCTTGACGCCGCTTAGGCGGTGTAAGCTATCAGCGCGATCGACAGACATGACCCCCATCTCCGCCACGCTTCAAAACAACCTCCGCGCCGTCCTCAGCGCCGATCAAATCCGCCCCGCCTCTCCGGCGGACTCGATTTGCGGGGTTCAGCCGCAATTCCTGATCGAACCTGCCACCGAACAACAACTGGCTACCGCGCTTCGCCTCGCCGATGAATCCCAACTTGCCGTTATCCCGCGCGGCGGCGCCAGCAAACTCGGCTGGGGCAATGCGCCGTCGCGCGCCGATTTACTTCTTTCCACAGCGCGCCTGAGCCGCATCGTCGAACACGCCTGGGGCGACCTCACCGTCACGGTGGAAGCAGGCTGCACGATCGAGACTTTGCAGCAAACGCTCGCCGAGCACGGCCAGCGCCTTGCCATCGATCCGCTGTGGCCGGAGAAAGCCACCGTTGGCGGCGTGCTTTCCAGCAACGACAGCGGCGCGCTGCGACTCCGCTTTGGAGCGCTGCGCGACCTCATCATCGGCGTCACGATAGCTCTTGCTGACGGCACGCTCGCCTCCAGCGGCGGCAAAGTCGTCAAGAATGTTGCGGGCTACGATCTTCCAAAACTCGTCACCGGCGCGCTCGGCACGCTTGGCGTCATCACCCGCGCAGTCTTTCGCCTGCATCCCCTGCCGCGCCATAGCCGTTCGTTCACCATTTCCGTCAGCAATCCTCGGGAAGCACAGCAAATCATTCTTGCCATCCAGGATTCCAAACTTGCTCATGTTGCGCTTCAATCGCAGTTCTCGGCCGAAGCTTTGCCGGTGATCGACATTCTCTTCGAAGGCACGGAAGCTGGCCTCGATGCGCAAGCAAGCCAGTTACGCGGGTTCTGTAAGTCCGCAAAAAGCTCCCTGGCTCAGGTTCACCCCGAGCCGCGAACGGTCACGAACGCGAAAGCCTCGTCTTCTCCGAGCCCATGGAATGCCCGGGAAGACCTCTGGTCGTTCTCCAACCCGGCGGAAAACGCCATCGCCAAAATCAGCGTGCTCCCCGCCGATCTCGCGCGCACCGTCGAACTCATTCGCACCGTCGCCGAGCCCTCGCGAGTCAACTGGAAACTCCTTCTGTATGCAACGGGTCTCGGCTGGCTGCGCGGGGAAGGCCCTGCCGGCAATTTGCACCGCGCGCTGACGACACTGCGTGCGGAGCTCGAGAAAATGGGCGGCTCTCTCGCCGTGCTTCATCGTCCGGCGAACATGCAGGCTTTCGACGCCTGGGGCTCCCCAGGCGATTCCCTGCCTCTCCTGAAAGCCGTCAAGACCCGCCTCGACCCCTGGAGCACGCTGAATCCCGGGCGCTTTGTCGGCGGCATCTGAAGCCGCCACGTTTTAGGCCATGATTTGACTTGGCATCTACCGCCACATAACATGGCACTTTCTCAAAAGCCCACGGCATGATCGGCACACTTGTCTCGAACTACCGGATTCTTGAAAAACTGGGCGGCGGGGGGATGGGTGTCGTCTATAAGGCGGAAGACACGCGTCTGGGACGCTTTGTTGCGCTCAAATTTCTTCCTGAAGAATTAGCCAAAGATCCTTTGGTGCTCGAGCGCTTTCAGCGCGAAGCCCGCGCCGCCTCTTCGCTGAATCACCCGAGTATTTGCACCATTTATGACATCGGCGAATCCGCCGGCCGCAATTTTCTCGTCATGGAGTATCTCGAAGGCCACACCCTTCGTGATCGCATCGCGGGCCGCCCTCTCCCGCTGGACTTGCTTCTGGACCTGGGGGGCCAGGTGGCCGACGCGCTGGACGCCGCGCACGCCAAAAGCATCGTCCACCGCGACATCAAGCCAGCCAATATTTTTGTGACCGCCCGCAGCCAAGCCAAGATTCTCGACTTCGGTCTCGCCAAGATCGGTCCGCGCGCTGCGTCCCCCGTTTCCGCAATGACGACTGCGTCGGACGCCACTGTTCTCGACGACCATCTCACCAGTCCAGGCACGGCGGTCGGCACGATCGCTTACATGTCACCGGAACAGGTTCGCGGCGAGGAACTCGATGCCCGCACGGATCTGTTTTCCTGCGGGGTGGTTCTTTATGAAATGGCGACCGGCAATCAGCCCTTTCCCGGCGCAACCTCTGGCGTGATCTTCGACGGAATCCTCAATCGCCAACCCGTCGAGCCGCTCCGGCTCAACCCCATACTGCCCGTGGAGCTTGAGCGCATCTTGAACAAGGCGCTCGAAAAAGACCGCACGCTGCGTTACCAGACAGCTTCGGACTTGCGCGCCGACCTCCAGCGACAACAGCGAGATTCCAATTCCGGGAAAGCCCGGGCGTGGCAGGCAACTTCCGTAGCTACGGCCGCCGCCAGACAATCGGAGGCTCCTTCACCGCCACTTCCGGGGCAAAGCGGGAGCAGGAAAAGACCTTTTCGCTCATCGAGAGACAAAAAGATTGCGGGCGTATGCGCGGGCTTGGCCGATTATTGGGACACCGATGCCACGCTCATCCGAGTGCTCTGGCTCGTCGTGGGCCTTACTACAGGGATCGGCCTTCTCGCTTACCCGTTTCTCTGGATGGTTTTGCCCCTCGCGCCAGCCGAAGGGGTTCCGTCTTCGGCAACTGCAGCGGGAACAGTGCGATCGCAGGCCGAAAAGGCAAAAACCAAATCACTGGGCATAAAAAACCCGAGCGTCGCGATCCCGGTCTTGGTTGTGGCCGCTTTACTCGCAGCGGTCCTTTACTTCTGGCCTCGCGGCCGGCCGCGCACTGATTTCTCGTCCATCCGCATGCAGCGAATCACCACGACCGGCCAAGCCGTTTCTGCGGCAGTCTCTTTCGATGGCCGCTATGTCGCCTATTGCCAGGACAACAATGGAAAGAAAAGCCTCTGGCTTCGCCAGCTGGCCTCGACCAATAGCGTTCAACTTCTCCCTTCGGCCCCGCGCCCCATGCTCATCCCAGAATTCACCCCGGACGGGGGCTTCATTGATTATCTCGAAAGAGTGAATCCCACCGACAAATCCCTTTACCAGATTCCCGTGCTGGGGGGGCACGCCGCGCAAGCTGGTGGACCACGTTGATAGTCTCGTTACGTTCTCTCCCGACGGGAGCCAAATGGCTTTTGTCCGCAACGATGGTGTCAAAGGCGAATCTTCCCTCATCCTCGCCGATCCTTCTGGCGCTCATGAAACCCATCTGGCTACCCGCCGCATCGGCAATGACATCGGTCCTTTTGACCTTCCTTCCTGGGCGCCGGACGGCAGGACCATTACCGTTTCGGTTGCCGACCCCGCCTCCGACGGCCTGTACATCCATCTGTTGAATGTCTCCGTCCGCGACGGTTCCGCCACGTCTTTTTCGCCGGTCCATTGGAGGAGCTTAAACGACACTCGCTGGCTTCCCGACGGCAGCGGCATGCTTATCGCCGCTCAGGAAAGAAGCGGCGCTCCCCAGCAAATCTATTGGAATGCGGAAGGCAGCGGGGAAGTACGCAAGATCACCGGTGACGTGAACAGTTACTTATCTCTCAGCGTGGGCTCCGATTCCCGCTCTTTCCTGGCCGTCCAGAGCGACATCAACGTCAATGTCTGGGTTGGTCCCGGGAACGACCCCGATGCCGCCGTGCAAGTCACCTCCGGAAGAATGGACGGCATCGGCGGTCTCGCTTGGACCACCGACGGCCGCATTGTCTATCAAGGAAACGTCGGGGACAGCTATCAAATCTGGATGGTCAATGCCGACGGCTCCGCGGCCCACCAAGTGACCAACGACCGCTACTTCCACACCCATCCCGCGGTCTGCGAATCAGGCCACTCCATTGTTTTTGAATCCGACCCCACGGGCCTTCAGCACCTCTTCAAGACAGACCTCGACGGCAACAATCTCACGCAAATCACCAGCGGCGCTGGCGAAGGCAGCCCTAGCTGCCGCATGCAATCCGGCGATGTTGTCTTTTCCGGAACTGACCCCAACCGGCACACCCTGCTCTACAAGATGGAGCTGGGCGGAGCTTCGCCGGTCGCGCTTTCCGATCGGTTGCTTGTCAGCAAGCCGGTTTATTCTCCCGACGGAACCTGCATTTTGGCCGCCCTTATGGATCCGAAGACCGGGACCGTCAAAGGCTCGCTTGTTCCCGCTTCGGGCGGCGCCCCGCGCTACTCCCGCGATATTCCATCCACTCTGGATCCCATGGGAGTCGTCGGCTGGATGGCCGACGGAGGGAGCTTTGCCGCGCTCGATGACCGCAGCGGGATCCGCAATCTCTGGACCTTTCCCTTTGACGGCAGCCCGGGCAAACAAATCACGCATTTTCAGCGGTCGGAAATCCACGGCTTTGCCTGGTCTCCGGACGGGAAGCGCATTGCCCTCTCGCGCGGTCCCATCGAACAGAACGTGGTGCTTATCAAAACCGGTTCTTAGCCTCGCGAGCTCATGCGTTTCGGCTTTGCCCCGGCACGCCCGGATAGCGAAGGATCCTGACCCGCATTCATCCTGCTTGCGGGCTCGCTGCCCATCCCGAACTCGCCAAGAGCTACAGCGGCTGGCCGAGAATGCTCGGCTGGCTGTGACCAACCCGTGACCGGAGGTTGGTTGGCTTGAGCGGGTTTGCGATCGTCGCAAGTTTCGCCGAGTTCCAGGAAGGCTTGCATCCCGCCGGCGAGGAATCGCAACTGGACGCGCCCGTGCCGGGCTCTTCACCCCTGGGATTAGACCTTCATAGCCCGAGCGTTGCGCAGTTGACGGTCGCGCAAACCATTGCCTCATTGTCGTTCCTTCGGGTACCTTCGGAGTTGGCAACTGGCTTCAAATCTCGCGATGGCCACCACGCCAAACTCGCTTCCTTCCGCTTTTGACGCGCAGCATCCGCCGGCGGCGGACATTGTCGACAAGTGCGTGCACTGCGGCTTCTGTCTTCCTGTCTGCCCGACTTACCTCCTTTGGGGACAGGAAATGGATTCGCCGCGCGGCCGCATCTACCTCGTGAAGCTCGCCGGGGAAGGAGCGGCCGAGATCAACTCCAAATGGGTGAGTCACTTCGATAGCTGCCTCGGCTGCATGGCCTGCATGACGGCGTGCCCTTCGGGCGTGGACTACGGCAAACTGATCGAGGCCACCCGCGCGCAGATCGAGCGAAACTTCACACGGCCTTCCGGCGAGAAACGTCATCGCCATTTCCTGTTCGAGACGTTTACCCGGCCGGATCGCCTCGATCGCTTGCGCGCGCCGCTCCTCGCCTATCAAAAATCCGGCCTGCAAGCTCTGGCTCGCGGACTCGGTCTCGTCAGGCTGCTCCCGAAGAAATGGCGGACGATGGAGGCGCTGCTTCCAAGACTTACGCCTCAGGAAGCGGTTTTGGAAGTCACGCCTGCCGTCGGCACGAAACGCCGGCGCGTCGGCCTGCTTCTCGGTTGCGTGCAGCGCGTATTTTTCTCGCAGGTCAATGCCGCCACGGCACGCGTCCTCGCTCGAGAGGGCTGCGAGGTGGTCGCTCCACAAACGCAAGCTTGCTGTGGGGCCTTGCTTGTGCATGCGGGAGAAGAGGCTGCTGCCATCGACCTCGCCAAGAAGACGATGGATGCCTTCGAGCAGGCCAACGTTGAAACGATTGTGACGAATGCCGCCGGATGCGGCTCCAACGTGAAGGAATACGGCCACCTGCTTCGCGATGACCCGCAATATGCCGAACGCGCGCAAAGATTTGCCGCGAAGTGCAGGGACATCAGCGAAGTCTTAACGGAGCTCGAGCCGCGCTCGAAGCGTCATCCACTGAAGCTGCGCGTCGCGTTTCACGATTCTTGCCATTTGCAGCACGCGCAAGGGGTACACTCGCAGCCCCGAGCTTTGCTTTCCAGCATTCCCGGCCTCGAACTCGAGGAGATTGCGGAATCGGCGATCTGCTGCGGTTCCGCGGGAATCTACAATCTCGTGCAGCCCGACGCTGCGCGATCGCTCGGCGACCGCAAAGCCGAACTCGTTTCTCAACTTGGCGCCGACGTGGTCGCTACCGGCAATCCCGGCTGCATGCTCCAGCTGCAGTCGGCCCTCTCGCGCCGTCATCTGAAGACGCCCGTTGTCCACTCGATTCAGCTTCTCGACGCTTCCTTGCGCGCCCAGTCATTCGATTCCTTCCGATAGACCTCACCTGCCGCATGCCCTTCGACGACAAGGCGGAAGGCACACCTCGAAATCGGAAAAATCAGCGAGAAGACCCGCGCGCGTAAAGACTAGCAAGACCCAGCGCATCGTCCGCCAACATTTCTGAAGGAAGTTCTCGAATCGCCAGAAGCCGGTGATCGCGGTTCATTCGAACGGGACGCCGGTCTTCTTTGAAATATCCCGCAGCTCTTCGACGACAGGCAGAATCAGCGGGACACCCTCTTTTCGCCGCGCCTGGTCCGCCTCCCGTTCAGGATCGCCCGGAATCAAAGGGCCATGCGTGCCCGGTGCGGGCTTCGTTCGGCGAAACACGCGAATGTACTCGTCCACCTGGCGCTTGAACTCGTCGGCGTCAATGAAACCGTCAATGCGCATCGCGCCGAAAAAATGACCGATTCCCTTCCCCACGCTGCGCTTGGGGATCTCCTGTCGCAGCGCAAAGGGAGGCGTGAACGGGCCCCAGTTCGCGCCGCTCAACGGCCCACAAAGAATGTCCACCATCATCGCCAACGCATACCCTTTGTGGCCCCCGCGCTCGCGTTCCGAACCCAGCGGGAGCATCGCCCCGCCGTCGATCATCTGGTTTGGATTCGTGGTGCTGCGTCCTTCGCGATCAATGGCCCAGCCTTCGGGAACGGGCTCGCCTCGCCGACGTGCAATTTCTATCTTTCCGTACGCCGTCGCGCTGGTAGCCATGTCAATCACAATCGGAGGCTCGGCTTTGCCCGGAAACGCAATGGCGATGGGGTTTGTTCCGAGCATGCGTTCGGCGCCCCACAGCGGCACGACGATCTTCGTCGAGTTGGTCATCGCCCAGCCAATCAGATCGCGCTCGAGTGCTTGGAGCACATAGTATCCGGCGATTCCGAAATGGTTTGTGTTGCACACGCCGACCCAGCCGGAGCCGCATTTTTCCGCCATGTCCATGGCGATGCGATTCGCTTGCGGGCCAACCACGAGGCCAAGACCGTTGTCGCCGTCAACCGCCGCGGTACTCGGCGTCGAACGCACAATTTTGATTTTTGGTTTGGGATTAATGTGGCCTTCGCTCAGCATTCCGAAATAGCTGTACATCCGCGCCACACCGTGGGAATCGACGCCGCGCAGATCAGCGCATGCAAGCACGTCGGCAGCCTGCGTCGCATCGGCTTTTGGCACGCCGCAATGGAGAAACACGCGGATGCAAAATTCGCGCAATTTCTCAATGGGAAAAACCTTCGATGCGACTTCGGTCATATTTTCTCCGACGTGCGGCGTTAGGCGGGCAAGCATTCTCCGCGAGTTTCCGCGCCGAAAGGAACGAGCAGCAAGCCGACCGCAAAGGCGATCGAGGTCATGGCGACAGGAGCTCCCAGCGAGCCGTAGCGTTCGACGCCGGCGCCCACGAGAAATGTTATCCCGGCGCCTGCAAAACGCGCGAGCGAGGTAGAAAAGGCAAATGCGCTGGCGCGGCACTCCGTAGGATACTGCTCCGGCAGCCAGAGCGTGTACACGGCGAAATTGGCGCCGCCCAACCCGAGAAAGAAAAGACAGACAAAAAACCACGGAAGCGCGGCTGCTCCGAGATAGAAAACCTTTCCGAACGTCAGCGCAATGGACGCAAGCATCAGCGCGAAATAAACCCCCAGCGCGCCGCGGCGCCCGGCTTTTTCCGCGAGCCACGGCATCACCAGGCAGCCAAGAATCGTCGCGCAGGAAACCAGCATCGCCGCGTGCGAAGCCAGCCGCGCTGCCGGTGGTCCTATTTTCCCGGCCGCTTCCGCCAGCGTCGTCACCGCGGCGGGCACATAGACCGTTCCCGCCCACAAACCGCAAATCGATGCGAGCATATACAAGGAATTCAGAACCGTTCGGCGGCGCAGCGTGTTCGAGAAAAGGGCGGAAAATGGCCTCCAGATTTTCCCGGAGCGAACCACGCCTTCCTTTTGTCTCCACCTCTCCGGCTCCGTCACGCCATGCCGCACCCAGGCGAGCAAAAGCGCCGGCAGTCCGCCGACCGCAAACATCGTGCGCCAGCCGAAGTGACTCCCTATGACGTAATTCGCCAACGATGCAAAAAAGGTCCCAACGTAGTATCCCGTGTGCATCAACCCGGCGCCAGCCAGCCGCCGCGGTTCGGGCCATTCTTCGGCGACGAAGGTTCCGCCCATAGCCCACTCGCCGCCGATGCCAATCCCGGCAAGCAGCCGCAGAACGGCAAGCTGCCAGACGCCCGTGACGAGCGCGCTGAGAAACGTGAAAACGGAATACCACACGATCGTCAGCATGAGCGTGCGAACGCGCCCGAACTTATCGCCAATCGGGCCCCACAAAAAGGCCATTCCCCAGCCGAACAAGAACAGCGCGAATAGCAATCCGCCGTAGAAGCCGACGTTTCCTTTGGTCGGAGCAATTCCGGAGCGCGGAAGAAGTTCCCGCAGCGAAGGCAGCAGGACAAGCGCGTAGATGAACGAATCCATGCCGTCCAGCGCCCAGCCTCCCCAGGATGCCCAAAATCCGCGAATCTGATTTCGCGTAAGCGGGACCAGCGTCGATTTTGGATTGGACGGAAGCTCCGCAACACTCATGGCAGCGGGGACTATACCATGCGTCGCTTCTGACCCGTGCCCGGTAAGCCTGCTAGCGGTAGCCGCGCCGGAAAAAATAAACGGTCATGGCCGTGCCAACAAGAATGACGAAAGCTTTGATCCAGGACTGCGGCAGTTTCTGCGCATAATGCGCGGTGGAATAACCGCCGAGAACCGACCCGAAAATCATTACGATGGCCTGTGGCCAGAAAATGGCCTTGCTCGCAATAAAGGTTACCGTGGCCACGCCGTTGATCACACCCCCGAGTATGACTTTCAGCTTGTTCATGGCGTGGATGTCGGTCATGCCAAGCGCTGAAAGCATCGCCAGGTTCATGATGCCGATTCCTCCGCCGAAATAGCCGCCGTAGACGGCCACCAGGAGTTCGAAGAGCGAAGCGAAGATCACTGCCCCGCTGCCCGCCTCGGGCGAGATGCCCTCGGAAATGCGTCCGGTGAGATGCTTGCCGAACGCAAAGAGCAAGGTGGCGCCCAAAAGCAGCCACGGAATCACCCGCAGGAAAGTCCGGGCAGGCGTGTGAATAAGGAGAATCGCCCCCGAGAGCCCGCCGGCCAAACTGGTGATCCCGAGAGGAATCAGAACGCGCCTCGGAATATCCAGCTTTTGGGGATAGGCGCCGCCGCTCGCCGTGGTTCCTACCCACAAAGAGAGCGTGTTGGTCGCATTGGCAGGAATCACGGGAACGCCGGTAAACAGAAGCGCGGGAAAAGCAATAAAGCTCCCGCCCCCGGCCACGGCATTCATGCCGCCTCCGAGGGCGCCGGCAAAAAACAGAAAGATCGCACCCTCTGGGTTCAAGCAGAGGTTGTATCATGATTTCAGTCAGGCTGCTGTCAAAAATCGACGATCGCACTTCGTCGGTGAAAGCGCCCTTCCACTCAAGTCCGGTCGAAAGTCTTTGGCGACCTTTCTCCCGCCTTCCTGGCCTTGCACGTTAGCTCGTCGGCATGGCCCACAAAATCCCAGCGCCAGGAGAGCCATATGATGATTCGGTACGCGCGCAGGAGCGGGATTGTACACGTGAAGGAGCACGGGCTTATCTCCTCGGAATGACCTCAGCTTTCGACGAAGGATTTTAGTCTTGCGAGCGTCTCGTCCCACTGCTCGGAAACGAAATCGAGGTAGTCCTTAACCTCGGCAATAGGTTCAGGGTCGAACGCAAATCGGCTCTCGCGGCCGGCTCGAACGCTGCGCACGATTCTTGCGTCCTCCAACACTCGAAGGTGCTTGGTGATGGCCTGACGGGTCAGCTGCGAACCCTCGGTCAGTTGAGAGATCGAACTAGGCTGCCCCTTGGCAAGCTTTGCAACCAGCGTCAACCGCGTCTCATCGCCGAGAGCGGCAAAGACCCGTGCATAGCTACACCGCCTTCGAGAAGTCCGTCTAAGAGTTTTTCGCAAGATAGGCCTCAACGTTTTTTATTTGCTCGGCCCAGCCGCCCTCGTTTCTGCGAAATGCCTCAAGCCGGCGATCCGCAGGCAGCTTGTCAAAGCCGGATTCCGTCACGGTCAGCACCGTGCCATTGGCGGTTTTCTCCAGCCGGAATTCAACGAGCGTGCTGGGCTCCTTGGAGTAATCCGGCGGATAATCCGCCTTTTCGTGGGACTTGGGATGCGGCCAAGTGAAGGAAAACAACCGCTGTGGCTCCATCTTCTCGACCACGGCCTCCCACTTCACGTGCTCGTACCCCGGATAAGTCATCTGACCGCGCGAGACCTCGCCCAGAACAAAAGGGCCGTCCAATTTCACGCGAAACCATTCGCCAAACTCGCGGTAATCGGTGAGGGCGCGCCAGACGCGGGAAAGCGGGGCCTTGAGTTCGATCCGTTTTTCGATGCGGTCGCTCATATTATGCAACCTCCTGGTTACATAATATCTGCTCGCCGAGATAAAAGCAACCTTTTGGTTGCGCTTTTTTGCGGCGGTGGGACGGCTTCGCTGCGATTGACGAGCGCGGCCGCGCGGTAGCATCATTTTTCGTGAACCCGAGCCGGACCGTCCCGCGTCGTTGCGTTAAAACAAATCGATCTACCAAGGGAGCCGCTACCGTGGCCACACCGCGTCAGAAACTACCGGCAAAACAAATCACCAAAGACCATAAGGGCAGACCCAAGGTCAGTGAAGCGCAGATCGCGGTGCACTGGAAAGAAGAAGGCTATTACCGCCCGCCCGCGAAGTTTATTGGCCAGGCCAACCTGCACGATCCCGACTTCGTGGCTAAGTTCGACGAGAAATACTTCCCGGAGTGCTTCCGCCACTACGCCGAACTGCTCGACTGGGACCAGTATTGGCACACCACGCTCGACGCCGATCATCCTCCCTTTTGGCAATGGTTCGTTGGCGGAAAACTGAACGCCTGCTACAACTGCGTGGACCGGCACCTCGCCAAATACAAAAACAAGGCGGCCATCATTTTCGTTCCCGAACCTCCCGGCGAAGCCCACGTGGTGGTCACCTATCAGGAGCTGTACAAGCGCGTGAATGAGACCGCGGCGCTGCTGCGCGATTTCGCTGGGCTGAAAACGGGCGACCGCGTGACGATTCACATGCCCATGATTCCCGAGCTGCCCATCACCATGCTGGCTTGCGCGCGGCTCGGTGTCGTGCATTCGGTCGTTTTTGGCGGATTTAGCGGCGAGGCTTGCGGGTTGCGCGCCGCGGATTCCAGCAGTCGCGTGCTCATCTACGCGGACGGCTACTGGCGCAATGGAAAGTGGGTGGATCACAAGGCCGCCGCGGATATCGCCGTGCAAACGGCAACAAAAGAAGGCCAGGAAATCGACAAAGTCCTGGTCTGGAAGCGCTATCCCGGTAGATACAGCTCAGAAACGCCAATGGTCATGGAGCGCGATTATTTCATTGACGACGTTCTAAAGGACTACCGAGGTCATACGGTAGAGCCTGCTTCGCAGGATTCAGAAGCCCCGCTATTTCTCATGTACACCAGCGGCACGACGGGAAAACCAAAAGGGTGCCAACATCGCACCGGCGGTTATCTGGCATACGTAACGGGAACGGCAAAGTATTACCAGGACATTCATCCGGAAGACGTCTACTGGTGCATGGCGGATATCGGCTGGATCACCGGGCACTCTTACATCGTCTACGGACCGCTCGCGCTCGCGGCAACCAGCGTTCTCTATGAGGGCGTGCCGCAATTCCCGGACGTCGGCCGGCCGTGGCGCATCGCCGAAAGGCTCGACGTTAACATTTTTCACACTTCGCCGACGGCCATTCGCATGCTACGCAAAGCCGGCGCGGACGAACCGAAGAAATACAACTACCACTTCAAGCACATGACCACGGTTGGTGAGCCCATCGAGCCGGAAGTCTGGCAGTGGTATTACGAAGTCGTCGGCAAAGGGGAAGCGGTAATCGTCGATACTTGGTGGCAAACGGAAACCGGCGGCTTCCTTTGCTCCACCAAACCTGCCCTCGACCCCATGAAGCCCGGCAGCGCCGGTCCCCCGGCGCTCGGAATTTATCCGGTGATTTGGGATGAGGAAGGAAACGAGGTTAAGCCGGGCTCCCACACGGCGGGAAATATCTGCATTCGCAATCCCTGGCCGGGAATTATGCAGACGATTTGGGGCGATCCGCAGCGGTTCGTGAATCAATACTACAAAAAGTACACCAAGAATCTGCACAGCAAGGATTGGCGCGATTGGCCGTATTACGCCGCAGACGGCGCGGTGCTTCCCGCGGACGGCTACTATCGCATCCTCGGCCGCGTCGATGACGTGATCAACGTGGCCGGCCATCGTCTTGGTACCAAGGAAGTCGAGTCCGCTTGCCTCACCGTACCCGAAGTTGCCGAAGCCGCCGTCGTTCCCGCAGTGGACGAAGTGAAAGGCCGCGTCCCGGTCGTTTACATTTCACTGAAGCCCGGGTTCCTCCCTAAGAAAGCCATCCAGGAAAAGGTGACTTCCACCATCGAAACCATGATCGGCAAGATTGCTCGTCCGAAGACGATCCACATGGTGCCGGACATGCCGAAGACCCGGTCTGGCAAGATCATGCGGCGCGTGCTGGCAGCGATTTCCAACCACATGGACACCGGCGACATCACCACCCTTGCAAATCCCGACATCGTCGAGCAGATTCGCGAAATGGTCCAAGGCCGCGCCGCCGTGAAGCTCCAGGAAGGCCCGGAAGACATCAAGCGCTTCGGCCAGGAAACCTAAAGCAATGGCAGTCCCCGGGGCGCCGTGTCCTTAGCCGTAAGTCGTGTTTTTTCATTTACTTGTAAAGCGACGCCTCTTGTCACCACCGCGGCGGAGCGCTGTTTAGGCCCTTCACCCCGCCGGCCACGAGTCGTGAAATGGTCTAGTACCTCCGTACTTCTCAGCGTTGAATCGTTTTTGTATCGGGAGTCCTATTGTTCGCTGAACGCTTCCCCGGATACACTTGAAAATCGGTCAGGAGGATTATCTTGACGGGTTCTGAACGCCGCACCACGCAACGTTTCACCATGCGGCTGCCATTAACGGTTCGCTGGACGACTGGCGCGGCCGTCGGTGAAACCAGCACCGAATCGCGCGATGTGAGCTCTCGCGGGGTTTACTTCTATCTTTCCAAGGACGTCAAAGAAGGCTCCCCGGTGGAGATTGTCCTGACCTTGCCGAACGAGATCACCATGGCTGGTCCGGTGCGCGTCCGCTGTCTTGGGCGCGTGCAGCGTACCGAGCCGCGGAATGAGGGCGCCGTGGGCGTGGTTGCCGCGATCGAGCGGTATGAATTCCTCCGCGGCGACGAGGACAAATAGGTTTCTCTGCTGCGCGAGGCCGCAACCCCCACGGCCCCTGCGCACGATCCGTTAGCCGAAAGTCTGCAGAATCCATTTGCCGACTTTGCATCTGGCTGCGGCTTAAGAAATTCTCCGGGTTTCTTGCTCGCACACTGCGGAGGCGGGCAGGATCAGCCGGGGTGCCTTGGCCCCTCAGCGAAGCGCCCCGGCTCAGTTTTTTCTGACCGGCCCTCCTTTCCGCATCTCCCGGACTCAGGAAGCCGCGTCGCGATTCCCCGAGGCTATCCTGGTCACGGGGGTGGGCAATCCCGACCGCCCCCTTGACTTGGATCACCTTCGCCCTTAGCGTCGAATAGATGCGCCTTGGGCGGCCAATTCTCGTTGCATTCGTCGCGACCGCGCTCGCGGCTTATGTTCTCGATTGCTCAGGCACGACCACTCCCGCCGAAGCCATGAAATGCTGCCAGTCCATGCCTTGCTCCTCGTCCGGCCACAGCCAGGAATGCTGCGAGACGATGCCGCAGATGCATGCGCCGTTTGTTCAATCGCCCTCCGCTCACGGATTTTCATTCACACCTGATTTGATTGCAGTGCTTTCCATCTTTCAACAAGCCCTCCGTGCAGGCTCCGCCGTTTCCCGACTCGCGGCGAGCTGCCACGGGCCGCCCCGCGCTAGTCCCCCAACTTCCACACCCATCCGAATCTAGGCCACCTCTGGCACGCCACGCTCGACGACAAGCATTCTTGTCTCTGGACCTACTTTGTCTGCCGAAAGGACCTGGAATGGACATCGTTTCACGCAAGGAACTTTTACGGGGGGCCTTGCTGGCGGTTCTCGTGATCTGCGCCGGGCGCGCAGGAGCTCAAGGCGCCGCACCGGAAACAGCCCCGCCGCTCTTTCCGGGGGGCGCTTTGGTTTCGTACAACTCAGTTTTCTCTACTCGCGGCATGTTCGCGGCTTCTACTGGCAATATCCCAGCGACGGCGCGCCCAACCTTTTCCCATGAAGGACTCTTCCATTTCACATGGGGCTTCCATCGCGATCTCGATTTAACCGTTCTCGTCCCCGTGGTGACGAATCGTTTCGATGTGAACGCCTCCGCCTTTCGTTCAAGCCTCGGCGGGACGGGCTTGGGTGATGTAACGCTCGTAGTGAAGTATCGCTTTTACCGCCGCGATTCCGAACGGGGTACGACGCAGGCATCGGTTACGTTCGGCCCCAAGATTCCAACCGGGAGCACAAATCTGAGAGGCGCAAATGGACTTCTCCTGCCTGCCGGTCTCGAACCAGGCTCAGGTTCGACCGATTTGTTCCTAGCCGCAAACTGGACATACACCGGCCTTTTCAACATCAGACGGCTCGTTGCCGACGAGGATTTCCACGCGGCCCTGCGTTCACAGGGCACGGAGAAGACCCGACTCGGCTCGGAGATCGCGTCTCGGTTCTGGCTCTCCTACCGGCCCTATGAGTCTAAGAACGTTGCTCGTGAATGGTTCATCGGACCGGCGCTTACCTGGGTCCACATGCAAGATGACCGCATTTCCGGACTCACGCAGAACGGAAGTGGCGGAGACGTGCTCCTGGCGGGAGTCGCCAATTACCTCGGCTTGCGTCCTGGCCTGCACGTCTGGGTCGGAGCGGATTGGGATGTGGCACATTCGACTGGCCCAACGTTCATGCCTATCCGCCGTCACATCAGTTTCGGAATTACACAGCAATTTCGTTTGCACTTTTAGGGAGGAGAATCGATGCATTCGAAGAAATTGGCGCTCTTTGTTTTACTCGGCTGCGCACTCGTGCCAGGATCGCAGGCTCAGATCCAACACATCGAAATGCGCGTCGAAGGCATGACTTGAAACTTTTGAGCTTACGGGGTGAAGCAGCACCTCGGACGCCAGTCTGGCGTTCAAAGCGTCGATGTAACCCTGATCGATGGAAAAGTTGAGATCGTCCCCAAAGATGACGGGCGAATTGATCCTCAGCACCTCCTCAAGGCGGTCTACGACAGCGGCGTCAGCGTGGCCGAGATGGATGTGACAGTTCGCGGAAGAGTCGCGAAGAATGCGTCGGGCAATCTCGCTCTCAATGTCAGCCCGAATCAATCATTCGCCATGGCCATGAACGAATTGTCAAAGGAACTGGAGCACCTTGCCGATTCCGCAAACACCGTCACCGTTCGAGGTCAGTTGTACAAAAAGCCGGAAGGAAAAAAGAAACTGAAGCTGGACCCATCGGTTCCGTTGAAGCTGTTGGTCTTGGAAATCGAGAAGAAGGAATAAATGCGAAGACCAGCTTCTCTCTTTTTGAGCCTCGTCGCGGCCGTGCTCGCTGGATGCGCTCAGCATGCCGCAACTTTGGCCGAGCCGAAGGAACCCAAACCGGGGGAAATTGGCTCGCGCCTTCCCGAGTTCTCGGTGAAGGATTTGCAAGGACATGAGATTTCTTCGAGCGAACTCCGTGGCAAAGTGGTGCTCGTCGATTTTTGGGCGACTTGGTGCCAGCCGTGCAAAAAGGAGATGCCCGGCTATCAGGGGCTAATCAACAAATATGCATCGCGAGGACTCACCGTCATCGGGTTCAAGTTCGACACCATGATGGATACGGAAGATCCAGTCTCCTTCGCCAAAAGACTCGGAGTCCGTTATCCACTCGCGGTGGCCTCCGACGAGGTGAAAAATAAGTTCGGCGGCATCGAGGGGCTTCCAACGACAATGCTTTATGACCGCCACGGCATACTTCGCGAAAAGATCATTGGATTTGAATACACAGATGTCATCGGATCCGAGTTGAAGCCACTGCTCTGATGAGAATGAGCGCATCACTTGAGCACGCAGACGCTAGCAGGTCGTCCCTGTATCAGAACGAGATCGTTTCCCTTCAGATTGTAAAGATCTTATGAACGTGTACGCGAGCTGCAATGGCCATCGCTGCTGCCATACTTGCCCCCGAGCGTCGCGCCTTTGGGATTCGGCCATCGCCATGCCGTGGCTTTCCCGCCGAAACAGAGTATTGGCCAGTTCCTGCTTGTTCTGAGCGCGGTTGCGGAGCGCGATCGGCAGCGCGCCCGCCGCGACAGTTTTCGCGGCTCCTGCTTTTACAACCGACGCAGATCGGCGCGCCCAAGGAATACCTCCGCTCCGTCCGGACGCTAATTCGACCGTTACCTCTCTGGCAACCTGTACTTTTGGTCAGGCGATTTTCATGGCGCAGGTGCGAGAGTATTGGAGGGCTGAGCAGTAGCTGCGGTGAACTCGAAAGTGGGGGCTGGCTTCACGCGGATTCAAGCGGAATCCGCCGCCAGATGTGCGCATGGGCGAAGGAAATCTATCGGGGGAAAGTGTTCGCATGGCTCCGGAAATCCAGGCAATCAAAGAAATGGAAGAATTGAAAACGGAAATCTCGATCGATCACACGGCAATGGAAAAACCTCCGGCTGTTGAGGAGCCTTCCACCGGAGAAGGCACTGTCGGAATTTCTCTCATCGACCTCGCTGAAATTTTGGACCAGCACAAACAGTGGGTGGAATCTGGCGCAGAAACCGGTGCGAGGGCCGACCTCACCGGAGTCAACCTGGCCAAAGCCGATTTGACCGGCGTCAATTTGCAGGGAGCTCATTTGCATCGAGTAAATTTGGCCGGTGCGGACCTTTCGATGGCCAATCTCCGGGGAGCCAGTCTGGTTCGCGCGAATCTGCAAAGTGCCAATCTATTGGGAACGGAATTAAGAGGCGCCAATTTGATGGGCGCCAATGTGTACGGTGCCGACGGATTGTGGTTCGGCCGCCTCGGCGGAACAAATCTTTTCGACGCGGTGCTTCCCGAATCGATATCCGCGGTGGACAGTTCGAAGGCCATCAGCGACGCGACGAAAGTGGCGCGCTGGTTCTATTTCCTGACCGTTGGCCTGAGTCTTCTTTGCTGCCTGCTCATGATCTACACCACCGACGTGCGCTTGCTGCTGAACTCCTCGGCTCTTCCTTTCCCCAAACTCGGCAATTTGCTGCCAACGACGGGGCTCTTTCTTGGCGGCCCCATTGTTCTCTTGATCCTATCGCTCCGTTTTCATTTTCTGCTGTTGCGTTTGTGGGGAAGCATGGCGGCCTTGCCCGCTGTGTTTCCCGACGGGCAGACGCTCGAAAAAGATGGTCCCTGGTATTTGATGGGTCTGGTACGGCGGCATTTCCGGTGGCAGGGGGAATCGCGTGCTGCCATGACCGCTTTCGAATCGGCGCTCTCCGCGGTCTTGGCATATTGGATTGTTCCGGTAACGCTGTTCTTCTTCTGGCTGCGGTACCTGACCCGCCAGGACTTTCGCGGAACGTTGCTCCACGTTTTTTTGGTGACCGCCGCCGTGGCGACGGCGACAAGTGTTCCTTTCATAGTGTCGCGCGTGCTCCGGCCTGGCGACATCCGGCTGCCAAAATCCAAAAACGTTTTGCGCATGATTTTCGGAACCACGCGTGCGGCGCTCGCCGTCGGATGCATCCTTTTTGTGATTTCCCTTGGCGTAAACCGCGGACTGCCTTCGGACAAAACGGGCAGCCCGGCGGGATCCGCCGCCGCCGACCCACGCCGCTGGGCCGCCACGGTTTTCCAATCGGTGGGCTATCGGCCCTACGCGGACTTGACCGAAGCCTCGCTATCAACGCCTCTTCCCAAAGGCACGCCGTGGACCGACGACAACCTCGCAAAAATTTCGGGCGCGCGCCTGAACGAAATGAACCTTCGCTATGCCCGCGCCTACCGGGCGTTTCTGGTGAACGCCAAGTTGTGGCGAGCCAACCTTGAGGGAATTTATCTTTCCGAAGCGGACCTAAGAGGCGCCAATCTAAGAGAAACTTTGCTCCGCTCCGGAGTTTTCGATCGCGCGTTGCTCTCGCATGCGGTGCTGGTATCCGCGAACGCGACCGGCGCGAATTTTTCCTCTTCCGACCTGCGCTTCGCGGATCTTTCCTACGGCACGTTCGAAAGTGCCGTGCTTTCGAACGCCCGGGCTTCCGGTGCCTCGCTTTATGCGGTCGACTTGCGCAACGCCCAGCTTTTACGCACCGACCTTTCGCGCACGGACATGCGCGACACCCGGCTCGAACATGCGGTGCTGTCTTTTGCCGGCCTCGAACAAACGGATCTTTCCTCGGCACGGCTTGAAAATGCCAGCCTGACCGGGGCACGGTGCAAAGGAACTATTTTTTTGGATGCAGACTTGAAGAACGCGGATTTGCGCGGGGTCAGTTTGACGGGCGCGGTTTTTCGCGGAGCCGAAATGGATGGAGCAAATCTGACCGGCGCGGACTTGCGCGGCGCCTTGGGAATTACCTCGCTGCAGGTGTGCTCCGCCCAGAACGGCCGGACGGCCATCATGGACGCCGATCTGGCGGCGGAAGTGCAAGTGCGCTGCGGATCTCACTAGCATGCACCACATCCATTTCAAATCGTTACCGTTCAGGTAGTGACCGTTCGCGCCAGCCTTCCTATCCCCAGCACAGCCTGTGGGGGATCTGAAGCTCCGACCTACCAAAAAACGAAGCACGAATTTTCGCCACACCGCACCGGCGAGGCTTCGCCCCATCCCAACTAGCATGCTCCCGCCAGCGAACGAACCCGATGAAAGGTTGCTTCCTTTGCACCGGTTTTGCCCCTCAAGATGTCCGGGGTAGCCAACTCGAGCCGGCATCCCGTCACGCCAGTTTTCAGAATTTTCAATCGAAGCAAGCAGAACTTTGCGTTTGCCCTCTTGCAAACGGGAGTGCCAGCATGAATCCACCAGCTGCCAAGAAGCGTACGAACGCTTCTCCGAGGTGGTCGTCATGGAAGATGGGCGAATTTCATCTGCGGCACACGCGCCATTCACGGTGGTCCAAAACGCTGCTCCCGCAAACGTCGTCGAAAGATACAAGGCGTCATTGGGGGGTGACGGGCTGCGCATCCTGGAATGTTTGCCGCAAATCATGGAGCGTGGGGCGGAATCGCTGACTCCTGCGGAAAAAGAACTGTTGAAGTGGCTTGGGGTTTTCTATCGCCGGCCGACACCGGGTAAGTTCATGATGCGCATTCGAATGCCCAACGGCTTTGCGCGGTCGGAACAACTCCGCGCCATCGCCGAGCTCTCGCGCCGGCTGGGCAACGGCGCCGTGGACATTACCACGCGGCAGCAAATCGAGCTGCGCGGATTCTCGCTCGACAGCGTGCCGGAAATTTGGGAGAAGCTGCGCAGCGTCGAGCTCCGCTCGCTTCAAACGGGCCTGGACAACGTTCGAAACATCAACGGCTGTCCACTCGCAGGCGCGAACCCGCACGAATTACTAGATGCTTCTCCGGTCGTTCAGGACTTGGACCGCATCATTGTCGGCGAACAGGGCAACCCCCAGTTCACCAACCTTCCGCGCAAGTTCAACATTACGGTTACTGGCTGTCCGGACAACTGCACGCACGCCGAGTCACAGGATATTGCCTTGGTCCCCGCGAAGAAAGCGGGGCGCGTCGGTTTCAACGTCCTGGTCGGCGGAAAAATGGGTTCGGGCGGGTTCACGGTCGCTTCGCCGCTGAACGTTTTTGTCGAAGCTTTTCAGGCCGTGCCGGTGGTCGTGGAACTGATCAAGATCTATCGCGATCACGGCCCGCGCGAGGCACGCTCCAAGTGCCGGTTTGCTTTTCTTATCGAGGAGTGGGGCCTATCGCGCTTGCGCGCGGAACTGATTGAGCGCCTCGGTCATGAGCTGGCGTTTCAAGGGAGAGACATGCGCAGCTCTTCGCACGCTGACCATCTCGGCGTGACACGGCAACGGCAGGAGGGATTACGGGCGGTGGGGCTGTGCGTCCCCACCGGCCGCGTGAATCCCGAACAATTGGACGAACTTGCGCGGCTTGCCGCAATTTATGGCAACGGCGAGATTCGTCTAACCACCGCACAAAACGCCATCATTCCCCATATTCCCGCAGACGCCGTTGGCGGGCTGCTTGCCGAACCCCTGCTCAAGCAGTTCTCGCCGCGCCCTTCGCTCTTTCTGCGCAACATGGTGGCTTGCGTCGGCACGGACTACTGCAATCTTGCTCTCATCGAAACGAAAAGCCGCGCCGTCGCGCTTTCCGAGGCTCTCGACAAAACACTCGGTTCGAGGGGAAATCCTCTGACGATTCACTGGTCCGGATGTCCCGCCGGATGTGGAAACCATCAGGCGGCGGATATTGGCTTTCGTGGATTCAAGACCAGACGCGAGGGAAAGCTCGTGGACGCCGTGGCCATTTACGCGGGTGGCCAGACTGGCCCGCATGCGGTTGCCGGCGAAGAGATTCTGGAAACTGTGCCGTGCGATGAGAATTTTCCGGGAGTGGTCGCCAATGTCATCGAGTCTTATCGCTTCGACAAGGAAGCGAGGGAGCACGCTCGATTGAGTGATCCTCTATTCGCCGCAGCGGACACCGCCGGACTGGCCTCCTGGCATTCCCCTCGCCCGGTGGCGTGCTCAACCGGCACGAATTGAATTAGGCCATCATCGCGTGCCTGTTCCTTCTCGGCTCTCATTTCCTGTCTTCCACTGCGGCGTGAAATCCTAGTCGCCCGTGATTCCAGCGTTGTCCGTGATGCGGCGGTTCAGAAGGTCTTTCGAGGACGGCTGCACTGATCCCGCCATAGGCTGCGCCGGACCTACGGGCTCGCCTCTTTCGAACGTACCTTCCTAGCTGGAACATGTCCGGTCCCAGGGGCTCCGAGTTGTCTCATGATGCCATTGCTGTAGGTGTTGCCGGGTTCCCCCTGCGTGAGGTTTCGCGCCGTCTTTTGCAGCGAACAATACTTATTCGCCAAAGGCGTTTGCTCTCGCGAGGGAGCGTAGCTTCCAAAAAGCTCAAAGCACTGGACCACCGGACGTCGGGAATCGAACGAAGCGGAATGGGCCTCTGAAAAGCGCTATCATGTGGGGGACAAATGGATTGGGTAGCGCAAACGAGCATTGGCCATTCGAAAGAATCGCATAAGGGACCGGATATGAATAACGGAAACAGAGAGAGACTGAAGACGCCGTTGATTCGTGAGAATGGGAGGCACCGTGCCGCGAGTTGGGACGAGGCGCTGGACCGTGTGGCAGATGGATTCCGCTCGCAAGTGGAAAAGCGCGGGCCGCGCACATTTGGCATGTTCAGCTGCTCGAAGACCACCAACGAACTGAACTATGTGGCCCAAAAATTCGTGCGCTCGGTGATTGGCACGAACAACATCGACAGTTGCAACCGGACTTGACACGCGCCGAGCGTCGTCGGTCTGGCGACAGTGTTCGGAGCGGGCGGCGGGACGAGCTCGTACCGCGAAATCGAAGAGACCGACGTGATCCTGCTTTGGGGCTCGAACGCGCGCGAGACGCATCCGATCTTTTTCCATCATGTGCTGAAAGGAATCCGCAACGGCGCGAAGCTCTATGTGATCGATCCGCGCCGGACGAGCTCCGCGCAGTGGGCGGACACGTGGCTTGGGCTCGACGTGGGCAGCGATATTTGCCTGGCCAACGCCATGGCCCGGGAGATGATTCATTCCGGCCTGGCCAACGAGAAGTTCATTCGACACGCGACCAGCGGATTTGACGCTTACCGGGCTTGCGTCGAAAAATACGCGCTGGAGCGCGCCGAACTCGAGACCGGTGTGCCCGCCGAAGTGATTCGCCAAACCGCGCACGCCTATGCCAAAGCAAAGCGCGCGCAGATTTGCTGGACCCTGGGCATCACCGAGCATCACAACGCCGTGGACAACGTGCTGGCGCTGGTTAACCTGGCCCTGCTGACCGGACACGTCGGGCGCTACGGGAGCGGCGTAAATCCGCTGCGCGGGCAAAACAACGTGCAGGGCGGCGGCGACATGGGCGCGATTCCCGACCGCCTGCCGGGCTTTCAAAACGTGGAGAATGCGGAGCTGCGCGCGAAATTTGAACGCGCCTACGGAGCGAAGATCGATCCCAAACGCGGCTTGCATCTGAGCGAAATGTTTGAAGCGATGGAGCGGGACGAACTCACGACTCTCTACGTTCTCGGCGAAAACCCGATCGATTCCGAAGCGGACCGTCACCGCGCCGTGAAACTCATAAGCGGGCTCGAATTCCTTGTGGTGCAGGACCTCTTTTATACGAAGACGGCGGAACTCGCCCATGTCATCCTGCCCGGCTCCGCCGGGTGGTGTGAAACCGAAGGCACGGTGACGAGCAGCGAGCGCCGCGTGCAGCGCGTGCGCGCCGCCGTGCCTCTGCCCGACGACGTGCGCGACGACATGGAAATCATCTACGAACTGGCGAAGCGGTTTGGCCGCAATTGGGGCAAACCGGATGCGCAAGCGATTTGGAACGAGCTGCGTTCGCTGAGTCCGATGCATGCGGGCATGAGTTACAAGCGTCTTGAGGAACTCGGCGGCATTCAATGGCCCTGCTACGATGAGTCGCATCCGGGCGAACTCTATCTGCACAGCCGGCTGTGGCGCGAACCGCTGATTGGCCCGCGCGCCCCTTTCAGCGTCGTCGAATTCGAGCCGCCGGTGGATGAGTTGAACGAGGAATATCCCATCCGCCTGACGACGGGGCGGCACTTGGATTCTTACAACACCGGAGAGCAAAGCCGGCGCTTCCCTTCTCCGTTGCGCCGCGCGGCGACACTGGACCTTTCGCTCGAAGACGGCAAGCGCTACAAGGTCTGCGAAGGAGAACAAGTGCGCGTCAGTTCCCGCCGTGGCTCGGTGCTCGCGCCGGTGCGGTTTGACCCCGGCCTGCGGCCCGGCCTGGCATTTCTTGCGGTGCATTTTCACGATGAGATTGCGACAAACGATCTCACGATCGACGCCGTGGATCCGAAATCGGGAACGTCGGAATTCAAGGCGACGGCGATTCGCATCGAGAAGTGCGTGGAGAACTCCAGTGGACCTGCACCTGACCGAGGATAAAGCAAGTCCCGAGGAGGAAGCTGCTGTTGATGCGGCGCTCGAAAAGCTTGCATCTTCCCCAGGCGAAGCGACTCCGCTGGGTGCTACGGACGGCCACGCCCGTTCCAACGGCTTGCCGGCGCGTTCGAAACGCCACCTGCTTCTTCCCGTGCTGCAGGCGATTCAGGAACGCCTGGGCTGGATCAGCCCAGGCGCGCTGAATTACGCCTCCTTGCAACTGGGCGTGCCGCCTGCCGAAGCGCATGGCGTCGCGTCATTTTATGAGCTGTTTTCGCTTACGCCTCGGCCGCCAGTCGTCGCGCATGTGTGCGACGACATTGCCTGCATGACGCGCGGCGCCGGAGCACTCTGTGGCGATCTCGAGCGCAAACTTGGACCAGCAGGTTCGCCCTGCGTGGACGGAAAAGCCCTTTGGCAGCGCAGCTCGTGCCTGGGTCTTTGCGAGCGCGCGCCTGCCGCGCTGATCACCGCGGCAGGAGAAACGCCACGGGAACGGATAGTCGCTCCCGCGAAGGCGGACAGCATCTCGAGCGTGGTCGCGGAGGCCGCCCTCGGAAGGCTTACTGCGGAAATCGACAGGCTCGACTCGAAGGTTTCCGTTCCGCAAGCCGGACAATCGCAACTGCGGCTGTTAGGCCGCCTAGGTCAAGCGGATCCGGCGAGCGTCGATGATTACCGCCGCTTGGGCGGTTACGAGGCGTTGAAGAAAGCCTTGGACTTCGGTGCGGAGCGCGTTATTCGCGAGGTTATCGATTCGAAACTGCTTGGCCGCGGCGGTGCGGCTTTCCCTGCCGGGAAAAAATGGCAAGCCGTTCACGCCCAGCGCAATTTGCACCGCCCGCACTACGTGATTTGCAACGCGGACGAGTCCGAGCCCGGCACCTTCAAGGACCGCATCCTGATGGAAGGGGACCCTTTCGCCATTCTCGAAGGCATGACCATAGCGGCATTCGCGGTCGGCGCGACAAAGGGCTACATCTATATTCGCGGAGAATATCCCTTCGCCGCAAGACAACTGGAGAAGGCGATTCATGCGGCGCGCGCGCAGAGCTTTTTGGGAAGCAGTATTTTGGGCCGCGGATTTTCGTTTGACATTGCAATTCGCCGCGGGGCAGGCGCGTACATTTGCGGCGAAGAAACCGCGTTGTTCAATTCGATTGAGGGCTATCGCGGCGAGCCACGCAACAAGCCGCCGTTTCCCACACAGAGCGGATTGTTCCACGAGCCAAGCGTCGTCAACAACGTCGAGACGCTGGTCAACGTCCTGGAGATCATTTTGAACGGCGGTGCGGCCTACTCGCGCATCGGCACGGCAAATTCGTCCGGCTACCGGCTGTTCTGCCTTTCCGGGCACGTAGTTCGGCCAGGTGTGTATGAAGTCCCGTTTGGCCCGACCATTCGAGACGTCATTGAAGTGGCGGGCGGTGTCGGTGGAACGGGACGGCTGCAAGCGGTCCTGCTCGGCGGCGCCGCGGGCAGTTTTGTTTCCCCGAAGGAACTGGACACGCCGCTGACGTTCGAAGGCACGCGCGCGATCGGCGCGACACTTGGCTCCGGCGTGGTGCTGCTCTTTGACGATTCGGTAGACTTGAAGCAAATCCTTCTGCGCATCGCGGCATTTTTCCGCAGCGAGACGTGCGGCCAATGCGTGCCATGCCGCGTTGGCACGATGCGCCAAGAAGAAGCGTTGCACCGCCTAGCACAGCGCAAGCCGCTCGGTTCGAACGAACAGGAAAGCGCCCTGCTGAAAGAGATGGCACAGGCAATGCGCGACGCTTCGATTTGTGGCTTGGGGCAGACGGCTTCCGGCGCGATCCTTTCGGCGATGGATCGATGGAGTCTTTTCTCGTGAGCGAGCAACTTCAAGCACCCTCGCCGTTGATTCCGGTACCCCGTGCGCCCGCTCCGGAAATTCCTGCCGCTGCGGCGCGGGACGAACTCGAAATCACCATCGATGGAAAACGGGTGAAAGTTTGCGAAGGCGCGACGATACTGGACGCGACAAAAAAGCTGGGCATCGAGACACCGACGCTTTGCTTTCTCGAAACGCTGACTCCGGTAAACGTTTGCCGCGTCTGCGTTGTGGAGCTAGAGGGCTCGCGGACGCTGGTGCCCGCCTGCTCGCGCAAAGTGGAAGCGGGCATGGTGATTCGCACCGATTCCGAGCGCGTGCGTCTGAGCCGGCGCGTGGTGCTGGAATTTCTCGCCTCGTCGGTCGATGTTTCGACCGCTCCGCAACTCCGGGCGTACATGAAACGCTACAAGGCCCGCGCAGAGAAGTTCGGGCCGCGGGCCGCCACCGTGGCGCAGCCGCCAAAAATCGACAACGAACTCTACGTGCGCGACTACTCGAAATGCATCCTCTGCTACAAATGCGTGGAAGCGTGCGGCGTGGACGCGCAGAACACGTTCGCCATTGGCGTCGCGGGACGCGGATTCCACGCGCACATTGCCACGGAATTTGAAATTCCGCTGACTAACTCAGCGTGCGTGTATTGCGGGAACTGCATCGGCGTATGCCCCACCGGCGCGCTCATGGGCAAAATCGAATACGAGATGCGTGCCGCGGGAACGTGGGACGAATCGCGCCAAACGCGCACGGAAACCATTTGTCCGTATTGCGGGGTGGGTTGCGGAGTGACGGTACACGCACAGAATGGCCAAATTGTGAAAGTCAGTTCGCCGATCGACCACTCGGTGACGCAAGGAAACCTGTGCATCAAGGGGCGCTTCGGCTGGCAATTCATGCAAGATCATGAATGAGTTTCGACTCATTGCGCCCTCCTTCCGAGACTGCTGAGCACAAACCACCAATTGTCGGCAAGCTTAAATCGAAATAGAAAATCGAAAACGGTAAGAGACATCAACGCTCCGGCTCCTCGTTTCTTTCGAGAATGTAAGAAATGCAGGCTGGTCAGCCATCGGGCAATTGATTACAAGTCGCAGGAACCTGCCAACTCAACTTTCCTTGGTCGCGAAAGAGGTGAACCCAAGAAAAGTTCATGAGCGGAGCAACCGAGCAAATAAACGGCATTGGCTGCGTTATCGATTCTAGCAGGGGAGCTGTCTTTCCGCTGTGAACGATCCCGCCGCGCCTGTAAACTTCTTCGAGAAAGCGGGGCAACCAACATTCCCCGCCCATCGAGCCAAGATCGCGGGTCTGTCTCCCCGAGTTCCCGGGCGCAATGCGGCGCCTGGCCAGCTTTGCGCAAGGTCAGCCTGCTCCCTTTTGTCTTCGTGATGTACGCCTATGCCACCGGCGGGCCGTTCGGTCTCGAAGACATGGTTACCACCAGCGGCCCGGGACTGACGCTGCTCTACGAACTATTTATTCCGCTGTTCTGGTGCGTCCCGGTGTCGCTGGTGACGGCCGAGTTGACTACCGCGATTCCTGTCGAGGGCGGGTTCTACCGCTGGGTGCGCGCAGGATTCGGCGACTTCTGGGGATTCCTTGCGGGCTGGTGGAATTGGAGCGCATCGTTCGTGCTGGCCGCCGCCTACGCGGTACTTTTTGCCGATTATCTCAGCGACTTTATTTCCATTTATTTCACCTCGGTTGGCGCAGGGATCCATTACGCCATCGCTTGCACTCTGGTCGCGGTGATTTGTTACGTGAATGTGCGTGGGATCCACATGGTGGGAGTGGTCTCAACCATACTAGAGGTCTTCGTGCTGCTGGTCGTGGGTGCTTTGTGCGTCGCCGCTGCGCTGAAGTGGCACCACAACCCGTTTTCGCCACTGGTCCCTCCGCACGCGCCGAGGTTTCAGGTTTTTGGCGCAGGGCTGGCGCTCGGCTTGTGGCTTTACTCCGGGTACGAGCAACTTTCAAGCGTTGCCGAAGAAAGTGGAAGAGCCGCAGAAGACCATCCGCGGGCACTGGCGATTGTTGTGCCGCTTTCGATCGCTACCTATTTTCTTCCGACACTTTTTTCGCTCGCCGCCCTCGGAGATTGGCAGAAATGGCATACCGGCTATTTTTCAAACGCCGCGCAACTCCTTGGCGGCCCCTGGCTGGCCATTCCCATCACGATCGCGGCGATGATCGGCAACGTTTCTTTGTTGAACGCCACGGTGCTAACGAGCACGCGCATGCCCTAGACCATGGCGGAGGATGGTTACCTTCCCCCGATGTTCTCGGCGCGGCACCCGCGCTACGGCACGCCGTGGGTCGCCATCATCGCATCCTCGATTGTCTACGTCTTGCTTGCGCAAAAAACGATGGTGCAACTGTTGACGGTGTACGTCTGGCTGCGCATCGGCGTGACGATTCTGACCGTGCTTTCGTCCGGGCGTTTGCGCAACACGAAGCGCGATATACCTCGGCCATTTCGCATCCCGTGGAGCCGGGCCGGCCTTTTCTACGTGGTGGGTGCTCCGCTGGCGATGAGTGTCGTCGCTTTGGTCGGCAGCGATCCCTTTGCACGGAAGTGGGGACCAGTGCCCGTGCTGCTCGCGCTTCCGATGTATTTCGTGATTCGCAAGTTCCGACCGGCAAGGAATGTGGTGAGCCCGAGCACTACGTGAAGAAATCGAGAATCCGGTACCACAGCCCAGCAAGCGGCAGCGCCCAGGTCCGGCCGCTTCGCAGCCCAATCGGTGCGGCGGGAAACGGAAGCTCGGCGAACGGGATGCTGTTGATATTTCCGGAGATCATTTCAGCGAGCTTCGTACCGAACCAAGTGGCGGCGGCGACGCCGTGGCCGGCAAATCCCACCGCGAAATACATTTCGTCCATTTTTCCGGCGTGCGGCATCACATCGAGGGTGAAGTCCAGCGTTCCGCCCCACCCATATTCGATCTTTGTATCGCACAGTTGCGGATATACCGTGATCATGCCGCGGCGAAGAATTTCCGCGCTCTGCCGCACGGTGCTTTCGGTTGCCGGGAAAAACGCCGCCCGCCCGCCGAAGAGCATGCGATTGTCCGGAGTCAGTCGGTAGTAATAGAGAAAATGTTTCG
Source organism: Acidobacteriota bacterium (assembly GCA_003223215.1). Lineage (GTDB taxonomy): Bacteria > Acidobacteriota > Terriglobia > Acidiferrales > UBA7541 > Acidiferrum. The sequence continues at coordinate 138,812 of QHYH01000091.1, forward strand.
AGTCGTAGATCATGCGGTTGCGCGGGCTGAGTTCGTGCGCCAAATCGGCGGGCAGCACTTCCGTGGCGATGATGTACGAACCGATGGGGATGATTTTTTTTCGAAGGGCGGGAGTAGTCTCTGTGGTGTAGGCGCCGCTGGCGAGAATCACTTCGCGCGCGGCGATGCTGCCCCGGGAAGTGCGCACACGGAATTTGCGTGCGCCGTTCTGGGATTCGGCGGTGATTTCTTCTACGCGCGTGTGATCGTGCAGCCAGGCTCCGGCACGCTCGGCGGCATGCGCCAGCCCGGTGACATAGCGCGCGGGATTCACCCCCGCGCTGGTTTCGTCCACCATGCCGCCGAAATAAATGTGCGAGCCGATTTCGCTGCGCAGGTGGCCTTGGGGAACGATGCGTAATTGGTGACGGAATTCGCGCTCGATGAGCGCGGCGGATTCTTCGAAGCCGTTGAAGTGCGATGGCTTGCATGCAACTTCCAGGTGACCGCAGCGCGAGAAATTGCACTCGATGTTCTCCTCGCGAACGATTTGTTCCACAAGGTCAACGGCCTCGATCGACGCGGCATACATTTTGCGCACGGTAGGACGGCCATAGCGCTTGATTAGCTTGGGTACCGGCAGTTTCATTCCGGTCAGGACCATACCCCCGTTGCGGCAGCTCGCGCCCCAACCGAAAGTTTCCGCCTCGAGTACGGCAGCGCGCACACCACGTTTGGCCAGAGCGCGCGCCGCGGAAAGCCCGCAGAAACCTCCGCCAACAATCGCGACGTCGACATTTTCAGGCAGATCCGGCGCCGCTTCGACCGATGGTGCGTTTATCGTTTCGAGCCAATAATTTTGTTCCTGAGCCGGCATTGCTGCGCTCAAACGTGAAGCGATTGTAGCATTCGCACTTGGCAAAGATACAAAAGGACACAAAGGAAGCGGAACTCGCGCACGCGACAAGAATGAGACAGCAGAACGTGTTGGCATCTGCCGTTTCGGGGCAACCCAATACGTTTCCGTGGATAGCAACGCGAGGACATTTCATTTCTTTAACGGCAGGTCATCGAAGTTGTGCTGCATTTGCCATCAGAAGAACGCAGAACGCAAACTCCAAGACCGTTGGAAGTGCCCCTATTGCAGCACGCAACACCAAGCGGGACGAAAACGCTGTCGTCAATATCTTTGTCGAGGGTTTGCGAATCTTAGCCGAGGGACGCTCGGTATCCGCCTGTGGAGGCACAGTAAGACTTGGGTGCGAACTCAAGCATGTGCCTCCTGCAGCAGGAAACATCGTAGAATCCCCCGCCTTTAAGGCGTGGGGAGTCTCAAACCAAACAGAGAACCTTGAGGGGGCCCGGATTGGAGACAAAACGGTCAGACGACGCGGCGAAGTACGAGCAGGCTGATTTCGGGCGGAACCCCCAGCCGCACGGGAGCGCCGACCGTACCCAAGCCGCGATTTACGTAGATACTCGCCATGGCCCCGGGTTGTGGTGTAAATTTCCGCTGTGTGGAAACGACCGAGCCCGCACGTTCATACGGCGCGGGCGCGAACATCGGGCGCTGATAGAGGCCGGCAATGTAATCGCTGATAAAGCGCGCGGGGCTCAAGCGGTGATCAAGGATTTCCACCTGAATCTGGCCGCCGTGCGTGTGACCGGCAAGAGAAAGCTCGATCCCCAGTTCTGCGGCGCGATTGAAGGAATTCGGGTTGTGCGAGAGGAGAATATTGGGCATGTCGCGGCGTACCAGCGGCTCGACATCGGCGAGCATGTGCTGCTTTTGCCCGCGCCCGTTGTATTCCCGCTGGTAATCCACGCCAATCAGATTGAGCTGCTCGCCCTTAAACGCAATTTGCGCATTCGAATGGCGGAGCAGCTTCATCCCCGCTTGCGCATAGAGGTAGTAAGCCTGATCTTCCGCATGCGCGTAGATCTCATGATTCCCATTGCAACCCCAAATGCCCAGCGGCGCGTAAAGATGGCGAATTTGATCAATGCAATCGGCAATCGAATCGCCCGCGCCCGTGATCAGGTCGCCGGTAACCACGGCAAGATCGGCTCCGAGATCACTGGCCATATCCACGGCGCGGCGGACTTGGGCGCGGGACATATAACTGCTCAGGTGAATGTCGCTCAGTTGAACAATCTTCATGCCGTCGAGGGCCGGCGGCAGGTTCGGTATGGGGATCTCGACACGGCGCACCTGATAATTCAGGCGTTCGGCAGCAAAACCGTACATTGCCGTGAGGAAAGGAGCGGCCCCCGCGGCGGCGGTAGCGGCCCGGAAAAAGTACCTACGGCCAGGGTCGGGAACCGTTTCCGAGGATTCGGAAGGGGTGCCGGGTTGCGCGGTGTCGGATGAAGATGGCATCCGGTTGAGGGCGGCTAGATGAGACCAGCGCCAAATGCGCTCCAATCCGTGAACCGTCTTAACCGACAGATAGGCAAACAGCGCGCTGAAGAACCAAAGGCCGGTAAGCACGGTTATCCAGGAAGTCCGGCGAGTAAGGCTGGCATGACCCATAATCACCACGCGAACCAGCGTGAAAACCATGAGAACCAGCAGAAGAACATAGGCCAGCCGCGGCGCGCGACGCAGCCATAAGCGGCCCCAGTGCTCGGTGACCCGCCAGAGGGAGCGGTACCAGAAACGCTGCGACAGGTAGAGCAGCGCGCATAGGCTCAGGCCGATCCCCGCGCGCAAAAATAAGTAGTGCCAGTCCACAGTGATGATGCCCCCAGTCTGCAAAGCACAATTTTAACATGTGGCTTCGGGGGAATTCGAATGACCCGGTGGAGACTACCGCGTAAGATTAAACCGCGCCAAAGGACAGGGTGTCTTGCTGGCCGAAGGGGAAACTCTTCCCGAGGGCGGTGCGTCTGAAAGGGGGTGCCCTGTCCAAGCGGGTCCAAGGGCGGAGGAAACGGAGGAAACAAAGCCATGACAAAGTGGACGACGTTATGCGGAGCGGCATTGGCGGTGGGGATAGCGGTGCTCCCGGCGGTCGCGCAGGAGGCGGCGAAGAAGGAGCCGCCAAAGCCGGCGGCCAGCCCGTCACAGGCGGTTGTCGATCAGTGGAACGACATCGGGCGCAAATTAATCGCTATGGCCGAGGATTTCCCAGAAGATAAATACGAGTACAAACCGAAGCCGGAGCAGCGCAGCTTCCGGGAACAATTGCTGCACGCCTCCGACTCAACCTATTTCTTCACTAATCCCGCGATGGGCCAGAAGATGCCCACCGAAGAAGATCCTTCGAAGAACAAGCTCAAAACCAAATCGGAAGTCGTGGCGTATGTGAAAAAGTCGTTCGCCGATGGCGCTGCCGCGATCAAAGCGAAGGGGGATGCCGGAATGTCGGAAACCATCGTCGACCCGTATGGGAACCGGCATGTGCGGCTGGGGGATTTGGCCTACGAACTCATCGAGCATTCCGGCGAGCACTACGGGCAACTGGTCGTGTATTACCGCGTAAACGGCTTGGTGCCGCCGGAGTCCAGGCCAAAGAAATGAAAGGGGACGGTGACTGGCGAGGAGCCAGCCAGTCGCGTGTTTATGATTGCTGTCCGGAACCGCCGAATGGAGGGAGCGGCGCTCCGGCATCGCACTCTTCCTCCCGGGCGAGCCTAGAATGCCACAACGCCCACGGCGCCGTCTTCGAGATAGGCGGTGAGCCGGGCAGGATCGCTCGTGGGCGGGACACACGTTTGGCCGGAGCAGACGACGGCGATGGGCTTGTCGGCGGGAAGATGAGGAAGCGTTTCTTTGAGGGCACCGGCAAGAGCGGCGGGCGCGGTGCCAGGCATAAAGCGCAAGACGGATTTGCCGAAACGGTAGACGCGATGAGCAGCGGCTTCTAGGGCCTGAGCGGCGGGGTCATTCGAATTGCCAGTGACAACGACCTGAATCGGAGGACGCATAAAGAGCGTGGCCGCAAGACCGTACGTGGCAGCAAACAGGCCATACTGCGGAGCGACCCCGGCGAAGGCTTCGAGCGTTTTTTGTGCGAAATCGCGGTACCGCTGTTCGCCGGTGAAAGCATGCAGTCGAATCAGTGCGATGGCGGCAACGGAATTCGCCCCCGGCGTGGGCGAATCCTGAAAGGGCTTGCGGCGCACCTCGAGTCCGCCCATGGGCGCAGCGTCACTCGGGCGATCGAAGAAGCCGCCATTGTCGCCATCGCCGTAGCGGGCAACAGTGAGGTCCATGGTTTTCTGCGCCGCGGCGAAGTAGCGCGAATCGAGGCTCGCTTCGTAGGCGTCGAGCAAGGCGAGAACGCTGAAAACCTGATCGTCGAGGGAGCCTTCGAGCGCGGGCCCGCCGATCCGATGAGCAAACCCTCGCTCCTCACTCCAAGCTTCACCGAGCATGCAATCGATCGTCTTTAAAGCAAACGCGCGGCACTGCTCCTCAATCGAGGGGATATTCAGGGAATGGGATGCTTCCAGAAACGCAGAGACGAACATGGCGTTCCAAGCCACGTACCGGGTTTTATCGACGAACGGCGTAGGCCGCCTCAATCGGGCCTCCAGCATCTTTTTTTCCGCTCGCAGCTTGATCGTTCGAATATCGTCCGGATCGCGCTCGAGGATCTGCCCTATTTCGTGAAAGCCGCGTGCGACCCATAGGACATTCTTGGCAGGATTGTGATGCATCTCGCCGTGCGTCTCGACATCGTAATAGAGTTCAATGACGCGTGACTCTTCAGGAGTCAAAACCGCGCGAACCTCATCCAGGGTCCAAGTGAAATAGTCCCCGTCATCGTCGAGCGAGTAATCGGCATCCTGGCTGGCATAAAAGCCGCCGTTTTCCCGATCCGAAAGAACTTCGTTGACCCAGCCGATGATGCTCTCTGCTTTTTCGCGAAGCAATGAATTCTGCGTGACCTGCCAAGCATGGAGGTAATTCCGAAGCAGCTCGGAGTTGTCGTACGACATTTTTTCGAAGTGGGGGACGAGCCAGCGTTCGTCAACCGAGTAACGGTGGAAGCCGCCCGCAAGTTGGTCGCAGACGCCGCCTCGAGCCATTTTCTCCAAGGTAGCTTCGACCATGGCGAGGAGACTGTTTTCTTTGGTCTGCTGGTAGCGTTCGAGGAGGAGATCGATGGCCGAAGCGTGGGGGAACTTCGGCGCCCGGCCGAAGCCGCCATTTCTGCTGTCGAAAAGCTGTGTGATGGATTGGATTTGCGCGTCGACCGCACCGAGGTCAAATTCCGCGCGAGCACCGGCGAAGCCCTCGGCCTGCGTCACGGCTTCGGAAAGCGAATTCGCGGCGCGTTCAAGCTCGGCTCGGCGGTTGCGATAGGACTCCGCAACAGCGAGGAGCACGCGGCGAAAGCCGGGGCGGCCCATCTGGTCTTCGGGCGGAAAATAGGTCCCCCCGAAAAAAGGTTTGCCGTCGGGAAGCAGAAAGCCGGTGAGAGGCCAGCCGCCTTGCCCGGAAATGGCGCTGATGGCGGATTGATAGCGCGAGTCCACATCGGGGCGTTCGTCGCGGTCGACTTTGACGGGCACAAAGTGTTCGTTGATGATTTTGGCGATTTCGGCGTTTTCGTAGCTCTCGCGGTCGATGACGTGACACCAGTGGCACCACACCGCGCCGATATCGAGAAGGATAGGCTTGTCCTCCGATTTTGCCCGTTCGAACGCGGTCTCGCCCCATTCATGCCAGTCAATGGGCTGGTGAGAAGCAGAACGCAAGTACGGACTGGCGGAGTCTTTCAGGCGGTTCGTAGAGTGGTCAGTCAAGATGGTTCACAGTTTATGTCTGCGGGCGGTGGGCCACTACTGGACTTTGTCGCCCGGGCCGAGGTCGCGCGGATCGAGAGGCTTGCGGCCGGCAATGCCTTCGTCCTGGCGATGATAGAAACGGATGCGGTCCTCACCGAGTTTCCAGCAGAGATACACATCCTGATTGTCGATGATCGCGGGAAAGTCCAGGAGTCCCACGTCCAGATCCTTGACGATGCAGCCGGTTTCGAGGATGCGCTGGAGCGTGGACCGCAGCGTTTCGGCCAGATGCGTGTGCTCGACGCGCAGCCGGGACAGTTTTTCGTAAGGAACAATCACGCCGCCCATCATCATGATGCGGGCGGAAACCGCGGAGAGATCATTTTCCAGGCCGGATAGCTTCTTGCGGCAGTCGATGGCTTCGATGAGAAACGGTTCAAGGTCTTTGCGCACACGTTCGGCTTCCGTGAGCGTGAAAAGCCGCTGCGGCGGCTCGGGAGCTTCGTCCTGCTCTGGATCTTCGTCGGCCATTGGTTCGTTTCAACCGGTTCTTGCTAGCTAAAGCAATCCAAGCAAAGTCTGTTCTAGAGTCACTCCGTTTGCAAGCAGAAACAGACCGCAATTTTCGCTGCTGTGCCCCTACTGCAATTCGAGCATCCTGTCCAGTGCCAGCCTGGCATAGTAGCGCGTGCGCTCGTCGACCGAAATACGGTTGACCACATTACCGGATCCAAGGTTTTCAAGAGCCCAGAGGAGGTGCTGGGGGGTGATGCGGAACATGGTGGTGCAGACACAGACGCTCGGGTCAAGCGAAATGACCTTCCGGTCTTGGAACGCCTTCCGCAGGCGGTTGACCAGGTGGACTTCCGTGCCGACAGCCCATTCCGAACCAGCGGGAGCCGACTCGATCGCTTTGATGATGCCCTCGGTCGAACCGATCTGGCAGGCGGCCTGGGCGACTTCAAAACGGCACTCGGGGTGAACGATAACACGCATGCCAGGATGCTCGCGACGGACGCGGGCAACTTGCTCCGGCGTAAACCGCTGGTGCACAGAGCAATAGCCCTTCCAAAGAATGATCCGGGCCTTGCGAAGCGCTTCCGGTCTGTTTCCTCCGAGTTCCTGGTGCGGATCCCACACGATCATCTCATCGAGGGGGATGCCCATGCCATACCCGGTATTGCGCCCAAGATGCTCATCGGGGAGGAAAAGAACCTTTTCGCCTGGCTCGAAAGCCCACTCCAGAACCTCCGCGGCGTTGGAGCTGGTGCAAATCGCGCCGCGGTGTTCGCCCGTGAAGGCCTTAATGGCCGCCGTAGTGTTCATGTAACTGACAGGAACCACGTTGCTCGGATTCACCACGGAGGCAAGGTCACTCCAGCAAGCTTCTACTTGTCCGATGTCGGCCATGTCCGCCAGGGAACAGCCGGCGTTGAGATCGGGTAGCATCACGATCTGATGTTCCCGCCGCAGGATGTCTGCGCTTTCGGCCATGAAGTGGACGCCGCAGAAAACGATATAGCGGGAGTAGGTTTCCCAAGCCTGAAACGAGAGTTTGAGGGAATCGCCGCGAAAATCGGCGAATTTTATGACCTCGTCACGCTGGTAATGGTGGCCGAGAATGACCACGTCCTCGCCCAGGCGGGCCTTGGCGGCGGCAATTCGGTCGTCCAGCGTGTTATCCGGAACCAACAGGTAGGAATCGAAATCGCACCCGACTCCTGGCTCGATTTCCGGCGCGTGAACGGCGGCCGGGGGGCGGCCGGAAAGAGTGGCGCTAGAGGCCGAAATGGAAATGAAGTCGCTCATGACTCGTGTAATTTTTACTTCCAGGCGGTTTCTTTGCGGTCCCTGGCCCCTACAACCCCATTTTCTCATACGACGGTGGATTGTCCAACTAGCCTCCGATAAAGACCATCGTACGCGAGGGAGGCACGAAACCGGGCTCGTTAATGCGGTGGCCTTCCTCTTTTTCGTTGACGACCGAGCGGATATAGGCGACGAGGTCGTCGTCGGAGGCGCCTTCGCGAAGGAGCGAGCGGAGGTCATGATCTTCCCTACTGAACAGGCAGGTGCGGAGCTTGCCGTCGGGCGTGACCCGGATTCGCGAACAAAAGCCACAGAAGGGCTCTGTGACCGAGGCGATGAGGCCGATTTCGCCGGGCGCGCCATCGGCAAAGCGGTATTTGCGAGCGGTTTCGCTGCGCTCGTGGGGAATCTGAACCAGGTGCCAGCGCTCGTGGATGCGGCTGTACACCTCTCGGGCAGGAACGACGAGTTGGCGCGACCAGTGGCGATCGGCGTCAAGGGGCATGAATTCGATGAAGCGCATGATGACCCCGCGGTCGCGAGAGAATTGGGCGAACGCCTCGATTTCATCGTCGTTCAGCCCGCGAACAAGAACCGCGTTCACTTTGGCGGGAGCGATCCGCGAGTTTTGCACAGCGTCGATGCCGTCCATCACTTTGGAAAACGATTTGGTGCGGGTGATGCGCTCGAATTTGGCGGGGTCAAGCGAATCAAGGCTGATGTTGATGCGGCGCAAACCTGCGGCGAGGAGGCGGTCACACCGCTCGGCAAGGAGGTGGCCATTGGTGGTCATGGAGAGATCGGGAAAGCCGAGGGCCTGGAGCCGGGAGACATAGTCCTCCACGCCATCGCGAACGAGCGGTTCGCCACCGGTGACGCGAATCTTGCGAATGCCCAGACCTAGGAAGATCTTGGCCAGCCGGTCAAGCTCAGGCCAGGAAAGAATCTCGTCGTGGTCGCGATAATTTTCCGGATCGGCAGAGCGGCAATAGACACAGCGGAAGTTGCAGCGGTCGGTGACCGAAATACGTAGGTCGGTGATCTGGCGGCCAAAACTGTCGTGGAGGATCATGCTCAACCGTACCAAAAGAAAAACCCCGATTCGCAGATTGGAATCGGGGAACAGGCCGGAAATGCACATTTCCGGCGAAGGCGCTCCTTTCCAATCGCGGGAGGCGCAGGCGTTTCCGCCCGAACCCTGAGTTCCTTCCCGTTGCGCGGAACATCGCCCCTGCCGCCGTAGGTTGTTTCCCCCCTTAGGCTGCAGGGATCGGAGTTACATCCAGAGTGTACGCCTCTCCAGCCGGGGGTGCAAATCCAAGTCGCATGGCCCGCATGGCCCGATTGCCCGCCATCGCCCGGGAGCGCGGGCTAAGAGGAATGTTGATTGTGATAGAGTTTTGCGCACGCCATGCGGATCTTCATCTTAGGGGCCGGGGCGACCGGCTCGCTTCTCGCCCAATTGCTGGAGCGCCAAGGGCATACGGTCTGGTGTGGGGACCGCGATCCTGAGCGGGCGCGGCGCTTCTTGGGCAGAACCAGCACGATCCCGGTCACGGAGGTGAATGCGCGAAACCTGCGGGGCATTGTGAAAGCGGCGAAGCCCTGCCAGCTCATCGTCAACGCCTCTGCCTCGGTATTCAATGAAATCGTGCTGCGGGCGGCCCTCCGGATGCGCTCCCACTACATGGACCTCAGTTCTCATCTGACGAGGAACCCCTTCAAAGCCGAGCAGTTCCGCTACACGAAGAGGTTTCAAGAAAAGAAGCGCGTGGCTTTAATCAATTCCGGGGTGGCACCGGGATTGACGAACCTGCTCGTGAAGCGCGCTGCCGACATGCTGGATGAAGTGCACTCCGTGCATATCCGGCTTTATGAAAGCAGCGAGAGCGAAGATCCCATCTCCCAGTGGTCGCCTGAAGTGTCGTTCGACGAAGCCGTCTCGCACCCGCGCATATACCGCGGAGGGAAATTTCAGTTGGGCAAGCGGTTTTCGGAAGTTGAGAAATTCCGGTTTCCCGAGCCCATTAGCACGGTCCGCGTGGTGCTGGCGGCGCAAGATGAAGTGGCCACCTTGCCATACTTTATTCCCATGCGCGATTTGGAGGTGAAAATCGGCGGGAATGAGATTGACCGGCTGCGCCGCTGGCACAAGCAAGGAAAATTATCGAAGTCCAGGGGAATGGCGCGGCACCGCTTTCCCCAGACCTTTTCCCCAAAACGAATCGCCAAGCTGATTCGGCAGGGGATTCTGCAGAACGCGCGGTTCGCGGCAGCGGTGCTGGTCAAGGGAGAGAATCACGGCAAAGCTACGGACGAATACTTGATGGTACGCAGCGATTGCGCGTTTCCGACGCTTTATCAGATTCGCCAGCAAGGACGATTCACAACACCGGTGGCATACGCCACGGCGCACATGGCGGCGCTGTTCATCAAATTCTTCCCGCGCGAGCTTGCCGGAGTATTTACCCCGGAGATGCTGCCCGCGGAAACGCGCAGAGCCATCCTTTCAAGAATCCGAAACAACAGCATCCGAATCACGCACAAAATAACTATCCTGAAACCTCACGGGGACGACGAAGAAGAAATCTAAGCCAGCGAACCTTCCGCAGCCAAAGCCGAAGTGAAGGCGGAGAATTTCAGCAGCAACGGTTGGGCCGAGAATAGCGGCGATTGAGCTGCTCGACGTAAAACTCCGCCCGGCTCAGCAGGCGGCAAGACCCGCAACGAGCGCCTGGCGACCGCAAGTAGCTCTCGTAAGCAGCGTCGCCGCACCATTCGCGCAGGCCGCGCCAGAAACGACGAAGGAAACGTTTCGTGCGTTTTGCGGCCTTGCGCATCAATCGTCTCCAATAGCTTCGCCGACTACCAAGTCGCGACCGGCGCCGGAAAAATCCTTCGCCCAGCGGGTTCGGACGTAGGGGGACTCGTGCAGCAGCGCTTCGCGGCGGCTGAGAATTCCATACCACTGCACCACCGCTTCGATGATGAGAAGCAAAATCATCAGAGCCAGAACCGAGGTAACCGCGGCATCGAGGCGCAGATTGAACATGAGCCGATGGGTCTCCGCCACTCTTGCCGCAGCCACCGCGCCACTCGAAATCTCGGCCGCCAACTCGTTTGCACCGGAGAGAAATCCGATGCGCGGGTTCGGACTGAAGATTTTTTGATAGCTGGCGGTCATGGTGATGATAATCAGAGCCGCCATCGGAATCATGGTCACCCAAATCCACCGCAGGCGCCCCATCTTCATCAGAATCGTGGTGGCCACCACAAGCGCCACCGCGGCAAGCAACTGATTGGAAATGCCGAAAAGGGGCCACAGGGAATTGATTCCCCCTAGGGGATCAATCACGCCTTGATAGAGGAAATAGCCCCAGGCTCCCACAATGACGGCGCTACAAAGCAGAACGGCGGGCAGCCAGCTGGTGCGCGCGAGCGGTTTCCAGATGCGCCCGCCCATTTCATGGATCATGAAGCGCCCGACGCGCGTGCCCGCATCCAGCACCGTGAGCACGAAAAGCGCTTCAAACATGATGGCGAAGTGATACCAGATGCCGAGCAGGCGCCCGCCGCCAATGGTGCTTGAGAAAATTTGCGCCATGCCTACCGCCAGCGACGGCGCCCCGCCTGTGCGATTCAGGAGAGTCTGTTCGCCGACGTCGCGCGCCAAATGCGTCATCGTTTGGGCATCGAGGGGGTAGCCCCAGCCGTTGATGGTGGCCGCAGCCGCTTCCGCCGTATGGCCGACGATTCCCGCGGGGCTGTTGATCGCGAAATAGACACCCGGGGTCATCGCGCAAGCCGCGACCATGGCCATGATACCGACAAACGATTCCAGCATCATGGCACCATAGCCGATAAAGCGCGCCTGCCCTTCCCGGAGAATCATTTTCGGGGTGGTGCCCGAGGAAATCAGCGAATGAAATCCGCTGATGGCGCCGCAAGCAATGGTGATGAAGCAGAACGGGAAAATCTTTCCGGCAAAGACTGGCCCGGTTCCATCGATGAAGCGAGTGAGGGGCGGCATCAATACTTGCGGGCGCACCAGCAAGATACCAGCGGCAAGGGAAAAGATGGCGCCCGCCTTGATGAACGAGATCAAGTAATCGCGAGGCGCAAGTAACAGCCAGACAGGCAGCACCGAAGCTATATAACCGTAGACAATCAGCGCCAGCGCGAGCGGTACGCCGCTAAGCGTAAACACGTGCGACCAGGACGGAGCCTCCGCTACCCATCGCCCGGCAAAGACGGCAAATAGCACCAAGGCGAAGCCAATGACCGAGGCCTCCACAACCCTGCCCGGCCGCAGGAATCGCAGGTACACCCCGAGCAGCAGCGCGATCGGAAGGGTCATGGAGATCGTAAAGGTGGCCCAGGGCGAAGCTCTGAGCGCGTTTACCACGACCAGGGCGATGACGCCGAGAAGAATGATGATGATGGCGAGCACGGCGAGCTGTGCGATGATACCGCCCCGCTTGCTCACTTCTTCGCGCGCCATCTGGCCGAGCGATTTCCCGTCGCGGCGGATGGAACAGAAAAGAATCACAAAATCCTGGACACAGCCGCCGAACGCCGCGCCGGCGATCAGCCAGAGCGTGCCGGGGAGATAACCGAATTGCGCGGCCAGCGTAGGACCGACCAGTGGCCCGGGGCCGGCAATGGCAGCGAAATGGTGGCCAAACAAGACCCATTTGTTGGTCGGTACGAAGTCGCGGCCGTCGTCGTGACGTTCCGCAGGCGTGGCGCGCGTGTCATCAAGCGCCAAAACTTTCGCGGCCACAAAAGCGGAGTACAGCCGGAAGGCCACGAGATAACAACAGAGCGCGGCGATAACAAACCACATCGCGTTGAGCGGTTCGCCGCGATGGATGGCAATGGCTCCGAGAGCCCCGGCGCCCACAACTGCCACGACCAGCCAAACCAGAATGGAGAGGACCCGCTTCATGGTGGCGCAAGCTCCCCCGTCTCGCCCCGGTAAAGGCCAAAAGGCGACATGCGGCATCGTATGCGAGACTTCGGCGAGCGTCAATTGCCGAAAGGCTTCTGCCGCGCAAATCCTTTGAAGCTATGCGAATTCGCGGATAGAATGCTCGGCACCGAAAAAACATCTGCCAAGGAGAACTTCATGCGGCGGGTTTTGTTGCCAACGATGGTTTTCTGCTTTTTTGCTTCCGGACATTTCGTTTCTGCGGCTCCGCAAGCAGAACAGAAAATGGAAGAGTTGTCGCATCCCAAGACGCTCGAAGAATTGCAAAAGGCCATGAAAGAGGTCGTGGAGAAAAACCACGTAACCGGAGCGGGTGTGGCACTGGTTTGGAACGGGCAGCTGCTATGGTGCGGCGGTCTTGGCAAAGCGGACCTGGCCGCGAACAGGGATATTGCCTGCGACACCGAATTTCGCGTCGGCTCCATCAGCAAAACGTTTGTGGCGCTGGCACTGCTGAAATTGGAAGAAGAAGGAAGAATCAACCTCTACGCACGGTTGCAAGACGTTGCCCCGGAAATCCCCATGAAAAACCGCTGGGGAAACACAAACCCCGTGCGCATTGTGAATCTTCTGGAGCACAGCGCGGGATTCGACGACATGGAGTTCGCTGAAGTCTACAATCGCCATGACCGCGCGGATTATCCGTTGCTCGATGTTTTCAAACGCTTTCAGGAGCCAGAGAACGTGCGGTGGCCGGCGGGCACGCGATTTGCTTATTCAAATCCCGGTTATGGCATCGCGGGCCACGTGATCGAGAAGGTCACCGGCCAGCCCTTCGACGCGTATATCCAGCAAAGGATTCTTGCGCCGCTGGAGATCACTGTCGGCGATTTCCGGTTCACCGACGCGAATCGCGCCGCGCTCGCGCAAGGCTACCAAGGCAATCCGCCGCGCGCCGTTGCTTACAAGAACATCTACCTGCGCCCGGCCGGCGATATGAAGGCTTCTCCAGGCGAATTGGCCAAGCTCGTGCAATTCTTTCTGCGACGCGGCAAAGCGGGGGACGTCCAGCTGGTGAAGCCGGACAGCATCGCACGAATGGAATATCCGGAAACTGTTTCTTCCGCAAAGCACGGCCTTCGCCTCGGGTACGGCCTGGCGAACTACACGAGAAGCGACGGCGGCGTCATCACCCACGGACATGATGGAGGAATCGACGGCTTCATTTCCTCTTATCGCTACATGCCGGAGCAGAACTGGGGTTACGTGGTCCTGCTGAACAGCACGGTCTCGGGAAAAGCGTTGGAAGATTTGAATCAACTGGCGATCGATTTTTTGTCCAAGGACTTTCCGAAGCCGCAGCAACCGGTGATTTCCCTCGCGACAAAAGAGCTCAAGAAATTTTCCGGCTATTACGCGCCGCGCGCCCCGAGGAACCAGTTGTTCGCGTTCATGGAGCAATTGACGGGAGGCACATTTACTCGCGTGGCCGATGGCAAGCTGGAATGCTCAGCGCTTTTCGGAAAGGGCCACGAAACGCTGTTGCCCGTAGGCAAAAATCTTTTTCGCGGAGAAAAGGAGCCCGAGGCCACCGCGGTTTTTTTTCCCGACGCCAACGGAAGGATGATTTATGTCCGCTCCGGTGAGAACGGCGAACCATACGGCGAAAGAGTTTTCCCGATCTGGCTTTTTACGAGGTTGTTGCTTCTGGTAGCGTCGGCGGTTGTGATGGCCAGCGCGCTGCCCTATGCGCTCGTCTGGGGATTCTGGCTGCTCCTTGCGAAATTCATAAGAAAAATAAAGCGCATGGGGCACGTGCGCGTGCGGGCGGTGCCGCTCTTTGCGGTGCTAAGTTTGCTAGTCAGCGTGTTTGCGTTCACCAAGGCCACGAACGAAATTGGCGTATTCAACTTTTGGTCGCTCGTGATTTTTCTGGGGACCATCGCCTTCCTGCTGCTATCGCTCGCGGGCCTCGCCCTGGCCGTCAGCGTGCCCAAGCGCGAGATTCACAGATGGGCGCGCATCCATTCCCTGCTCGTCTCGATGGCGTGCTGCATCGTGACGTTATTCCTTTCCTCGTGGCATGTCATCGGCCTGCGCCTCTGGGCCCCGTGAAGCGTCGCAGTCAGGACGGGCGCGGGATGACAGAGTCGCGCGTAATTTTGTCGAGCGAGGTCGTTCCCGCCTGGCGCATGATGGCGCGCAATTCGCGTCGATAGATTTCCAGGACTGCTTCAACACCGGCCTGGCCAAATGCCCCGAGTCCCCAGGAGTGAGGCCTTCCGAAGCCGACTGCCGTCGCGCCGAGTGCCAGCGCTTTAAAAATATCCGTGCCACGGCGCACACCGCCGTCGACAATCACCGGCGCTTTGCCCGCAACGGCTTCGACGACCTCCGGAAGGCTCTCAATGGTCGGGCGCAACGTATCTTCCGTGCGTCCGCCGTGATTGGAAACGATCAAACCATCCACGCCGTGCTCGACCGCCAGTTGAGCGTCTTCGCGCGTGACGATGCCTTTGATCAGGAATTTAACGGTTACGGTATCGCGCAGCCGCTTCACAAGCTCCCAGTCCGCGGCCCGGGGAAACATCTGCGTCACTTGCGAAACGTCCAGCCCGTCGAACATCGGTTTTCGCGCTACGTAACCGGCGAAGCCTCCTTTCAAGGGGCTGGTCCCCGGCTTGCCTTGCGCGAAGGGCGAGTAGCCACCGCTATGGCATGTCGCGCATTGGCGCTTGTCTACGCGCTGCGAGCGGAAAAGCGTTTCGCGGTTGCTGCCGTCCTCGAGATCGACGGTCAGGACGATCGCGGGCGATCCCGCGGCTTCGGCGCGCTTGATAATGGCGCGTGTGACTTCCCAAACATTCGTCGGATAAAGCTGCTGCCACACCAGCCCGCCACGCGCGGCAATGGCGTCTTCGATGGAAGCGGTGGCAACGGTGGAAAGCATCATCAAGTGGCCCTTGGTTTTGGCCGCACGAGCCACCCCCAACTCGCCATCGGGATGAAACGCTTTTTGTGCGCTCACGGGCGAAAGCACGATCGGAGAGTCCCACTTCACGCCAAAGATGGTTCTCGACATGTCGATGTTCGTGACGTCCACGAGACGCCGCGAACGAATTTGGATATGCGAATAGCCGTCCCGGTTTGCGCGCACCGTGGCATCGTCATCCACGCCGGTAGCGAGATAACCCCAATGCGCCGGGGGAATTGCTTTTTGCGCCGCGGGCTCAAAATCCATCACATCGAGGGCTTGGTCGGGGGAAGAAATGACCGAGTCGCTTTGCTGTTGCAAATTCCCGAGCCACCCCAAAAAGTGTTCCTCCTTAGGCGCCTCCGCACGGAGAAGCTCTGCCAGAGGGCCAGCCAGCATGCTCGAGCCGGTGATCAGCGGGCTGGCGAAAAGCATCTTGAGGAATTTCCTTCGCGTTCTAGCGCGTCGGCGAATGGGATCCATGGGCTGTCTCCGTCCGCTAATCTGGCAGCGAAGTGTAGCGCAGGAGCGGGTAGAGTTCGCGGAAAACTTTTATCAAATCGCGGGGAAAAGCAGGTCGCGTCGCGGCGGCGGGAGTCCTTTTGCACCTTACAATCCACGCCAAAATCTTGTCCCAGTTCTCGGGAGCGACCGGCCAGCCGGAAT
>QHYH01000091.1:154925-226647 GCA_003223215.1 Acidobacteriota bacterium
TAGTGTACCAGTAGCTTTCGTAGCGCCGGCTCAGACGCTTTTTCTGTTTGGCGACCCAACCGGGTTTGGCCTGGACGCGTGCTTGGCCAATGGTGGCGAGGACCGACTCTTTGCGTTTTCCTCCAGAATAAATGCGAAAGCCGGCGGTAACCGTATTCATAGAGAGTCCGACGTAGAGCTGCCCAGTTTCTCCGTTACCGGGAGCGGGCACCGAGAATTTCAGGTACATCTGCGTTTTATAAGGCGTCTTGTCTTTTGCGAAGCGAATATCGCGGTTGATGCGCGAAAAATTCGACCCTGTCCGGCCGGAAACACCGAACCGTGAGTCGAGTTCCAACATGGCGGGCGACAATTCCTCCAACAAGTGACGAAACGGCTCCACGACGGTGGCCTGATACCGCTCGCGGTTCTCGTCCATCCAAGCCTTGCGGTTATTGTGGCCGAGTTCTTTGAAGAACCGGAACGTCTCGCTTCTGAAAACGCGTGTAAGCTTCGCCATGTGCGCTTCGGTCCCTCGATCGGCAAAAGGAGCGGCGCACCATAGCCTACACCATTGCGAGGTGGGGTCAATTTGTCGCCTGTCGACCGCTGGGGGCATCCGGATTGCCACTTGCCGCCATGCCCGCGCGCCGGTTAGTCTCGGTGCATGAGCGACTCAACAACAAGCAACTTTGCGCCAACGGAAAAAACCAGGGTCCGCCGCAAGCCAGAGCGCGCGAACTATGATCGCAGGCTGATCTACAGCATCCTGGACGAAGCTTTCGTTTGCCAAGTCGCGTTCATCGACAACGGCCTGCCCTTTGTCGTACCGACCAATTACGTTCGCGTGGGTGACAAACTGTTCTTGCACGGGTCGACCGCCAGTCGGCTAATGAAGACGCTCGCGACCGGCGCCCCGTTCTGCCTGAACGTCACCCTGCTCGATGGCATCGTCTGTGCCCCGAGCGCGACGGGGCACTCCGTCAATTACCGCTCCGTGATGGTGATGGGCAAGGCGGAAATCGTCGAAGGAGAAGCCGCGAAGCTCGCCGCCATGCGTGACTTCGTTGAATATGTGATCCGCGGTCGTTGGACCACGGTACTTCCGCCCACGGAACAAGAATTGAAGGGCACCATGGTGCTCGCGGTTCCGCTCGTCGAGGCTTCCGCCAAGGTTCGCACGGGCTTCGCCGTGAACGAAGGTAACGATTACGTTGCGCCCGCGTGGACTGGCGTCATCCCCATGAAATGGGTGGCCGAACCGCCGGTCGCGGACCCACGCGGCAATCCTTGTGTCGCCCCGCCCGCGAATATCCAGCACTATTCCCGGCCGCAATGAGCGCCTCCCGCTTTCAAGCCAAGGGATGATTTGTTCTGCTTCCAGACCTCACGCGGCAGTGAGCAGGACGGGTTGGCCGCGCGTAATCACGAAGGTGTGCTCGTAGTGCGCGGAAAGACTGCCGTCGACGGTTCGATAGGTCCAGCGGTCTTGGTCAAGCGAGACCTGGCCGGTGCCCGCGGCAATAATCGGCTCAATGGTGATGACCAGCCCTTCGGTCAATTTGTGCTGTGCGGAAAAATCCGCGTAATTGGGCACCGACGGCGGTTCATGGATCGTGCGCCCTATGCCATGGCCGCCAAGTTCTTTGATGACGTGAAATCCGCGCCGCCGCACTTCGCGCTCGACGGCGCGCCCGATGTCTTTCGTGCGATTCCCCGACCGCGCGGCGTCGAGCGCCTGCCGGAACGCGCGTTCGGCGCAACGCGCCAGTTCATGCGCTTGGCCTTTTGCCGGCGGCACCTCGACGCTCACTCCCGAATCCGTATGGTAGCCGTCTTTCTCAGCCGTGAGATCGAGCTTGACCAGATCTCCGGGCTGGAGCACGCGCTCGCCGGGAATACCATGCACGTCGTTTACACTGATGCAAACATCACCCGGAAACCCGTAAACCATTGGCGGCGAGGAGCGCGCGCCGTGTTTTGCGAGCACGCGTGAACCAATCTCGCAAAGCTCCGCGGTTGTTATGGCAGGACGTACCGCCGCGGCCATCGCGCGCAGCGCTTTGCCAACGATCATCCCGCACGCACGCAGCTTTTCGAATTGTTCCGGGCTGCTGATGGACATCGAACTCCCTTCCCTTTTCTAGTTCGATCTTGCTCCGGAAAATGCCGACGCCAAGCCAAGCGCAATCAGGCCGCCGCCCGAGACATTACGCTGGATGCGGCGCAGGCGCAAGCTTCCGCGAATGCTCTCGGCCACGGTCCCCGCAATCAACGCATAGGTCGAATCGCTGCACCAGCCCATCGCTGCGAACAGGATCCCCAGCTGCAGGATTTGCAGCGTGACGTGACCGCGCGCCGGATCGACAAATTGCGGCAAAAACGCCAGAAAAAAGAGGGCGGTTTTGGGATTGAGCAAATTGACCAGGAAGCCTTGACCAAAAATTCGTGCTAAGCGGGTTTCGCCACCTCGCGCCGCCAGCAACTGCTGATCCCCGGTGCGCAGAGTTTTGATTCCCAAATAAATCAGATAGCCCGCTCCCAAATACTTCACAAATTGAAAGGCCAGCGCGGAAGAAGCCAGCACCGCAGAAATTCCCAAGGCAGCGGCAACGACGTGGCACAGGGTTCCTGCCACGATGCCCAGGACGGAAACCAGACCAGCGGCACGCCCGTGTCCAATCGTCCGGCTGACAACGTAAGTTACCGCCGGACCGGGAATCACCAAGAGAACGGCGGCGCCGGCGACAAACAGCAGGAGAGAAGAATGGCTGATCAGCATGGGTGGTTCCTCGGGATGATGAATGACGGATCGAGATGGAATTCGGCTAGCACCGTTCGTTCCGCGGCTTTTCCATCGGCTACCTCGCCGCGCCGAAAAAGCCATAGGGCTACGGCCCTGCGCTACAAATTGGGGGAGCTTCACGGAGGTCAGTGGCAGGCACAACCCCCGCCGCAACAGCCACCGCCTCCGCCTGAGAATCCGGAGGATGATTTTGCCAATGCTCCGTTCGCGGAGCCATTCCCCGCACTGAAAACGGAAAGCTGGATGGCATTGCGTTTGCTCGCGCATTTCGGGCAGCTGATCTCCTGCTGCTTGTTCAGGACAATCTTCTCGAAATGCGTCTGGCAATCCTCACAAATGTATTCATAGATTGGCATTTCAGACCTCAATCTGATCGGTTCTTATTATAGCAGTCCCATCACAACGGGCGACTTGACGACACCAAAGCAACGGCCCTGGCTAAAGCCAGGGCCGTTGGAGTCTGCGGAGGTGGCAGGATGCGGCTAGTCGCCAGCAACGGCTCGGGCTGCCTTTTCCGTCTGGGGCGTTTTGGCAATGCCGTTGCCATTCGCATGGCCATTCCCGTTTCCGTCCGCGGAAGCGGTCGTTACCGGTGCGTTGGCAAAGTTTGCTGGAACCGCTTTGGCGATGTCCCCGACCGTGCCGATTTGCACCACGGCCGGCTGAGGCTTCTTCAGTACTAACTCTTCGTAGATCGCGCGGACCTTGGCCTGTTCTTCGTAGGCCTTCTTGCGGCGGATGCGGTCTTCCTCGGCCGCCGTCAGCGGAATGTCGTGCTCGAGATGGCGCACGCGAGCAGCGTCCTCGGCGTCGATCTTGAGCGAGTGCTCATAGCAATCGAGGTCCACCTTCTTCCCCTTGGCGTAGATTTCATGTTTGCCGTGAGTACGATACCACTCGGCGACGGTCGCGTTCTTGTGCATGTTCTCGATGATCTTGCGCCAGCCGATGCCGGTGTTGTACGCGCAGAAGGAGATTTCGCCTTGCTGCGTGGCGTACGGGATGATGCACATCTCGGTGCGGCGGAAGTCGTAGTTGAACAAATCCTGGAACCACATTCCGGCGATGAACAGGAAGTTCCACGGATCGGTCTGGCGGCGCTTCATGGCGTCTTCATAGGTGCGGTCCGGCGAAGTGCGGCCATACTTCGTCGAGGACTTTTTGGTGAGCGCCCAGGTTTTGTCGAATTTCTTGAAGAGGTCATACAGGGTTAAGCCCTTGGGCCCCTGGAAAGGCCTGTAGTTCTTGAGGAGCGCCAGGGCCATCATGAAGTTCGAGAACCCTTTTCCGCGGGCCGCGTCGGTGATAGCCGTAACGTCCCGCACCAGCCCCGGGCCGTCGATGAACCGCGGCACGGGCGCCCACTCCTTGGTTTCCTTGTTAACCATCAGCGCTGTGCCTACGCCGCAGTTCGGGTGGCAGCCGCAGGAGAGCGCGCCCCATTGCGATTCCGGCCCGTGCACCAGGTCGGAGAAACCCGCGAATGTGCTGATGAAGGAAATCGGGAACCAGTCGCGCGTCGGTTCGATCTTGCCTACTTGCTGGCTGACGTCCTTCGCCAAGTGCGAAAGCGTGTAGCGCTGGCGATGCCGGCGCTCGGGCGTAATGTCTTCGTCGCGCCCGGTAAACGAAACCGGCTGGAAGCTCACGAAAGCGATCTTCCTGGGGTTTTCCATGGCGAATTTGACAACCGTACCAACCTGGTCGTTGTTCACGTTGTTGACGATGGTCACGACCAGCACGATCTCGATGCCGGCTTCGTGCATGTTCTCGATGGCGCGCAGCTTCACGTCAAAGAGGTTGCCGACCTGGCGGTGACTGTTCGCGTCGTTACCGACGCCGTCAAACTGCAGGTAGGCATAACGCATGCCCGACTCGAACGCTTTCTTGCAGAATTCCTTGCTCTTTGCGAACTCGATGCCGTTGGTGGCCGCCTGCACGCTGTTGTAGCCGACCTTGCGGGCGTAGGCCACGGCGTCCAGGAAGTACGGGCTCATGGTGGGCTCGCCACCGGAGAACTGCACGGACATCTGCCGGCGCGGCTTGATCCTCAGAGCGTTGTCCAAGATTTCTTTAATCTCATCCCAGCCCAATTCGTGTACGTAGCCAACCTGATTGGCGTCCATGAAGCACGGGTCACACATCATGTTGCACCGGTTGGTTAGGTCCACGGTCAACACCGATCCGCGGCCATAGCGTACCGTCGAAGAGCCGTGCTTGTGGAGATCCTCGTCGTTGTGTGCGGGAATATCGCGGCCCGGGAACTGCGACTCAATCCACTGAAGGAATTTGGAGTCCACAGCCATCATATCTTCGTAATGGCCGTGAATCGGGCAGTCCTTGACCATCCAGATTTGGCCGTCACGCTCGATAATCTGCGCTTTGATCTCACCGACCTTTTCCTGCATCAGGTCGCGCCAATCCTTTTGGCCATGGACGATGGCTTCGCGCGCTTCCTTGACGCAATCCGGACACAGCGAGTCGGTTTGCCGTGGCCACCCGAGGGTTGGTTTCGTCTTTTCCCAAGACTTGAGGAGCGGTTTGTCCGACCACTTCGGAGTGAAAGACGGATTCGGCTGGTACTTGTTGAAGAACTGAACGGTGTCGAAGCTCACGCCTGCAGCTTTGCAGACGGCCCAATCAAGAGTCCTCAGTAACTGCGTGCCTGCTCGATTCGGCATAAACCTCTATCCCCCTCTTTCGAAAGTTGCCCAAACTAAACCTTGAGAATTTTGAGCCCACTCAATCGTTGGACGTTTAGCCCAAACGACTGCCCCCGGGCTCACGGTTGAATGCTTGAAACACGGACGCCAGGAATGTCCAGTAAGTCTTTGGACACCTATAGCTTGCCTGTTATCGGGGAGGGAGGCTAGCAGGTTGCGCCGAACGGTCGGAATTGGAGGTTAAATGGTATTCAGGAGCAGCTTAACGGTCATTTCCTCTACCGCCAAATAGGGTTTATGCCTGGCGCCAAGCGGGCGAGTTTCTCTCTCCCCGGGCACTTCCACGGCGGAATGGCGTCAGGGAATTCCTATTCGTTCAGGATGGGACGCAGCACGGCGATGGCGAAGTGCGCGAGGTTGGAAGCTCCTTCGTCAAGTTGAAGCCACCTGACCACGCAATGATCGGCAAGATATTTCGCCACTCGCGCCTCCGGGATTCCCAGGTGCTCTGCGAGCCCGGGCTTGATCGAGTCCGTGCCGCGACGGTGGCCGCCTCGCAGGAGGTTGCCCACGGCAATCCGCAATGTTTGGCAAACCTCCACGTAGTAATACGTCGTCAAGTCAGAATCCGTGAGAACGCTTACGCCTGGTCCGGCAGGCGCGCGGTCGGCATCGCTAAGTTTCGCGGGAGGACAGGCAAGCAAGCGGCGGAACTGCATTTCGAGCAAGGAAAGCCGGGAGGAGAGTCCGGGGTCCCCGTAGCGGCCTTTGAGGCTCGGCTCCGCGGTATCTCCCAGCGAGTCCAGGGGCAAGCCTTGCGTTGCCTGGCTGAACATCATTCGCGGAGAAGCGGCTTCCTCCGGCGCCTCCACAGCCTCCGCGGGTGTTTCCGCCGGTTCTTGTGTCTTCCGTGTGTGATCCTTGACCTGGCCCGCAGACCCGTTTGCTGCGTGCGCTGTTCGGCGGTTTCTTCCGCCGCGGCGCCCGCGACGACGGCGCTTTCCTTCGGTTTGCGGCGCGGGGCTGGCCTCGGGCTGGCTGGCCTCTTGAATTTCGCTGCTGAGCGCTACCGCCGATTCCAGTGCTTCCGGATTTTGCTCCATCGGCAGTTGCTTTTCTTCTGAGCCTGGTGAGGACGGCGTCAAATGAGACGGCTCTTCGGAGTCGAGGACTCCTTCCGTCGTAGCCTCTCGAGGACTCCCGCCCAGACGTACGGCAGCTTCCTCGGCTTTGCTTTTCCACTCGGCGCGCCGGAATCGTGCCGCGGCGGTCGAGTACCATTTGGCGGCATCAGAGTTCTGCCCCGAATTCTCGAACAGCTTCGCAAGTTCGAACGCCACCATGGCGTCGCTGGTTTTTTCGTAGAGATTCGCGAGCTGTCCCAGCGGATCCTTGCCTGACCGCGCGCGGCGGATGCGCGCAGTAATCTGTTTCCAATCAGCCATATTCTGACTGCATTGTATCAGCGGATGACCTTGACAGCCAAGAAACCCCTACAAACCACGTCAGGCGATCGTAGGAAACAGATCGGAAGCGATCTTCTCTGTGACCCGATCCATTCGAATGCTTCGAACCCGCAGGATTTGCCTGCGGCATCCTTGTTGGCTACCTCAGGTTGCTGCCGGACCGACACCTCTACCTCCTGGCTGATAAACCTGCTCGGCACGCACGAAAAAGGGCCGCTGATCTCTCAGCGGCCCTCGCGCTTCTAATTTTTGCTCTTATGCCAACCGATAGCGATCTGCCAGAACCTGTCGAATCTTCCGCGACTTCAGCCGAAGCCAAAGAAGGGTAGCGAGTCATTCGCGCGGGCAAACAAGGCCGTGAGACCTTGGATGCCTTCCCCGCTTGCATCCTTCAGCCCGCCTGCGGCAAACAGGCAAAGCCTCCGGGCAAACCGGAGTTGCCGGCATCTCCCGCACACCTTAGCGGGTTCCGCCAGCGTTATCTTTAGAAAGGAGGTGATCCAGCCGCAGGTTCTCCTACGGCTACCTTGTTACGACTTCACCCCAATCATGAGTCATACCTTGGGCGTCTGCCTCCTTGCGGTTAGCGTGACGACTTCTAGTACAGCTCACTTTCGTGATGTGACGGGCGGTGTGTACAAGGCCCGGGAACGTATTCACGGCGTCGATCTGATACGCCATTACTAGCGATTCCGGCTTCATGCAGTCGAGTTGCAGACTGCAATCCGAACTGAGCAGAGTTTTTTCCGATTAGCTCCCCCTCGCGGGTTGGCAACGGTTTGTGCCCTGCATTGTAACACGTGTGTAGCCCTGGACATAAAGGCCATGCGGACTTGACGTCATCCCCACCTTCCTCTCCGTTATCCGGAGCAGTCCACGTAGAGTTCCCTCTTGCGAGTGGCAACTACGTGCAGGGGTTGCGCTCGTTGCGGGACTTAACCCAACACCTCACGGCACGAGCTGACGACAGCCATGCAGCGCCTATACTCCTGTCCCTTGCGGGAAGGCCGTATTTCTACAGCTGGTCAGAAGCATTTCGAGCCCAGGTAAGGTTCCTCGCGTAGCGTCGAATTGAACCACATGTTCCACCGCTTGTGCGGGCCCCCGTCAATTCCTTTGAGTTTCAGTCTTGCGACCGTACTCCCCAGGTGCAGGACTTAACGCGTTAGCTCCGGGACGACTTCCGAACGGAAGGCACCCCAAGTCCTGATCGTTTAGGGCTAGGACTACCAGGGTATCTAATCCTGTTTGCTCCCCTAGCTTTCGTTCCTCAGCGTCAGTAACGGTCCAGCGCGCCGCTTTCGCCACGGGTGTTCCTGCAGATATCTACGCATTTCACCGCTACACCTGCAATTCCACGCGCCTCTCCCGCACTCTAGCACAGCAGTTTCGGAAGCAGCTTCTGGGTTAAGCCCAGAAATTTCACTCCCGACTTGCCACACCGCCTACGAACCCTTTACACCCAGTAATTCCGAACAACGCTGGCCCCCTACGTCTTACCGCGGCTGCTGGCACGTAGTTAGCCGGGGCTTCTTCTACCGGTACCGTCACTCCCTTGCGGGCATTCGTCCCAGTCGAAAGGGGTTTACACTCCGAAAAGCTTCATCCCCCACGCGGCGTCGCTGCGTCAGGCTTTCGCCCATTGCGCAAGATTCCCCACTGCTGCCTCCCGTAGGAGTCTGGACCGTGTCTCAGTTCCAGTGTGGCTGGCCATCCTCTCAGACCAGCTACCGATCATTGCCTTGGTGAGCCGTTACCTCACCAACTAGCTAATCGGGCGCGGGCTCCTCCTCCGGCGCATCACTGCTTTGAATCCCCGAACCGGAGTCCAGGGAATGTTATGCGGAATTAGCCCCGCTTTCGCGGGGTTATTCCCCACCGGAGGGCAGATTGCCCACGTGTTACGCACCCGTGCGCCGTGCGCCATGCCGTATTGCTACGGCACGCGCACTCGACTTGCATGTGTTAAGCACGCCGCCAGCGTTCGTTCTGAGCCAGGATCAAACTCTCGTTTGAAACCTGTCGCTTGAGCATAAAAAAGCCCCGAATTTCTTCGGAGCCAGCCTTGCTCAAGCAAATTGTTGATCGCTCGAATTACTCAAGCCATCCGCGCTCGAAAACCCGGATGGTTTCGAACAGATTCTGGCACATCGTATCGGTTGTCAAAGAGCGATAGCCCCCCTGTCCAGCAGAAAGGCACCTCGAAACCCAACGAGTATGGCAAACTCGCACCTTCTTGTCAACACCGTTTCACCCATCTTTCCGCGTTTTCCACAGGCTTCCTCAGGCGTCGCGGGCGGGGATCGAAGACCTCTGATTCAACCCACTTGAACGGCAAGCATGGAAATGGATCCCCCGTCTACGCCCTCCACGGGAAAGGTGACGGGCTCCGATGCCGTTCGCGTACCGATGACATACAGTAGCGGCAGATAATGGTCCGGCGTAGGCGCAGCCAATCTAGCCTCGCTACCAAGCTTGTTTTGATAGTCAACCAGGGGCTGATGCTCCCCGGCAAGCAGCAGCTCGCGCACTCTTTTCTCGAACGAAACGGTCCATTCGTACGGTTCCTGCGGGTGGCGTCCCCAGGCATACGCGTGCAGACGGTGAACAACGTTTCCACTCCCCGTGATCAGGACGCCCTCCTCGCGCAGCGATGCGAGCCGTTGGCCAATCTCGTGGTGGAAGGATGGCGGTTGCGTTTCGTCAATGCTCAGTTGCACGATGGGAACCTCACCCTTTGGATAAACGGTGGCGGAGCACCGCCCAAGCGCCATGGTCGAGCCCCCAGCGTTCGTCAAGTCGCACCGGCAGCGGAGCCAGCAACTGCTGAATGCGATGCGCCAGTTCCGGGTCACCGGGCGCAGGATACTGCACGTGGTAAAGCTCTCGGGGAAAACCTCCGAAGTCGTGGATGGTTTTCGGCCGGGTGCTCACGGTGACGGCGGCATCTTGGATGTACCAATGCGCCGACACGCAGACGATAGCTTTCGGACGCGGCAGTTTCGCCCCCAACTTGTCCCACGCTTCAGTGTAGGGATTTTGCAGCAGCGCATTCATGGGATTCCCATGCCCAAAGAAAACCGCTGGCATTCGCATCGACATGGTTCCCACCGTTCCGCCTTAGCCGGAGGCCTTCGGCGCGGGGTGTATTATATCCGGCAGGTCGAGAAGCGGCCACTTGCGTTTCACACGCTTGAGTTTTAGGTGCGCGGCCGCTAGCGTGACGGGAAGGGGTGCGGAATTTTTCGGCCGTGCGATCTTCTTTGAGTAGCCAACTGCTACGAAACCTTGAGGAGCAGAGCTTTGTGCGCCCGGGTGATCGTGTGGGCGTAGCCGTGTCGGGCGGAGCAGATTCCGTGGCGCTACTGCTCTTGCTGCTGGAGTTGCGCAGCAAGCTTGGGATCGTTCTGAGCGTCGTGCACTTCAACCACAAATTGCGGGGAAGGGCTTCCGACGCCGACGAAGAGTTTGTCGCCAGCCTTGCCGCCAAGTACAAATTGGAATTTCATTCCTCTTCCGCGGACATCGCCAAGAAGGCCAAGAAAGAACGAGCCAATCTCGAAGACGCGGCGCGCCGCGCCCGCCACGACTACTTCCGCTCGCTCGCCGATGCAGGAGCCTGCACCCGCATCGCCGTCGCCCATACTGCGGACGATCAGGCCGAAACGGTGCTCGCCCACCTTCTTCGCGGAACCGGGCTCGCCGGGCTTGGCGGCATTCATCCCCTCTCGGGCCCCATTTTTCGCCCGCTTTTGCCTGTCCGTCGGGCTGCACTGCGGACCTACCTTCGCCGCAAGAAACAGGGCTGGCGCGAAGATGCAACAAATCGCGACACCAGGCGCATGCGCGCACGCATTCGAAAAAAGTTACTCCCTCTGCTGGAGAAGCAATTTCAGCCTGCTGTCGTCGAACATTTGGCGAGTCTGGCGAATCTGGCCCGCGAGGATGAAGCTTTTCTTGACGCTTTGCTGGAACAACGGATGGCAGCCGCGGTTCCCGAACGTGAGGGCGAGGTGCACCTTGCGCTCGCTGATTTGCTCGCCGCACGGGCAAAAAACGGATTCAGCACCGGGTCCCGAGAGAGCACGGAGTACTCCGAGCAGAACCACGGTTCCGCGGCGATGGGCAAACGCATGGTGCGCGGCATCGTCGAGCGCCTGAAGAAACGAAGCGGGCAGTTGAGTGCGAGCCACGTTGAGGCCGTGCTCGAACTGGCCCGAGGCGGACGGAACGGAAGCTCGCTTTCTCTGCCGGGCGGCATCGAAGTGCGAAAGGACCGGGAAGCGCTCGTGTTTCGCGCGATGCGAAATGCGGAAACGAATCGCGCTGCGAACCCGCCTCGCGAGTTCTCGTATGACATCGATTTGTCACGCGGCGCGCAGGACGTACGAGTTCCGGAGCTGGGTTGTGTCTTCCGATTCAGGGTGATTGACTGGCCTTCTGAGGGGGAGGAAAATAAGAACAGGGAGATGGTCCTGGACCCCGAGCGGCTGCGTTCACCCCTAGTCCTGCGCAACTGGCGTGCCGGAGACCGGTTACGCCCCTCCGGCCATCAAAACGCCCACAAGCTGAAGCGCTTACTGAACGAAAAGCACATCAGCCGCTGGGAGCGGGAGGGCTGGCCAGTGTTGACGAGTGGGGGAGTTCTGGTTTGGGCCCGGGGCTTTGCGGTGGCGACTGATTTTGCAGCCGATGAGAGAACTCGTTCCGGGATCGTGATTGCTGAGGAAAAGCTTTGAGCCCGGAAGGCGGCGGTTTACTCCGCCGCGCGCATCGCCGCTCGTGTTGAGGCGCGGGGAGGGACGTGGGCCGGGACGGCCACTTGCGGCACGAGGTTTTGCTTGGCTGGCAGGAGTTGAAAGGGCAAGGTATTTTGCTTGTCGATGCAGTGCTCGATGGCGGCGTGACGCAGCCGTTTCTTCTGCGCCGACGGGGAGAAAGCCGGGATTTGGAGCCGGATTACTTCGGCTTCCGGACTGCATCTAACCAATTATGGGTCGCGTATGGCCTGGCTGCCCGCAATGGGACTGGGATAAATCCTAGAGAGCTCCCTTCAGGAACGAACCTTGCGGCCCGAAACAGTGGCAAAGGACGGAAAAAGAACGCATGATAGAGGCAGCTTGCGGCGGCTTCCGGAACTAGAGAGGGAAACGTGAATTCCAGTTCTACGGTAAAGACAATTCTCTTCTGGATGTCCATTGTTTTGCTGGGAGTGATGCTCTGGAAGCTGGTCTCCGCAAACGGCGGACAGGCGCGTGAAGACCAGCCGAGTTACAGCGAGTTCATGGCCAAGGTCGAAGCGGGTGACGTCAAAGAAGTCACCATGTATCTCGGGCAGGTAAGCTACGAACTTCAGGGTGAGTACATCCGGCCCGCCAATCGCAAATTCCAGGTGACCATCGCCAAAGAAGATGCAGCCACCGTCACCAAAGAGCTGCGTGACAAAGCTGTGCAAATCAAAGTCAAGGAACACGGCAACGCCGATTGGGTGCTTCTCCTCCTCAATGGCCTCCCGCTTCTTCTCCTGGTCGGCTTCTGCTTGTTCCTGATGCGCCAGATGCAAGCTGGCGGAAACAAAGCTCTCAGCTTTGGCAAGTCCCGCGCGCGCTTGCTTTCCGCCCAGCAAAAGAAGGCCACCTTCAAGGACGTTGCGGGAACCGATGAAGCCAAGGAGGAACTCCAGGAGATTATCGAATTCCTCAAAGATCCCCAGAAGTTCCAGAAACTCGGCGGCCGCATTCCCAAGGGCGTTTTGCTGGTCGGCCCCCCGGGGACGGGGAAGACCCTTTTGGCACGCGCCATCGCTGGTGAAGCGAACGTCCCGTTCTTCTCTATTTCCGGCTCGGACTTTGTGGAAATGTTTGTTGGTGTCGGCGCCAGCCGCGTGCGCGATCTTTTCGAGCAGGGCAAGAAGAATGCTCCCTGCATCATTTTCATTGACGAAATTGACGCCGTCGGCCGTCACCGCGGCGCGGGCCTGGGCGGCGGCCACGACGAACGCGAACAAACTCTCAACGCCCTGCTCGTCGAAATGGACGGCTTCGAATCCAACGAGGGCGTGATCCTGATCGCCGCAACCAATCGCCCCGACGTTCTAGACCCGGCATTGCTTCGCCCCGGCCGGTTTGACCGGCGCGTCGTGGTTGCTCGTCCGGATGTGAAAGGCCGCGAGGAGATTCTCCGCGTGCATACGCGCAAAGTGCCCATTGGCGACGACGTGGATCTTTCCATCATTGCTCGCGGCACACCGGGCTTCTCCGGAGCCGACCTCGCGAACCTCGTCAATGAAGCGGCGCTCTGGGCGGCGCGTCAGAACCGCAAATTTGTCACCATGGCCGATTTTGAGATGTCTAAGGACAAAGTCCTCATGGGCGTCGAGCGCAAGTCCATGATTCTTTCCGACGAGGAGAAGAAGAACACGGCCTACCACGAAGCCGGCCACGCTCTTGTCGCTGCCATGACACCGGGCGCCGACCCCGTGCACAAAGTCACCATCATTCCTCGCGGCATGGCGTTGGGCCTCACCATGCAACTGCCGGAGGACGACAAGCACACCTACACGCGCGAGTATCTCGAGGCCATGCTCGCCGTGCTGATGGGCGGCCGCTCCGCAGAAGAAATCTTCCTCGGCCACATCACCACAGGCGCCGGCAATGACATTGAGCGCTCCACGGACATTGCGCGCAACATGGTCTGCGAGTGGGGCATGAGCGAACTCGGGCCGCTGGCCTTTGGCAAGAAAGACGAAGCCATCTTCCTCGGCCGCGAAATCGCCCAGCACCGCGACTATTCCGAAGACACCGCCATTCAAATCGACAAGGAAGTGAGGCGCATCGTTAACGCCGCTTACGAAAAAGCGCGTGGCCTTCTGTCGGACAATCGCGACGTCCTCGAACGCATTGCGCAGGCTTTGCTGGAACGCGAAGTAATTGACGCCGCCGAAGTGAAGCTGCTCATGGAAGGCAAACCCCTCCCGGAAAAGCTGCGCACGCCGCCGCAGGCTCCTCCGGCGCCAAGCGTGGAGCCCAAACCGGTGCGACCCGAATTGCGTCCCGCGCCAGGCTTCACCCGCGGCGAAAACCCGGCCAAAGCCTGAACCCGAGAATTATTGCTGAAACATCGTGCCACTTGACGGCCTTCTTTTCTGCTCAAAGCGAAAAAAGCATTTCGCCGTTTTCCTCGTGTAAGCTGCCGATCGAGCCTTGCCCACCTGCCGTTGCGGAGATCGGTTATATGCTGATCGCGTTGGGTGGCTTGCCCGGTACCGGAAAAACCACGATTGCGCGTGAATTGGCACGCCAGCTCGGCGCTGTTCATCTGCGAATCGATTCGATCGAGCAAGCGCTCCGAGATTATGGTGTGGCGGGCCGCTCCATGGACGATGCGGGGTATCGGGCGGCATACGCAATCGCTGCTGATAATCTATGCACCGGTCAAACGGTAATCGCGGACTCGGTCAATCCGCTGCCCGTGACCCGCGATGCTTGGGTCGCGGTGGCACAACGCACGGGAGCACGGGTCGTGGAAGTAGAGGTCATCTGTTCCGATCCCGACGAGCACCGGAGGCGTGCAGAGATGCGCATCTCGGATATTCCCGGATTGCAGCTGCCGACGTGGGAGGAGATTGTTTCTCGCGAATACCATCCGTGGGATCGCGAGCATATTGTGGTTGACACGGCCCTTAGAGACGTCGAGCAGAATGTCAAGATGCTTCGAGAAGCGCTTGCGGCGCAAAGGGGGTAGAATACGGCCATGGGTAAACAGGACGAAAATCTCAAGGTGATTTGCCCCTGCTGTCAGGCCAAGCTGGTGATTGATCCAGCTTTTGGCGCCGTGCTCTCTCACGAGGCGCATGTGAGGCCTGGGCCCGATGTGGACCTGACAAAAGCTTCGAGCATCCTCGAAGAACAGAAGCGGCAGCGTGAGGACAAGTTTGCGGACTCCTTCTTTCAGGAAACGCACAAGGAAGATATCCTCGCCAAGAAATTCGAAGAAGCCATGAAAAAGGCCAAAGACGCTCCCGCGGGCAAACCGATACGTGATTTCGACTTGGACTAGCGCACCCAGAACAAATTTCGTTTTTTCGCCTTATCGACTCGTGGAAAGCATTTTGATGCAGCGAACTCGACTTTCGACAAGACTGGCCGCATGCTGCTGACAAGCAGGTCTTTCTGGCACCGGGATCAGGTTTTGGGCGGGTGGGCGTCGGCGGGAGCTTTCGTTTCTCTTCGGCGGCAGGGATGCGGATCGCGCCTACGGGAGTTTCATACCTACGATCACCGCTGGGTCTTTTCAGAGCGACTGTGGTTCTCTCGAGAGAGGATTAGAATCCAATGCACCGCGGGACCGACTTCCCCGCCCAGGAACTTCTCCACGGAACCTGTGTGCTCTCTGCACCTCGGCGTTATCCTTTTCGTTCTGACACGCGCTAAACTGCTTCCGCATGATGCGCCGAAAAGCTTTCCGGCTGAAACTGCCTTCGCGAACGCTGCTGCTTGGCGAGAGGACGCTCGTCATGGGCGTGCTCAACGTCACGCCCGACAGCTTCTCCGATGGAGGCCAATTTCTTGACGCGACGCGCGCCATCGAGCATGCACTGGCCATCGAATCCGCCGGCGCCGACGTGCTTGACATTGGCGGCGAATCCACGCGCCCCGGCTCTTCTGGCACGCCTGCCGAGGAAGAGCTCGCACGCGTCCTGCCTGTTTTGCAGCGTCTTCGTGGCCGGCTGAAAATCCCCATCTCCATCGACACGCAAAAGTTCGAAGTCGCCGAAGCGGCGGTTGACGCGGGCGCTCAAATGATCAACGACATATCCGGATTGCGATGCGACCCGCGTGTCGCGGAACTTGCCGCGCGCCGTTCGGTCCCGCTTATCCTGATGCACCTGCGCGGCGAGCCGCGCACAATGCAGAAGGCCGGATTTGCCCACGACGTCTTGCGCGACGTCACCAAGGGTCTGCGCCAATCCGTCTCGGTCGCACTTAAAGCCGGCGTCGCCAAATCACAAATCATCCTCGATCCCGGCATCGGCTTCGGCAAGAGCTTCGCACAAAACTACGAGCTGCTTGAAAAGCTGACGCAGCTCGGAAAGCTCGGTTATCCGCTGCTGGTCGGCTCTTCTCGAAAGGGCTTTCTGGGCGCAACGCTGGCTCGCGCGGGCAAGCCCGCACCACCCGAATACCGCATCTGGGGCACCGCCGCGACCGTTACCGCTTCCATCTTGCATGGCGCGCACATCGTCCGCGTGCACGAGGCAGCCGAAATGGTCGAGGTCGCACGGGTCGCCGACTGCGTCATCAATCCTTCGCTTCGCCGACACCT
Organism: Acidobacteriota bacterium; assembly: GCA_003223215.1. GTDB lineage: Bacteria > Acidobacteriota > Terriglobia > Acidiferrales > UBA7541 > Acidiferrum. The sequence continues at coordinate 171,164 of QHYH01000091.1, forward strand.
GTGAGGCGGCAACCTCCCTGGGCTTTCCCGACAGGAGTTGATTCCAAAGGCGGTTAGAGTCCTTCGTTTTCAGTTGCTTTTGCACCGGGCACGGAAGAAAGGAAGGAACGACAGTCTGGATTTTCAAGGGTGAATGGAGTTCGCCGTGGCATTCTAATCCGCAACCGTTTACGGTAGGCTTCCCTGAGTAGTCATCTTCGAGCGGAGCGAAATGGATGAAACAGCAGCTGGTGTCCGGTAGCGGTGGCTCGCGGCGTGGTTGCGGACGCGCTAAAGCGCGCCCCGCGAGCGGGCTGCGCCGGCGGACCCTGTCGCCGTTCCGATACCGAACACTTCTTCTTTCGTGGACCATTTTCTGTATTGTTTGTTTCGCGGTGTCGGAGTTAGCGGCGAGCGCGCAACTGCCTCCGGTCCAGAATCCTCTCGTGCCGGGCCAGAATCCCACCACGGCAGGCTGCTCCACAACGGAGGCCTCAAGCTGCGCGCAAGTCGCGGCCAAGCTGCTGCCGATCGTCATGGGACCTTCGCCGATGGAGGAAAATCTGCGGCGGCTGACCGACGGAATCGGGGGGCGCGTAAGCGGCTCTCCGGAAATGGCCAAAGCCGTCGAATGGGCCGTCGCCGCCTTCCGCACCGCCGGAATCGAGATTCACACCGAGAAGTACACGCTGCCGGCAACCTGGAGCGAAGGCGAAACGCGGCTTGCACTGCTCGGCCCGGTGACGTTTCCCCTCCGGCTGAAATCGACGGGCTGGTCGCCAGCCACACCGCCAGGTGGAATCGAGGCCGGCGTCATCGACGTGGGCAAGGGGTCGGAAGATGATTTCGCAAAGGTGACGGCGCCTCTCAGGGGCACCGTCCTGCTGATCCACTCCGACATTGGGGCGACCTGGACTGATCTTTTCAACGAATATTTGCGGCTGCCGGCCATCCTGGACCGGGCCATCCAGAGAGGCGCAGCGGCCATCCTTTGGATGGGCGCGCGCGAGAGGCTTCTTCTCTATCGCCATACGAATTCGCTGAACGGCGAGATCGACAAGATCCCCCAAGCGATACTTGCACGCGAAGACGCCATGCGCCTGGCCCGGACCATTGCGGCGTATCCAGCAAAGGTGCGCGTGCACTTCGAGATGCCCAATAAAACCGGCGGCCCCATCGAGCAGCAAAACGTAGTCGGCGAAATTCGGGGCTACGAAAAGCCCGACGAAGTGGTCATCCTCGGCGCGCATCTCGATTCCTGGGAACTGGGCAGCGGGGCGCTCGACAACGGATGCAATGCCGCTCTGGTGATGGAAGCCGCGCGCGCGATCAAGGCCACGGGCTTGCTGCCCCGGCGTACCGTCCGTTTCATCCTTTTCAGCGGCGAAGAGCAAGGAACCATCGGCTCGCGTGAATATGTGAAGTCGCATCAAAGCGAGCTGGAAAAAGTGCGGGCGATGATCACGTTCGACGAAGGCATCGGCCGGGTGACCGGCTATTCGCTAGGCGGCCGACGCGACATCGAGGCGGGCGTGCGCGAAACCCTCAAGCCCGTCGAATCCTGGGGCGCGAACCATCACACTTATGACGCTTTCTTCGGCACTGACAATTTCGATTTTCTTCTTGAAGGCGTGCCTACGCTGGTGGCCAATCAGGAAGAAGCCAACTATCTGCCGAACTATCACGCCGCTTCCGACACGTTCGACAAAGTGGACATCCGCGAACTGAAGCTGCACACGGTGCTTGCCGCGCTCACCGCCTGGGGGATCGCCGACCGCACCGAGCCGCTTGGCAAGCGCCTGACGCGCGCGGAAATTGAAACGCAGATGAAGGAAACGGGGCTCGACCAGCAAATGAAGTCCCTGGGCTACTGGGATTCGTGGCAATCCGGCGCGCGTGGTCGGAAACCCTGATCTCCCGGTTTCTCACGATCCATGGAGGTCATCGAAGTTCGCGGATGATTTCGCGCGCCGCGTTGGCGCCGCTGGCTCCCGTCAAGCCGTTACCGGGGTGCGTGCCGGAGCCGCAGAGGAAGAGTCCGCGAACCGGCGTTTTGTAGCGCGCCCAATCGAGAACCGGGCGCATGGCAAAAAGCTGGTCCAGAGCGAGTTCGCCGTGAAAAATGTGGCCGCCCGTGAATCCGTAAAACGTTTCCAGATCCTCGGGCGTGATGACCTGCATTCCTTCGACGAGACTAGACAGATCCGGCGCATAGGCGCCGAGCGTATTGATTACGGTGAGGCCGAGATCGCGCCGGCGCGAAACCCAATTCCCTTCCTTCAACTTAAAGGGAGCGAACTGCACGTAAGCGGAGAGCACGTGCTTGCCATCAGGCGCGAGTGCTGGATCAAGAATCGTCGGAATGGTGACGTCGAGATACGGCGCCCGCGATAATTCACCGTACTTGGAATCGTCGAAGGCGCGCTCGAGGTAATCGATGTCCGGGCCGATGTGAATGCGGCCGGAAAGCGCGCGCAACGCACCCTCGTTGGCCTCGAGCGCGGAGAAACCGGGCAGACCACCAAGCGCGAGATTCACCTTGGCCACATTGCCCTTGGCTCGGAAATTCTTCATGCGATTCGCAAATACAGGATCAAGCTGCGAGGGATCGATCAGGTGAAAGAAGGTGCGTTTGGGATCGACCCCGGAAACAACCGCCTCCACGGCAATTTCTTCGCCGTCTTTGAGGACAACGCCCGCAACCGCTCCGTCCTTGATGCGAATCTCGGCGACCTCCGCTTCCGTGCGAATAACCGCCCCGGCCTCCTTGGCGGATTCCGCCAGAACGCGCGAGACCGAACCAAGTCCACCCCGCGGAAACGCCGCGGAACCGACCGGATGGGGATCGGCGGCGGCACGAAGAAGCAAGACTGCGGTCGATCCTGCGGACCACGGGCCCAAGGCATTGCCGAAAATGCCGCGCGCCGCGATCACCGCACGCAATAATTCCGTCTCAAAGAATTCACCGACAAAATCCGCCACCGCCATGGGTGCCCAGCGGAAAAGATTGAAGATGCCTGCTTTGCCAAGCCGGCGGACCCCGCGCCCGGTCTGGAAGAGATTCCAAAAGTCTTCCGGACTGGGTTTATCAATCGCGGGCGGTGTCATGGAGGTGAGCTGCGTGAGAACTTCGGAAATGGATTCGAGCGATTCGGCGAATGCGGCGTACTTCCGAGCGTCCTTTTCCGAAAAATGGGCAAGGTCCACCGCGGTTTTGGCCGTGTCGTTATAGAAAAACAGCGCTTGGCCGTCCGGCGTAGGAGCAAACACCCGGGGATCGGGAGCAAGAATCTCGCAGCTAAACCTGTCGAGCTGCATGTCGCACCCGATATCGGCGCGCAAAGGCCCCACGGTGTGAGCCAGCGCGGACGCCCGAAAGCCGGGATAAAACTCCTCGGTGACGGCGCCGCCGCCGACGGTTTCGCGGCGCTCGAGAACAAGCGGCTTGAATCCGCCCTTGGCCAAATAAAAAGCCGCAATCAATGCATTGTGGCCGCCGCCAATCAGAACCACGCGCTGTCCGAGCGGCATGTCAGTTCGCCGCCTTAAAACGAAATGCGCGCGACTTCGAGTCTTTCAGAATGACCTGGCTCGCTAAGCGGCCGTTTGCACCCATGATGCCTCCGCCGGGGTGCGTAGCCGAGCCACACATGTAGAGGTTTTCGATCGGGGTGCGGTAATACGCCCAACCCGCAACGGGCCGCAGGAAGAAAAGCTGTTCGAGAGAAAGCTCGCCTTGAAAAATATTTCCTTGTGTCAGGCCAAATTCGCGTTCGAGGTCGAGCGGGGTCAGCACCTGTTTGCCGATAATGATGTTTTTGATGTTGGGCGCGTACTCGGCAATCGTCTCGATGACGTTGTTGCCGAAAGCCTCGCGCCGCTCGTCCCAGGTGTCCTCGGCAAGTTTGTATGGCGCGTATTGTACGAAACACGAAAGAACATGTTTGCCCGGAGGCGCTACGCTCGGATCGGTCAAGCTCGGAATCACCATGTCGATGTACGGTCGGTGCGAGTAGTGGCCGTACTTGGCGTCATCGTAAGCGCGCTCCATGTAGTCCATCCCGGGAGAGATGGAAATCGCGCCGCGAAGATGCGCGCCCGGACCAGGCAGGCATTTGAAATTCGGAAGGGCGTCCAGCGCAAGATTGACCTTGCCGGAAGAGCCCCGGAATTTGTAATGGCGCACGCTTTCCAGGAAATCAGCCGGGAGCTCACTGGGTTCGAGAAATTTTTCGAAGGTTAGGTGCGGATCGACGCTGGAGGAAACGACTTTCGCGGAGACTTCTTCACCCGATAGCAGCACGACCCCGCAGGCCCGCCCGGTTTTGGTCAGGATTTTGCCAACCGGCGCTTTGGTGCGGATTTCCGCGCCAAGTTCGCGTGCTGCCGAAGCGATGGCGCTCGAAATGGCTCCGGTGCCGCCTCGGCTGAAACCCCAGGAGCGAAACGCTCCGTCAATTTCGCCCATATAGTGATGCAGCAGAACATAGGCAGTGCCCGGCGAGCGAATCCCCAGGAACGTCCCGATGATTCCCGACGCGGACATGGTGGCTTTCAGAACATCGGTCTCGAACCATTGGTCGAGAAAATCGGCTGAGCTCATGGTCATGAGTTGCACCAGCGTGTAGCGCTCGTCGGAAGAAAGTTCGCGGAAGCGCTGCAACAAGAAATGAAACTGCTTGAGGTCGCGCGGATTGAGCGTTGTCGGGTCGGGCGGAATCATGGACAGGATGGGCTTCACGAACCGGCACATCGGAACCATCATCTTCGAGAATTCTTCGTACGCTTCGGCGTCCACGCGGGAGTGCCGGCGAATCTCGCGAACGGTTTTGGTGTGGTCGTTCACGCGCCACAGGTGATCACCGTTGGGCATCGGCGTGAACGTGCCGTCGAGCGGCAGGATTTCCAGCCCGTGCCGTGGCAAGTCGAGCTCCCGGATGATCTCCGGCCGCAGCAGCGAGACCACGTAAGAACACTCCGAAAACAGGAACCCGGGAAAAATCTCTTCTGTCACTGCCGCGCCGCCCAGCACGTGCCGGCGCTCGAGAACGACGACTTTCTTCCCTGCTTTTGCAAGATACGCGGCATTGACCAGCCCATTGTGGCCGCCGCCGATGACGATCACGTCGTAGTGCTGCCCCATGCAGTCAGGCTCCGCTAGAGACTCAGTAGAGAAAATGCGGGATGCAAAGACAAAGCATTTTACAGAGCCCAGGAATGAGGCACAAGAAGTCGAATGGTCTCGGTATCGCCCCATGGGAACCGCAGACAATTACGTGGAATCGGAAGGCATCGAGCGAGTCCTCTGCCGGGCATCCGACTTCATCTCGTCATAGTAGTACCCGCTCCTACAAGTCGGGGCCTTTGGCGCCGTCCGGTCGCCGCTGAAGATCGACAACCACCTTTTTGACAACCGGCAGGACTCACGTCTCCTTGAGCACCACAGGAAGGGGGCAGCGAGAGAAGAGAGGCTTGGGGGGCTAGATCAGAACGAAGTTCCGTGGGTCATTGGTCGGCTGGAAGAAGCCCAGCCGAGGGGGAGCGGCTTCGGGAGAAATGTTTCCAAATGGACAACAAAATCTGTTATTGAGATGAGTACAGGGGGTACGGGGAGGCTTGTGTCGGAGGCAGGGGGGAAACTAATGTAGATTGTGCTCTTTTGGAAGGGTCGAGAACGAACTTGGGACCGTTTGAACAGGAAGAAACACCGGAATGAGTCCTGAAACACAAACCGCAGCGCGGGCATTTGTCCGCAGTCTGAACATTCTCCTCAAGTTTGCGCGGCTGTATGAATTTGGCCACGCCAAGACCACGGCGCAGTTTGATACGACGTGGAAGGAACTGCGGCAGGCGCTTGAGGACAGCGGCGGAAGCGGCGTGCTGCTGGGCGCTTCAGGGCACCAGATCCTGCTCGACGGCGTTCCCATGGGGTCGTCCGCAGGAGAGAGAAGCTTCGCGCATCTGCTGACCTCCAACGGGATCGCCAGCATTCACTTTTCAACTGCCGTGGCGCAAGCGCAATTCGCCCGCTTCGTTCGCGCGTTTCCGAGCGGAAATGCGAAGCCGTCTGCCCTGGCTGAACAGTTAAAGGCCGCCCTCGGTGGAGACACCAGTATCAAAGTGAATGAAATCCGCTACGTGGCGGAAGATTCCTCGGTCGCGGGAATCAAGGTGGCGGCGCAATTGACCGCAAAGGCGCTCGGCGCGCAGGGCGAGAAGTTCCGCGAATTCTTTGAAGATCCCAACAAAATGCTGCAGATGATCCTCGCCGCGGAAAGCTCCCGGGGAGGAGGAGGTGGCATAGGTGGGCCCGGGCATGGCCCGGGGGGAACAGGACCCGGGTTTGGTCTCGGCGGCGGTGGCATGGGTGGAAGCGGCACAGGCTCTGGCGGAGGCGGCACCGGGAGTGGGGGGGCCGGTGGCAGTGGGCCAGGTGGGGGCGGGGGCTTGTGGGAGTCCGTGGGCGGCACGGGACCCGGAGGCCCGGGCGGTGCGGGTCCGGGTGGAGGAGCCGGAACAGGGGGCGGCCCGGGCGGCGCTGGTTGGGGAACCGGGAGTGGAGACGGCAGTGGCGCGGGCGCCGGCGGGAGTGGTGGTCCCGGTGGAGGACCTGGTGGGACCGCTACTGGCCAGGGAGGGGCTGCAGGCGGTGGGGGGGCCGGAACGGGCGTTCCTGGAAAATGGCTAACCGCCTCCGCCCTGCTGCGTGGCGAAAAGGCTGGCGGCGGGCACGGCTTGCCGGGAACGGGCGAAGGCGGGTTCCGAGTCGAGGAGGACGACGTCCGCGCGATGCTGGGATTGTTCGCTCAATTGGGGAAGGCGCGGAAGGATCCGGACTCGTCGCGGATGGATGTGCCGACTTTCCAATCGCGATTGAGCGCGATGCCCGTGCGCGCGCAGTACACGCTGCAGCAAGCGCTGGCGGGGTTAGCGGCGCAGGCTCCGGACGCCAAACCGGACAAGCCCATGCTGCTGAAGCTGGCAGAGCACGTGGCCATCCGCTTTGCCCTAGACAGCTACGAGCGGGGCGAGCTGCGCGTGAATGCAGTGAAGCAACTGCTGGACCGCATGAACACGGAAATGGAGGCGCTGCGCAAGATTCTTTCAACCCAGGAACAAATGATGGCGCAGGCAGGGCTTTCCGTCCAGTCGTATACGGAGCTGCTGGACCAGGAATTCTGGGAGCAGGTGCCGGAAGAAAACAAAAAGGAAGTATTGACTTCGGACGAGGCATGGTGCGTGCCGCCGCGGAACGTGCGCGCGTTCCTGGAAGAGATGCTGCGACGCGGTGAATTGAAAACGGCGAACGAGATTTTGATGAAATACGCGTCGTGTATTGGGCTGGAAGCGCCGGAAGCGCGGCGCACCACGGCCATCGGGCTTTCCGATTTGAGCGAGCTGTATGGCAGCGGAGACGGCAGCGCGTTGATGGAGGCCATCCGACGCGTGGGCAATCAACTGGCCATCGAGCGGGAGCCGGAATTGCAAACGCTGGTCGGTGCGGCGTTTGTTCGCCTGAGCCAGGAAGCTGCCTCAAAGCGCTGCTACCCGGCGATGCAACAAGCGCTGGCTTCGCTGGAGAGCGTCGAGGCACAGCGGCCGGGATCGACGCAGAGCCTGCGGCCTCGCATTGGGGCCGAAGAGCGGCTGCCGGAATTTGTCGAAGAGGCGATGCGCAGCGGGCAAACCGCGGACGGCATGATGGACATTCTCGGACTCATGCCCAAGGCAACGATTCACTACGTGACGAACCGTTTCGGGCATTGCGGATTCCGGGAAGATTGCGAGCTGCTTTGCACGATTCTTCACAACTTGGGTGAGGATGCCACGCAGCGGCTGATCGAGACGCTGCAGACAGCTCCGGCAGGCGAAGCGGCAGAAACGATTGGTTTGCTAAGCCAACTTTCCCCGGAATCCGTGGAGAAAATACTGCCCGTGCGGCTTTCGCAGTGGCCGCGCTCTTCCCACGATCGCGTTATCCGGCAGCTTTCGGCGGCGCCGCCTAAGCAGCGGGCGCAACTGCTCGTTGCGATTTACGATTCGTTGGACACTTTGATCCGCACGCTGGCTATCGATGAGATGGGTATGAGCGGGCAGGCCGAGTGCATTCCAAAGTTAATCGGGATGCTGCAGGACGACCACACCACCGGTTTCGCGCGGGTAAAGGCTATTGAGGCTCTTGGGCGGCTGCGAGCCACGGCGGCGAGCCCATTGCTGCAGCACATTCTGGAAACCAAACAGGTATGGCGCTGGGTATATCCGAACGAAATGAGAATTGCTGCTGCACAAGCGCTGCTTCACGTGGATAAAATGGTTGGGATGCAGGCCGTGGCCGCCAGCGGCATCGACCGCAAGGAGATGACGCTTGAGCCGACCGAACCAGAGGCGAATGTCTCGGTGATCCGGCAGAGGCGCTATGCTCGGCTAAAGCTTTCGCGCAACCTTTTGGCGGTGACCACCAACTTGCGGGAAAACTTCCGATTGAGCATCCCGGAACTCAATCTGGGCGGGGGAATCGGAGCCGGAGAACGTCATCTGGCGCCAGGTTCGCTGTTGAGCCTGCGATTTTCGCACGGCGTACGCCACATTAAAGCACAAGCGATGGTGCGCGGCGCACGGCCGCAGGCGATGGCCTTTGAATTCGTGGATATGGATCTCGAAGAACGCTACCGCCTTCGTAAATTGTTGCTGGAACTTGGCGGTTTGCCGATGATCGCCCAGGTCACCAATCGCAGCCGGCGGCGCGGGCGCGTAGCGGTCGCGAAAACTAGCCCCGAGAAGACCTAACCGCTGAGCGCTCAAGGGTTTCCGGCGGACTCCATCTTACCGGTTCCCTCCCGAAATACCGCTCGTTCGGTCAGTCGAACGGCCCGTCCAAACGGCTTCGTGACCCGGTGAGAGACAAGGCGCGCCGGTACCATCGCGACGAACCAAGGCTGGAACTACGCTACCAGAAAGGGAACGGTATTCAGGAAACAGCAGAGCCGGTGATATCGGATCCAAAGACAGCGGCCGGACGCCCTTTCCTAAAGAGCCTGAACATCCTGCTGAGGTACGCCCGCCTTTACGGCTTCGCGCATGCTCGAACCGCAGAACAGCTTTGCATTGCTTTCGAGGAGCTGGTCGCCGCTATCCCTTCCGAGAGCGGACTCTTGTTAGGAGCGGCAGGGTCCCGGCTCTCGCTGGATGGTGTGCCGCTCGAGGGCGCCGCGGAAAAGCAATTTGCGCATAGGCTCTCCGCTGGCAGGCCTGGCAAGCGTCCAGGTTTTTGCCACCGTCACCCACACAGAACTGGCTCGTTTTGCGCAGGCGTTTGCCGCGGGCAGAGCCAAGCCCTCTGAATTTGCCCAGGAATGGAAAGCTGCCCTGGCCGGAGCCCAGGGAATCCGCGTCAATGAGGTCTTCTGCAGGCCACCGCAATGATGCGGGAGTATCGAGCTCAGGACCTGGCCTTCGAAATCGTGGATATGAATCTCGAAGAGCGCAGCAAATACCGGCGCCTTCTTGCCAGTCAGCTTTCTCCGAACGCCTTCGAAAGTGCATCCGCTGCAGTGCGGGCCGACGTCGCTGCCGCAAAGTAGGCCAAATGGCGTAAGGGCGGCTTTTCTCTCAATTCCTCACCCGACGGTGTTTCTTGGCGCTCGAGCGTCCAACCAGTTAGAATAAGTTGTTTACACTTGCGGTGTTGCGGCGGCGTGTCGGATCTCGGGCACGAAGACCGTCAGAGAATTGCGAAACCATTCATGGACGTAACCAAGTTTCTTGACGAAATCATCGCTTGGTTCATCGGCACCAAGCACGAGCGTGACATCAAGAAGCTGCAACCGGTCATCGCGGCCATCAACGCGAGCGAGCCGGAAATGCAGTCGCTCAGGAACGAAGAGCTGAAAACGCGTTACGCAGAGTTGCGCAAGCAGGTTCAGGAGCGATTGAAGGACGCTGATCCCGAAGACAAGTCCTACAAGGAAACAGTGCAAGCGGCGATCGAACCGGCCATCGTGCCGACGTTTGCTCTGGCGCGCGAAGCCGGCCGCCGCTTCCTGAACATGCGGCACTTTGACGTACAGCTCATCGGCGGGATCGTGCTGCACGAAGGCAAGATTGCGGAAATGAAGACGGGCGAGGGCAAAACGCTCGTCGCCACGCTGCCCGCGGTGTTGAATGCGCTTGCTGGTCGCGGCGTGCATATCGTCACGGTCAACGACTATCTGGCGCGGCGCGACGCGGAATGGATGAGCCCGCTTTACAAGGCTCTGGGACTGACGGTCGGGGTGATCGTGCACGACTTGGACGACGACGAGCGCCGCGCAGCCTACGGCGCCGACATCACCTACGGCACCAACAACGAGTTCGGGTTCGACTACCTGCGCGATAACATGAAGTACGACCTCGCCCAATGCGTGCAACGCGGGCACCAGTTCGCCATTGTTGACGAAGTGGATTCCATCTTGATCGATGAGGCGCGCACGCCGCTGATTATTTCCGGTCCGTCGGAAGAGTCCACGGACAAGTACGTCAAAATCGACAAGATCATTCCCAAGCTTATCCAGGAAATCGACTACACCATCGATGAAAAACATCGCACCGCGACGCTGACCGAAGAAGGCGTGAGCAAGTGCGAACGCATGCTGGGGCTCGGCAATTTGTATGACCCGCAGCACATGGAAACGATTCACCACGTCTACCAGGCGCTACGCGCACACACGCTGTACAAGAACGATGTCGATTACGTGGTGAAAGACGGTGAAGTGATCATCGTCGATGAATTCACCGGGCGACAGATGCCCGGGCGCCGCTGGTCCGACGGCTTGCACCAGGCCGTAGAAGCCAAGGAAGGAGTGAAGATTGAGCGCGAGAACCAGACACTCGCAACCATCACCTTCCAGAATTACTTCCGCATGTACAAGAAACTCTCCGGCATGACCGGAACGGCAGCGACCGAGGCCGCGGAATTCGGCAAGATTTACAGCCTGGATGTGACGATCGTCCCGACCAATCGCTCGCTGATTCGCATCGAAGCTCCGGACGTCATTTACCGCACGGAGAAAGAAAAACTCGAAGCGGTTGTCAGCGGCATCCTGCAAGAAGACAATTCGCTCGCGAACGGCATCCGCCATTATCACGAGCGGGGTCAACCCGTGCTGGTGGGCACGATTTCCATCGAGAAATCCGAGAAAGTTTCGGAGTTGCTGAAGAAAACAGGCATCCCGCACCAGGTATTGAACGCCAAGCAGCACGAGCGCGAGTCGCGCGTCGTGGCGCAGGCCGGGCGCAAAGGCGCGGTCACCGTGGCGACGAACATGGCCGGCCGCGGCACGGACATTCTGCTCGGCGGTAATCCGGAATTCCTGACGCGCGAGCATTGCCTGAAAAACAAGCTGGCGATTCCCTACGCCGCGGCGCCGGCGGTCATCGGGGCGGACCCTGGCGACGGCAACGGCGCGCAACCTGGCGTGCAGATGGTGTTGTTCCAGCACGAAGGCAAAATCTTTCAAGTACCTTCCGACCAATGGAGCCCGGTGTACGAGCAGTTCGCCGAACAGTGCAAGGCCGAGCACGATGCGGTGGTGGCGCTCGGCGGATTGCACATTCTAGGCACGGAACGCCACGAAGCGCGGCGCATTGATAACCAGCTGCGCGGGCGCGCCGGACGCCAGGGCGACCCGGGCTCGTCGCGCTTCTTTATTTCGCTGGAAGACGATTTGGCCCGCATTTTCGGCGGCGAGCGCGTCAAGCAACTGATGTACCGCCTGGGCATGACCGAGGGCGTGCCCATCGAATCTAGAATGGTTTCGAAACGCATCGAGGAAGCGCAGAAAAGCGTCGAAGCGCAGAACTTCGAGGCCCGCAAACATTTGCTCGAGTACGACGATGTGATGAATAAGCAGCGCGAGACGATTTACGCCATTCGCCGCTCCGCGCTCGAAGGAAAAGATCAGCGTGATTATGTGCTGCAAATCGCGGAGGACGTCGCGCGCGAGCTCGTGGAAACCTACTGCCCGCGCGAGCAGCACCCCGATCAGTGGAACGTCGCGCAATTCCTCGCCGAAGCCAATGCGCAGTTCGGCCTCGATATAAAGGCCGCCGGTGTAGATCCCAGCTCGTTAGGCCATGATGAACTCGTCGCGGCAGCCGTGACGGCCGTCACCAAGCGTTACGAGGAAAAAGAAAAACAGTTCGGCCCGGAACTGATGCGCTGGCTCGAGCGGCGCATCATCCTCGATGTGGTCGATTCGCAGTGGAAAGATCACCTGCTCTCGCTTGACCATTTGAAAGAGGGCATCGGCCTGCGCGGTTACGGGCAGAAGGATCCTCTCGTCGAGTTCAAGAAGGAAGGTTTTGTCCTGTTCGAAGACATGATGGCGCGTATCGACAACGAGACGATCCGCTACCTGTACCACATTCAATTGCAGCAGGGCGAACCGCCGCAGGTACGCGAGCCACGACGCCAACCACCTCGCCAGCCTCCGAGCGCCGCAGCCGCAGCCGTTGCCAGCGCCGCGGCCCGTGCCAGCGAGGAACCGGCAAACTTGCCGGGATTCGCGCGCGAAATGGAACGCCGGCAACAGCGCCAGCAGCAGAATTTGCAGTACCAAACGGGCCCGGCGCAGGCGGAAGCGCCAAAGCCCGTTCGCGCGGGCGCAAAAGTGGGGCGCAACGATCCTTGCCCGTGCGGGTCAGGCAAAAAGTACAAGAAATGCCACGGCGCCTGAGTGCATGACTTGTCTTGAGGACCGCGGCCCTGAATCTCGCTTCGATTTTCTCTAGGAGAAGGCGAAAACCATGCCACCAAGCCCAGCAGCGCAGCCGATGCCCGAACGCCAGCCCATTCCTGGCGTGAAAAACCTCGTCGCCGTTGCCAGCGGCAAAGGCGGCGTCGGCAAGACCACCGTCGCGGTCAACCTGGCGCTTGCGCTCGAAAAGCTCGGACATAAGGTCGGCTTGCTGGACGCGGACGTTTACGGCCCGAACGTGCCGATCATGCTTGGTACGACGAAAGAGCCGCAGGGCACCGCCGACCGGCACATCATCCCCGTAGAATCGCAAGGCTTGAAAGTGATTTCGATGGGGCTGCTGAATCCGGGCGACAAGCCGATGATCTGGCGGGGACCTATGCTGCACAGCGTGATCACCCAGTTCCTGCGCAGCGTCGAATGGGGCGAGTTGGATTACCTAATCATCGATCTGCCTCCGGGTACCGGCGACGTTCAGTTGACGCTGATTCAAACGGTCGCGGTGACGGGAGCGGTGGTGGTTACCACGCCGTCGATCGTAGCGCTGGCCGACGTGCGCAAAGCGATTGAAATGTTTCGGCAGGTGAACGTGGAAGTTCTGGGCGTAGTCGAAAACATGAGCGCCTTCACGTGTCCGCATTGCGGCAAGCCGGTGGACATTTTTGGCCATGGCGAAGGCGCAAAGACGGCGATGGCGTATGGCGTGCCAGTGCTCGGCGAAATCGAAATCGATCCGCGCATCCGCGTCGGCGGGGATACCGGCAAGCCGGTTGCCGCGCTTGGCGAGGAAGGCGCCGGTGCAAAAAGCCTCTATCAGGTCGCGCGCGCCGTTGCGAAACGCCTGGAAGAAGTTGCCGCGACCTCAAGCGGCCCCTCTTTCCAAATCGACTGACGCCGCTTTGCCGAGCTGGAGAACGATCGGAAACGGGCCGGGAGAATTTATGAGCGATCTTTCCGCACAGTTTGTGGGAGTAGAGCTTTATTTTGAAGACTTGGAGCGCGCCAAGAAGTTTTACCTCGACACACTGGGCCTCCACCTCTCGGACGAGCAGCCCGGGCACCATGCCAAGTTCGCTGCTGACGCTGCGTTCGTCTGTTTGGAAACCAAAGGTTCGGAGTCCTATCCCTCCCGCGATAAGGCCGTGCTTTTCTTCGAGGTGTCCGATCTCGAAGCGGCAGTCCATGCCATCGGACCGCATCGCTTCGTGCGGTCGGAACCCCGTTGGGCTGTCCTTCACGATCCGGAAGGACACAACATCCTGCTCCTTCAAGTCGGTCCAAGGTGACCGCCTGCCGCGTGCTTTCTTGTCAGTTCTTGGAGCGGATGTTATCTTGGCGTGATTCCGTCTGCGCGAGTTTTCCTCGAGGGCCCGCTATACCGTGCCCTAAAATGCGGAAGTGCGGTTGATGGGTGAACCGTCTGGAATTTATAACTTGCGACCGAGCCCTGTTTTGAGCAGAAAACCCGACATCCGGCCATACCGTGGCAAGCACCCGCAGATCGCGGCTTCCGCATACGTTGACCCGGCGGCCGTGATTATTGGCGACGTGGTGATCGGCGAAGATTCCAGCGTCTGGCCGTGTTCGGTGATCCGCGGGGACGTGCACTACGTCCGCATCGGCGCGCGAACCAACATTCAGGACGGCTCGATTTGCCACGTGATGCGCGACGAGTATGCGCTGATTTTGGGCGATGACGTGACCATCGGCCATTCAGCGACGCTGCACGGCTGCACCATCGAATCGCGCTGCCTGATCGGCATGGGCGCGGTGATTCTGAATGGCGTGGTGGTTGGCAGCGGCAGCATCGTCGCGGCGGGTACGCTGATCACCGAGCGCACGGTGATTCCTCCGGGTAGCCTGGTGATGGGTTCGCCCGGCAGGGTAAAGCGACCGCTGAGCGAGATCGACAAAGCGACTATCGACGCTTACGCCAAGCGCTACGTCGGCTACAAGAATATCTATCGCGAGGAAACTACCGCGTGAGCGAAGGCGCAGCCAAGGGCTTCGGCAAGAAGCCGGAGCCAAAAGAAGAACGGCGCAAATTCCAGGCCATCAAGGGCACGCGCGATTTGTTGCCGCCGGAAACGGCGCTGTGGAACCGCGTCGAGCAAGCCGCCCAGGAGATTTTCGCTTCCTACGGCTTTGGCGAGATTCGCCTGCCGATCTTTGAAACAACGGACTTGTTTGCCCGCTCGATTGGCTTGGAAACCGACGTCGTTTCCAAAGAAATGTACACGTTTGGGGATCGCGATGAGACTTCCGTGAGTCTGCGCCCGGAGGCCACTGCTTCTGTTTGTCGCGCATACATTGAAGACGGCATGCAGCAATTGCCGCAACCGGTGAAGTTGTACACCATCGGACCGATGTTTCGCCGTGAGCGGCCGCAGAAGGGACGCTACCGCCAGTTTTATCAGATCGACGCGGAAGTTTTGGGTGGTTCCGACGCCCCGGGTATAGACGGGGAATTGATCGAAATGGTCATGATGTTTTTCGAGCGGCTTGGTTTGGAGGGCGTGCAACTGGAAATCAACTCCATCGGGGATAAGCAGTGCCGCCCCAAGTACGTGGAGCTGCTGCGCGCGGAGTTGCAGAAAGTAAAGGACCAGCTCGGCCCGGACAGCCAGCGCCGCATTGAGACCAACCCGCTGCGCGTGCTCGACTCGAAGCTTGAAAACGAGCAAAAACTCATCGCCGGCATGCCGCACATCGCCGATCACCTGTGTGAAGCATGTGCCGAGAATTATCGCGGGGTGAAAAAGGAACTCGAGCTGCGCGGAGTAAAGTATCGTGAGAATTGGCGCCTGGTGCGCGGGCTCGACTACTACTCGCGGACAACCTTCGAGATCACTGCGAAGGGATTGGGCTCGCAGAACGCCGTGTGTGGCGGTGGTCGTTATGACGGACTAATGGAGCTGCTCGGCGGGCCGCCGACGCGAGCAACGGGCTTCGCTATCGGCGAAGACCGCCTGATTCTGTCCTTACAGGAAACCGGCCAGACGCCGGCGCCCCCAAGGCGTGACGTGTACATCGCCTGGATGGGGACAAAAGTTTACGCCACGGCGATTCGCGCGGCGAGAAATCTGCGTACCGCGGGCTTCAGCGTCGAATTGCCGCCCGTCGAGCAGAAATTTGGCAAAGCCCTGGGCCAAGCCGACAAATTGGGGGCTCGTTATGCGCTGATTCTCGGCGATAATGAGGTGTCCAGCGGCGAGTGGACATTGAAGACGCTGGCTGACGGCACACAGCAAAAACTGACCGAGCCGCAATTGCTGGATTTTCTGAGGAATTTGTAGTTGCTGGTCTTTAGACCCGCGGTTTGCCCGTTCCCTTGGTAGCTCGGTATTAGGAGGAAGAGCAACGTGCTGGATTTTCTCGGGAATCTGAAACGCACCCACTACTGCGGCGAATTGCGCGCCCCGGACGAAGGCCGTGACGCCGTGGTCATGGGCTGGGTGCATCGCCGGCGCGACTTGGGCAATCTCCTCTTTCTCGATGTGCGCGACCGCACCGGCATCGTGCAAGCGGTGTTCAACAAAGAAACGCAGCCCGCCGCCCATGCCAAAGCCGAGCAGGTGCGCAGCGAATTCGTGGTAGCCGTGGAAGGCAAGGTGGTCAAGCGGCAAAAGGCCAATCCCGAGCTGGCCAGCGGCGAAATCGAACTGGTCGCCACGAAACTGCACATCCTCAACAACTCGAAGACGCCGCCTTTTGCCATCGAAGAGGAAATCAACGCCGCCGAAGAGACGCGCCTGCGCTTCCGCTATCTCGACCTGCGGCGGCCGAAGCCGCGCCGCAACCTGGCGCTGCGCCACAAGATCATTCTGGAAATGCGCAAGGTCATGGACGAACTGGGCTTCATCGAAGTGGAGACGCCCATGCTCACGCGCTCGACGCCGGAAGGCGCGCGCGATTATCTCGTTCCGAGCCGCATCCATCACGGGCAGTTTTACGCGCTGCCGCAATCGCCGCAGATTTTCAAGCAAATCCTCATGATTGCGGGGCTAGACAGATACTTTCAGATCGTGAAGTGTTTCCGCGACGAAGATTTGCGCGCCGACCGCCAGCCGGAATTCACGCAGCTCGACCTGGAGATGTCTTTCCCGCGCCAGGAAGATATTTTTCATGTCATTGAAACGGTCATGGTGCGCGCCTGCGCCGTCGCGGGAATCAAAGTGGCCGCCCCGTTTCCGCACATGTTGTACAAAGACGTGATTCGCAAATACGGCAGCGACAAGCCCGACCTGCGCTTCGGCATGGAACTCTACGAAGTAACGCACTGCTTTCCGGATGAGGCCAAGCAAAAGCTGCAAATCGAAGGCAGCGTCTTCGCGCTGGCGGCGCCGGGCGCGGCGGGCTATTCGCGCAAGCAGCTCGACGACTTGACCGAGAAAGCGAAAGCGCTGAAAGCACGCGGCGCGTATTTCGTAAAAGTGACGCCGGAGGGCTTGTCGTCGACGATTGAGAAAATGATCGGTGCAGAAAATGTACACAAACTTGGCGAGGCTTGCGGAGCAAAGCCCGGCGACCTCGTTGTTGGTGTTTCCGCGAAGGAACAAATCAAAGGCACGGAAGCCGCTGCGCTCATCGCGGGACAGTTGCGTTTGCAGCTCGGCGAAGCGCTCAATCTGACCGACAAGTCGCAGTGGAGGTTTCTCTGGATCACCGGCTTTCCGTTGTTCGAATGGAGCGAGACGGAAAAGACCTGGGTCAGCGCGCAGCACCCTTTCACTGGCATTGTCGATGAGGACCTGGACAAGCTCGAATCCGCACCATGGGAAGTGCGTTCGAAGGGCTACGATCTTGTTCTGAACGGCTACGAACTTGGCTCCGGCAGCATCCGCATTCACCGCCAGGATATTCAGGAGCGGCTCTTCAAAGCGCTGGGGCTGAGCCAAGAGCAGCTTCGTCGCCGCTTCGGTTTCTTCCTCGATGCTCTGACCTACGGCACACCGCCGCATGGCGGCATCGCGCTGGGTGTGGACCGCATCGCCATGCTCCTCAATGGCGAAAAGTCCATCCGCGAAGTCATCGCCTTCGCCAAAACCACCGCGGCGCAGGACCTCATGGCCGATTCGCCCAGCGAAGTCGATGCCGCGCAGCTCGACGAGCTCGGCCTCGCCATCAAGCCCGAAGTCAAAAAACCCGCCGAATGATATCCTTGTCTCGGACCCTGGTGGTCGGGATGTCCATCTGGCGCCAAAATCAGACGGAGTACGAGCCGTGTCCTGGTTGCTAGGAATCCTTTGGTCCATTTTCGGTGCGTTCTTTGATCTTGCACGCGAGATAAAGCGGCGCGACAGATCTGGACCGAGTGTGGTTTCACTGTTCCCTGTTCGTTGCCTTAATAGCCGGAGCCGTGGCCGAAACGGACAATTTGGGGGCTCGGTAAGGAGCCGATGAGCCGGATACGCATATTGCCGGAATCGGTCGCGAACAAGATCGCGGCGGGCGAAGTGGTCGAGCGGCCCGCGTCAGTGGTGAAGGAGCTGCTTGAGAACGCGCTCGATGCCGGCGGCAAGACGGTGCGCATCGAAGTCGAGCAGGGCGGGAAGCGCATGATTCGCGTGACCGACGACGGCCACGGGATGACCCATGATGACGCGCTGCTGGCGTTCGAGCGCCACGCCACGAGCAAGCTCAAGACAGCCGACGATCTTCTTTCCATCGCTACCCTCGGCTTTCGCGGCGAAGCGCTCCCATCCATTGCCGCGGTCTCGCGGCTTTTGCTCGAAACGCGCGACGAATCCGAACCCGAAGGCACGCGTGTCGAATTTGCCGGCGGCAAACTGCTGGGGGTGAAGCCGGCGGGATTGCCCGCTGGAACAACGGTGAGCGTTGCCGACATTTTTTATTGCGTCCCCGCGCGCCGAAAATTCTTGAAATCAGATACGACTGAGCTGGGCCACATCGCTTCGCTCGTCACGCACTATGCGCTGGCCAATCCTTCAAGGCAATTCATTCTCTCGACGCCGACGCAGGAAGTCATCAACTGCGCCCCCGCGGAAAAGCTGGCCGATCGTGTTTACCAGCTTTTCGGCCGACAGGGGCTGGACGAGCTAGTGGAAATTCCCTTGGTGTCTGCGCCGTTCCGCGCGGCCGTCACCGAGGCGCAACTCGATCCTGAAGAAGAGCGAGCATCGCTTACGGTGGCGGGCTTTACCTCCCGCCCCGAAGTGCAGCGGCTGAACCGCAACGGCATCTACATTTTTGTGAACCGCCGACTGGTGCGCGACCGGCTCATCCTCCACGCGATTCACGAGGCTTATCGCAACATCCTGCCGCCCACGGTGTTCCCGGCAACGCTGCTGTTTCTTGAAATGCCGTACGAAGAGGTCGACGTCAACGTGCATCCGGCAAAAATTGAGGTGCGTTTCCGGCGCTCGCAATTTGTGCACGATTTCACGCGCGACACCATTCGCCAGTCGCTCATGAGCGCGCGGCCGATTGCCAGTTTTGCGACCGCGGCCACGACAGTAGCGGCACCGCCGTCGGCCGGTTTTGGAAACGGAGAGTATTCGAGCGGCAGCATTTCCGCACCGGGAGGATCGAGTGTGCCGCGCGGGACCATTCCGCCAATGGAGCAGATTGGACTCGGCTCCGGCGTTGCTTCCGACGGCGGTTTCGATCTCACCGGCGCGCCAATCGAGCCTGTCGAGCAACGCATTCCCTTCAGCCCGGGCAGCGCGTTTGGAGCAGCGGTCGCCCGAGCGCAGGTTCCTGCGGCCTCGAATTGGGCCGCCAATCTTGCGTCGCCAAGTCCAGATGCTCCGGCAACGCTGCCTCGCCCGGAGCAGATCGCGGATCTAAAACCGCTCGGTCAGGTCAATTCCAGCTTCATCGTCGCCGTGAACGGCGAAGGCCTATGGATCGTGGATCAGCACGTGGCGCACGAGCGCGTGCTTTTCGAACAGCATCTTGAAGCGCGCCGCGCGGGGAAAATCGAAGCGCAGCGAATGCTGATGCCGCTGGTGATTGAGCTCTCGCCACGGCAAATCGTCACTTTTGAAAGAATCGCCGAGGAACTCGGTGCGAACGGCTTCGAGGTCGAGTTGATGGGTCCAAAGAGCGTGGCGATTCAAGCCGTGCCCGCCGGGGTCGCGGCGCCCGACGCCGAAAAACTCCTTCGCGAAATTCTTGACGGCATCGAGCGCGAAAATGCTGCGATTTCCATCGAAACGCTGCAAGCGAAAATCGCCGCGTCGACCGCCTGCCACGCGGCGATCAAGGTGAACATGCCGCTCGAGCCATCCAAAATGGAATGGCTCCTGGACGCGCTGGCAAGAACAGATTGTCCGATGAGCTGCCCGCACGGGCGGCCGGTGGTGCTGCGCTATTCGGTAAGAGAAATTGAGAAAGCGTTTCACCGGATTTGATTCTGTTGGGATTCGTGTCTTCCGGGGCGAAGGATCTCAAGGTAATGTAATGCGGTCATTTGAAGGGTCGGTAATGGTGTGGACGCCCGAGATCCTTCGGCGAACCTCGTCGGTTCGCCCCAGGATGACCATCACGGGGGAGCAATGACAGACACGCAAAAAAACGCCGTAGTCTTTGGGCTGGCCAACAAGCGCAGTATCGCCTGGGCCATTGCACAAAAGCTGCACGCGGCTGGCTGGCGGCTCGGAATAACGTATATGAACGAGCGCCTCGGACTGGAAGCGAAAGATCTGATCGCCGAATTGCCCGGCGCCTCCGGTTTCATGTGTGACCTCACCAAAGACGACGAGATCGCGCGACTCTACGACGAGCTAAAATCCCAATACGGCGTTTTGCACGCGGTGGTACACAGCGTGGGTTTCGCTCCGCCGGATGAATTGAAAAACCCATTTTTGATGACCACTCGCGAGGGCTTTCGCATCGCTCACGACATCAGCGTGTACTCG
Organism: Acidobacteriota bacterium; assembly: GCA_003223215.1. GTDB lineage: Bacteria > Acidobacteriota > Terriglobia > Acidiferrales > UBA7541 > Acidiferrum. Next base: position 191,760 of record QHYH01000091.1, read on the forward strand.
CTGATTGCCGTCGCGCGCGGCGCGGCCGCGTTAATGACCGAGGGTGGCGGGATCGTTACGCTCACTTATTATGGGTCGGAGAAGGTCGTGCCGAATTACAACGTGATGGGAGTCGCCAAAGCTGCGCTCGAAGCCACCGTTCGTTACCTGGCCAACGATCTGGGGCCGAAAGCCATCCGCGTCAACGCCATCTCGGCAGGCCCGATCAAAACTCTAGCCGCCCGCGGTATCGCGAATTTCAGTGAAATGCTTAAAATGCAAACCGAACGCGCCCCGCTGAAACGCAATGTGGATCCAGGCGAAGTCGGCAATACGGCTGCGTTCTTGCTTTCCGACGCGGGCTCCGCCATCACCGGCGAGACCATTTACGTCGATTGTGGCTACAACATCATGGGTTTCTGAGGAAGTTGACAGTCGACCGTTTACGGTCAACGAAAGCATGTCAAAACTGACAATCACGATTGATGGCCCGGCTGGTTCCGGCAAGAGCAGCGTGGCGCGTCGCGTCGCAGCACTTCTGGGATATTCCTATCTCGACAGCGGAGCGATGTACCGTGCGCTGGCGCTGAAAGCCCTTGAACGAAAAGTGGCCCTCGACGACCAGGCGCGAATCGAGGCTCTTGCGAAGGAAACGCACATCGCGCTGAAACCGCCTACGCCCGACCTGGAGGCAGCGGGCGCAAAAAACAGGGTGTTTCTTGATGGGAAAGAAGTGACCCGCGAGATTCGCACCGCGGAAGTGGCGCAAGCAGCTTCGCAGCTCGCGACGGTCGCCGCCGTGCGCCGCGTGCTCGTCGCCGAGCAGCAGCGGGCCGGGGCGGGAGGCTCCGTGGTCATGGAGGGCCGCGACATCGGCACCGTGGTTTTCCCCAACGCGGAGCTGAAGATTTTTCTCGACGCATCACCCGAAGTGCGCGCGGAGCGGCGCTGGAAAGAGCACCAGGAGAAGGGCGACAGAATGACGGTTGCGGAGGTGTTTGACGAAGTGATTGAGCGCGACAAGCGGGACCGCGAAAGAAAAGTTTCCCCGCTCATTCGCGCCGCCGACGCCGTGCTGGTCGACAACTCCGCGATGGGCATCGAAGAAACCGCGCGGCTCATTGTCCTGCTCGCCAGCGAGCGCCAAAAGGAAGCAACCGCCTCTGCCGGGAAGAAAGTTTGATCGGCAGGCATTCTGCCGGCGCCTGGAAATTGTGAAGCCCGCCAAAAAACGGCTCTTAGCAGGTAGCCCCTCACTTGCATAAGGCTCGGCATTTCCCCACTACTTCCGAGTCCGGCTTCTTTCTCTCCCTAATAAACATCGACTGGGCTTTATGCACTTGGTCTCAACTCGGTGCCTCCACCAACTTTTGCTGGTAAATGACTCACAGCTTTGTAGGTCAAGGGCGCGCGTGGTTTTCGCGTTTGTCGGCGCGAAGCGCGAGTTGATCAGGAGAAGCGGACGGTTAGGCGCAGGTTCTCAGCAGGAAGGGCAAACGCAGATTCGAGCGTCAAGGGGTACCTTACTAGGTCGTCGCCGCCATGGGGATTCGCAAGTGTTTTTCGTGTGTTGGATCGGATTGGAGCTTGCTGATAAATCCAGCATTCAGAGACGGGATATAGCCAACGCGGAGAACAGAGGGAAACGTTTTAAGTCATTTTCGGAAATGGAATTGCCAGGAAGTACGGGGCCGCACGCTTTGGAATACAAAGCACAAACGGTTCAAAAGCCTCGCGCAACATGGCGGCGTATTTCTTGCGGTCGTATCCGAACCATCCTTCCCACAAAGCGTAAGCCCGAACGCGACCATTGGGGACGTGGGCTTCGGCGTTGGTGATGATGTACTCGATGTTCTGTCCAGGTCGCAGCTTGACGCCATTTCCAAAGAGTTGCTACGCGGCTATCGCGGTAACTCCCGCTTTTTGGTAATCGCGTGTTCCCCGACAGGTAGTTAAGACGAGAAGTCTTCTGCAGCAAACTTTGGCGAAAGCACTGAAATTAGATGAGCTCGGAATTACCCAACGTGGGTAAGACAGACCTGACACCTTAAGCTACAGAAAAACGGCCGCTTATAAACCTCCTTGCTCCACTCGCAGTAAACTACCGCTAGCGGGCCAGCAATTCGAATTCTGAGCGGCCCTCGCCATTTAAAAGGTGAGCAATTCCGCGAGACTTTCCTTGAGTGTCATCGAATCTATAGGCTCAGCGAAGGTCTGCCGATAAATCATCAGCTACGGCAACCGATGGACGCACATCGACGGCTGGTCGGAGCGGAAGCCGCAGCATAACCAGGTCCCGGCAAAGGGACAACACTAGCTGGGGGCGCAATGATTCTCCGTTGCGCCTTTTCTATTTGGAGATGTGAAATCAGGCGGGGGACGACATCGAGCCCAGGAATTCCATGTTCGACTTGGTTTTGGTCAATCGGCTGAGCAATAGCTCCATGGCTTCAACGGTTGAAAGCGGGCTCAAGACCTTGCGCAGCACCCACACGCGACTGAGTTCTTCCGGGGGCAGCAGCAATTCGTCCTTGCGCGTGCCAGACCGCTGGATGTCAATCGCCGGGAAGACGCGCTTATCCGCCAGGCGCCGGTCGAGATAAATTTCCATGTTGCCGGTGCCCTTGAACTCTTCGAAAATCACGTCGTCCATGCGGCTGCCGGTATCGATCAAGGCCGTGGCGACGATGGTGAGCGAGCCGCCCTCTTCGACGTTGCGCGCGGCCGCGAAGAATCGCCGCGGGCGCTGCAGGGCGTTGGCATCAATACCTCCGGAAAGCACTTTTCCGGAGGGCGGCGTCACCGCGTTGTAGGCGCGCGCAAGGCGCGTGATGGAATCGAGCAGCACCACGACGTCGCGCTTGTGCTCTACCAGGCGCTTGGCTTTTTCCAAAACCATTTCCGCCACTTGAATGTGGCGTTGCGGCGGCTCATCGAACGTCGAGCTGATGACTTCGCCCTTGACCGTGCGCTGCATGTCGGTGACTTCTTCCGGGCGTTCGTCGATGAGCAGCACGATCAGCGCGACTTCCGGATGATTGGCGGCAACGGCATTGGCAATGGCCTGCAGCATCATGGTCTTACCGGTGCGCGGCGGCGCGTTAATCAGTCCGCGCTGGCCTTTGCCGACCGGGCAAAGCAGATCCAGCACGCGGCCCGTCATATTTTCCTTCACCGTTTCCATTTTCAAACGGCCCTGCGGGTAAAGCGGCGTCAGGTTGTCGAAGAAGATCTTGTTGCGCGCCACTTCGGGGTCTTCGAAATTGACCGCTTCCACTTTGATCAGCGCAAAATAGCGCTCGCCGTCCTTGGGAGGGCGCACTTGACCGGACACGGTGTCTCCAGTGCGAAGGTCGAACTTGCGGATTTGCGACGGAGAGACGTAGATGTCATCCGGGCCGGGGAGGTAGTTGTATTCCGGCGCGCGGAGGAACCCGAATCCGTCGGGGAGGCATTCCAAGACGCCTTCGGAAAAGATCAAGCCGTTCTTTTCGGTCTGCGCCCGCAGAATCTGGAAGATCAGTTCCTGCTTGCGCATCCCGCTCGCGCCGGGAATGTTCAATTCCTTGGCAATCTTGGCGAGGTCGGTGATGTTCTTTTCCTTTAACTCGGCAAGGCTGATACTCATCTGATTGTTTCCTTCAACGTGTGTTTCTTTTGGCATGGTTTCCTAATGTGTTGTGAATTGACCTTGAGAATCCGGATTGAGGTGACGCACCAAGCTGGCGGTTAACCGGCTCTATGGCCATGAACCGAAGGAGCGAGAACCAGCCGATGAGTAGACCGGACTTTCCCAACCGAAGCAGTTTCCGGCCCCCTTCGAAGCCCACACTCCCCTCGTGTGTCTGAGATTGCGGGAAGACCGCTGCTTAGTTGGTCAAACTCTTGTCTTTCTCGGCGCCGGCCACGTAGGGTTCCGCGACGGGCGTTACCGTGGCATGCTCAAGCGGCACGACGGGCCGCTCCAGCGCAATCTGCAGCACTTCATCCATGGTCTCGACAATATGGATCGTGAGACTGGAGAGAATCTCTTGCGGGATATCCGCTAGGTCCTTCTCATTGTCCTTCGGAAGCACTACCGTACGCAAGCCCATTCTGTGGGCGGCCAGGAGCTTCTCCTTGACACCCCCGATAGGCAGAACCTTGCCGCGCAAGGTGATTTCCCCGGTCATGGTCACGTCGCAGCGCACCGGGATTTTCGTCAGCGCGCTCACAATGGACGTGCAAATCGTGATGCCCGCGGACGGGCCGTCCTTGGGAATCGCGCCTTCCGGCACGTGCACGTGAATGTCGATCGTGCGGTAGAAATCCCTTGGCAGGCCCAGGAGGTTCGAACGCGACCGCACGTAACTCATCGCGGCTTGCGCGGACTCCTGCATCACGTCGCCCAGTTTTCCGGTCAGTGTCAGTCGCCCCTTGCCTTCCATCAGCGTGGCTTCTGTGGCGAGCACCGATCCGCCCACTTCTGTCCAGGCCAGGCCGGTGGTCAATCCGACTTCGTTCTGTTTTTCCAGCCAAAATTCGCGGTATTTCAGCACTCCCAGGAAATCCTTCACGTTTTCTGCGTTAATCTCGACCGAGGAATCCGCGCCGTCGGTCACCACCTTGCGCGCCATTTTGCGCGCGATATTCTGGATTTCGCGCTCCAGGTTGCGCACTCCGGCTTCGTGGGTGTAGTGCCGGATAATGTGCAACAGCCCTTCCTCGGTGAACTTGAGATTCTTCTCCGTCAACCCGGTCACTTCGCGCGCCCGCTTCACCAGGAAGCGTGTGGCGATTTCCATTTTTTCCTGTTCCGTGTAACCGGGAAGCCGCAGGATTTCCATGCGGTCCTGCAATGGTTGCGGAATGGTGTGCAACACGTTGGCCGTGCACACAAACATCACCTTGGAAAGATCGTATTCCACATCCAGGTAATGATCCGTGAACACGTGGTTGAGTTCCGGATCCAGCACTTCCATCAATGCTGCCGACGGGTCGCCCCGGAAGTCCGTAGACATTTTGTCCACTTCGTCCAGCACAAAAATCGGGTTCACCGTGCCGGCCTTTTTCATCATCTGGATGATCTGGCCGGGCAAAGCCCCGATGTACGTCCGCCGGTGGCCGCGAACTTCTGCTTCATCGCGCACGCCGCCGAGCGAAACGCGCACGAACTTGCGCCCCGTGGCATGGCCGATGGACATCGCCAGCGAAGTCTTGCCGACGCCCGGAGGCCCGACAAAGCAAAGGATCGAGCCCTTTGGATTCTTCACCAGCTGGCGCACCGCGAGGAATTCCAGGATGCGATCCTTGATCTTCTCGAGCCCATAGTGCTCCTCGTTGAGCACTTTCTCCGCCGCCTTGATGTCCCGGATTTCTTTGGAGCGCTTCTTCCACGGCACCGCAATCAGCCAATCGAGGTAGTTGCGGCTGACCGTGGATTCCGCCGACATCGGCGGCATCAACTCCAGCCGCTTCAGTTCCTGCACGGCCTTCTCGTGCACATCCTTGGGCATGCCGGCCGCATCGATCTTCTTCTTCAGCTCGTCGGTTTCGCTTTTCTCGCCGCGTCCCAGTTCTTTCTGGATAGCCTTCAGCTTTTCGTTGAGGTAATACTCTTTTTGTGCGCGCTCCATCTGGCGCTTCACGCGAGTATTGATGTTGCGGTCGACGTTCAATTTCTCCAGTTCGATCTCGAGGATCTCTCCGATGCGGTTCAGCCGCTCCAGGGGATCCACGGTTTCAAGCAAGTCCTGCTTTTCGTCGACGGGAAGCTGCAGGTTCGCCGCGATTGTGTCCGAGAGACGCGACGGGTCATCGCCGCGTGCGGCCGCAATCATGGTGTCGTAATTCAGGCTTTGCGACAGCTTGATGAACTGCTCGTAGAGCCCGGTCACTTTCTCGACCATCTGCTTGACCTGCGGCGAATCCTCGATGCGCTGGCCCATCAAACGGATCGTGGCTCTAAAGAAGCCTTCTTCCGTGGCGATGGAAAGCGCCCTGGCGCGCTCCACGCCTTCCACCAAAACTTTGATGTTGCCATCGGGCAGCTTCACGCTCTGCACGATATTCGCGAGCGTTCCAACCGCGTAGATCTCTTCCGGTTTCGGGTCATCCACCGAAGCGTCGTGTTGCGTGGAGAGGAAAATCTTTTTGTCGCTGGCGAGCGCCTCTTCAAGCGCGCGCACACTCGCTTCCCGGCCCACGATGAACGGTGTCATCTGCTGCGGGAAGATGACCATATCGCGCACCGGCATCATCGGCACGCGCCTCATCTCTTGTTTTTCTCGTGTAAACATGCGGGCCCCTGAACTTCTACCTCTGCCTCTTGGTTCCATACGGCCGAAGATTGGCCGCACCCTGAATTTGATGCGCGAGCCGGCTCATCCGGCTTTTTCGAGCAAGCTCCAGTTGATTTCGCGCGTGCGCACCATCTCCGCATTCACCACGAATTCGCGCACCTTCCGTTGCATGGGAAGGTGGTACATGAGCTCAAGCATGAGGTCTTCTAAAATCATTCGCAAGCCGCGCGCGCCCACTTTGCGCTGCAGTGCTAACTCTGCCACAGTTTCGAGCGCTTCCTCGGTAAATCGCAAGCGTACGTTCTCAAACTCAAACAGCCTCTGGTATTGCTTCAGCAAGGCGTTCTTCGGTTCCGTCAGAATCTTGACCAGCGCCGCTTTGTCCAAATCGTTCATCACGCCGGCAACCGGCAGGCGGCCCACAAATTCCGGAATCAGTCCGTAGCGAATCAAATCGCCGGGCTGCACCTGCTCGAGCAGTTCCGTGTTCCGCCGCTGCGGCGTCGAAGGCATGGCGTCCGTGTGGAATCCGAGCGAGCGGCGCCCGGTGCGCTTCTCGATGATTTTTTCCAGGCCGACAAACGCCCCGCCGCAAATGAACAGGATATTCGTCGTATCCACCGGCGTGAATTCCTGGTGTGGATGCTTGCGCCCGCCCTGGGGCGGCACATTGGCCACGGTACCTTCCAGAATCTTCAGCAGCGCCTGTTGCACGCCTTCGCCGGAAACGTCGCGGGTAATCGACGGGTTCTCATCCTTCTTGGCGATCTTGTCGATCTCGTCGATGTAAATGATGCCTTGCTGCGCCTTTTGCACGTCGCCGTCGGCGGCCTGCAACAGCTTCAAAATAATGTTCTCGACGTCCTCGCCAACGTAGCCCGCTTCGGTCAACGTCGTCGCGTCCACGATGGCAAACGGCACTTCCAGCATCCGCGAAAGGGTTTGCGCCAGCAGCGTCTTGCCCGTGCCCGTCGGCCCGATCAGCAGAATATTCGACTTGCTCAGTTCCACTTCGCCCGGCTGCTTGTTCAGGAAAATCCGTTTGTAGTGGTTGTACACGGCCACCGCGAGCTTTTTCTTCGTGCGGTCTTGACCGATCACGTAGCCATCGAGAAACCGCTTGATTTCCGGCGGCCGCGGAAGCTGGCGCGCCGGCGCCGTAACCTGTTCCCTCTTTTCGTCTTCCAGGATGGTCTGGCAAACGCCCACGCACTCGTTGCAGATATACGCGCGGGGATAGTCCGAAGGCGAACTGATCAGCTTTTCGACTTGCTCCTGCGTCTTGTGGCAAAAGGAGCAGCGCAATGGCTCGTCTGGGTTAAATTTTTTCACAGGTTTGGAGGCCTCAGCTCCGCTGGGTCTTCGGAGACTCTATCCTTACTATTCTAGGCCGATTTGTTCCCTGAGCAAGAGAGAAAGTCGTGGCGCTGCGGACTATCGGGAACGTGCCCTCGGCACGTACTTCGAACGGCAAAGCACTTCGCGCCCCAAAATCTAACGATGCTTGTAGATGATCTCATCGATCATCCCGTATTCCTTGGCCTGCTCCGCGTTCATGATGTAATCGCGCTCGACGTCTTTCTCGATGCGGTCGATCGACTGGCCGGTATGTTTCGCCAGCAGCGCATTGATGGTCGTGCGCATGCGCAGGATTTCTTTTGCGTGAATATCGATGTCCGTGGCCTGCCCGCCCAGCCCCGACAGCCACGGCTGGTGAATCAGGATGCGCGCGTTCGGCAGGGCAAAGCGCTTCTTCGGGGCGCCCCCGGTCATCAGGACTGCGGCAATCGAGGCCGCCTGCCCGATGCACGTCGTCACCACGTCCGGCTTCACAAATTGCATCGTGTCATAAATCGCGAATCCCGCGGTGATCGAGCCACCCGGCGAATTGATATATAGCTGAATGTCCTTCTCCGGGTCTTCCGCCTGCAGGAACAACATTTGCGCGGTCGCCAGATTGGCCACATGGTCGTCGATCGGCGTGCCGATAAAAATGATGTGCTCTTTCAGCAGCCGGGAATAAATATCGTACGCCCGTTCGCCGCGGCTGGTCTGTTCGACCACCATCGGTACGAGGGTCGTTGCGCGGTAATCAGGTTCGTCGAATTTTTTCATGGAAGTAAGCCACTGGCACCCGGCCGGAAGATTTCACTTTGCGTCTGTCGCGGCGTTTGCCGCCGCGACGGTCTTGATTTTCGCGCTTTGCTCGATCCACTCGAGTGTCTTATCGCTTCGCAACTTGGCCTTCATCCTATCGAGCGTTCCTTGCTTTGTCAAACGCGCGCGCATCGCTTCGGCCGATTCGCCACTATGCCCGGCCACGTGTTCAAGCTCGCGCGTGACCTCGTCCTCCGTCACGTCAATGTTTTCCGCGGTAGCGATGCGGTCGATGATCAACTCCGCCTTCACGTCGTCTTTGGCCCGGTCTTCCTGGCGGTGCCGCAGCGCCACCCAGTCCACGTTCACCGCGCGCGGGTCCACGCCCTGTGCTGCCAGCGAGCGCACCACGCGCTCCAGCCGCACGTCCATCTGATGGTCCACCAGCGATTCCGGCACCGGGAAGTCGTGCTTCTTCACCAATTCCGCCAGAACTCTTTCGTGAAGCAATTCCTTGTGCCGGTGGTCGCGCTCGTGCTCCAACCCTTCGCGAACTTTCGTTTTCAGCTCCTCGAGCGTCTTCGCCTCGCTCACATCCTTGGCGAAATCATCGTTCAACTCCGGCAGCTTCTTTGTCTTGATACCCAATATCTCCACGGCGTAATGAAATTTCTTCCCGGCGAGCTTTGCGTCGGGATAATCGGCGGGATACTCCACGTCAAAATCCTTGTGATCGCCCACATTGGCACCCTTCAAATTCGCATTGAAAGGCTCCATGGTTTCTTCCGCGCCAATGTGGCACAACACGCTGTCCGCCTTCAGCGGATCCCCGCCGCCTTCCGGCGTGCCGAGCAACTTCACTTGCGCGAAGTCACCGTCCTGGATAACCCGGCCCCCAACCGGGGCAAACGCCGCCGCTCGCTCGCGCATTTCCTCCAAAGCCTTCTCTACGTCATTCTCGGTGATGTCCACGGCGGGAATTTCGAGCTCCAGCCCTTGGTAGCTGCCCAGCTGGAATTCCGGCATCACTTCGAACACCGCGCGAAACTTCAGCGGCTGTCCTTCGTTGAAGTCCAGCTTGTCCACTTTCGGCTGGGAAACCGGCGTCAGCTTCTGTTCCACCACGGCCTTTTCCACGCGCTCTGGAACCAGCGTTTGCAACACTTCCCCCTTAATGTCTTCCGCGAATCTCCTCCGGATCAGCGACACGGGGGCTTTCCCGCGCCGGAATCCCGGAATCGTCGCCAGCCGCGCGAGCTCTTTTGCCACGCTCTCGATCTTCTTCGATACTTCCTCGGCGGGAATTTCCAACTCCAGCTCGCGGCGGCAGCTTGCCTCAGCCATAAAACGGTCCTTTCCTGGAACGTCAACCAACCTGCTCGGGACCTTTTCCGGCTCTCGACGGTGCCGCGCCGGCGCTCGCGAAACTCCACTCCACGCCGATCACCCAAACGCACACTGACTTTCGGAAGAGACGAGACAGGCGAGAATTCTCCCTGCAACTTGAATACTCAGTATAGGCGACGCCCCCGGCAGGGTCAAATCCAGGCCTTCCGTTTTCTTTCTCGCCTGCCACACCTGCGAACTGTAAAATCCATCATGTTATGCCAACGGGTCGAAAGAAACGCCGCCTTTTTCTGCTGCCCGTCCTTCTCCTGCCCCTCCTGCCCCTCGGGCCTTCCCGCGAAAAACGCGCCTGCGCGCAAGCTCCCGAAGACGGGTCCGCCAACTCTGCCGTGATGGTGCGCCCTTGCGCCGTGCGCCCAACGGGTGCAAAGCCGTACCGGAAAAACAAAACGAAAGGAAAAGCCGCTGCCAATCCCTCGGAAATCCCGCTGGCTTGCGTGGAGGCGAAGGACTCTCCCTTGAACATCCAGGAGTTTTTTCAATCCTACGTGCGCGTGCAGGCCTGGCGCTTTGCCGAGGAAGAAATTGTGGCGGACGGCTGGATCTTTGCCCGTGCTCTCGACAAAGACGAGCTCTTGCAATTTGCCAAGGAAGGGCGCCTCGCCGGGCATGTGACTTGGAGTGAAGGCAAAGCCATCATTCGCGTTTCAACCCGCGAACTGGACGGCGGCTACACGCGGGTGGAGGTCTCCGTCCACCTGCAAGGCTTCGGACAAAATGTGGACCGCTTCGCCCCGGCGCGAGACACCTGGGATTTGGATTCGACCGGCCTTCTGGAAAAAACTCTAATCGAGGCCCTGGAAGATCATTTCAAATCGCTCCATTCGACCCCGTCAAGCTAATCCGCCGCGGCTGGGCGCTCCAAGGCCCTGGTCAAATCCGCATGCAGCAAGCGATGAAACAGATGCTCTCCGGCTTCGCGTCGCACGGATAGCCGCCCCGCCACATACGCTCGCGATGCCAGGCCACGCTGCACCGCATCGCAAATGGCCATGTCCTCATCCTGCACTTTTTCGCTGACCTTGATGCTCGCGCGATGGTGCGCGGCAGCCTTTCTGCTGACGTCCGCGAAGTAGTAGTCAAACACCACCGCGCACTTGTCCACCGCCAGGGGCAACACCAGGTTCGTGTCCATCACGCCTTCGTATGCGTTCATCATGAAATTCGGATAGATCCACAGATAAAACGCCCGGCCCTGCCGCGTCGCTGACACCCCGCCTTCGGATTTCTTCCCAGAAGAAAGCGGGCTCGACTGCAAGCACGCTCGTTCCAGGTTCTCGATCGTATATTTCGTATATTCGATGACGCTGTTCAGCCCCTTATGCGCGTGCGGCACGTGGTACCCGCCGTCCAGATAATTGTCTACATATACTTTCCAGTTGCACTGCAGGGTGTAAACGCGCCGGTCAAAAAACTTCATCTTTTTCGACAGTTCGAGCGGTCGAACAATTCCTGGAACTTTTCCGAGAAAGTCCTGGAGCGGCGCAGCTTGCCCGTCCAAATTCACAAAAACAAAATTCTCCCAGGTATCCACTTTCACGGGCACAAGCCCGTTCTTTGCGCGGTCGAATTGGCACACGCCCTCGAACTCCACCACGCCTTTGAGCCCTCCATCGATTCCGTATGTCCAGCCGTGATACGGACAGCGGAACTGCTGGGCGCAGCCTTGAGCCTCCGTCACTACCGCCGCCGCATGGTGCCGGCAAACGTTATAAAACGCGCGCAACCCGGTGTCTTCGCCGCGTGCCACGACGATGGGCTCCCCGGCAAGGTCCGCGGTGAAAAACTCTCCTTTATTCCGCACCTGATCCGCGCGGCCCACGACTTGCCACGTCCTGCCAAACACGCTTCGCTGCTCCAACTCCTCGATTTGCGTGTCGAAATACCACGGCGAAGGTATCGTCCACGCGTGGTCCAGCGGATCGTGCGGATTGTACAAACTCAGAAGATCGCTAACGTCTCTTTCCATGAAGCGCTCCCTGGCAGCCTCCCTACAGACTTAACGCCCATGCCCTACTTCTTTGATACTCCGAAACGGATTTCGAGAAAAGCGAAAAACCGCTGCTCGCCATTGTCGCGAACCGGCCTCCAGGTTTCTTCAGGTTTTCTTCAGGTTTTCTTCAGGTTCCGTAACGTTGACGAGCCGGAGAAGGTCCCCTAAAATGCCTTCCCGGGAAATTCTCGGACCTTTCATGGCTGCCTATCGTCTCCGTCGCCAAGCAAAACCAGGCCGCCCAAGCACACTTCTCTGGACCGAAGATAAGTTTCGCACCCTGCTCGAATCCGCCCCCGATGCCATGGTCATCGTGGACGCCTCCGGCAAAATCACGCTGGTTAATGCTCAGACGGAAAAGCTCTTTGGCTACAAGCGGGAAGAACTGCTGGGCAAGACGGTCGAAAATCTCATGCCCGAACGCTTTCGCGGGAACCACCTGGGGCATCGCGAGCAATACGCCAAAGCTCCCCGTTTGCGCATGATGGGTTCCGGCATGGAGCTTTTTGGACGCCACAAAGATGGCACGGAATTCCCCGTAGAAATCAGTCTTAGCCCCTTCAAGAGCAAGGACGGCATCCTGGTCTTCAGTGCCATCCGCGATATCACCTTGCAGCGGCAGGCGCGGAAGGAGCTCGCCGAAGCCAAGGAGACTCTTGAACTTCGCGTGCGCGACCGCACTCGAGAGCTTCAGCAGTCCAACCAGGCTTTGCAGGCCGAAATTGCGCGTCGTGAACTGGCGCAGCAGCAACGTGACCAAGAGCAAGACCGCGCGAAGCGACTCGAGGAACAGCTCGCCCAAACAGAAAGGATGGAAGCCATCGGCCGGCTGGCCGGCGGCGTCGCCCACGATTTCAATAATCTCCTTGGCGTAATCCTCGGCAACAGCGAGCTGCTTCTTCAAGATGAATCCTTGGACAACCATCTCGGCGAACGACTCCAGGAAATCAAAATGGCGGGTGAAGAGGCGACTTCCCTCACCCGTCAATTGCTCGCGTTCAGCCGCCAACAGGTTTTTGAGCGCCAAATCTTGGACCTAAACGTCGTTCTCCGGGACATGCAGCCTTTGCTGGCTAGGATTATTCGGGAAAGCATTCATTTCGAACTGGACCTTGGAAAGCAGGTAGGCTCGATTAGGATCGATCGCAGTCAATTGGCACCAGTCATCCTGAACCTGGTCGCCAATGCGCGTGACGCCATGACTTCGGGCGGGCGCCTGAGAGTAGAAACGTGCAACGTCGAACTGGACGAATCGTACACTCGCGAGCATGTCGATGTTCGGCCCGGGTCCTATGTGCAATTGAGCGTAACGAACAGCGGCAGCGGCATGGATCGCGAAACCGTTAGCCGCATCTTTGAGCCTTTTTTCACGACCAAAGAACATGGCCGCGGCTCCGGACTCGGCCTCGCGACGGTCTACGGAATCGTCCGGCAAAGCGGCGGACACGTCTGGGTCTACAGCGAGCCAGGATTAGGCACCACTTTCAAGATTTATTTTCCGCGAGTCATCGAAGCATCGGATTCTCCGCCCCGCAGGGTGCTGGCAGACGCGGCATCATCAGCATCGGAAACCATTCTGCTCGTGGAAGATTCCCGGCTTCTTGCGAAGGTTACGCGCGATTTCCTGGTGAGCGATGGGTATGACGTTCTGATGGCTGCCAACCCTCGCGAGGCCTTCCGTATCTCCGAAAGCCATCACGCACCAATCCATTTGCTCTTAACCGACGTTGTCATGCCCGACATGAATGGCCGTGAACTCGCGGAACAACTTCTGGCAAGGCGCCCGGAGATGAAGGTTCTTTATATGTCGAGTTATACCAACGGGATTCTTTTGGAGCACGCCTTTCGGGCGGAGGATTCAGCCTTCATCGAAAAGCCTTTCTCCCACGACGCGCTCTCGCGCAAAGTGCGCCACACGCTGAATCCAAGAATGCCATCTTGAAGCAGATCTTTTCTTGTAGGTTCTGTTATGCAGCGACCAAACTTTCCAGGGCCGGTTTGTTCCTCAGCACCAGCGTCGAGCCGTTGAGTTCGATCGCCCGCTGCTTTTTGAATTCGCTCAGAGTGCGTGTCACTGTCTCCCTTGATGTGCCGATCAGCTGCGCGATTTCTTCGTGCGTCAGCGCGAGTTTGACCCGCACGACTCCATCGGTCACCGACCCGTTGGTCGACCATTCCAGCAAAAAACGAGCCAAGCGTTCCGGCACCGAGTGGCACAGCCCAATCGAGCGCACCAGATCATAGGCCAAGTGGCAATCACGGCTCAGAAGACTCGCAAAATGCATGCAGGCATCGCCATGCTCGGTGATGCACCTGAAGAAATCCGCGCGCGGGATAAAAGCCAATTCTGCGGGTTCGAGGATCTCCGCCGTCAGATCGTAAGGCTTCCCGGTGATGACCGAATTCAAGCCCAGCGCTTCGCCCGGTGTTGCAATCTTTAGGATCATGGTCCGCCCGTCGCTGTTGGTCGTTAGGAGTTTCGCGCGCCCTTGCCGCAGGATGTAAACGCCCCGCGCCGGGTGGCCTTCCATAAAAATGATCGCGCCGGCAGGAAAGCTCACTGTGTGCTCGATCTTTTGCAAGGCTTTGCCGGCCTCCTCGGAAAGGCCTTCGTAAAAGTCGGAGAAGCTTTCCTTGCTCGAACCCTTCTGGAGGACCGCCAACTGCGAGGCTGAGCCTCGACTTGCGGGACGAGGCATCCAGGGGGGAACCGCGGTCCTGGTTGCTGGGATAGGACTTGCCATGGTCGTCTCCTTCAACGCCTGTTCTTTCAGAACGCGACAGCAAAGGGCAAGCCACGGGCCGCTTCTGTCCAAAGATTGCTGGCCTGCAGCAACCACCTCTAACAAGTAGAAAATACACCGCTTATTGCCGCATGAGTTCTTGCGCGCTCCATTCCCAGTCTTCCCATCTTGGCCTGAGGTGCGCCATTTCGCACATCTGTGCGTGATCTACATCACTGTCTTTTGTGACAGGCCCGATTGCGAGCACTTCGTTGACATGAACCACCGCTCTTATGTCCGAGCGACGGCCCGCTTATCCGCCCGCAGCTAGTCCCGTCATATAATGCTGGTCCATGGCTGGCTCGCCTATCGAATGGGCTGATGGATCCGTTGTCCGCCTGGATCGCCGGGACCCTTATCTACGCCTGCAATCCGTCACCATTTTCGTTCGCGATTTGGATCGCAGCGTGGACTTCTACGTGAAGCAACTGGGCTTTCAGCTGGTCTTCGACGCCCGTTCGCAAGAATTTGCCGGCCGCCACTTCGTGACGGTCGCACCACCGGACGGCACGGCAAATCTGACCCTCGTGGCCCCCGAGCGGGACTCGGACCAACACAAGCTCATCGGGCGGTACACCCAAGTCACGTTTGTAACCGAGGACGTGCTCGCCAAGTTCCGGGAATGGAGCGCGCGCGGCGTGCGCTTTTTGGTCAATCCTCGGCTCAAGCGGCTCAAATACCCGGTGCGTGTGCAAACGGCAGGCTCTGCGGCCTCATCGTCAGAGGCCGCGGAGCACCCGCCGATTTGGGGCGGCGTCTTCGCCCGTTTCAAGGATCCCGACGGCAACTCGTTCTCGCTTGTCAGTTTCGACGAGGTTACGCATGCCGTCGAGGCCCAGCGGCGGGCCATTGCCGAGAAGATCGAGACCGAACGCCGCGCTGCTCAGGAACTCGCTATCGCGAAGCAGGTGCAAGCCCGGCTTTTTCCGCAAACGCTTCCGCCGCTCAAAACTCTGGAGTACGCAGGAATTTGCCGCCAGGCTCGGCAGGTCGGCGGCGATTATTACGACTTCCTAGACCTGGGGAGCGAGCGGCTCGGTTTCGTGATTGGCGACATATCCGGTAAAGGAATTGCCGCTGCACTGCTGATGGCCAATCTCCAGGCCAATCTGCGCAGCCAAAGCGCTATCGCCGTGGATCAGCCGCAGCGCCTGCTGCGTTCGGTGAACCAGCTTTTTTGCGAGAACACCACGGACGGCGCCTTCGCCACGCTTTTCTTCGCCGAGTACGATGATGCGACTCGCCGCTTGCGCTACGCGAACTGTGGCCACCTTGCTGCTCTCCTGTTACGCTGCAATGATTCGATCGAACGTCTCGAATCCACCGCGACGGTTCTCGGCGTGTTCAAGAGATGGGATTGCGAAATCAGCGAAACGCAAATCTCCCCGGGCGACATCCTGGCCCTTTATACGGATGGAATCACCGAATCGTTCAATGATGCCGGGGAGCAATTCGGCGAAGAACGCCTTGCCGAAGCCTTGTGCCGCGACCGCACACTTTGCTCTGACGACCTCCTCAACACCATCGTCGACAAGGTCCGCCAGTTCAGCCCGCGAGAACAGCAGGACGACATCACGCTCATCATCGCCAAATCGTTGTAGCTGCCCTCCTTAGAGCGAGGCAGCAATACAAAAGTAAAAAAAGCAGGCCCCTTGCGGCGCGCTCGGGATAACCATTCGCTCAGGTGCTAAAACGACGGGAGCGTACCTCTCTCTGCGGAGTCACGCTTGAGCAATGGTCATCACGGAAAGCAAGGCGAGGCCAGGGAATTTGTACATCATGCGGAGGCCGAAGCGAACATCCTGGAGCAGAGAGTTTCGAGGAAATGCACGCTCCGTGCGTCGCGGCACTCTTCCTTGCCTAGCTCCAATCCATCCATCGCGCGCAGCGCCGCGCGGCCCGCATCTTCCGCTGTCATGCCTTGCGCGAGGAACTCCTCGGTCTTGGCTTCGAGGTGATACTGAAGCTCTTCGTCGAGTTCCCGCTCGAGGCGATGGCGGCGGAAGAGCGAGCGGAGCCTCAATGGAATCGTGTAGATCCATGTTCGAGGCGCACAGCATCCTCCCCGCGCTCACCCTTTACAGGTACCGACGCTAACTAAGACCCGGCGCAAGGTTCAAGGAGCAGTCACTCCTGGCTACTCGTCGCGGAGAGCGACCATGGGGTCGACCCGCATGGCGCGGCGCACCGGGATCCAGCACGCTGCCAGCGCGACCAGGGCAAGCATGGCGGAAACGCCGGCACACGTGACGGGATCAAACGGCGGCACGTGAAACAGCAAGCTTTCGATAGCCTTGGCTGCGCCAGCCGCGCCGCCCCAGCCGACAACGATGCCAATCATGACGAGCAGGAACGCTTGGCGCACAACCATTGCCAGAATTTCCCGGGGTCGTGCGCCCACAGCCATGCGGATGCCAATCTCGTTCGTTCTCTGGCCCACGACGGTAGACATCACGCCGTACGTTCCCACCGCGGCAAGGAGTACTGCCAGCGCCGCCATGCTCACGAGCAGGACGGTTTCGTATTGCGTGGTGGTCATGGCTTCGGCAATGATCTGCGGCATGGTGCGAACGTGAAACAGCGCCAGGCTTTTGTCGAGGGAGGCGACGGCGGCGCGAACCGCGCCCACAAGACTCTCGGGAGCGCCCGAACCCTGTAAGACGACGTTGAAAAAAGCAAGAGGTCCAGCGTGCCCTGGACGCGGTCGGAGGGGCTTGCTCATGCACACTCCTCGGTTACCGAGGATAAGGTACAAACTTTCCCCTCGGTAAGAACGGTAAGCAAGGCAAGTGCGTCGCCACAGCCTAATATTGCGATTAGCGGAACGGCTAGCTGGCGGCTTCGGCGGGCTCTTCCTTCTTGGTCTTTTCTTTCTTTTCTTTTTCCTGGTACTGGTAGCCGATGATTTCGAGGATGGCCACTTTGGCGTTGTCGCCGACGCGATTGCCGGCTCGGATGATGCGCGTGTAACCACCAGCGCGGTCGCCAAACTTCGGCGCGATCTCGCTGAAGAGCTTTTGCGTGACGGCCGGCACCAGGAGATAAGAAGCCGCCTGGCGGCGCGCCTGTAGCGTGTCGCGCTTGCCGAGCGTGATCATTTTTTCGGCCATGGGGCGAGCGGCCTTGGCGCGCGTGAGCGTGGTGGTGATGCGCCCGTGTTGAAACAGGTTGGTGACCAGGCTGCGCAGGACGGCGCGGCGATGATCGGGCTGCTTGCCGAGTTTTGATCCGGAGTTGAGATGTCGCATGGTTGTTTCCCGTTGTTAGTTTTTGGTTCCCAGTTTTCAGTCCATCGGTGACGAGGTCCGCTCGCTACCGCAAAGTTGCTCTCAAAAACGGGGCGGAAGCCCCGCTACAGAACCGAGCTTTAAAAACCGCGCCGCTGCAACGACTTGCGGACCGGAGCCCGGTTCCGAAGGCGGCCACTAGAAAGCCTTACTTAGGACCGCGGCGTAAGGCCGCCGCCCGGAAATGTCCCCTTACAGTCCGACGGTGTCTTCCGGCAAAGGCGCCGCGGTCTGGCTCGGGAGCGGCGGCCAGATGATGCGGCCGTGCTCATCGAACTTCATGCCCAGCGCAAGGCCCATCTTGGTGAGAATTTCCTTGATCTCGTTGAGGGACTTGCGGCCGAAGTTCTTGGTCTTGAGCATTTCGTTTTCGCTCTTCTGCACGAGCTCGCGAATCGTCTGGATATTGGCGTTCTTCAGGCAGTTGTAAGAGCGCACGGAGAGCTCGAGCTCCTCGACGGAGCGGTCCAGATGCTCGAGGCGCGGGTCGTGCGAAGTGTCCTGCGGAGCTTCGACGGTTTCCACGGGCTCCTCGAAGTTGATGAAGATGCTCATGTGATCCTTCACCAGCTTGGCGGCGTAGCCGATACCGTCCTTGGGGGTGATGGCGCCGTTGGTCCAGACCTCCATCATCAACTTTTCGTAGTCGGTCATTTGGCCGAGACGAGCCGCTTCGACCGAGTAGTTGACCTTACGCACGGGCGAGTGGACGCTGTCCACCGGAATGTAGCCGATGGGCAGGTCTTCATCGTAGTTGCGGTCGGCAGTCACGTAGCCGCGGCCGTTTTTGGCGCGCATCTCGATCTGCAGCTTGCCACCTTCGCTAACGGTGGCGATGTACACGCTCTTGTCGAGCACGGCGAAGTCGGCGTCTTCCTCGATGTTTGCCGAGGTGACCGTGCCGGGCTGCTCGACGTTGAGATAAATCGTCTTGGGCAGATCGGTGTTCAGCTTGATGGGCACCTGCTTGAGGTTGAGGATGATGTCCGTGGCATCCTCGACGACACCGGGGATCGAAGAGAATTCGTGCAGCACGCCTTCGATCTTCACGGCGGTGACCGCCGCGCCCTCGATCGAGCTGAGCAGCGCGCGGCGCAGAGCGTTACCGACGGTGGTGCCCCAGCCGCGCTCAAAAGGCTGCGCGGAGAAACGCCCGTATTTCTCGGTCAGCGATTCGAGATCGGACGCGAGGTGCTTCGGCTTTTGAAAACCTTTCCACATCTTGTTCCTTCTTTCCGGGCCGGAATGCCCGGCCCACAAATCCTTGAAAAGCTCTTCGTTGTTTGTTTTACGTAGAAAACCTTGAAAACCTAAAACTTTTTTACGTTCGCTTGAGCCCCTTAATCCGCAAACCGAGTCTGCCCGCCGAACCCCTAAACCGAAAGCTAAGAACTGAAGACTCGAAATTTACTTCGAGTACAGCTCGACGATGAGCTGCTCATTAATCGGCGGCGTCTGCACATCTTCGCGCTTGGGCAGAGCCACAACCTTGGCCTTGAACTGCTCGCGCTGCTGCTCGAGCCAAGGCACTGCGTTCTGGCTCTGTGCGACGTTGCGCGCTTCGAGGACCACCGCGTTCTGGTGCATGTTTTCCTTGATGGAGATTTCCTCGCCGACGTTGACGAGGTAGGAAGGGATGTTGACCTTCTTGCCGTTCACGCGCACGTGGCCGTGCAGCACGAGCTGCCTGGCCTGCGAGCGCGAAGACGCCAAGCCGGCGCGCCACACCGCGTTATCGAGACGACGCTCCAGCATGACAATCAGGTTCTCGCCCGACGGGCCCTTCATGCGCACCGCTTTTTCAAAGTAGTTGCGGAACTGGCGCTCGAGCAGGCCGTAGGTGCGCTTCACCTTCTGCTTTTCGCGCAACTGCAAGCCGTAGCCGACCACCTTGGCACGCCGCGATTGGCCGTGCTGCCCCGGTACGAAGTTGCGCTTTTCAATGGCGCACTTCTCCGTAAAGCAGCGCAGGCCCTTCAAAAACAGCTTCTGCCCCTCCCTGCGGCACAGGCGGCAGACGGCATCACGATGTCTTGCCAATTTCTATTCTCCCTTCGAAAAAATCTGCAAGCTTAGCCAATCGCCAGATTCCGTCCGGCGGAGGTGGCACCGGCACTCCCGCCTGTGCACGATCCTATGAGCCCCAGCCAAGAGTGGCGGCGCTGCCAATTCACACGCGGCGGCGCTTCGGGGGCCGGCAGCCATTGTGTGGAATCGGCGTAATGTCGCGAATCAGCACAATGTGCAACCCCGCGGCGGACAGGGCGCGGACGGCGGATTCCCGTCCGGAACCCGGGCCCTTTACACGAACTTCCACGCTCTTCATGCCATACTGATCGCGCGCCACGCCCGCGGCGGCCAGCGAAGCCTGCTGCGCGGCGTAAGGCGTGCCCTTGCGCGAGCCTTTGAAGCCGATCGCTCCAGCCGAGGACCAGCACATGGTGCGGCCGTCCAGGTCGGTGATCGTGATCTGCGTGTTGTTGAACGACGCAGCCACGTACACGAGGCCGTGCGGGACCACGCGACGTTCGCGCTTCTTCTTGAATTCCTTCTTGCGCTTTGCCGCCGGCTTCGCCGGCGCCGCACCTTCCGGCGTGGTAGCCGCGCTTTTTGGTTCTTTTGCCACGATGCACTCCGTTCTTTCGACTGCCAAATTCTAAATCTGTCGAAGGAGAGGCACAGCATCCCGTGCCCTCCACAGCCGATCTCGCTAGCCCTTCTTGCCGACGGTCTTCTTCTTGGCGGCGATGGCGCCGCGCCGCGGACCCTTGCGCGTTCGCGCGTTTGTATGCGTGCGCTGTCCGCGAACCGGCAGATTGCGGCGGTGACGAATCCCGCGATAGGCCTGAATTTCAATCAGCCGGCGAATGTTCATCTGAATCTCCTTGCGGAGATCGCCCTCAACGCGGCCTTCCTGCTCGATGGCCTGGCGGATATGGTTGATTTCATCTTCCGTCAGGTCGCGAATCTTCTTCGTGTGATCCACGCCGGCCTTCGCGACAAGCCTGCGTGCGCGCGCTTGCCCGATGCCATAGATCGCGGTCAGCCCGATCCAAAGGCGCTTTTGCGGCGGAAGATCTACACCTGCTATGCGTGCCATGATTTCTCCAAGTTCTAAGTGATAAGTTCTTGGTTCAGAGTCTTCCTGCAACCTTCCTGCCGATGCTTCCCGTTCTGAACTTAGAACTTACAACTTTGAGACGAATGACCGCCTTTATCCCTGGCGCTGCTTGTGCTTGGGGTTGACGCAAATCACCCGCACCACGCCGCGCCGGTGGATCACCTTGCATTTGTCACAAATCTTTTTCACCGATGCCCGAACTTTCATGTTCCCCTCAATCCTTTACTAACCTCCGGCCTCCAGCCGACTCTAGGCCCAGCGTCCGTTCGACTACGCCACCGGGAAAGCTGCGAAAGCCTTCACCCTACTTATAGCGATAGACGATGCGGCCGCGCGTCAAATCGTACGGCGAAAGCTCGACGGCCACTTTGTCTCCCGCAAGAATGCGGATGAAATTCTTGCGCATCTTGCCGGAGACATGCGCCAGAACCTGGTGCTTGTTTTCCAGTTCGACGCGGAACATGGCGTTGGGCAGCGGCTCGATGACCGTGGCCATCACTTCAATGGCGTCCTCTTTGGGATTTCCCGAGTCGCCTTTGTCGCCCTTCTTTTTGTCCTCGAACCCCTTCGCCATATTCTCCTGTTGCTTACCAGAGCCGGGCTAAAGCCGGGCCTCTAGAAACGGCTACCACGACGGGCCGGTCTGCTCTTTCGGGCGCGTTAAAATCCACGGTCCGTTGGCGGTGACCGCCACGGTATGCTCGAAGTGCGCCGAGGGACTGCCGTCGGCAGTTTCCGCGACCCACTCGCCCCGCATCCGCACTTCCGGGCGGCCGGCATTCACCATCGGCTCGATAGCGATGACCATGCCCTCCTGCAACCGCGCGCCGCGCCCTTCTTCTCCGTAGTTCGGAAGGTTGGGCTCGTCATGCATCCTGGTGCCGATGCCGTGCCCAACAAACTCGCGCACCACCGAAAACCCGTTCTGCTCGACCCAACTCTGCACCGCGTGGCCGACGTCGCCCAAGCGGTTGCCGTCGCGCATCTTTTCAATCGCGCGGTCCAGCGATTCGCGGGTCACATCCAGCAGCTTCTGCACCTCCGGCCGAATCCGGCCTAGAGGGACGGTGACCGCGGAATCCGCGTAGTAGCCGTCCACTTCCATCCCGAAATCGATTGAGACGATGTCGCCCTCGCACAATTTGCGTTTGGGCGACGGAATCCCGTGGACGATCTCGCTGTTCACCGAAGTGCACAGCATGCAGGGATACCCGCGGTATCCCTTGAACGCGGCGCGCCCCGGCCTTCCGGCGATTTTTTCCTCGGCCAATTTCTCGAGGTCCATCGTGGTCATGCCGGGCTTGACGGCGCTTCGCAGCGCGGTCAAAACGTCGTAGACGATGAGCCCTGCGCGGTGCATTTTCTCGAGCTCTTCGGCACTTCGCAGGTAAATCGCCATCCGATCCTTTTACGGGCGGCCCTTGCCTGTCCGACTTCCGCAGCCCGATCCGCGCCAGCCGAACCGTCTAGCGCGAATTGCGGACAATCTCGAGCACGCGCTGCTTCACTTCTTCAATGCTCTTCGAGGCGTCCACGTCGTGCAAGCGCCCGAGCCTCCGGTAGTAAGACACCAGCGGCTCGGTCAGCTTTTCGTAGGCCTCGAGCCTCGGCGTTACAATTTCTTCCCGGTCGTCCGGCCGCTGTATCAGCTCTCCACCGTCGTTGTCGCAGCGGCCATCCACTTTTGGCGGGCGCTCATGAATATTATAGATCTCGCCGCCTACCTTACACATGCGCCGGCCGGTGATGCGTTTCAGCACCAGCGCCGGATCCAGCGCAAAATGCACCACCAGCGCCGGCCGATAACCGTTCTGCCGCAGCAGGACGCCCAGGTACTGCGCCTGCGTGACGGTCCGGGGAAACCCGTCAAACACAAAGCCATGCGAACAATCCGGTCTCTCGATGCGCTCCCGGACCATTTTCAGGACCAGGGAATCCGGAACCAGCTCGCCGCGCGCCATAATCGGCTTCACTTGCTCACCGAGCGGCGTCCCTAGGCTGACGTGCTCGCGAAACATGTCCCCGGTCGAAAGGTGCGGCACCCGGTAGAGCTTTGCCAATTCCTTCGCCTGCGTGCCTTTTCCTGCGCCCGGGGGCCCAAGGAAAATCACGGCGCGGTCTAATCTTTCCGGGACCCGAGTCTCCGGAGCCACTCCGCTTGTCTCTCCTAGCGGCGACCGCGCAACCGGCCCTTCCGCGCAAACCCTTCATAGTTCCGCATCACCAGCTGCGCCTCGAGCTGCTGCACGGTATCCATGGCTACGCCGACGACGATCAGGAGCGAGGTGCCGCCAAAATAGAAGTTCACGGCGAGACCTTTCAGGAACCACACGGGGAAGTGGCGGTCAAACCAGGCGCCGATGCCCCACCCGAGGTGGTCGAGGTGAATCCCGGCGATCATCCACTCGGGGAGCAAGCACACGGCCGCCAGGTAGATCCCGCCAATGCACGTGAGCCGCTTCAGAATCCTGCTGACGTGTTCGGAAGTAGTGCGCCCAGGCCGAATTCCGGGGATGAAGCCCCCATTCTTGCGCATGTTGTCGGCAAGCTCCGTGGGGTTGAAGACGATGCCGATGTAAAAGAACGAGAAGATCAGAATCAGCGCGACGTAGAGCAGCGTGTAAAGCGGCTCGCCCCATTTGACATAGGACTGGATGGTGTCCACAAAAGCGTATCGGTGATTGAGGGCAAGCGCGATGGTTGCCGGAAAAGCCAAAAGAGAGCTGGCAAAAATCGGCGGAATCACGCCGCCGGAGTTGACGCGCAGCGGCAGATAGGAAGACTGTCCGCCCATGACGCGACGTCCGACGACGCGCTTGGCGTATTGCACCGGAATGCGGCGCTGACCGCCTTCCATGAAAACGATGAACGCCACCACCGCGATCATCAAGACAACCAGAAGAATCATGTAGATGGGCGTAAAGCCGCCCCACTGGTGGGTTACGAACGCCTTCTCGTAAAGATCGCTGACGGCGCGAGGCAATCCGACCACAATACCGACAAAAATGATCAGCGACATGCCGTTGCCAATACCGCGCTCGCTGATCTGCTCGCCCAGCCACATGATGAAGGCCGAGCCGGTGGTCAGCGTGAGAACGGTCATCAAAACGAAAGGGAGGCCCGGATGATAGACCAGATTCGCCTGCGACTGGAGTGTGCCGGCGATCGTTAGCGACTGGATAATGCTGAGCGCAATGGTCAGGTAGCGCGTGTACTGGGTGATCTTCTGCCGGCCGAGTTCGCCCTCCTTCTGCAACCGCTCGAGGTAAGGGAACACCACCTGCATCAACTGCAGGATGATCGATGCGGTGATGTAGGGCATGATGCCCAAAGCGAAGATGGTAAGGTTGCGGAAGTTGCCGCCGCTGAACAAATCGAACAGCCCCAGGGCCGAACCCTGCGCCTGGGTGAAGATGCGCTCCAACTCCGTGACATTGATACCCGGGGTGGGGATGTGCGCGCCGATGCGATACACCGCCAGCAACGCGAGCGTGAAAAGCACGCGCTTCCGCAAATCTTCGACGCGGAACATGTTTCGGATGGCTTCGATAAACCGGTTCATAGCTGTACCCTACGAGTTTTCTTAGGCTACCACCTCAAACGTGCCCCCCGCCTTGGTAATTTTCTCCTTGGCTGAGGCGCTAAATGCATGCGCGTGAATGGCCAGCTTGTTCTTTAATTCGCCATCGCCCAGGATCTTCACCGGGTCGGTCGCGCGGCGGACAAAACCGTGCGCACGCAGCAGATCCGGCGTGACCGTTTCCCCCGCCGGAAAAACATTGAGCTCTGCCAGGTTCACGATCGAATACGTGACGCGAAACGGGTTGTGAAAACCGCGCTTCGGGACACGGCGGTGCAGCGGCATCTGGCCGCCTTCAAATCCGCGGCGACGCGAATAGCCGCGCCGGGATTTCTGCCCCTTGTTGCCGGCGCCCGCAGTTTTGCCCAGTTTGGAGCCGATGCCGCGGCCGACGCGGACCTTGCGGATGCGCGAACCCGCCGGCGGATGCAAATTCGAGAGCGTGAACAAGCGGCGCTCTTTCGATGCCGGAGTCGCCGGCTTGCGCTGGCGGCGCTTGCGCGGACGGCTTGCAGTTTTTTTCGCCATGGCCCTACTCCACCACTTCCACGAGGTGCCGCACCTTGTGAATCATGCCGCGCACCGCCGGCGTGTCCTGGCGCTCCACCACCTGATGCAATCTCCGCAAACCCAGGCCGCGGATGGTCTGGCGCATGTCATCGGTGCAGCCGATGAAGCTGACCACCCACTTGATCTTCACGTTGCCGGAGCTTTTTGCGGCAGTTTTCTTTTGCGCGGTCATGCGTTGCTCTCACTGACGGCAGCCTTCTCTTTGGCCGGCTTGCCGCTGATCTCTTCCACGGTTTTCGAGCGTGTCTCGGCCACTTGCGCCGCGTCTTTCAGACCCAGCAAGGCCGCAAACGTCGCCTTGACGACGTTGTGCGGGTTGGACGTGCCGATGGATTTCGTCAGCACATTGGTGATACCCGCGACCTGCATCACCTTGCGCACCGGGCCGCCGGCAATCACCCCGGTGCCTTCGGAAGCGGGCTTCAGCAGCACCTGCGCCGAGCCGTAACGCCCGAGAACCTGGTGAGGAATCGTAGAACCCTTGAGGTTCATTTTGATCAGGTTCTTTTTGGCCTGCTCGATGCCCTTCTTGATGGCCATGGGCACTTCGCGCGCCTTGCCCATGCCGAACCCGGCATGGCCGTGACTGTCACCGACCACCACCAATGCCGAAAAACTCAGGTTCTTGCCGCCCTTGACGACTTTGGTGACGCGGTTGATGGCGATCACGTCATCTTTCAAATCCGAAGGGTTCACCTCGAGGAGGCGGCGAACCGCTAGACTTTCCCGCAAAATTTGCTTGGACATAAGTTTAGAACTGTAACCCCGCTTCCCGCGCCGCATCCGCGAGCGCCTTGACGCGGCCGTGATACTTGTACCCGCCGCGGTCGAACACCACTTTGCTCACTCCAGCGGACTTGGCGCGTTCGGCAATGGTCTTGCCGATGACTTTGGCCGCCGCGACGTTGCCGCCGCCCTTCAAATTCTTTTTTATTTCGGCATCGATAGAGCTCGCGGAGACCAGCGTCTTGCCGGAGCGGTCGTCGATGACCTGTGCGTAGATGTGCCCCAGGGAGCGGTACACGGAAAGCCGTGGACGCTCGGGAGTGCCCTCGACGCGCGTGCGCACGCGCGCGTGCACGCGTTGGCGGTGCAAATCCCGGGATAGCTTCCTGACTGATGCCGATGCCACGGTCTCGTCTCCTTAGGCTGCTGCGCCGCCGGCCTTGGCGCCCGCTTTGCCAGCCTTCTTCTTCAGCCGCTCGCCGGTGATGCGCACGCCCTTCTGCTTGTACGGATCGGGCGGGCGCAGCGCGCGCATGTCGGCGGCCACCTGGCCGACCTGGCCCTTGTCCGCGCCGCTCACGACAATGTGCGTTTGCTTGTCCAGGACCACTTGAATGCCTTCGGGAATCGGAAAATCGATCGGATGCGATTTGCCGAGCGCGAAAGCCACGCTTTTGCCCTTTAGTTCCGCGCGGTAGCCGACGCCGACAATGTCCAGTTCCTTCTTGAAACCCGAGGTGACGCCGTGCACGGCGTTGGCCACCAGCGCGCGCGCCAAGCCGTGCAGAGCGCGATGCTCTTCGGTCGAGCGCTTGGCCACGAGCGTTCCGTCCTTGTGCTCGAAGGTAATGCCCCGCGGCACCGCCACCGAAAGCTTTCCCTTCGGCCCCTGCACTTCGACTTTGCCGCCCTCGAGCGCGATCTTTACGCCCTGGGGCACGGCAATTGGTTTGTTTCCGATCCGTGACATCTGTTTATCCTTGTCGCTGACTGGGGCGCCGCCTGCGCGCCCTACCCTTCCCTACCAAACCTCACAAAGAATCTCCCCGCCAATTTTGCTCTTGCGCGCGGCGCGGCCGCTCATCACGCCTCGCGGGGTGGTCAGAATGCTGATGCCCAGGCCGCCCACCACCGGCCGAATCTCCGTCACGCCAAGGTAGGCGCGTGCGCCGGGCCTGGAAATCCGCCGCAAGCCGCTGATGACGCTGCGGCGGTCGGGCGTGTACTTCAGGAAAACGCGCAGCACTTTGCGCGTCTTGTTCTCATCCACCAGCTTGTACGTCGAAATGTAACCCTCTTCCTTCAGAATGCGCGCGATTTCCGTCTTGAGCTTGGAGACCGGAACATCGACGCGCTGGTGCTTGGCGGCCGCCGCGTTGCGGAGGCGCGTCAAGAAATCGGCAATGGGATCGGTTTGCATGATTCTCCTACCAGCTGGCTTTCACCACGCCCGGGATTTCCCCGCGCAGCGCCATGCCGCGAAAACAGATGCGGCACATCTGAAACTTGCGAATATAGCCGCGCGCTCGGCCGCAGACGCGGCAGCGGTTGCGCATGCGGACCTTGAATTTCGGCTTCTTGCGGGTCTTGGCGATTTTTGCCGTTCGTGCCATGGATTAAGCCGCCCCTCTTTCGCGCAGGGGAACGCCGAGGCCTTTCAGCAGCTCGCGTCCCTGCTCGTCGTTTCTCGCCGACGTGGTCAGCGTGATGTTCATGCCCTTGATCTTGTCCACTCTCGTGTAGTCAATCTCCGGAAAGACCAGCTGGTCTTTGAGCCCCAGCGTGTAATTTCCGCGGCCGTCGAAAGCGTTTGAGGGCAAGCCGCGGAAGTCGCGCACGCGCGGCAGCACCACGTTGCACAGCCGGTCGAGAAATTCGTACATGCGGTCGCCGCGGAGCGTGACGGCGCAGCCGATGGGCATGCCCTTGCGGATCTTGAAGTTCGCAATGGACTTTTTGGCCCGCGTTATGATGGCCTTCTGCCCGGTGATTTGCCCGAGCTCTTGCGCGGCGGTGTCCAGCAGCTTCACGTTCTGGCTGGCTTCGCCGAGCCCGATGTTTACCGTGATCTTCTCGAGCTTGGGAACCGCCATGCGGTTCTTCCAGCCA
This sequence comes from Acidobacteriota bacterium, assembly GCA_003223215.1. Lineage (GTDB taxonomy): Bacteria > Acidobacteriota > Terriglobia > Acidiferrales > UBA7541 > Acidiferrum. The sequence continues at coordinate 219,693 of QHYH01000091.1, forward strand.
AAGCGCTTCATCAGCGCCGGGACCGTCTCTCCCCGGTATTTTTCCTGCAATCGGCTTTTCATCGCCCTTTGCGCCTCATCGTTTACCTTTACTTGTCCAGCGTGGCCTTGCAATGCCGACAACTGCGCATTTTCGAGCCGTCCGGCAAAATCGTGTGGCCAACGCGCGTGTGCTTGCCGCAGCTCGGGCAAACGATCATCACGTTGGAGGCGTTGATGCTCCCTTCCTTCTCGATGATCCCGCCCTTTACGTTCTTCGAAGGGTTGGGACGCGTGTGGCGCTTGATGATGCCCACATGCTCCACAACCACGGTATTCTTCTGGCCGTTGACCCAAAGAACCCGCCCGCTCTTTCCAGCGTCCTTGCCGGCGATCACTTTGACGTTGTCGCCCTTGCGGACTTGCATGTTGTGCCGCTCAGCTCTTCCGTGCGCGAGTGCCATGGCTTACCAGACCTCCGGCGCCAGCGAAACGATCTTGGTAAATTTCTTGTCGCGCAGTTCGCGCGCCACTGGGCCGAACACGCGCGTGCCGATGGGTTCTAGCGCGTCGTTGATCAGCACCGCGGCGTTGTCGTCGAACCGGATGTAGGTGCCGTCCTTGCGGCGCTGCTCTTTGCGCATGCGCACAATCACGCATTTCACCACTTTGCCTTCCTTGATCTGGCTTTCCGGCGTCGCTTCCTTCACCGACGCGGTGACGATATCTCCCAGCCCGGCTTTCAATCCGGCATCGCCGCCCACGGGCAAAATGCACATGAGCTTGCGCGCGCCGGAATTGTCCGCCACCGTCAGCCAGGTTCGCATCTGAATCATTGGCCTGCTCCCCTGCCTCTCTTACTTCGCCGACGCACTCGACGCCAGCACTTCTTTCAACCGCCACCGCTTAAGCCTTGAAATAGGCCGCGACGCCACAATGCGCACGGTGTCGCCGGGCTTGGCCTGGCGCTTTTCGTCATGCGCGTAAAACTTCTTGGCGATGCGCACCACGCGGCGGTATTTCGGATGCTTCACCAGACGGATGATCTCGACGACGATGGTCTTTTCCATCTTTGCGCTGGTGACCTTGCCGGTCAGCGCGGTGCGATCGCCGCGCGTGTCCGCCGTTGCGGCGTTTGTCTCGGTTGCCATTTATGCATTCCTCAGTTCCTGGCCGCGCAGCAGCGTCTTCACCCGCGCCAAATCTTTTTTCGCCTCGCGCAGCCGCTTCAGGGCTTCCGCCTGCCCGGTGGTCAACTGAAAACGCAGGCGGAAAATCAGCTCCGTCAACTCCTTCTGCTGCGCTTCGAGCTCTTCCCTGCCGGCTTCGCGGATTTTCTCAATGCGCCGCGGCATACTCAAAATCCTCCCGAACGGGTGACGAAGCGCGTGGGGATGGGCAGCTTGTGCGCGGCCAATCCCAGCGCTTCCCGTGCCGTCGCTTCGTCGATTCCGGCCATTTCGAAAAGGATGCGTCCCGGCTTTACCACCGACACCCAGCGTTCCGGGGCGCCTTTGCCTTTGCCCATGCGGGTTTCCGCAGGCTTCTTGGTGAAGGGCTTGTCCGGAAAAATGCGGATCCACAATTTGCCGCCTCGCTTGATGAAGCGCGTAATGGCTACGCGGGAAGCCTCGATCTGGCGGTCGGTGATCCAGGCGTTTTCGAGCGCCTTCAAGCCGTATTCGCCAAACGACAAACCGCCGCCGCGCCAGGCCTTGCCTTTGCGGCGCCCGCGCATCTGCTTGCGGTACTTCACTTTTTTCGGCATCAACATCGTTCTGTTCTCGCTTCCCGGACTCCGCCTTCTTCGTTGACGATTTACGCCACCGCGGCAGCGGCTTCGCGCGGTTCCTGCACCTTGGACGCCCGCCGCGGAATGTTTTCCCCCTGATAGATCCAGCACTTCACGCCGATCACGCCGTAAGTCGTATAAGCCTGCGCAAAGCCGAAATCAATGTCCGCGCGCAGCGTTTGCAGGGGCAGGCGGCCCTGCAGGTACCACTCCTTGCGCGCGATTTCCGCGCCGTTCAACCGGCCGGCCACGCGCACCTTGATGCCCTTGCAGCCGAAGCGCAGCGCCGAATCCACCGCTTTGCGCATCGCGCGGCGAAAAGCCACGCGCTTTTCGAGTTGCAGCGCAATCGATTCGGCCACAAGTTGCGCATCCAATTCGGGGCGGTGAACTTCCTGGATATCGATGTGCACTTCGCGCTTCGTGCGCTTCTGCACATCCTGCTTGAGCTTGTCGATCTCCGCGCCTTTGCGCCCGATGATGATTCCAGGACGGGCAGTGTAAATGCGCACGACCAGCTTGTTGGCGGCGCGCTCGATATCGATCGAGCTGATGCCCGCACTCTTCAGCTTGTCTTTCAGCTCGGTGCGCAGCCTGACATCTTCGTGCAGCAAGTCGGCGTATTCCTTGTCGGCGTACCAGCGCGACTTGAACGGCTTGTTGTAGCCGAGCCGGAATCCGTACGGATGCGTTTTCTGTCCCATTGTGTTTCCTTCATGCGGCCCACCGGGCCGACTACTTCTTTCCCTTCTTTGGCGGCGCTTGCTTCCCGGTCAAGGCCTTGCGGACCCGGCGGGCCGTGCCGCGCACACCTTTTTGGGCTTCTGCTTCCGCAACGTTGGCGGCCACGCGCTCTCTGGCGGCCACATGATGCTCGGCCACGCCCACCCAGAGATGCGCCGTGCGCTTCTGGTAGCGGAACGCACGGCCCATGGGCGCCGGACGCAGCCGCTTCCAGCGCGGGCCTTCGTTCACAAAACAGTTCGCAACGTACAATTCATCCTCGTCGAGCGGCGCTCCGGCTTCATCGGCCTTTTGCCGCGCGTTGGCAATGGCGCTGCGCAGCACTTTCGCAATGTGCTTGGCGGCGCGCTTCTGGGTGTACTGCAAAGTCTGCAGCGCCTCGGGCGCTTTCTGCCCGCGAATCAGATCCATCACCAGCCGCGCCTTCTGCGGCGACATGCGCACGTGCCTCGCGAGGGCGTGCGCTTCGATCGATCCCGTAACGATTTGCGCTTCAGCCATGGCTTATGACTTCGGCGCCGGAGCCGCGGGTGCTGCCGCCGCCCCTGGTGCGCCGCCTCCTGCGGGCGCCACGCCCGCGGCCCTTTCGAGGGCCGCCCTCACGCCGTGGCCCTTGAACGAACGCGTTGGCGAAAACTCGCCCAGCTTGTGCCCGATCATCTGCTCGGTCACGTACACCGGAATAAACTTCTTGCCGTTGTGCACGGCGATGGTGTGACCGATCATTTCCGGCACGATCGTCGAACGTCGCGACCAGGTCTTCACCACTTTTTTCTCATTGCGCGTGTTCAGCGCTTCCACCTTTTCGCGCAGGTGGCCGTCGACGAACGGCCCTTTTTTCAATGAGCGTGCCATGGCTTCGCTATTCCTCCACTCGCCGCAAGCGGCTCCACTGGGCGCGCCGCACTTTCTTGAAGCCGCGCACGGGCCCGGGTACGCGGTGCGACTTCGGGCAAAACGGGCAGACAAACCGCGTGCCCTGCGCATTCGGAATGCGCTCCACGATCACCGCCCAGCCCGGCCTGCACAGCTTGTAAAGCACGGGCTCCGGAGGTGCCACGGCAACGCGCACCGGGCGCACCGGCTTGCTTAGTTTTGCCATGCGGCGCTTCGCCGCGTGCTTGATTGGGCGGCTGCGCCGTCCCGCTGTTCGTGTTCTTGTCGCTCGCATCATCTCTGCCTCACCGGGCTGCTCTTCCTTCACCGCCCGGTCCTCACCTTGCGTCCATTGCCGTTGTTTACTTCTGTCCCTTTACTTCCGGCGCTCGACAATAAATTTGTCGGTGCGCTTGTTGTGCCGCGTCTTCTTGCCGAGCGTCGGGAACGCCCAGGGCGTCTGCGGATGATTGCCTTTGACGCGCCCTTCGCCGCCGCCGTGCGGATGATCCACGGGGTTCATCGCCACGCCGCGAACCGTCGGACGGATGCCGCGCCACCGCGTGCGCCCGGCCTTTCCGTAGGTCTCATTCTCGTGGTCAAGGTTGCCCACCTGGCCAATCGTGGCCATGCAGTCCACAGAAAACTTGCGGACTTCGCCCGAAGGCAGCTTCACCAGCGCAATTTCCCCCTCCTTGCTCAGCAACTGCGCCGAACTGCCGGCCGAGCGGACCACTTGCCCGCCGCGCCCGGGATACAGCTCCAGGTTGTGGACCATGGTCCCCGGCGGAATGTGCTTGAACTGCAGCGCATTGCCGGGGAGAATGTCCGCGCCTTCGCCGGTGGAAACCGTGGCGCCGACTTCCAACCCGATGGGATGAATGATGTAGCGCTTCTCGCCATCGGCATAGTGCAACAGCGCCAGGTTCGCGCTGCGATTCGGGTCGTACTCGATGGCCGCCACTTTCGCGGGCACGCCGATTTTGTCGCGACGGAAGTCCACCTTGCGGTACTGTTTCTTGTGCCCGCCGCCGCGGTGCCAGATCACCACTTCACCCTGGTTGTTGCGCCCGCCCGAACGCTTTTTCGGCTCGAGCAGCGCCTTCTCCGGCTGCTGCTTGGTGATGTGGCTCTTTTCCACGACGGTGATAAACCGCCGTGACGCCGTGTATGGATTAAAGCTCTTAAGTCCCATCGCTGCCTCTTACCTTCTAAATCCTTTTCTTCCCTGGTGTTTCCGCTTTACAGGTTCTCCGCGTACTCGATCATCTTCTCGCCCTCGGCGAGCTTTACGTAGGCCTTCTTCCAATCGCGCCGGTAGCCTTCGTTCTGGCCGCGCCGGCGCATCTTGCCGACAAAGTTCGCGGTGCGCACGTTGTCGACTTTCACCTTGAAAATCTGCTGCACTGCTTCTTTGATTTCCGTCTTGGTTGCCGCCGACGAAACTTCAAAAACCACGGTATGCTGCGTCTCTTTCATGCCGAGGCCTTTTTCCGTGATGATCGGCCGCCGGATGATTTGATAATGAGGGGCTGCCATGGCTTATTCCTTCCCCTTCTTGGTTTTCGGCTTCGCCGCTTTCTTGGTCGTCAGTTTCCTGGCCGCCGCCTTTGGCCGAGCCTCTTTCTTGGCCGGCTTGGCCGCCGGCGCAATGGTGGCCACGTCCGGCACGACCACCGGCTTTTTCTCCGGATCGAGCGAATGGTTCAAACGCGCCGCGGCGTCCTTCGAGAGCAGCACCAGGTCATGCTTCAGCACGTCGTAGGGCTGCAGCATATTGGGCGCGGCGAGCTTTACACCTTCGATGTTGCGGCTGGCCAGCTCCAGATTGCGATTTTCGCCGTGTGAAACGAGCAACGCCGACCTCGTGCGATTCAGTTTTGCGAGCGCCGAAACGAGGTTGTGCGTCTTGTGCGACTCGAGCGTCCAGCCCTCCACCACCGTTAGTTTCTGTTCTGCGAGTTTTGCGGAAAGCGCCGAACGCAGCGCCCCGAGCAACATTTTCTTGGGCAGCGCGTAGCGGTAATCCCGCGGCTCCGGTCCGTGGACCGTGCCGCCGTGCCGCCAAAGAGGCGAGCGAATCGAGCCGACACGCGCGCGGCCGGTGCCCTTTTGCCGCCAGAGCTTGCGGCCCGCGCCGCTGACCTCGCTCTTGTCTTTGGTCTTGTGTGTGCCCGCCCGCAACCCTCGCAGGTACCACCGCGAGGCTTCGTGCAGGAGGTGCGGGTTCACCTTCGCGCCAAAAACCGTTTCCGCGAGTTCCACCTGGCCGACTTTCTTGCCATCCAGATTGACGACGTCCACCACCGGCATATCTCTTGTCCTTCTCGCGATCTCAAAACCGTCTACTTCGCGCTCTTGGCCTTACGGATGAAAATGTACCGCCCGCTCGGCCCGGGCACCGATCCCTTCACCAAAAGCAGGTTTTCGTCCGTGTCCACTTTCACGACTTTCAAATTCTTGGCGGTCACTCTCTCGTGTCCCATGTGCCCGGGGAAATGCTGGTTTGGCCACACGCGCGACGGGAACGAACTACCGCCGATGCCGCCCGGCGCACGGTGAAACATCGAACCATGCGTGCTGTCGCCGCCCGCATAGTGCCAGCGCTTTACGCCGCCCTGAAAACCCTTGCCCTTGCTCACGCCGCTCACGTCCACCCGTTCACCGGCCTTGAAGTTTTCCACCAGCACGCGGTCGCCCACCTTGGTTTCGTCCTTCGATTCCGGCAGGCGCACTTCATGCAGAACCTTCATGGGCGCGACGTTGGCCTTCTTGAAATGCCCGCTCATCGCTTTGTTCACGCGCTGCGGCTTGACGAACTCCACCAGCCCGAGTTGCGCCGCTTCGTAGCCGTCCTTGTCTTTCGTGCGGCGCTCGACCACAACGCACGGCCCCGCCTGCAATACCGTGCAGCCTACCAGACTCCCGTCTTCGGCGAAGACCTGGGTCATGCCCAGCTTGATTCCGATGATTCCGTTGACTGCCATCGCTCTCGTCCTTCTTTTTCGCAGCATGCCCGGAGCGGGTATTGGCTGCGCCTTTGAACCGTCTTAAGTTCTTAAGTCCCAAGCCAAACCAAAAGCGCGACGCGACCGGCAACCTTCCGCGATGGCTTTGGCCTGTCTTCCTTGCCTTTCCTTTACCCTCTCTGCGAGCTTTCTTACTTCCTACCCGCAACTCAAAACTTCGAACTGCCTCACTTCGCGGCGTGCCCGAAGGCCTTGATTTCCACGTCCACGCCCGGCGGCAAATCCAGCTTCATCAGCGCGTCCACCGTATCCGGCGTGGGCTCGAGGATGTCGATCAGCCGCTTGTGCGTGCGCATTTCAAACTGCTCGCGCGATTTCTTGTCTACGTGCGGCGAGCGCAGCACCGTCCAGCGGTTGATCGACGTGGGCAGAGGAATCGGTCCGGCCACGTCCGCACCCGTGCGCTTGGCGGTCTCCACGATTTCTCGCGTGGACTGATCGAGGATGCGGTGGTCGTAAGCCTTCAATCGAATGCGAATTTTGTCGCCTTGTCTCATTTAATATTCCAAGCCTACTCGAGGATTTCGGTGACGGCG
>QHYH01000043.1 GCA_003223215.1 Acidobacteriota bacterium
TATTCGGCATTAGCGCTACTGACCCCTTGACCTTCGCCGGCGTCGCCGCACTGCTCTCTGCCGTCGCGCTGCTCGCCTCGTACATTCCCGCGCGCCGCGCTATGCGCGTCGATCCCATGGTCGCCCTACGCTACGAGTAACTCATGGCTCTCGGAGAGCCACAACGAAGGATGAAAATAACCGCTCACTGTTGAGCCAATCTTTTCAATGAGATACGCGGCTATTTTCATAGGAGTAAGCACCGTTTATACAAACCACAACCTTGCCGGTCATAAAGTCCTTCATTGCGCCTCTTGCGCGACCGCTCTCCTGTAGCCCTTCAGCAAGAGATGCGCCTCTCCACAGCACCTCCCTGTTGACCGTCAACAGGAGTTCGTGGTATTCCTGGTGACCATTCTTCCTGTTGATCGTCTAAAGGAGCGGATATGCCCCCGAAATCGGAGGTTTTGCAAGGCACCTTGGACCTGCTGGTCCTCAAAACTCTCGACACCCTGGGCCCGATGCACGGTTTCGGCATCGCCCAGCGTATTCAGCAGGTCTCTCAGGACGTGCTCCGCCTGAACCAGGGCACTCTTTATCCCGCCCTGCTGCGCCTGGAGCAGCGCGGCTGGATCTCCTCCAGGTGGGGCGTCTCCGAAAACAATCGCAACGCCAAGTTCTACTCACTCACGCGAAGGGGTCGCAGGCAGCTTCGGGACGAAGCCGAAGGTTGGAATCAAATGGCCGCAGTAATCAATCGTGTGCTCAAGGCAACTTCATGATCGAGTCCATTCTAGCCCTGGCAGCCCGCCTCCTCTCGCTGTTTCGCCGCCGCGGCCTCGACCGCGACCTCGATGCCGAACTGCGTTCGCACCTTGACATGGCCGTCGAACACCATCTCGCTCAAGGCATGAACAGCGAGCAAGCACGCCGCCAGGCGCTGCTCGACTTCGGCGGTGTCGAGCAAGCCAGGCAAATCTATCGCGAACGCCGTGGTCTGCCCTTCTTTGACACCCTGTTCCAGGACCTGCGCTTCGCCTTTCGCATGCTGCGAAAATCTCCCGGCTTCACCGCTGCCGCCGTTCTCACTCTGGCCCTCGGCATCGGCGCCAACACCGCCATCTTCAGCGCCATCAATGCCGTGCTCCTGCGTCCTCTGCCGTTTGCGAATGCCAATCGGCTAGTGTTTGTCTGGGCCACGGACAGGCAGCGCGGTGTGAACGAGGACGTCAGTTCCTATCCGAACTTCGAGGACTGGAAAGCCCAAAGCAACACTCTCGAGGCCTTGGCCGCATTCACCACGCGCAGCGCGACGCTTTCGATCGGCGAACAGGCGGAACTAGTTCCTGCCGTTCAATGCACCCCCGGAATTTTCGAACTGTTTGGCGTGTTGCCTCAGCTTGGCCGGACTTTCCGCCAGGAGGAGAGTAAACCCGGCTTGTCTCATGTGCTCATTCTCAGTGATGCGTTCTGGAAGGAGCGCTTCGCCGGACGCCCCGACGTGATTGGGCGAACGCTCCGCGTCAATGAGGACCCTTACACCGTCGTCGGGGTCATGCCCCCCGGTTTTCGTATCAGTCGAGAAAGGCCGGAGCAGGTTTACGCCCCGCTTGTCCGCGATCCGAATCGGGGACACGGTTTTCTCATGGTGCTGGGCAGATTGCGCAAAGGCGTATCCATCAAGCAGGCGCAAACAGAAATGAGCGCCATCGCGGGCCGGCTTGAGGGTGCCTATCCGAGCCAGAACCGCGGCGTCGGCGTGAACATTGTTCCGCTGGTAGACGCAATGGCCGGCGACGTAAAGACAGGCATGCTGATTTTTCTTGGTGTCGTCAGCCTGGTATTGCTGATCGCTTGCACCAATGTAGCCAACCTGATGCTCGCTCGCGGCGCCTCGCGGATGAAGGAAATCGCGGTACGCGCAGCTCTCGGAGCGGAACGGTGGAGAATCCTGCGGCAGCTGCTAACGGAAAGCACCGTTCTTGCCCTGGCAGGTGGAGCGGCAGGGTTGCTGATTTCCTACTGGATGTCGCGCGCGCTTGTGGCGTCGCTAAAGCAATTCAACGTGCCGCGGCTTGCCGATACCCATACCGATACCTGGGTGCTGCTCTTCACGCTCGCGATCTCCCTGTTCACGGGAATCTTTTTCGGTGCTGTCTTTGCCTTTTCCGCCGGCTCCCCAAAGCTGCGCGAGGCATTGCACCAGTCCAGCCGTCAGGCCACCGAAGGGGCTCGCGGCAGTCGCTTGCGCAGCGCGCTCGTCGTGGCTGAAACGGCGATGGCTCTTGTTCTCCTCGCCTCGGCAGGTGTTTTGCTGAAGAGCGTGCTCGTGATGCGCAGCACCGCTCCCGGTTTTCAGACGAAAAACCGCTTGACCGTTGAATTCTGGCTGCCTCCCAAAAAGTTCCCCAACGACTCACGCCGCATTCAATTCTTCAAAAGCGCACTCGCGCGCGCAGAAACCGTGGACGGCGTTCACTCGGCCGCCTTGGTGGCTGACCTTCCTCTCGGAGGCGGCTTTGATTCGCTCTCCTTCCATATTGTAGGCAAGCCGGATCCGGCCCCGGGAAAGCCTTTCCAGTCTCTTTTCAATGTAGCGAGCCCCGGATACTTTGCGACAATGGGAATCCCTCTTCGCGCGGGGCACGAATTCAGTGACCGTGATTCGACTGACACAACACAAGTAATTGTCATCAATGAGGCTGCTGCGCGGCGCTTCTGGCCCGACGAAATCCCTCTCGGAAAGCAGATTCGCCTGGACACGAACTTGCTCACCGTGGTCGGCGTCGTGAGCGATACGCGCCAACTCGGTCTTGGAACTGCGCCTCGGCCGGAGATCTTTCTCAATTACATGCAGTCCAGCCCGGATTGGTCGTGGCTGGTGATGGTCGCAAGAACCGAGGGAGATTCCACGCCGGTCTCGGCGGCACTCAAAAGGGCCGCGCAACAGGTTGACCCCGATGTGCCCGTCACCAGGATCCTTCCCATGGACGATGTCCTGGCTCTCTCCTTGGCTCAGCCGGAGCTATGGACCGGGTTGCTCGCGGTGTTTGCAATCCTCGCAGTGGTCCTCGCCGCCGTCGGGTTGTATGGCGTGGTGTCTCATCTCGTCGCGCAACGTACCCACGAGATGGGTATTCGCATGGCGCTGGGGGCCAACCGAGGTGATGTCTTTTCGCTGGTGGTGAAGCAAGGCTTGCGACTGACCTTTGTCGGAACTCTCATCGGGATTCCATGCGCCCTAGGTGCCGCCCAGTTGCTGGTCCATTTAGTGCCCAGCGTTCGCCCCGGCGATCCTTCGACGCTCACGGCCGTCTCTACCCTGCTGCTAAGCATCGCGTTCGCGGCAAGCTATATTCCGGCACGCCGCGCCACGCGGGTTGATCCTATTGTCGCTCTTCGTTACGAATGAAGGAGCAATCTGGAATGGATATGCAAATGCGGCAAGCTCATCCGGGTGTGGTGCTTCCGTGATAGACGGTTTACGCCAATCCCTTCACCGCCTCTGGTCTCTCTTCCGGCGCACGCAACTCGACCGCGACCTCGATGCCGAACTGCGTTCCCACTTGGAGATGGCCGTCGAACGCAACCTCGCGCAAGGCATGAGCCGCGAGCAAGCCCACCGCAAAGCGTTCCTCGATTTCGGCGGTCTCGAGCAAGCCCGGCTAATCTATCGCGAACGCCGCGGCCTTCCCTTCCTCGATGCCTTGCTCCAAGATCTGCGCTTCGCCTTTCGCACGTTGCGCAAGTCTCCCGGCTTCACCGCCGTCGCCGTCCTCACTCTGGCCCTCGGCATCGGCGCCAACACCGCGATCTTCAGCCTGATTGATGCCGTCCTGCTTCGATCACTGCCCGTGCACGATCCCCAACAACTTGTGGTGTTCCAATGGACCGCCCACCACTCCCCGAACACCAAAGGGCAGTACAGCTTCATGTCGTGTCCGTCGCCGAACGCAAGCACGGAACACGGCTGCTCGTTTTCCTATCCAATGTTCGAGCAATTTCAGTCGCTTCAAGAGGAGTTTTCCGGAGTAACGGCGCTGTGCGGGAATGTTGGACTCAACCTGAGGGGCAATGGCCCAGCCAGTTTTGTGCAAGGCGAAATGGTTTCGGGGGATTTCTTTGAGACACTCGGCATCGGGGCGGCGTGGGGGCGAACATTCGCGCCCGCAGATGACAAGACCGGCGCACCACCCGTCGCTGTCCTCTCTTACGGCTACTGGCAAACGACGTTCGGCGGCGATCCCGCGGTCGTGGGACGGACAATTTGGTTGAACAACTCTCCGGTGACGATTGTGGGAGTGGCAGCAAAGGATTTTCCCGGTTTGGATCCTGCCCAAGTTCGGCCGATCTGGCTTCCCATATCACTCAGTCAGCGGATCGGAATGGATTTGTTCGGGTCCATTAGCGGAGATCATCCCTCATTGCAGGCTGGCGATGACATCTGGTGGGTTTACGTCGTCGCGCGGCTCAGGGAGGGAATTGGCCTCGGCCAGGCACAAGCCGCAGTTGACGCCGTTTTTCGCAATGATGTCCTGGACAAGACGAAGGAGCTATTCAAGACCGCGGATGCGCCGCGCCTGGTTCTCATGCCCGCCCCTCAAGCCATCAGCAGACTGCGCGAACGGTTTTCCACACCCTTGGCCATTCTGATGACCGTGGTGGGCATGGTTTTGTTAGTGGCCTGCGCCAATGTTGCCGGGCTCATGCTGGCGCGATCCGCCACGCGTCAGAGAGAGCTTGCCGTGCGACTGGCGCTGGGCGCTGGACGGAAGAGAATTGCGAGGCAATTGCTCACCGAAAGCCTGCTCCTCTCGTTAGCAGGCGGCGCATCGGGAATTCTTCTTGCCTATTGGAGCGTGCAGTCGCTTGTGGCCTTCATGTCCCGCGGAGGATTGTGGCCGTCGCATCTGGCCGTGCATCTAGATCTACGCGTTCTGGTGTTCACCGTGGCGGCTTCCGTTCTCACGGGGATTTTGTTCGGCCTCGCGCCTGCGTCTCGCGGAGTGCGTCTGGATCTAACCCCTGCGCTGAAAGAAAGTCTTGCAGCGCTTGCGACTGGCGCATCAACTAGGCCATGGCTGAACCTAGGCAGCGGCCTCGTGGTCGCCCAGGTAGCACTCGCTATTTTGGCCCTCTCGGGCGCCGGTCTGCTGGTGCGCACGCTCGAGAACTTGAAAAGCATCAATCCCGGGTTTGATACGCACAACATCCTGCTCTTTACCATGGACCCATCTCTCAACGGTTACACGTCTGCACAAACGCGCAGTCTCTATTCCCAAATGTTGCAGCGTATCGAGGCAATCCCAGGCGTCGTTTCCGCAACTTATTCCTTTGATTCGCTGCTGAGCGGCAATTACTGGGATACCAGCTTTCGCATCGAAGGAGAAACACAGAACACCCAGCACGAGACGCTCGGCCTTGCTGCGGGACCAAAATTCTTTGAAACCATGGGAATTCCCCTGATGGCGGGCCGGGTGTTTACACCGCAGGATTTCTCGTTGTCGCCGGACTCCCAGTGGAAGCCCGCTGTGATCAACGAGGCGTTTGCCCGCAGCTTTTTCAAGGATCAAAACCCGCTCGGGCGGAGTATCAGCGGTGTCGGCCATCAGGGCACAAGCCACCAGATCGTGGGGATCGTCGGAGACACCAAGTTTCGGGCACTGCGGAGTGAAATCGCGCCTACGCTGTTCGTTCCGGCAGGAGGAGGCGAGGCTGTATTTGAGGTACGCAGCGCGGTTGATCCAAGAACAGTCATTCCTGCGGTTCGCAGCATTGTGAGCGAACTCGATAAGGATCTGCCGCTGCTAAGCCTAAAAACCGAGGCGGAGCAGATCGAGAGATCGCTTTTCCAAGAGCGCCTGATTGCACGTTTGTCCAGTTTCTTTGGCGGGCTATCGCTCTTACTTGCCTGTATTGGACTGTATGGATTGCTCTCGTACGAGGTGGCGCGGCGAACGCGTGAAATCGGAGTCCGTATGGCGCTTGGCGCGCGGCCGTCCGACGTTTTGCGTTTTATCGTGGGCCAAGGAATTGCATTATCCGCTGCCGGCGCAGTCCTCGGCATCTTGGGAGCGCTCGGCGTGACACGTTATCTTGCAAGCCTGCTTTACGGTGTTCGCCCGTTTGATCCCCTTACCTTTCTCTCGGTTGCGCTACTGCTTGGGTTTGTTGCCCTAGCCGCCTGTTACATCCCCGCGCGCCGCGCTTCCCGCGTCGACCCCATGGTCGCCCTGCGCTACGAGTAACTCATGGCTCTCGGAGAGCCACAACGAAGGATGAAAATAGCCGCTCACTGTTGAGCCAATCTTTTCAATGAGATACGCAGCTATTTTCATAGGAGTAACCCATGGCTCTCGGAGAGCCACAACGAAGGATGAAAATGGACCCAGGCACCTATGCTTTGTTTTCAACGCGATAGGCAGCTATTTTCATAGGAGTGAACGAGGCAAAATGATCGAGACGACTCCTCTCACCTCGCGGGTCAAAGGCATCCAGGTGTCGCTCCGACGGCGAGGTTTGCCAGGGGAATCGGCTGCTTGTTTCCTGTGCACGCCGCCAAATCCAGTGGCACCACTAAACGAAATATGTGAACGGAGTCACAAGTGATCGCCTGGCTTCGCCAATGGCTCCACCGTCTGCGCTCCTTCTTCCGCCGTGCACAACTCGATCACGACCTCGACGCCGAGTTGCGTTCGCACTTGGAGATGGCCTTCGAACGAAACCTCGCTCGGGGCATGAGCTCCGAGCAAGCCCGCCGCCAGGCGCTCCTCGACTTCGGGGGCCTCGAACAAACCAGGCAAAGCTATCGCGAAGCCCGCGGTCTCCCCTTCCTCGACAGCCTGTTCCACGACTTGCGCTTCGCCTTTCGCACGCTGCACAAATCTCCCGGCTTTGCGGCCATCGCCGCACTCACGCTCGCTCTAGGCATGGGCAGGACAACCACCATATTTTCCGTTATCAACAGCGTCCTTATCAGGCCACTTCCCTACCAAAACAGCCGTCGGCTGTTGCGCATTCAGGAGACCCATCCAAAGAGTTCCAGCATAGCTGTCACGTACGCAACTTTTCTCGATCTTCAGCGCGAAACAGGAACAATCGAGAATGCCTCGGCTTACCGGGAATGGATTTTCAATGTCACCGGGGGAGCTGAGCCTGCGCAGATTTCCGGTGCCCTCGTTTCCGGTAATTTTTTCGCTTCGCTGGGCAGCGCGCCGATGCTCGGAAGGACCATTCTTCCCGAGGACGATCAGCCGGGCGCGAACAACCGAGTTGTCATTTTGAGCTACGCCCTTTGGCAGCGCCGCTTTGGCGCAGACCCCGACATCCTGGGCCAGACCCTCATGGTCAACGCGGAGCCCTATGCGGTTCTCGGCGTGATGCCTGCAGGCTTTGATTTTCCAAGCCAGTCGGAAATGTGGTGCCCGCTGGTTCCCGGAGGGGCGTTTCACGACAATCGTCGCGCGCACTGCTCACGGTGCTTGCTGACGTCGTCCGCGGCAAATCGCACGGTGACGTCAGCGGCGAGCTGGCCGCCTTTGCCAAGCGCGTTGAGGAAAGGAATCCCGGGTTGGACGATCCTGGCTTGTCGCTCGGCGCGATTCCCTTGCAAATTAGCCTTACTGCTCGCGTTCGTCCGGCGCTCGTGATTTTGTTTTTCGCCGTCGGATTGCTGCTCGTAACTGCTTGCGCCAACGTGGCCAACCTCCTGCTTGCTCGTACCACAGGCCGGAACAAGGAAATTGCCGTTCGCTTGGCGCTCGGTGCCGGCCGGGCTCGTTTGCTCACGCTTTTCCTGACCGAGAGTGTTTTCATGTCGCTGCTGGGTGGAACACTGGGCCTGCTCCTTGCGGATGCCGGCCTGGGTTTCATCCGCACGCTAAAGAGCGAAACGCTCCCGCGCTTCGCGGAGATCCATCTCGACTGGCGCGTCTTCGCCTTCGCCTCCGCTATTTCGGTTCTTTCGGGCTTGTTCTTCGGGCTCGCGCCTGCTCTCACGGGGTCGAAACTCGACTTGAACGCGCCGCTCAAGGAAGGCCACGCGGAAGGCGGGGGCACGAGCCGCCGCATTTCGAGCAACATGCTCACGGTTCTGCAATTCGGTCTCGCGACCATGCTCCTCGCCGGCGCCGGTTTGTTGGGTAGCAGCCTGCTGCGCGTCCTCCGCGTGAATCCCGGCTTTAATCCGGAGCGCTTGCTCACCCTTCAGGTCTTTCTTTCTCCGGTGAAGTATCCCGAAGGCGATTCGAAATCGGGCACGACCCTCCATGAAATGCTAGAAGGCATCCGTACTCTCCCCGGCGTGCGCTCGGCCGGAGTGGTGAATTGCTTGCCGATTACCGGAGGTGTGAATACCGACTTCGTAATCGAGGGCCGTCCGGCCCCACGTTTAGGCGATGAGCCAGGCGCGGACATCCGCGTTACCGACTACAAATACTTTTCAACGATGGGCATTCCGCTGCTTACCGGCCGCATTTTCACCGAGCACGAC
The DNA here is from genome assembly GCA_003223215.1 of Acidobacteriota bacterium. GTDB lineage: Bacteria > Acidobacteriota > Terriglobia > Acidiferrales > UBA7541 > Acidiferrum. The sequence continues at coordinate 8,471 of QHYH01000043.1, forward strand.
GACGGTGCGGCCGCGCGCGTCGTGGTGATCAACGAGACCATGGCTCGCACCTTTTGGCAGAATCAAAATCCTCTCGGCGAACGCATAACCATGAAAGATTGGGGACCGCCGTTGACCGCGCAGATTATCGGCGTCGTCGGCGACGTCAAAAGCAATGGCCTCGACGAGCCAGTGGGACCGATGATTTATTGGTCCTACTATCAGTTCGGAACGGTTTTCAATCGCATTGTTGTTCGCGCTGAGGATGACCCGCTCCGCCTGGTTTCTGCGGTGAAAAGCCGGATTTGGTCGGTGGACAAGGATCAGCCCGTCTCGCAAATTGAGACTATGGACGAGATTCTTTCTCAATCGCTGGCGCGCCGTCGTCTTTACCTGATGCTGCTTGGCGTTTTTGCCGGCGTTGCATTGTTGCTTGCCGCGACGGGAATTTATGGCGTCGTTTCTTATTCCGTTACGCGCCGAACCCGCGAAATGGGGATTCGTGTCGCCCTCGGCGCGGAACGCCTGGACGTCCTGGGCCTTATCCTGCTTCAGGCCGCGAAGCTCGCCCTTACCGGCGAATTCCTTGGAATCCTCGTGGCGCTGGCGGTCACGCGGCTGATGAGCGGCATGCTGTTCGGCGTAAGTGCGGCCGATCCCTTAACCTTTGCCGGCGCCGTCCTGCTGCTTACTGCCGTCGCCTTTGCCGCTTGCTACATCCCGGCGCGCCGCGCCATGCGCGTGGATCCCATGGTCGCCCTCCGTTACGAGTAACTCATGGCCCCTTCGGGGTCACAACGAAGGATGAAAATGAGCTCGAGATGTCGTAGCGTTTGTGCAGCCGCGTTGGCGACAGAGGCCGACCTACTCTGGTGCTCGCAGAGCCCGCGTACGAGTATGGCTGGGACGCTGGGAAGCACAACGAATTGTAGCCTCCGGAAGTTGCGGAGAGCACGCATAGGAGATTTTCGCTTTTTCGAAGCGTCCAACGCCAAGCGGTAGAAAGGAGAGATGCGATGGAAGTGGTCTATCCGTGCTGGTGTGGTTTGGACGTGCACAAGAAGAGTATTACCGCGTGTGTGTTGTGGGCGGAGGCCAAGGGGAAGAGCCGTAAAGAGAAGCGACGCTTTGGGACCTTCACTCACGATTTATTGCAGCTGGCCGATTGGCTTGGGGAGAGCGGCGTAACCCATGTAGCCATGGAGTCCACGGGAGTGTACTGGAAGCCG
>QHYH01000262.1:0-902 GCA_003223215.1 Acidobacteriota bacterium
CGGCGATCTGGTTCATCCCGCGCGGGTGGCGGTGAGCGGACGTTCGGTTGGGCCAAGTTTGTATCACATGCTCGAAGTGATGGGGAAAGAACGGGTGCTCAAGCGCTTCGATAGAATGCTTGCGAAACTGGCCGCAAAATGAACCGCCGCGCTCCGGTCTCTGTCATCGTGATCCCGCAGTCGCGGGAGAAGGATCTCACAGTCGTAGCTTTGATCACACTAATTACTGAGAACGTCCTGCGAGGCTTTGTGAGATTCCTCGCTCCGCTCGGGATGACATGAAAAAGAAACGGGCAATCGCGAAGCAAGTCTACACGCTCGCGGATTTAAAAGATTGGCACGATGTCGACCCGCCGATTCGACTCGGCGTTTTCGGCGACCCGGTGGAGCATTCGCTCTCACCCAGAATGCAAAACGCCGCGCTGAGGCATTGCAAGATCGACATGCAGTATGCGCGTTTTCAAATTTCGCCTGACGAACTCCGCGAAGCGATCGATCTCATTCGCAAACTAGAATTCGTGGGCGTTAACCTCACTATCCCGCATAAAATTGCGGCGCTCCGTCTCCTTGATGTTGCCGACGAAAACGTAAGGCGCATCGGCGCTGCCAATATCATCAAGGTCGAAGGTGGCGAATTGCGCGGTTTCAATACCGACGGCCGCGGATTCGCGCGCGCGATCCGCGAAGTGTTTTCGGTCGATCTGCGCGATCTTCGCGTGATGATTCTTGGAGCAGGCGGCGTGGCCCGTGCGATTGCGCTCCAATGCGCGAAAGAAAATTCCGAGCGGCTGGTTATTGCGAATCGCTCTTTCGAAAAAGCGCAGAAGCTTGCTGATCAACTGCGCGATTTTTTTGTGGGTCCCAAAGTTCTCGGACCCGTGCCGCGTCTGCAACCGACTCCG
>QHYH01000262.1:985-3958 GCA_003223215.1 Acidobacteriota bacterium
AATCGAAGCCGGCGCGCGCGCGACGAATGGACTGTCGATGCTGCTCCATCAGGGCGCGCTCGCGTTTGAGATTTGGTTTCAGCGTGAAGCGCCGATCGAGGTAATGCGCAAGGCGTTATGAATTTTCCTTTGCCATTTCTTGTCCGCGTTTGGTCGCGGCTTCGACCGCAGCGATCAAGCTCTCGCTGGTTCCGAGCTTTTCCATCGTGGCAAGGCCGGCGGCGGTCGTTCCACCGGGCGTAACGACCATTCTCCGCAATTCTTCCGGCGACATTTTGCTTTCGATCATGAGCTGGGCAGCGCCGAGAACCGTTTGGGCTGCCAGTGTTAACGCGACTTCAGCCGATAGCCCCATTTTTGTTCCGCCCGCTGCAAGCGCCTCGATTACCGTGTAAACGAAAGCCGGTCCGCTTCCACTCAGCGCCGTGACCGCGTCGATCTCCTCTTCTTTGACTTCGACGACAACCCCAATTGCGCCAAAAATCTTTCTCGCAAGATCGACGTCGTCAGTTGTGGTGCGACTGCCGCGGGCAACTCCGGTCGCCGCCCGACAAATTGTCGACGGCGTATTGGTCAACGCGCGCATGAATCGCGCGTTTCCTTTCCATGGTCGAAATCCGAACGCCTCCTGCGAGCGAGATGACGAGTTTATTTCCAAGATGAACCTTCAGTTCACTGAGAACTGGCAGCACCATCGCTGGCTTCACTCCGATAAAAATGACATCCGATTTCTCCGCGACCTCCGCGTTCTCTGCGGTCAGGCAAATGCCTGTTTCTTTTTGTAATGCCGCTCTCGTCTGTTCATTTGGTTCGCTCGCGATGATGTCGCCCGGCGGGCAAAATTTAGCCCGCATCAAACCGCGAATGACCGACCCGGCCAGTTTGCCCGAGCCGATAAAACCGAGCCGATGTGTTTCAGAATCCATTGGTTTGCCGGATATTAATCAATGGTAGCGGCAAGTGTAAATTTGCAACGTGACGTTGCATCCAATTTAGGTCGCGCTGCCGTTTCAAAACGGTCCAGGGGTGATCTCGCCAAAGCGTTGCGGGATTTGGCAACCGAGCGCAATGCTGTCATTCTCGCGCACAACTATCAGGTGCCGGAGCTGCAGGAAGTCGCAGATTTCGTCGGCGACTCGTTAGGCCTGAGTTATCAGGCCGCGAAAACCGATGCCGACGTGATTCTTTTTTGCGGTGTCCATTTCATGGCCGAGACCGCGAAGATCATTAACCCGGGCAAGCGCGTCATTTTGCCCGATCTCGATGCCGGCTGTTCGCTTTCCGAATCGTGTCCACCGGAAAAGCTGGCCGAGTTTTTGAAAAAACACGCCGACAAAAATTATTACGTCATCGCTTACATCAATTGCAGCGCCGGCGTAAAAGCGCAGTCCGACATCATTTGTACAAGCGGCAACGCCGACAAGATCGTGCGCGCGGCCCCCGAAGATCGAAACATCCTGTTCGTTCCCGATCAAAATCTTGGCGCGTGGGTGATGGAACGGACTGGTCGCAAAATGGATTTGTGGCAGGGGACCTGTTACGTGCACGTCGAATTCACAGCCCGCAGCATCAATCGAATTCGAGACGAATATCCGGACGCGCCGGTCGTAGCGCATCCTGAATGCACTTACGCGGTGCGAATGCTGGCGGACGAAGTCTGTTCGACCGAGAAGATGATCGCGTTCTGCAAAAACTCGCCCGCGCGCGAGATCATTATCGTGACCGAAGCAGGCATGCTGCACCGGTTAAAGAAAGAAATTCCCGATAAAACGTTTATTCCCGGGCCGACCGACAACTGCTTCTGCGGAGAATGTCGGTTCATGAAAATGAACACGCTGGAGAAAGCGTACAACGCGCTCCTCACCATGGAACCGGAGATCGCGCTGCCGGAATCAATTCGCAAGCGCGCCGAATTGCCGATTCTACGAATGCTCGAGCTAAGCAAGTAATCCGCGGCCTTCTCTGTGTCATTCCGAGCGGAGCCGAGGAATGGAGCGAGTGGGCCGAGCGACATGGACGGCAAAACCGCGAGGGTAGCGGCGAGAGAGTCGGGAGACGAATGAGTTCAATCTCTTACTATTTCTGAGCTGGAAATATCTTGAGATGTCTTCCCGCGGCCGCGGGACTCGACATGACAAAGGATTAGTCTTGTCACTCGTCACTCGTCACTTTTCACTTCTGCCCGATGGAGCGGCCGTCGATCTGGGTCATCATTGTCGTGTTGTTGCTCGCGGTCTTGTTCTTGCGCGAGCCGCGTTTCCAGCGTTCTGAGGAAATTTTCTTGCGCTGGCTGATTCGACACTCACAACCAGCGGCCAAGACTGTGCCGATCACGATCATTGAAACGGGGCGCGAAAATCCTCCCGCGCCGCTCGAGACTGCTTTGCTTTTGCAGGGCATTCTCGAATTCAAGCCGACGGTGATTGCGATTGAACCGATTTTGCAATGGGGGGAGCGCAATAAAGATCAGGAACAGATCTTCATCGACCAGGCGATGCGTGTTCCCAAGCTGGCGCTCGGCGCGGAATTGACTGCCACACCCGATCCGGACGAGCCGGTCGCTGAAATTGCCGGCTTTACCCGTGTGACCGGCCGGCGGGGGGATCTTCCGGCATTTTCCGGGATCGAGCGTCAACCCGGCGAGGATGTTCGGATTTTATCCACCCTTGGCTCCATCAATCTGCCGGAAGAAAGCGCGGATGACCTCCACGTTCCGTTATTGTTTCAATATCGCGGTGAAGTAATTCCCTCGTTTGCACTTCAGGCCGTGCTTCTTTGGATGCGTCTCACGCCGGGCGAGGTAGTAATCGACATCGGCACGGCGATCACGCTTCCGAACGGAACCAAAATTCCGATTCGATCCGACGGCACACTCTTGGTCAATCCGCGTATGGTCCAGCGCGCCCGTCGCGTTACCCTCAACGAATTGTTGCTCGCGGCCCAACAACACGAGAGCGGTGCGGCGACCGCGAT
>QHYH01000147.1 GCA_003223215.1 Acidobacteriota bacterium
CGAAATATCCTCATTTTGTTCATCGCTGTCCATGTGCGCTCTTCCCACATGAGACTTCTTGGATTGCCCGGCGTGGGCGTCAGGACGCCTGATCGCGCCGTTCCTGCTTGTTCCAAAATACTGCCAAGGGATTTTGCAATGCACGCAGGGTGAGGCGTCCAGGCTGTGGCAGCGGGGGCTGCTGTTACCTGAACGCCACCCAGCGCGGGCTGATGCGTAAACGGGTTAGTTGCTTCCGGAAGAGGAAGAGGCCGCGCCCTTCTTGGGAGTTGCGGCCAGAAGAGCCTCGGTGCTAGGCACCGAAAGAGTGTAGGCGTAGTTTGCTGTTTCAATGCGACTGAGGAAATGCTGATCACCCACGGTCGCAAAGGCGAGCTTGGCTTTGTCATGAGGAGTGCCTTCCGCATCAGTGGCAAACAGAACGACACCGACATGATTTTCCATGCTGCTGAGTAGCAGGATTCTGGAGTCCCAATCGTTGAGACGCGAGATTTTGTATTCGCCTGCCGGAAACGTCTGACCGGCGGCTACGAACTGAAAGGGGATCTTCACTACGACTAGGGCCTGGGCCTTCGCGGGGATGGTGAGGCCAGCGACGCCAACCAGGACCAAAAGCAGACGCACGAGTAGCTTTTTCACGGTTTCTCCTTTGCACGTTTCGGTGTCGTTGCGGGGTAAACGACGCTTCGGAGGCTGAGGATTCCTCGGGCGGCGCTACGAACCACTCTTGCAACAATCTTCCGCAAAACGCTTACAACCGGTAAGACGCCCTCGTAGACGAAAAGTTTCGCCGACTCCATATGAAAAGAATCGAGATGACCTATGAAATCTTTGAATGTAAATTTTTTCGCGGGAGTGCAACATTCTCGAGGTAAGCGGCATCGCGCTGCGCCGCAAAACTGTCGCAATCGGCGAGGAGAGGACAAAGCGGCGGCAAGTCGCTGCACTCCAAAATGAAGATGCCACCCTAAAGGGTGTCATCCGTCGCGGATGACCAGAAACGCGGAAGTAAATCCGTGTTGCGTTCCGAAAACCCTTTTTGGGCTTGCGGCAGCCGCGGGAGCGTTTGTTCGATCTTGCGGATAGTTCGTTGAAGTCGTCGAAGCTGGTGTCAATAGAACCGCTCGTTCACTTACTTGACCCAAATTCGCTCTTTAAGGTTTCTTGGTTTGCTCACCCGCAGGGCGGCGGGATGAACACCGGGACACCGTTCTTCCGGCACGCCGCCGTAGCAATGCGGCCAGGGCCATCCCCAGGCGCGGAACGAACGGGGACCGAACGGGGAGAGCTACCGGGATTTTCGGCCCTTTGTTTGATATACTGATAGGGCATTCAGACGAGGCTTTAGTTCTACAGCCTCACCAACCGTGCGAAAGCAACGGTGGTAGTCGCCAGACGATGCGCCCAAGGAAAGGGAAACGATGAAAAACAAGACCAAATCCGTGCTGTACCATCCGTCGCGTAATGAAGTGGGTTATACCTGCGATGAACTCGCTAAAATGTTCACGGCTGCGATTAAAAGAATGTCGCCCAAGGAAAAGGCGCAGCTAAGAGTCGAGCTTCGGAAAACATTCGACACGCCTTCGCAGCCGGAACCGGATTTGTGGATGAACTGAGGAGACCGCAGAGGGGAGCGATGCGAGATCAAACATACATCGAGGCGATGTGGATTATGTTTCTACGAGCACCTGGACGACCGACGGCACCGGGCGAAGTGCTGGACCTGGGCGAGATCGGTGCGACGAAAACCAAGGACTGGGAAAGGCTGACGCCGTATTCCCCCGGCTGTGAGAATTTGGGGTGTGAAGTTCGACAACGAACATCCGCTGCTGGCTTTTGTTGAATGACCTGGAGGAACCGGAGAAGCCACCAGATTTTTGGTAACAAAATGATGTTCCCGATCATCAATGCAGAAGACTGGACTTGTCCGTGTGGACGAAGACGGGAAGTGCTCGGAGAACCAGGGAAACGCCAGTTACGATGTGTTGTGTGTGAGGGGTATGGCGGACCCTTCCTAACGAAACAGGATCGTGCATGGCTGGCAAGCATCAACGTGTTGCTGGCTCCGCCTGGGAGAATGCAGGAACTCATCGAGATAGCACGACAACGCAGCCTGACATCGGATGAGAAACAGGAATTGCAAATCCTGTTCACGAGGCTTGCCCAACAAGATGTTCAGGTTCTGCGTGATGAGGGCTTGTGAAATGCATTGCCTACGGTCGAACGGCACCGAAAGGAAATGGTTCAGGACCCGCGAAGCTGCTGAAAAATTCGCCGCTGATCCCAAGAATCATCCGGTTTATCTCGGAGATGTAGCGCATGTGTCCGGTAAGTGTGGTTTCTGGCATCTCTCCAGGCCGGAGCGGTTGTTCCCTGAATGGGAGACGTTGGAAGAAAATGCGACCGTAAACTGATGCCAAAACTTCTGAAACCTGACACCACGACCAGGAGACCCGCCTGCGTCATTCTCTAGGCGTTACACGGAGGGGATCGGGGAACCGTGCTACGTATTTTCCATGACTGGACAATTACGCCCGTTAAAACGCTCGTAAAGGTCACGGCGACTGGCTGGGAGATTGAGGAATTTGCAAGAAAGTAAAACAGGCTACGTCTAGTTGCACCCAAGTTGCACCCAGACCTATCGTTTGGCTCCGTTTGCGACCGTTGTTTTTGCTTGGTAAATCGTTGATTTTTCGAGTTTCCGGCGTTTTAGAACAGGTCGTTCAGCCCTCTCAAGGCTAAAATCAGGGTTCGAATCCCGGTATCGCTGCCAAATCTTTTCAAGCACCATTCAGGATTCCCGTCAGAATCGGCTAAGACCATAAAATCATTGGACTTACGCAGCTATCTTGTCATCGGCGCGCGGTCTCAAGTTTGTCTCCTAACGAGCGGCGCTCACTCTGGAACGGATCGCTAAGCGATGGACGAGGAAAGCGACCGTTTGACCGACATCCTTGTGAAGCCGTGCCCTCCGTCTTAACGATTCAGACACTCCCCGGGCATTTTGTCCGCGTGCCACGGGAGTCTCCTCTATACTTTTCCTATCGAAAAACCACCATGTTCCAGCACCTTGATATCGTGATTTCTTTTGTCGTCCTCATCCTCCTCGCCAGCCTGTTCATCACGGCGGCCACGCAGGTTGTCGTCAGCCTGCTAGGCCTGCGCGGTGCCAATTTGCGGCGCGGCCTACTGGACCTAATCGAAACCGCCTATCCGGATCAGGAAGCCAGACGCTGGGCAAAGGAAATTGCCCGCAGAGTCTTGCGTCACCCCACGATTTCTGACTCGATCTTTTCGCGCTTTCGCCTTCGTGCGGACCGGATCCCCTTCATTGCGCCGGAGACCGCAGGGAAACTGCAAGGCGCCAGCGCCGCAATTCCCCTGTTGCCGTGGATCATGGGTGGGGTTGCAGGCTTTTTCATCACTCCAATCGTAGTGGCGATTGCCAAGCGCCTGTTCTCCGCAGCTATTTGCCAATATTCGGACTTTCTGGCTGGCTACGTTTCAGCGATCAATTTCTGCACCCATCCCTGGCGCACCGGGGCGCTCGCAGGAGCGATTCTTGGCGGGCTGCTCAGCCGTTGGCGCCTGGCCACTTCGGTCCGTGTCGATGAGCTGCTCGCCGTCCTCGAAAAGCTCGCCGAACCGCTTCCCGGAACCCTGCCCGATGCTGCCCAGCGCGCAATGCTCACGATCGCGTGGAGGGAGCCGACCGCTGGCGCGAGGCCAGAAGCGGAGCAAGCGGCTCGGCCTGTCCACTCGAGGCCCTATTTCGATGAGGGCATCGCCTCGCTGCCGAGTGAAGGTCTCTCCCCGGCGACTGCGGATTTCGAGGAAGGCATCGTTCGCCACGCGGAGCCGGTCGAAACGGAGGGAAGAATCGCCGTTGCGGTGGAAAACTCGACAGTGCAAACGAAGGAACCCGAGCCGGAATCCATTCCTGCCACGGAAGGATTGACCGAGGTCTCTACTCCGTCCGAGCCGCGCTTGGAAGGCGTGCGGGCCTGGTTCGATCACGTCATGGACAGGGCTTCGCAGCGCTTTACTCTGCAAGCACGCCTTGTAACGGTGGTGCTCTCTTGTATCTTCGTCTTTGCCGGGCGCTTTGACGCCGTTTGGCTGTTGCGGTCGATGTCCCAAAGAGCCGAATTGCGCGCCGGACTGGCCGCCACCGCGGAAGGGCTTGACAAGCACGCGGAGCAATTCTCCCGGTCAAAGCCAGGCGCTCGCACCGTTGTGCCCGACGTCTATCGCAAGGCCATGGTCTCCATTTTGCGCACCATTCCCGGCGTCCCTGAAGGGAGCGACGCAAGACCTCCGGTAAAGCACAGAGCACGGGCGAAAGATCGAGAAAAAGCCGCCGCCACCCCGGCTCCCACCGAAGACAGTGTCACCGCCGGCGCGAAATCCAAAGCGATGCACGAGCTCGAAACTGCGCCGGGATTTGCCAGCCGAGAGGACGCCGAGTCTTGGCTGCGCAAGACCTTGGATGGAAATCCCGCACGCGAGAGCCTGGCTGTCGCCTACCAGCAAGAGGTGAACGCCGAGCTGGTCAGCGATTCCGACAAGCTCATTGACGAGTCCGCTTCGCTGAGGAGCGAACTCACGCGCTCGGAGTTCAAGCTCTTCCACGACGGACAAGCCGGGCCGCTGTCCCCGAGCGAACTAGCAAGCCTTTTGGTCACCGTAGCATTTCTGAGCCTGGGCGCGGCGTTTTGCTACAACACGCTTAAGAAACTCGCGAGCCTCCGCCCGCAATTGGCAATCAGCCAAGATCTCGAGCGCAACCACGGGAAGCCGGCCTAGGAAATCCCCAGCGAAAATTGTCGTGACGTGAATCGCCGGCGATATGGAACGCTTGACAGAAAAGCGGGGCGGGTCGAGGCTTATCCGCAAATCCACCTCGAAATTCGCCGTACGGCAGACCATGCCCAGTGCGTGCGAAGTGACCGCTGCGGCAGCAGCAACCCGATAACGTCCCTGCTTTCCACTCTGTCTTTTTGCGGGGCGTGGCAGGAGCAACGCCATGCCCCTGGTGTTGAACGGTAGTTTTGCGCTGCCAAATTGGTCGATCCTTCCCGCGTTTTTCCACAGCCGTTGACGTTTCTTCCATCCATTGCATCAGGTCTTTCGATTGACGCTTGCAACGCGCCCGCGATACGCTATTGCGCTCGCCAGTGTTCGGACCTGAGCGTGAGCCCGATTCCAATTTGAGGAGCTTCATGTCGAACGAACTTCGCAATTTCCTAGCCCTTTCTTACGATGAGCTGGAGCAATTGAATCTGAAGGCCAAAGAACAGCGCAAAAATCGCGTGGCCGCGCACAAAATCCAGGAAGAGCGCCTCAAGTACCTCACCGACGAAAAACGCATTAAAGCCGTCACCGTTTTGTTCAGCGACCTCGAAGGCCGCCTGCACATGCTCGACTATGACAAGAAGTTCCTCATCAAGAGCTGGGACAACTTGACCTTCGACGGTTCCTCCATTCGCGGCTTCACCGCGCAGCGCGAAAGCGATCTTCGCCTAGCCATGGATTGGGGCTCTTTCTACTGGCCTCCTGCGGACGTATTCGGCTCCGGCAAAGTTCTGGTCTTCGGGCATGTCATCGACAAGGATGGGACGCCCTACACCGCGGACATTCGCGGCGTCCTCAAGGGCTACGCCGACGGGCTGTTCGACAAGAAGGGCTACACGCTCAACGCCGCCAATGAAATCGAGGGCTTCCTCTTCGCCGGCCCCAACGCCGAGCGCCGCTATCACGAAACCGGCAAATTCGAATACGTCAACACCGGCGGCTACTACCACTCGCTTCCCGGCGACCCTTTGCGCACCTTCATCGACGCCACGGCCGAGGTTCAGCGCGCCATGGGCTTCCAGAACGAAAAGGATCATCCCGAAGTCGCGCCCTCGCAATTCGAAATCAACTACGGCTACGGCGAAGTGGTGCAAGCCGCCGACCAGATTCAACTTTACAAATTAGTTTGCCGCCAAGTCGCCACCAATATGGGCTTCACCGCCAGCTTCCTTCCCAAACCCATCGTTGGCGTCAATGGCAGTGGCATGCACACCAACGTTTCCGTCAGCAAAGATGGCAAAAATCTTTTCTGGGATCCCGAAGGTGAGGAAAAGCTGAGCCCGTTTGGCTGGGACTTTGTCGACCGTATTCTCACCCACGGCAACGACATGTGCTTGCTCATCAATTCGAGCGTCAACGCCTACCGCCGCCTCGACCCGCACTTCGAAGCACCCAATCAGCTCAACGCTTCTCCTACCAACCGTGGCGCGATGGTGCGCATCCCCATCGGCAACGAACGCAGTATGCGCACCGAAGTGCGTGCAGTCGCTCCCGACTCCAATCCCTACCTGGTGATGTACGCGATCTTCAAGTCTGGCTTGGACGGCGAAATCGCCCAGATCAAGAATCTGCGATCCGCCCAGCGCTACTTGCCGGACAACATCTACACCGCGATCGAAAATTTCGAAAAGGCCGAATGGACCACGGCGCTCCTTGGCGCCGACGTGAAGGCCCGCTACGTTGAACTCAAGCGCACCGCCGCGGATCGCTGCCCGCGGTCACTCGGCACCATCGTGAAAGCGCAAGAGGTTCAGTTCCACCACGAGGTCTACAACCAGTTCCTCTGGAACCTGTTCTAGCACCCTTCCTTGTTGCGAATTGGCGGGGCACGATAGGATCGTCCCCCAGGGAAACCCGCTGCGCCCACCCATGAGGGAACAAAAACCACAACCCGTGGCGGTGTGCACTCGCTGCGGAGCCGTTTCCTACTCCCCGGAGATGATGAATGGCCAATGCTCTCAGGTGATTGTGGGCAAGCGCTGCCCGACGTGATTGGCAGCGCGGGAAACAAAGCCGAATGGGAGGCCTGCCCCGGCTGTCTGGCTACCGGACCCGCAAATGAGAAACCGTGCGGGCAATGCTGCGGAGTCGGCTGGGTGTATGTCCGCAACCGCAAGCAATGAGGGAACTGACAGGTTGGCCTTTTTCGCACTTCGAGCTGCCTATTCTCTCCGTTTTCCTCCATCGTTCTTTGGAGCTTGCAAGGCAGCGAAAAGAATTTCGGGCACGCAACCCCGATATTTCTTGCAGGTCCAGAGGAGTTAGGCCGCGAAATTGCGTCCTGAAGGCCTCGGTCTGAACTTTACTCCTGACTCCTGCGTCCCTACGACGGCCTTAGCGACTCCCGAACCTGCGCGTGGCGGTGATGCCCTTGGCTTCGGTGATGGAGAGGGTGGCGCCGGCGGCTGCGCCGGGGAGGCGGTCGAGCTGGCCGCTCGGCCAGCGAACTTCGATGGAGTCGGCTTTGTCGCGCTGGCCCAGGCCAAACGTGAGGACCAGTTCGCTCGCGGAAAGATAGCTCGAGCCGCTGTGCAGCGTCTTGGTTTGCGTGTCTCCGTCGGCGGTGAGCTTCACGACGGCGCCAATGCCGTCGCGGTTGGATTTCGTGCCGATAAGCTTGATGCGGAGACTGCGATTCGATGCTGCAGGGCCCTGCGCTTCGTTGCGGAACAAGTACACGGGGCCGCCGTTGGCCGAGAGCAGCAAATCCAGACGGCCGTCATTGTTAATATCCGCGTAGGCCGCGCCGCGACCGACGCGCGGAGAGGCGAACGCCGCGCCCATGGAGTTTGTCACTTCCACGAACTTTCCTTTGCCCACGTTGCGGAACAGGTGCGGCGCCATGGCGTAGGTGACGTTGGCCTGCACCTTCTGGATGTCGGCGTCAATGTGGCCGTTGGCGATGAAAACGTCCGGCCAACCGTCGAGGTCGTAGTCAAAAAAGAAGCATCCGAAGCCCAGGGTGAGCAGCGAGGCGCGGCCGATTTCCGAGCGCGGCGCTTCGTCGACAAAGAGCCCCTTGCCTTCGTTGTGGTAGAGCGAAACCATCTGGTTCGAGAAATTGGTGATGAGCACGCTGGAGTAGCCGGAATGATCGTAGTCGGCGGAGTCCACGCCCATGCCCGCGCGCGCCACGCCGTCTTCGCTGAAGGCCACGCCGGCCACGACGGCTCTTTCGCTGAAGGTGCCGTTGCCGTTGTTGCGATAGAGCTTGTTGGGCTGTGTGTCGTTGGAGAACAGAAGGTCGGGCCAGCCGTCGTTGTCGTAATCGAGCACGGCCACACCGAGAGTCTTCGAAGTGGCGTCGCCGAGACCGGCTTTTTGCGTCACGTCTTCAAACGTGCCGTTGCCGCGGTTGTGCCAGAGCCGCACGGCCGTGCCTTTGTACGATTCCGGCGTGCAATACGATTTGCTCTTGCCGTCGAGCGTGCAATAGAGATCCGTCTCGGGCGTCCACTGGACGTAATTGCCAACCACGAGATCCAAGTGGCCGTCTTTGTCATAATCCACCCAGGCGGCGCTGGTGCTGAATCCTTTCGGGGCTTGCAATCCCGCTTTTTGCGTCACGTCGGCGAAGGTGCCGTTGCCATTGTTGTGAAACAGATGATTTTGCCCGTAGGCAGTGACGAACAGGTCGTCATTGCCGTCGTTATCGTAATCGCCGACGGCCACGCCCATGCCATAGAGCTCGATGTCCAAACCGGCTTTTCGCGTCGCGTCGGTGAACGTGCCGTCGTGATTGTTGTGATAGAGCTTAGGAGTTGAATGCTTGCGAAGGTGGCCGGGCCAGTCCATGCCGTTGACGAGAAAAATGTCCGGCCAGCCGTCGTCGTCGTAGTCGATGAAGGCCACGCCGGGGCCCATGGTTTCCGGGAGATATTTTGTGCCGAAGGCGCCGTTGTTGTGGAGGAAATGGATTCCGGCCTGTGGCGTGACGTCGCGGAATTGAATAGCGGAGGTTTCGGGCGCAGCGCCAACACCGGTTTTCACAACCAAGGCAAGTCCAACCGCAAGTGCGGCGAACGGACGTTTCACCATGCCCCCGTTTCAGTCGCGGCCGACGCCGAGGGCGTCGGCGACGCGATTGATGTAGTTGAACCAGGACGCAATCAGGGTAATTTGCAGGATGCCACGGTCGTCAAAGCCTGCCGCGCGCAGCCGCGAGTGATCTTCCAGACTGCATTTTGTGGCGTCCTTGGTCAGTTTCACGACGTAATCGAGCATCGTGCGGTCCTGCTCGGTGATGGGCGCCGTGCGGTAATCCTTCTTCAGCGCTTCCACCATGTCCTCATTTAGAGTGACGCGACGCAGAAACTCTGCGTGGGAGACGATTCAATAGTGGCAACGGTTCGTGACCGACACCATGGTCGCAATCATTTCGTGCTGATGCCGTCGGAGCGGCAAGTCCGGAGACATCAGAGCGCCAAACGTGCTGAAAGCGTGAAAGAGCGCTTCGGGAATCAGCGTGTGGCTCGCCACAATGCCCGCAGTCTCGCCGTTGTTCACGGGTTGGACCGGCGTGGCATACTCGGTGGGGTAGAGTTTTCGTTGGGACTCGATGGCGTTCTTAACGCATCCGTCATCTTCCATTCGCACAGTCTGAATCCAGGTCATTTTTCCTCACAGTCTGATCAGAATTCCAGCCAACTGGCGGAACTTGCCGCGCAAACAAGCCGGCGCAAAGAAAAAGCCATTCCTCAGGGGCGAAAAGCCCGATGGATGCTGACGTTCATGTAAGGTTCGCCCCCCGGTTGCCACCCCGGACTCATTTAGGGCTTTGGCGCCGGGGCTCGAGCCCCCGCCCGCTAGGCAACCCTGACCAAGACCACCGCTAGTTGCCGCCGGGATTCGCGTTTTCTGATACAGCGACCTTCTCGGCTGCCTTTACCTTCGCGGCTTTTGCTGCGGATACTTTTGCTGACGGCGGCTTTTTCTGCGGAGCTGCGGTCAGCGCGACATTGTCGTGTTCGTGAATCGCCTGGCGCTCGTTGTTGTCTTCGGGATGCAGCTCGCGGTAAGGGCCGGTGATGGCCTGTGCCGCTTCATCGGCTTTAAACCGCAGGTAGCGCGCCTTGTGCTCTTCGGCTTTGCTTTCCTCCCCCAGGCCCGCGTAGCAAAGCATCAAATTGTAGTGCGCCTGCAAATCTTCGGGATCGATGGTCAGCGTTTTTTCGAATTCGGCAACGGCGTCGGCGTAGCGTTTTTCAAGGAAGAGCACGCGGCCAAGTTCGTTGTGGACGACGCGGTCGCGCGGGAATTGCTCAACGACAATCCTGAAGTATGCGATGGCGCCGTCGTAGTCGCCGTCTTCACGGAGGGCTTTCGCATAGAAGAAATTCGTGCGCGCCAGCTTTGCGTTGATAGCCAAGGATTTTTCCAGCGCTCGGCGCGCGCCCGCGGTGTCGCCTTCCTGCAAAAGCACGCGGCCGATGTTGGTCCAGCCGTCGGGATTCTGGGGGTCGGCCACGGTGATTTCTTCGAAAGCGGCGGCGGCGCCTTTCAGATCGCCCTGCAGAAAGAGACCGATGCCGTAATCATTCCAGCGAGTCCATTCTTCCCTGACGCTGACCGTCATCGGCTGTGGCGCTGGCGCATTGCGCGGGAGAACGCGCACGGTCTTGGTGTCCTCGGCAAGGACGGTGATGGGAAGATCGGGAATCGCTTTTATATTGCCGGACACGTTCGAAGTGTCCCCAGTGAACACGAATTGACGGTCGTCGTAATCCGGCGTAGTTCTCTGTTCCGTGGAAGAGGTGAGTTTGGTTTCCGGAACTTCGACGCCGGCAAAAGAAAACTGTGTGTTGTACCAACTGAACTTGCGGTAGTTCAGTTTTGCGTGCAGCGTGATTTTGGCCCCGCAATTTTCGGGAACATGCAAATGATAGTGCGCGGTATCCGCCGCGCCCGGAGGGATCAGGTGCACGTAAACGACCGAGCGCGTTGCCCACGCATTGCGCTTGTTGATGACACGGCCGTGTCCGTCGATTTGCAACGAACGATAAAAATGCGCGCCCCGGTCGACGGGGCCCTTCCCGTTGTCCTCAACTTGGCCGCTCCAGAAAACGGTTTCGCCCCTATCGTCGGCGGCTTTGAGCTCGAGCCAAACGTCAAAGGCATCAACGGTGCCGCCGGGAAAGAAATGGCCGACACCGCGGGTTCGAACGACTACGTCGACGCGAACGTCATCGCCGCGGCGGACCGCGGCATCCGTGCGATCGATCGGAGCGGTAACCGCGCGGCCTTCACCTGCCTCACCCTTTGGCAGGGCGGCCTCCGATTCTTCCCCCACGGCGAAGGTGGTGGAGAGTTCCTGCTTACCCAGCTCGTTGCGGGCCGGTGCGCTCCGTTCTTTTTTGGCGGGCGAGAGCGCGAAGATGTCCACACTCAACTGATTGGCCTGCAGGAATTTTCGAGTGGCGTCGAGCTGCGTTTGGTCTTCGTTGGCGGCAGGCACGGCGGTGTTCGCGCCCGGGAAACGATGTGAATGCACGTAACCCTTGACGTTGCCATCGTCGTTTGAACGAACCAGCGGCATATGGCAATCCGCGCAATTGCTCGGCGACTTCGGATAGTAAAAGGAACGCGCGCCCTGGCCGGAAACTCCGCTGGCCTGCCAGTTGTCGTACTCATTGAAGCCGCGAATCCAGCGGTAATGGTTGACCGGCACATCCAGGTGGACTTTGTGGCAGGAGGAACAAAATTCCGCCGCTTGCAAGCGCATAAAGGGCTTGAGGAACGTGCGGCGGTGAGGCTCGGGATTCAAGCGCACGACAAAGTCGTGCAGGGTCCGGATCACGGGATTTTCGCTTGCAGCCAGCTCGTGCAACTTGGGATATTCGAGAAAGAAGTCGCCTTGGCCCATGGTGCTCTTCACTTCCACGATGCTGTGACACATCAAGCAGCCCAAGCCCGCGCGGGCTTCGGGACGATTCACAATTTTCCTGATGGGCGTGTCGAACAACCCGCTGTAGAGCAGCGCGGGATCGTGGCAGCCGGCGCACCACTTCGAGGGCTTTACGCCGGCGACGTCCTGCATGTATTCGATACTCTTGCGATACCACTGATTGTTGAAGGACGAGAAGTGGTGCATCGAACTGTTCCACTGGGCGTAAATGTCCGCGTGGCAACGCTGGCAGGCGTCCGATTTCATGAAATATTGCGAGGGTATGTTGACGTCGTGAACGGTCTGCGCGGAACTGGGAAAGAATTTTCCTGAAGCACCGTCGCCTTCGCGATCCATGGAGGCGGGCGCCATCGGCGGATTGATGATGCGATTGGGGCGCGCGTCCCTCCAGCCAACTTCGCGGGTCCACCACAAGACGGCCGAGATGGCCAAGGCCAGAATCGCGAGAGAGGAGAATCGAAGGGCGCGAATCACGTTGCTCGGCCCCAGCCATCCTTTGGAATTGAGCCAGGAGGCCGCGAGCAAGAGCACGCCGAGAATGCAAAGAACGATGTGGGCGTACAGCCAATTCCAGAGACGAAGGGGCGTGCCGATTTTGAGCAACGCGATGCCGAGAAGAGTTCCGGCAGCAAGAAGAAGCCAGCCCAGGCGGGCGAGGTTCGATGCGCCGCGAAGCAAGGGAACGAAAAAAGCGACCAGCAACAGAAAAGCGAGGACTCCGACGGCAACGTGGAGGAGATCGACAACCGCGTAGCTGATGGTGGCGGACGGAAATCCATACAAATACGCGGCGCTGGCGGCGAGGAAAACCAAAAACCGGTACAACCAGCGCTCACATGACTCAATGCGCATCGCAGGCCCCTTCCGACCGGCTGGGCACCAGAAAAAAAGCGACCGGATGGCTGAGATCCATCCGGCCGCGATTCAGTTTGGGGTGCCCCGAAGCGAGCCAAGGTCTGGCCAAGCTGGAGGCGATGGTGCTAGTGAGCATGTTTATAATTTTGCGGCGCGAAATAGGCAATACTGCGAAACCACTAGAAACGCGGAAATCATCCGAAACAATAAGACTAGCGGCAATAATAGAAAACCATTAGGCATGGTAAAGCGGCTCTATCCCCTTTCCTTCCAGACACTTGTAGGCCCTTTGCGCGCGAAGGTTTTTGTATTCTTCCGTGCGGCCGCTTGGCCAGTTGATGACCACGCGGTCGATTTTGTCGCGCTCGGCGAGGCCCGCGGTCACCGGGAGTTCGGATTGTGAAAGATAGCTCGAGCCGCCACGCACCATGCGCGACTGGTGAAGGTCTCCGGCGAAAATGTCTACGGTCGTGCCGATGGCATCGCGATTGGACTGCGTGCCTTGCAATTCGAAGCGGATGCTGTGGTTGCCGGCCAACTGCTCGTTGCGAAACAGGACGGCAGGGCCGTTGTTGGTGGTCAGCAAAATGTCCAAATCGCCGTCGCGATCGAGGTCGCCGTAAGCCAGCCCGCGGCCGACACGGGGCTGGTCGAAGCCTCCGCCCGCTTCGGCGGCCACGTCGCGGAATTTTCCGTGCCCTTCGTTTAAAAAAAGCTGAGGCGGCTGAGCGTAGCCTACGTTTCCGCGAATGTTCCTGACGGTCTCATCGATGTGTCCGTTGGCCACGGCTAAGTCAAGAGCACCGTCCAGGTCGACATCAAGGAACATGCACCCGAAGCCGAGAGTCGTTCGCGACGGCGCGCCGACTCCCGAAGCAATGGAAACGTCGTCGAAGACGCCCGGGGCGCCTGCGCGGTAGAGGCCGATCATTTCGTTGTCGAAATTGGTGATGGCGATTCCGGGCTTGCCGGAGTTGTCGAAGTCTCCCACGTCGATGCCCATGCCGGCGCGCGCTTTTCCTTCGGTGCTGAAGGCGAGCCCGGCCTCGATGGCGACGTCCTTGAATTTTCCGTTGCGGAGGTTGCGGTAGAGCTTGTTGGGCTGCGTGTCGTTTGCGACGAGGAGATCGGGCCAGCCGTCCCGGTCGTAATCCAGCATGGCCACGCCCAGGGACTTCGAACTGCTGTCGAACACGCCGCTGGTGGCGGTAACGTCCTCGAAGGTGCCGTTGCCGCGATTGTGAAACAACCAGCAGGTATCGCCGCGATAGGCTTCCGGCGTGCAATACGACTTGTGCGTGCCATCGAGACTGCAAAACACGTCGTTTTCCGGAGACCAGCGAACGTAATTGCAGACGAAGAGATCGAGGAACCCGTCGCGGTCGTAATCAAACCACAACGCGGAGGTGCTGAGGCCCTGGCGACCAAACAGCCCGCTCGTGCGGGTGGCCTCGACGAAGGCTCCTTTGCCGGTGTTGCGAAAGAGGCGGCTTTGGCCGACGCAAGTGATGAAAATGTCGGGGAAGCCATCGTTGTTGTAATCGCCGACGGCCACGCCCATTCCGTACATCTCGACGTCAAGCCCCGCGCTTTTGGTGACATCGGTAAAAGTGCCGTTGCGATTGTTGCGGTAGAGACGCAGGGTCGCGCGCCGGCGCTTGTGGCCGGGCCAGTCCATGCCATTGATGAGCAGAATGTCCTGCCAGCCGTCGGCGTCGTAATCCAGAAACGCGCAACCCGAGCCGAGCGTCTCCGGAAGCAGCTTGCCGCCGTAGGAGCCGGAGTTGTGCTGGAACCGGATTCCGGCCCGCGTCGTAACATCGGTGAAGCGAAATCCTGGGTTGGAAGACGAGCCAGCCCACGCCCAACGTGGAAAGCTTCTGGCAGCCAGGCCCGCGGTCAATGGCGAAAAAAGCGCGGAGAAAAGAAAATCCCTGCGGTTCAAGGAAGATTCACCAGACCATTACGAATCGCGTAAACGACCAGCTCCGCGGTTTTGTGAATGCCCAGCGTGTCCATGATGTTGGCGCGATGCACGGCGACGGTATTCACACTGAGATTTAAGTCCGACGCAATCTCTTTGTTGGATTTTCCCGCGACGATGTGCTGGAGAATCTCCAGCTCGCGGGGCGTCAAACCGCCCCCGCGTTCGCCTTTGAGCGCGTCTTTGCGCGACACTTGCGGGTCGAGAACGGTCATCCCCGAGGCGATGCTCTTTACCGCGCTCACCAGGTCGAGATCCACGGCATTTTTCAACACGTAACCGCGCGCGCCGGCCTCGAGGGCCTGGCTGACCAGCGTTTCTTCGGAGTGCATACTGAGCATTAGAATTCCCGCTTCCGGATAGGCTTCCAGTATTTTGCGGGTGGCTTCGATGCCGCTCAATTCGGGCATGGCACAATCCATCACGATGACGCGTGGACGCAGGTCGGTGGCTATGCGCACCGCTTCTTCGCCGTCGCTCGCTTCCGCGACCACGGAGATTGCCGGGTCGTCTTCCAACATGCGACGGAACCCGCGTCGGACCAGCGCATGATCGTCGGCCAGCAAAACCGTTATCTTATGCGGCATGACTTTCCACTTTCTCGCGGGGAATCTCGAGACGCACTTGCGTGCCGCCTTGGGTTCGCGGAGTGATGGCCAGCTTTCCGCCGATCAGCTCGGCGCGTTCGCGCATGGCCACCAATCCAATTCCCCGCTGCAGTTTCTCGGCAACAAATCCGGACCCGTGATCTTCAACTTCGAGTTCCAGGGAATTCGCCAAATATTTCAAGCGGACCCAGGCGTCGCGCGCGCCCGAGTGGCGGCT
The DNA here is from genome assembly GCA_003223215.1 of Acidobacteriota bacterium. Lineage (GTDB taxonomy): Bacteria > Acidobacteriota > Terriglobia > Acidiferrales > UBA7541 > Acidiferrum. The sequence goes on from QHYH01000147.1 coordinate 15,423, forward strand.
CACATTATTCAGCGCCTCCTGAAGCACGCGATAGATGTGCACGCCGGCGCGCGGCTCCACGGGAAACGGGTTGCCGCTCTTTTCGTAGTGCAACTCGATGCCCGCTTGCCTGCCCACCCTGGGAATATACCAGTCCAGCGTGCTTTCGAGACCGGCTTCCTCCAGCAAAACGGGGTGGAGCGCTTGCGAGAGCGTCCTGATGTTATTCAAGGTGGCTTGCGCGATTTCCTGCACCTCTTTCAGATCGCCGTGAAGAGGCGTTCCCTCCCCCACTTGCTTGCCCGCGCGGCGCAGCATCGATCCAACGGCGGTGAGCACCTGACCGAATTCATCGTGAAGCTCGCGGGAAATATGTCGCAAAGTGGATTCCTGTGCGGAAATAAGTTTTTGCGCCAGGTCGCTGCGCTGCTCGGAAAGATCCGCGAGGCGCGCAAAAAGCTGGCGATTGCTGCGAATGAGGTACAAGCTGGTCAACACGATGGCAATGAGCGTGGCGGCGAGAAAGAGGTAAAGCTGGCGCTGTACCCCATCATAGATTTTCGCAATGCTGGCGGCAGCCTGCTCTTCGCCCTCGTTGTTTTCGACAAGCAGGCGAGAAACCGCGGTGCTGAGTGCTTGTTCACGCGCCTGGAGCGTCAAGCGAATCTGTTCGCGCGCCTGCGCTTCTTTGCCGCTCTCGGCAAGGGCGAACATGCGGTTGACGGCGTCCCAGAACTGCGCGACCGATTGCGTGAGATATTTCCTCTGGTCCGCCGTGCGGCTGGCGACGGCCAAGCCCTCTTCGATTTTGAGCGCGGTGTCCAAGTCCTGCCGGATGCGTTCGAATTGCGCGGTCCACGCCGTCAGGGGATAGCGCTCGGTGGTATCCAGCATGTCTCGCATGGCCAGCGCGACCGAATTGAGATCGTTCTGAATGCGCAGCAACTGCAGCGAATCCTTGCGGTTGCGATCCACCATCTCACTCTGAAGCTTGCGCAGACCGGTGAGCTGCACACTGATGTAGGACGCGTAAGCCAACACGGCAGCCAGGGTAATGACCAGGCCGAAAAGAAGGCGATTTGTGGGTGAACGCTGCGAAAAGGCGGCCTTTTGCACGAGCTAAGGATACCTCAGGCGATAGCTCGTTTTCGCAGCAACAAACAAGAGCATGAGCCAACCAAATCAGCCGCGGGTTCCCGGGCGGAGAAGGCCGATGACGGTCAACATCGCGACGCAGCCGGCGAGAGGCACGAGCAGCCCGATCCTCAGGCTCTCGGAGTACCGGGAAACGACACCGACAAGCGGGGGCATGAGCGCGCTGCCCAGGGCAGCAAGGGCAAACATGACTCCGCCCACTTTTCGCGCGCGCGTCCCGTACCACTTCGAAAGCCATGCAATCAAGATAGGAAAAATGCTGGCCAGGCCGAGTCCTGCCAGAAAAGCGCCGCCAAACAAGGTCACGGGAGAATGGCCTGCAAGAAAGATGGTCTCCCCCGTGGCCGCCAGCAACAATCCGCCAAAGGCCACAGTCACTTCCTTCCAATGGAGAAGAATGGCCGCGGCGGCTCCGCGCCCGCCGAGTAGCCCGGCAAAGAAAAACATCGGGGCGAGCGCCCAGGCGTTGCTGGCCCAGGCAGTGGCGCGTTGCGCGTGCGTGGGGGCCCAGTAGGAAGTTCCGACCTCTGTGCCGACATACACGAAAAACAAAGTCCCGAGCAATATCGCGGCGCCGGTTCCCGCCATTTCCTCCTTCGCTTCTCCCGACGAGGCATTCTCTTCCTGCGGGGGATTGCCGAAGGGCATGCGCAAAAGCCCAAGGGCAAGAACAACGCCCAGAACTCCGACTACGTTCAGGAGAAGGCTGACATGCGACGTGCGCATCGCCAGCATGGCGAGAGGCGAGGAGGAAATCGCTCCCGCGCCCCAGGCCAGATTCATGACGCTGAGGGCCGAAGCGCGGCGCGTTCCGTACGATTCTCCCACCCATAAATTCGTTCCCGGGGTAGCAAAGCCGTAGCCCAGGCCGTAGAGGCAGCTCGCCGCAAGGGCCAGCACAAAGGTGGGGGCATTCAGCAGAGCAAAGCCAAGCCCCAGCAAGGTGATCCCCAGCGTAATGGCAGGCTTGAATCCTTTTGCGGAAATGAGCGCGCTCGAAGCGAGAACGCCGATGAAGGAGCCCGAAAACTGCACAAGCGAGAAAAGCCCGGCGCGGCTGTCGTTCAATCCCCACTTGGCCATGAACATGGGGAGAATCGGGCCAATAAGCGATATCACAATCCCGTTGATCACAAAGCCCGCGCACAGCAGATAGAAAATCACGCTCTGCGAAGACGGCGAGGCCGCGGCCCCGGTTTGCGTTTTGCAAGACATCGTGGCATTTTGCCGGAGCCAAACCGTTCGCGCAATGACAGGGATGGCCGTGCAGGTCTTTGCAACAGATGGAAATGATTGAAGTTGGGCTTATCGGGTACGGTCTCGCGGGCCGGGCGTTTCACGCGCCGGTGATCCGCGCCGTGCCGAGGATGCATCTGGCCGCGATTTTCGAACGCACGGGCAACGAAGCGGCCGAGAAATATCCGGACGTCCGCACGGTGCGCAGCCTGGACGAGTTGCTCGGGATCCGGGAGATCCGCCTCGTGGTGATCGCCACACCCAACGACACCCACTATTCCCTGGCGCGACAATGCCTTGCAGCAGGGCGCGATGTGGTGGTGGATAAGCCGTTTACCACGACACTGGATGAAGCGCGATCGCTCGTGGAATTGGCGGAGAAGGCCGGGCGGCTGATCACCGTCTATCAAAACCGGCGGTATGACGGGGATTTTCAAGCGATTCGGAAGCTGGTGGCGGACGGTACGCTGGGACGCATCGTGCGATTCGAAACGAATTACGACCGCTATCGCCCGCAACTGAAGCCCGGAGCTTGGCGTGAGACGTCACGGGCAGGCAGCGGGATTCTCTTCGACATTGCGCCGCACTTGATCGATCATGCCCTGGTTTTGTTTGGACTACCGGAAGCGGTAACCGCCGACATCCGCATCGAGCGTGAACAGGCGTTGGCCGACGATGCGTTCGACATCATGTTCCACTATCCGCGTAGCATGCGGGCGGTGCTGCGTTCGAGCATTCTCGCCGTCGCGCCGCGGCCGCGCTTTGTTTTGCATGGAACGCAAGGCAGCCTGGTCAAACAAATGTTTGACCCGCAGGAAAACAATCTGCGGCATGGGAACATTCCGAGCAATGGGCCGTGGGGGGCGGAGCCGGGAGAACATTGGGGCGTGCTCACGGTTCCGGAGGGCAACCAGTTTGTCGAGAGGCGCATTCCTTCCGCGGGCTGCGATTACCGCGATTATTACGCGAATGTACGCGACCACCTGCTCGGGAAAGCGCCCCTCGCGGTCACGCCGGCTTGGGCGATAAACGTGATGCGTCTGCTCGAAATGGCGCGGGAGAGCAGCGAGAAGGCGTCGACGATCTCCTGGTAACAGAGGAGCTCAGCCCGGTCTGTCTAGCGCTCGATGTCGGAGCCTGCCTGCGGCAGGCGGGCTAAAACTCGGACGATCTTAGGAGCATGCCAGACGGTTTCTAATGGACGGTTAAAGTGACGTCGAATTTTGCATTGCAATGATCTGAGGGATCATCGGCGATGATTTTCGAGACCGTGCCGCTCTTGATCGTGAACTCGAGTGGTTTCTTGGGCATACTTGGCAGGCCGGTCATGCGGGCCTTGCCGTCGCTGTTGGTGCCCACTTCGAGCTCCGTTTTTCGCTTGCTGAGGAATCCGTACTTTATCAGGACGTGGATCTTGGCGTTATAGATCGGCTTGTCCGAACCGTCCTTCACGGTGAAGTCCGCGCTGCATGAGCCGAGACCGCCGTCCACGACGGGAATCTGGGGCGATTGGGAGGCGAGTAAGCCTCCGCAGAAGAAAAGAAGATGTGCCGAGCAGAGAAAACGAAGGGACCGAACCTGGCCGAACCACATTTTTGCTGTGCCTCCTTCACAAAAACCCTACGCCTGCCGAGCCGGGGCTGCAACGCCGCGCTGCGGGAAACTTTTCCCGTGTAGCCTTTTCGGCAACCCGCTCGCGTTCGCGTATAATCAGCGCTGCCAGGAGAGCCGCTTATGACCATTGAACTGGCCCCGTCGATACTCTCCGCGAACTTCGCGCGGCTCGCCGACGACGCTAAAGCCGCGCTCGAAGGCGGTGGCACGGTGCTGCACCTGGACGTTATGGATGGTCACTTCGTGCCGAACATCACGATTGGCCCGCCGGTCGTGGCTTCTCTGCGCAAAGCGCTTCCCGACGCCGTTTTCGACTGCCACCTGATGATCGAGAATCCCGACGGCTACATTCCCGCGTTTGCAGACGCTGGCGCGAATTGGATCTCCGTGCACCAGGAAGCATGCGTTCACCTGCACCGCACACTGCAACTGATCGAATCGCACGGCTGCCAGCCGGCGGTGGTCATCAATCCGGCCACGCCCGTGCACACGCTGGACGAAGTACTGGACATGGTGCACCACGTTCTGGTGATGAGCGTGAATCCGGGCTTTGGCTCACAGACATTCATCCATGGGTCGCTCAATAAAATTAAGACGCTTGCCGAAGTGCGGGAATCGCTGGGGCTGTCGTTCCGCATCGAAGTGGATGGCGGCGTGGCGCTTGATACGGTAAGCGACATCGTGCACGCCGGCGCCGAGTTGCTTGTTGCAGGAAACGCCGTTTTCGGGCGCGGCGACATTCGCGAAAATGCGAAGAGACTCCTGGGCGCGGCTCGCGCGGCCATGCTTACGCGCGCCTGAAACCGTTCCGACTTCAAATCTCAAGCCAATCGTCGGGGAGGGTTGGACTTCTCGGTGCTCCCCGGCAATCCTGCCAGGCGATCCGCTCCTGCCTGATGGCCTATTTAGGAGCGGCTAGAGCAGCAGTTATGCCCTGCTGCGGCGGATTTGGTTGATTCGGCTGTGTCGGCGAAATAGTTGCTCTCGTAGCGATCGTGATGGCGGACCCAAGCCATGGGATGCGGCTTTTGATCCTGTTCGTCGCGGCCCTTGGGCGCCAGATCGAGCCAGTTGTAGACGCCCATCACGGACTCCAGTCCACGTCCGTAGGTGGAATACGTATGAAAGATGTTGCCGTCGGCATCCTTGTGAAAGACGCTGGCGCCGGGCGCTTCTTCTCTGGGGAAAAACTGGACTTTGTAGTTGTAATACATTTTTTGCGAAGCCACTTCGTCCTTGGTGAAGGAAACGTTGTAATCGCGGTTGAAATCGCTGCCAAAAGACGAATACCACTTGAAGCGCCAGCCCATGCGGTTCTTGAAAGCTTCCATCTGCGAAAGCGGCGCCCGAGAAACCGCCACCAACGTCACGTCGCGGTTCGCGAGATGGGTGACGCTAGGGCCGATGTGATCGCCCACAATCGAGCAGCTCGGGCAGCCGGCTTCCCAGTCCGGACCGAACATGAAGTGGTAGATCATGAGCTGGCTGCGGCCGTCGAAAAGCTCGGCCAACGTTTTCTTCCCGTTTGGCGAATCGAAGACGTAGTTCTTTTCGACCCTGACCCAGGGAAGTTTGCGCCGCTCGGCGGCAAGCGCGTCGCGGTCGCGTGTGAGTTTCTTTTCTTTGGCGAGCAGTTCCTTGCGCGCCGCGAGCCATTGCTCTTGCGAAACGATTTTTGGACCCTGGACAGTTGCCGTGTTCATTTCGAGTTCTCCTTTGCCTTGGGGATTCGAACTTCAGAGACTTTTCCGGACGGCTTCTTGTCATGAGACAGTTTGCCAGCGACTGCGGCTACGCATCCGGTGGAGACGATTCCGGTAAAGAGCAGCGCGACAGCAGTGATACATTCAGGACACACAGGTTCCTTCTCCCGTCAAAAATAGGCGAATAGCTGCAGTTTGCGGAGATCGCGCAGCATGCTGCCCCGCATAAACGCCGCTCAGGCCGATTGTGCTTTTTGCGCGAAGAGCGGTAGTTCATCGGCGCTCGGCCCCCAGCTTGCCGGGACGGCGACGTGGAGCAGACGCAGATAGACGCTGAATTGGCCGCGATGCTGATACCAGTGGCTAAACATGACGTCGCGCAGGAACTCGCCGCGCGGCTGTGCCAGGACTTCATGCCCCTTGCTGACCATGCGCCAGGTTTCTCTCATGCGGGCATCATCGAGCCGAGGCAGCAAGTCGCGAACAGCGGAGATACTTTCGTCAAAGGTCTTGAGGATTTCCTCGCGGCTGGCAGGTTGCGGAAAGTTGGCAAATTCAGGCGCTTGTGCGGGATTGTTTTGCACGAAGCGAATTGCGCCGCCGGCGATGAAGGCGAGATGGTAGGCGAGTTGCCCGGCCGACATGGATTTTTCATGAGGTTTCCAGGTGAGCTTATCCTCCGGCAGGCGCTCGAGAAATCGCTGGGTGATGGGAGCCTGGGTTTCAAACTCCGCGAGCATGGACTGAGCGATGGTCATGGCCATTCTCCTTTGGTTGTCAAAAACAACGGTGTGAGACGGAAGCCTTATTGAATGGCCGCGGATTTAGAGCGGCCGGTCTCCGCGCGCTTGCGAACGTTTTCGTGAATGTAAGCCCAGCCTTTGACAACGCCGGCCTTGTGCTCGTCGGTAATCAAACCGAAACCGGCGTGCCGGAACTTGATGATGGTGACGCCGTTCTCCTCGCTGAGGCGATATTGAACGTTGTTGGCGACCGGGTAGGACATGAAAAGCGGGCCGGCAATTTCCAGCAAGGTCGGCGTCTTGATAGCCTGCACGACACCCCAGAAATGGCCGTTGCCGTCGCCGAGGTCGCGGAACCAGCGGCCTCCGGGCCAGGATTCGAGCTTCATGGGCATGGAGGTTCCGTCGGGCGTTTCGTTGTGCGGCCCGAGCTGCTCGAGCAGCGCCTTGAAGGTCCGATCGAGGGACGCGCGGACGCGGATTTCCTCGTTCACTGACAACGACAGGCTTTCAATTCCCGGCAGGGTCAGGGTCATGTTTATTCTCCTTTGTAAATTGGATCGGATTCCGGGCCGTCGTCCTCTTTTGCTTCGGCCCGCTTCTTGATGCGGCTCAATTGATGACGCCAGAAGCGCTCGAAGGTGCTTGTCCATTCGTAGAGCGGCCGGATGGCTTCCGCGTTGGTGCGATAGAGCATGCGGCGGCCGTCGCGGCGCACGTTGACGAGACCGGTTTGGCGGAGCACGCGAAGGTGCTTCGAGACCGAAGGCTGCTCGAGGTTCAGGCTGTCCACGATGTCCCCGACCGGGCGCTCCTGAAGCGCAAGAAAATTGAGAATCTCTCGCCGACGTGGCTCGGCGACGGCGTTGAACGCGTCGGAAGTGGTGGCGGCTCTAGGCACGCTTGCGATAATACATTCCCATATAGGAATACGTCAAGCGAAAATTGCGCCCTGCGTCTGGGAGTCGTGATTTGCGGCTTAAGCGACGGTAACTTCCGGACTTAGGTAAACGTCCTGGATGGCGTTCAGGAGCTGGATGCCTTCTTTCATGGGTCGCTGGAACGCCTTGCGGCCGGAGATGAGGCCGGTGCCGCCGGCGCGCTTATTGATGACCGCCGTGGCCACGGCTTCCTCGAAATCGCTCGCTCCGGAAGCGCCGCCGCTATTGATCAGACCCGCGCGGCCCATGTAGCAATTGGCGACCTGATAGCGGCAGAGATCGATAGGGTGATCGCTGGTCAGGTCGGAATACATGCGCTTGTCGAATTTGCCGTAGCTTGCGCCGTTGGAATTGAGCGCCAGGTACCCGCCGTTATTTTCTGGAAGTTTCTGCTTAATGATATCCGCCTCGATGGTGACGCCGAGATGGTTGGCCTGCCCCGTGAGATCGGCGGAAAGGTGATAGTCCTTATCCTTCTTGAAGGCGCTGTTGCGCAGATAGCACCACAGGACGGTAGCCATGCCAAGTTCGTGGGCGTGCGCAAAAGCCTGAGAAATCTCCACAATTTGCCGCGTACTTTGCTCCGACCCGAAATAAATCGTCGCACCGACAGCAGCGGCGCCCATGTCATAGGCTTGCTGCACGGTGCCGAACAGCACCTGGTCGAAGCGGTTCGGAAAAGTCAGCAGCTCGTTGTGATTGATCTTCACGATAAAAGGAATCTTGTGCGCATATTTGCGGGCCACCGAGCCAAGCACGCCGAAGGTTGAAGCAACGGCATTGCAACCGCCTTCCTTGGCCAGTTTGACGATGTTCTCCCCGTCAAAGTAATCCGGATTCTTGGCGAAGCTGGCGCCTGCGGAATGCTCGATGCCCTGGTCCACGGGCAGGATGGAAAGATACCCGGTGCCGCTAAGGCGTCCGCCTCCGAACATTCGCTGAAGATTGCTAAGGACCCGAACATTGCGGTCGGAAGCCGCGTACACGCGATCGACAAAATCCGGGCCGGGAAGATTCAGCCGCTCTTTGGGGATTTTGGGCGATTTGAACCCCAGCAGCGAATCGGTCTTTGCCCCCAGATAGGTTTCAATTTTCCCGAGACTTACGGTGGTGGCCATGACGTGCTCCTTCTCTACTCCCGAATTCCCTTTGATAGCATGCTTCCGGCGGCGGTGTCCACCAGCCAGACTAATTTCCCGTCCTTCGGCTGAAGCAATTGCGCCGGCAACTGCTCCGGTTCATACGGGCCTTCCAGAACACCCTTCAACGCCAGCGCCTTGTCCCCGCCAGTCACCATGAACAGGATCTCCGAGGCAGCGCATGCGGCCGGGGCGGTTAGCGTAATGCGCTCGGTGAATAATTTCCCGACCCAGTTGTGAACGGCGATACGTCCATCTGCGTGCAACGCTTTCGTTCCGGGAAAGAGAGAAAGGGTATGGCCTTCATTACCCATCCCCGCAAGCAGCAGGTCGAAGCGCGGAAGCTCGCCGGCCTTCAGCTTGAAATACTTGACGAGCGCTTCTTCGTATTCGTGCGCCGCCCGCTCGGCATCCGGATATTCGCCCTTGATGCGCGTGACCTGGTTGGCATGGAGCGGAACTTTGGAGAGCATCATTTCGGAGGCCATACGGAAATTGCTGTCCGGATGGCTGGGACCGACGTGGCGTTCATCGCCGAAAAACACCTGCGTTTTACCCCAGGGCACTTGCTCGCGCAGCGCTGGATCGCTGGCTAGCAATTCGTAGAGCGCTTTTGGCGTCGAGCCGCCCGCGAGCACGACGCGAAAGGCGTTTCGCTGACGCACCGCTGCCGCAGCGGCTTCGACGAACTCTTCCGCGGCGCGTTTGGCGATGGACGCGGCATCCGCCAGGATTCGAATTTCTCGTTCCCGATGCATTTCCTTCAGGTTACGATTCCGGTTTTTTCTGGAGTGGCCGGAGGGGCGATTCTCCCGCGTTTGTCGAGTTCTTCCTCACCAATGCGCCGCCAGGCGCGGCCGTCTTTTTGGAGCAGTTCATCCGCTTCGATGGGGCCCCAGGACCCCGCTGCGTAATTCGGAAACCCCCGCGCCGGCAGCGCGTGCCAGACGTCCAGGATAGGTTGGATCACGCTCCAGCCCGCTTCGACCATGTCCGCGCGCTGAAACAGCGTGGCGTCGCCGGCCATGCAGTCGCGCAGCAGCCGCTCGTAGCCGGTACTGTGCTCCATTCCAAAATAAGTGCTGTAGTCGAAATCCATGTTCACGAGCCCAAGTTTCATGATCGAGCCTGGAACTTTTGCGCCAAAGCCCAGCGAAATCCCTTCTTCCGGCTGAATGTGAATGACCAGGCGGTTGGTTTCGAGGTTGCGGACGCTGGTATTCCGAAAGAGCACGAAAGGCGTTCGGCGAAATTGAATTACGATTTCCGTTACGCGCCGCGCCAGACGCTTGCCGGTGCGCAGGTAGAAGGGCACGCCTGCCCACCGCCAGTTGTCGATGAGCAGTTTCAAGGCGACAAAGGTTTCGGTGTTGGAATCGAGGGCAACGGCGGGTTCGCTGCCGTAACCCGGAACACGCTGGCCCTCAACTATGCCGCTTCCATACTGCCCGCGCACCGTGTTGGTGAGCACTTCCTCGGGGGTCAACGGCTGAATGGCATGGAGTACTTCCGCTTGCTTGTTGCGAACTTCGTCGGCGTCGAAGGAAATGGGCGGCTCCATGGCGGTCATCGTCAACAGTTGAAAGAGATGATTAGGCACCATGTCGCGGAGCGCGCCGGCGGTTTCGTAGAATCCGCCGCGATGCTCGACGCCGACCGTTTCCGCCGCGGTGATTTGCACGTGGTCCACGTAGTTGCGGTTCCAAAGCGGCTCGATGATGTTGTTGGAAAAGCGGAAAACCATGACGTTCTGCACGGTCTCTTTACCGAGATAGTGATCGATGCGATAAATCTGCTTTTCTGTCAGGACCTGCCTCAGATCCTGGTTGAGCTGCTTCGCGGAAGCCAAGTCGTGGCCAAAAGGCTTTTCGACGACGACGCGCGCCCAGTGGCCGTCTTCTTCCTTCGACAAACAACACAAAGCCAGCATCTTGGCGATCGTCGAGAAAAACCGCGGGGCCACGGCGAGATAAAAAAGGCGATTCCCTGCCGTGTGGTACTTCCGGTCGGCTTCGGCGATCTGCTGTTCGAGACGTTGGTAAGCGTCCGCGTCCTGAAAATCGCCTTTGACGTAGTAGGTGCGCTGACACATCCAATCCAGCAGCTGCGGGGCGATCGGCGAGACAGCAAACTTGGGAATCTCCTGCATGAGGTTTTTTCGAAAGCTTTCTGTGGTGAAATCGTCGGCGGAAAATCCGACGACCGCGAATTGCTCAGGAAGAAGTTTTTCCTCAGCAAGGTTGCACAGAGCGGGTATCAGTTTCCGCTTGGTGAGGTCACCGGCGGCGCCGCAAATGGTCATCACGCAAGGCGCGGCCGTTGAATTCGTCTCTGAATGATCGTAGTTCATTGCTTTCGAATCCCTGTGCTCGGGCGACGAGTCGCGCTCACGGCTTCTGCTAGCCGGCTTTCTTTTCGATGTGCCCGCCAAATTGAAAGCGCATCGCGGACAGCACCTTGGCCGCAAAATCATCTTCGCCGCGAGAGGTGAAGCGCTGGTACAACGAAGCACTAAGAACGGGAGCCGGCGCTGTCGACTCAATGGCCGCAAGAAGCGTCCAGCGTCCCTCGCCGGAATCCGAAACGCGGCCGGAAAAACGTTCGAGCGTGGGCTGCTCCAGCAAGGAAATCGCGGTGAGATCGAGCAGCCAGGAAGCAACCACGCTGCCGCGCCGCCAGACTTCCGCAATGTCCGCGAGATTGAAATCGTACTGGTAATGCTCCGGGTGCCGCAGCGGTGTGGTTTCCGCATCGGTTTCGCGATGGGATTTGCCGGCGTTGGCGTGTTGCAAAATGTTCAGCCCCTCGGCGTAAGCGGCCATCAAGCCGTATTCGATGCCGTTGTGAACCATCTTCACAAAATGGCCGGCGCCCGAGGGACCGCAGTGCAAGTAGCCTTCTTCGGCTGTGCCGCCAATTTTCTCGCGGCCGGGAGTGCGCGGCACGTCGCCGCGGCCCGGTGCGAGTGTCTTGAAGATGGGATCGAGGCGTTTCACCACGGCCGTTTCTCCACCGATCATCTGGCAATATCCGCGCTCGAGTCCCCAGACGCCGCCGCTGGTGCCCACGTCACAGTAATGAATGCCTTTTGCGGAGAGCTCTCGCGCGCGGCGAATATCGTCGATGTAATAGGAATTTCCGCCGTCAATCACGACATCGTCTTTATCGAGCTTGCCAACCAGGTCGTGCAGCGTGCCGTCAACTACGGCTGCCGGAACCATCAGCCATACCGCGCGCGGCTTTTGCAATTTGCTGACAAAATCATCGACTGAGTTGGCGCCCGTTGCGCCTTCCGCAGAAAGCTGTTTCACCGAATCGGCGCTGCGGTCGTACACCACGCACTTGTGGCCGGCCTTCTCGAGGCGCCGGACCATGTTGGCGCCCATCCTGCCGAGCCCGATCATCCCCAGCTGCATCGTTGTGCTCCTCGCCAATCGGCGCAAAAAATTCGTCCAGTGTGTCAGGCAACCGCTTTTCGCGCGGCTTTGGATAGCGTGCCAAGCGCCGACTTCAAATTTCTCCTGAGATGGACACGCAACGCGCGACGGCCGCGTTCTGCGAGGACGGCAAAGTCGCCGCAGGCCTGGGCCGCCTTGACCACGCCAAAGGTGTACTTCTGCCCGGGAATCGGCAAGTCCTTGGCGTCGTCGCAGGTGATCTGCAGGAACACGCCGCTATTGGGTCCGCCTTTGTAGGCCTGTCCCGTCGAGTGAAGAAACCGCGGGCCAAAGCCGAGAACCGTGGCGACCTTTTTCCTGTCGCGCACGGCGTGCCGGATGGTCTGTAGCGCCCGCTCATTCTCCGCATTCATCGGGATATAGCCAAGCAGGGCAAAGTAATCGCCGGCGCTGAGACGGCAAAGATGCCTCTTCAAGACGGCAGCGACATTCAAGCCGCCGTGAATGGCTGCCACGTTTTTCTCGTCGGCAAAAAACTGAATACCGCTGGCCTCAAAGAAAGGCACTTCGAAAGGCAGCTTGCCCTTACCCTCGTATTCGGTGGTGAGCTTGCGCGTTTCCACCTTGCTGGCTTCGACGTCCGGCTGATTGAAAGGGTTGATTCCGATGATGGAGCCGGCGACGGCCGTGGCGATCTCCCAGCGGAAAAATTCCTGCGCGAGGCTGTAGACCTCTTCGACGCTGATGCTCACGACGGGGTGCCCCGCTTTTTCAAGGGTCAGCACCGCCGTGTCCTGGGCCCTGCTGGGTTTCGTGGCCAGGCGCAGATAGACAAACACGCGGTCGCCGCCATAAACGGAAGGTCTTGCGACGCGCTCGCGATCCACGGGGATGATGCCCTTGCCCGCTTTTCCTGTGGATTCAGCGATGAGTTGTTCGAGCCATGCGCCCAGATCGTAGATTCCCGGCGAAGCGATGATGGTGAGTTTGTCGCGTCCGTGGATCGCGGCCACGCCAAGAATCGTTCCCAAGATCACGCCGGGATTGTCGCGCACCGCGGAAGTTGGGCCGCAGGCGGAAACCATTTCCTTCGCAGTGAGCAGAAACCTTTCCACGTCCAGGCCCATGATCGCCGCGGGCACCATGCCGAAATTCGAGAGCGCCGAATAGCGCCCCGCGATGCTTGGCACTCCGAAGAAAATCTCGCGGAACTTGTCGGCTATGGCGACTTCCTGCAGGTGCGAGCCGGGATCGGTGATCGCCACGAAGCGATTCCCCGCCTCTTTCTCCCCGACTTTTGCTTTCACGCGCTCGAAGAAGTATTGTTTGTAAATGTTGGGTTCAAGCGTGCTGCCCGATTTGCTCGAGACGATGCAAAGCGTGCTTTTCAGATCCAATTTGCGTTCCATCGCTCTGATTTGGACCGGATCGGTGGAATCAAGCACATGAAGTTCGGGAAAACCCTTGATCTTGTCGAAGGTCATACGAAGAACCTCCGGGCAAAGGCTGGACCCGCCCATCCCAAGCAGCAAAGCATTCTTAAAACGCGCCGCTTTCACGTCTTCGGCAATGCGCTTGAACGCGGCCACGTGCGAAAGCTGCTGTTCCACGATGTGCAACCACCCCAGCCAACGACTTTCGTCGCTTCGCGTCCAAAGGGACGCGTCTTTCTTCCAAAGGCGTGCGACTTTATGGTTTTTCCGCCAATCCTCCAGCGATACGGCCACTGCATTTGCGAGATCTTCCGGTAGTGTGCAGGTCTGTTTGTTCACGCTCACGCGCGGGCTCCCGCGGTTTTCCCCACGGCGTCCAGCAGCGTTTTAAAAGCGTCGGAAAAGAGCTTTACGCCGTCCGCAAGCAGTTTGTCGGTCACCTCTTTCATCGAGATTCCCGCCTTGGCGAGATCGGCCATGGTTTTCGCCGCGCCCTCGACATTCTCGGTAAGGCTGGGACGCAACCGGCCATGGTCGCGGAAAGCATCGAGAGTTGCCGGCGGGATGGTGTCCACGGTGTCTGCGCCAATCAGCTCTTCGACGTAGAGCACGTCGCGGAACTTGGGATTCTTCGTGCTCGTGCTGGCCCACAGCAGCCGCTGCGTTTGCGCACCCTTCGATGCCAGAGCTTGCCAGCGTGCTCCGCCAAAAAGCTCCTGGTATTTCTTGTACGTGTGCCGGGCGTTGGCGATCGCCACTTTGCCTCGCAAGCTTTCCAGCAAAGCCTTTTGTCCGGCGTCGACACCGGCCTTTAGCTTTTCATCAATGATGCTGTCAACAAGCGTGTCAATGCGGCTCACAAAGAAGCTCGCCACGCTGGCAATGTGGCTGACGTCCTGGCCCTTCTTGACCCGCGCTTCGAGCGCGGAAAGAAAAGCTTCCGCCACTTGTTCGTACGCGGACTGAGCAAAGAGCAGTGTGATGTTGATATTAAGACCATCTTCCAAGCATTGCCGGATCGCGGGAAGGCCTTCCGGCGTGCCGGGAATCTTGATCATTACGTTCGGGCGGTTCACGCCCTTCCACAGGCGGTGCGCTTCCGCGATGGTCGCTTTGGTGTCGTACCCTAGAAAAGGCGAAACCTCAAGGCTGACGTAACCGTCGCGTCGGTTGGTTTCCGTATACACCGGCTTGAAGATGTCGCACGCATCTTGAATGTCACGGAAGGCAATCTTCTCGAACAAACCATTGGCATCGAGTTTCTTTGCCTCGGGCGAGTTCAAAATGTCGGCGTAAAGATTGCTACCCGTGATGGCCTTTTCGAAAATGGTGGGGTTCGAAGTCATTCCGCGCAAGCCGTCGTTATCGATATATTTCTTTAATTGCCCGCTGGTGAGCAGGTCTCGACGGACGTAGTCCATCCAAGGAGACTGGCGATAGGCCAGCAAGCCCTTGAGCGGATTTGTGCCTTCTCCCTTGGCGATGTTTGGCAGAGTGGTCGTTGTCGTCATAATCGTTCTCCTTCGCCTTGAAAAACACCTCAAACTTCATTTTACGCCTTGGCAGGCGGGCGTGTTCCACGCTTCTAGTATCCCTATACTTTCATCTTTGCGCTCGCCCCAAATTTGTCCTCGAGCGCCTTGATTTTTCCAAGGCGCCGCACATGCCTTTCTTCTTGGCTGAATTTCGCTCCCAGGAACGCCTTCACCAAATCCTCGGCAAGCTTCACGCCAACGACGCGAGACCCCAGCACCAGCACGTTGATGTTGTCGTGCTCCACGCCCTGATGCGCCGAATAGGTGTCGTGACACATGCCGGCGCGAATACCCATGACTTTATTCGCCGCAACGCTCGCTCCCACGCCGCTTCCGCAAATCAACACGCCGCGCTCGGCTTTGCCGTCGAGTATGGCCCGGCCCACGGCTTCTGCAAAATCCGGATAGTCGGAGGGATTCTCGTTGAACGCCCCCACGTCCAGCACTTCGTGGCCGAGAGAGCGCAGGAGATCGCCCATCGCGACCTTGAGAGCAAAGCCTGCGTGATCCGACCCAATCACGAGCTTCATCGGGGGCTCACTTCCCCAAGACTTCCCGGGCAGCGGCAACCACATGGTCCGCGGCGAAACCGAATTTCTTCAACACATCCTTTAACGGAGCCGAGGCACCGAAACTGTGCATACCGACCATTTTTCCTTTCGCGCCGACGTACCGCTCCCAGCCAAATGTCGACCCCATCTCAACCGAAACCCGCGCCGTTACATTTTGCGGGAGCACGTTCGCCTTGTAAGCCGCATCTTGCTGTTCGAAAAGCTCCCAGCAAGGCATGCTCACAACCCTGGCCTTGAGGCCTTCGGCTTTGAGCTTTTCGTAAGCATCTACGCAAAGTGACAGCTCGCTCCCGCTGGCCATCAAAATCACGTCGGGTTTCCCGCCCGCGGCGTCCGCCAGAACATAAGCTCCTCTCCCAACGCCGGAAGCCGGCGCATATTTGGTGCGATCGAGCGTGGGCACCGCCTGCCGCGTCAGCACCAGACTCGACGGTCCGTGCTTGTGCTTGAGGATCAGTTTGTACGCTTCCACGACTTCATTGGCGTCGCCCGGACGCAGAGTCATCATGTTCGGCACCGCACGCAAAGACGCCAGTTGCTCGACGGGCTGATGCGTGGGCCCGTCCTCACCGAGCCCAATCGAGTCGTGCGTGAAAATGTAGATCGCGGGAATTTCCATCAGTGCGCCCAGGCGCATGCTCGGGCGCATGTAATCGCTGAAATTGAAAAACGTCGCGCTGAAGCTGCGCAGCTTAGACAACGTCATCCCGTTGACGATCGCGCCCATGGCGTGCTCGCGCACGCCAAAGTGAATGTTGCGCCCGCGATATTCGTTGGGATAGAACTCTCCCGCGCCGTCAAACGTCAGATTGGTTTTGTTCGATTTCGCCAGGTCCGCGGAACCGCCGATAAGCCACGGAATGTTTTTTGCCAGTACGTTCAGCGTCTTCCCCGAGGACTCCCGCGTCGCGATGCCTTTCGGATCCGCGGCAAAACTCGGCAGGTCCCTGTCCCAGCCATCGGGCAATTCCCCACTGAGCATGCGCTCGATTTGATCTGCCGCGTGCGGAAACTGCTTCTTGTACTCTGCAAACCTCGTTCGCCACGCCGCATGCCCCTGCGCGCCGCGCTTGCCCACGCCGTTTCTGAACTGATCGTAGACGCCGTCCGGAACCAGAAACTTCGCGTCTTCCGGCCAGCCGTAATTTCTCTTCACCAGTTTGACTTCCGCTTCGCCCAACGGCTCACCATGCGCTTCGTAAGAGTCTTGCTTGTGCGGCGAGCCGTAGCCGATGTGGCTGTTGACAATGATGAGCGTTGGCCGATCGTTGGTTTGGAGGAAGTTTTCATACGCGCGCCCGAGCATCTCGAGATCGTTCGCATCGGTGACGTGCGCGACGTTCCATCCGTAGCCCGCAAAGCGCGTTGCTACGTCTTCGCTGAACGACCACTCGGCAGGCCCGTCCAGCGTCACGCGGTTGTTGTCGTAAACCCAGCAAAGATTCGAAAGCTTCAGATGGCCCGCCAGTGAAGCCGCTTCGCATGACACGCCTTCCATCAAATCGCCGTCTCCGCAGACCGCGTACACCTTGAAATCGAAAATGGCAAAGCCTGGCTTGTTGTAATTCTCTCCCAGCCACTTGCTGGCGATGGCCATGCCCACGCTGTTTCCTGCGCCTTGACCCAACGGCCCAGTCGTGGTTTCCACGCCGGTCGTAAGATGCGATTCCGGATGCCCCGGCGTTCTGCTGTCGATTTGCCGGAACCGCTTGATCTCTTCCATGGGAACGGAGAGATCATTGGTCACTTCGCCCTTTGCATTCACCTGCCGCACGCCGGCCAAATGCAATGTCGCGTATAAAAGCATGGATGCATGTCCCGCCGAAAGCACAAAGCGGTCGCGGTTTGGCCACGTGGGATCCGCAGGGTCATAACGCAGGTAGTGCTGCCATAGGGAATAAACTACCGGCGCAAGCCCCATTGGCGCGCCGGGATGCCCCGAGTTTGCCTGCTGGACCGCGTCGATCGCCAGAGTGCGAATGGTATTGATGCTCAGCAGATCGACGTCCACTTGACTCTTCGCCTGACTCACTTTCGCTCCTGTCGCGGGCAGAAGGACACCCGCAGTTCACAACCGCTATTTTAGATGCCCCAACAGGTGGGGCAGGTGAGGAATTTTACGACAAAATCGTTGGCCTTGCTCGATTGGAGCGCAAGGTTCTTGGTATCTGACCGGCAAGACGACAACCATATTCCCTGGTTCCAAAGAGAGGAACTTTCCCCTTGCAGGCAACATGCGCTTAACGCCCGTGACTCGCATGGGGCTGCAAGGAATGCAAATCCTGACTGAAACGGACCCCGAGTCCATCATGAGTTTTGGCTTGGGGACGCGAGGAAAAAGGAGAGCCCTGCCACTCGAGCTGGCGGTGCGGCTCGAGAGCGACCAGGAGCGATGACCTGGTGAGCGCCTTAATTTCACCCCAGGGTAGATTTGTCCTGGGATTTAAGACCATAAGACTTAAACAATTGTAGTTTGTACTGGACTTTTCTGTTCCCCTCCTATATGCTCACGGCGAAATGCATCCTGAGAAAGTCGAT
>QHYH01000148.1 GCA_003223215.1 Acidobacteriota bacterium
CCGGAAGTCGCTGGGCGAGCCGATCGCGGGAATCGAGGATGTTCTTCTGTTTCATTCTATTGTATGAAACACAATAGCGACCTTTGTGTCAACACATTTTTACATTTTTTCTCTTTGCGGGTACTCAGAAACTGGGGGAGGGCAAGTAACAATTTTGTCGGTTTGTTGGGGAACTCTGGTCCGCCTCGGCGAATTCGTCAGAGACAACCCTTTTCCTGCCTGTGCTTTTTCGACATTGAATGCAGTTAATCGCTCAGGCCGGCAAAAACGGCACAAGAGGGACATCAGATGTGCCGAGCCCTGTCGCGCAATAACTCTTGGTGAGCTCATCGAACCGCCGGCACGGGCAAGTGCCATCGCTTTAAACACACCACACTAGATTCCAGGGCTCGATCTGTGCGGCTCTGCATCGTCGAAGAGTGCTTGTCGGAACAACTTGTCTCCGGCGACCACGAATGCACAAGCTCGCGGGAGCCGAAGCGTCAGTGCACAAGCGGGGAGCGCACGTCTCACCAAGGACATGAGTGAGGTCGTCGCCCACTGCCGCGGGCTTTTGTCTAATAGCCACCACAGAATAATCGCCAGGTGTACTAGATAAAGGAGTCGACCCAATGCTGCCGCAACCTCTGGCCGAGGCGCGTCGGTCGCGCCGACCACGGCATCGTGGAAGACCTTGTGCACTCGCTGTCGTGAGAACGCTGTGGCCGGCGTAAACAGCCCCTCATTCGCGTCACCGATCAGCACCGGAACCAGGGCGGCGAGGGTGCTCCGATGAGGACTCAGAACCTGCAAACTCGTGGTGAGTGCGAACATGAGCCGGTCGCGCCACTTGCCAATCTTCATTTCTGCCGCCCGAGAGGCGTATTTGGCGGAGAGTTCGTCGTATAGCGCAAGGATCACCGCACGCTTGCTCGGAAAGTAGCGGTAGAGAAGGCCGACGCTGACGCCCGCTCGGTCCGCCACGTCTCGTAGTGTCGTCGCCTCGTAGCCACGCTCGGCAATCAGTGCGATGGCCGTGTTGTAAAGGCTGAGCCTTGCCGCAACACCCTGCGGTGTTCGCCCTCGCGGCCGGCCCCGGCCACGCCGATTCGGGGTTGCTTCCGAGCTATATGGCTCCTTGCTATTTTCAGTAAACATGTTTACTATATTAAAGCATGTCTGAGTCAGCTTGGCAAACGTCGATCTCACCCGGAGGCGAACACTTGGTTCTTTACGATGGGGTGTTCGGACTGTGCAATCGTCTGAATAATTTCGTTCTGGCGCGCGACACCCGAGCCGTCTTCGATTTCGCATCTCTCCAGAGTACGGTTGGTCGGTCTACTTTGGCACGCTTCGGGAGAAATCCGGAGGATCTGAACACCTTTTATCTCGTGACGAACTACCGGTCCGAATCACCGGCACTCCTCTCCAAGGCCAGCGCGGCGCTGTTCGTGACGAAGAAGCTTGGCGACCCGTGGCGTTGGTTGAGGCTCTTCGGAGTCTTTCCAAGTGCGTTACTGGATCGGGCCTACGACCTGACTGCTCGATACCGCTATCGGCTCTTCGGGCGATACGAGAGCTGTTTGATGCCGAGTGCGGAATACAAGAAGCGTTTCATCGACCCATGAAGCTCACCGCTGAAACTCTCATCAAGTCGGATCGAGAAACCGTTTGGCGTCTATCGCAGACGCCGCTCCTTCACGCGAGATGGGATCTCCGATTCACCGACATCGAGTACCTACCTCGTGAGTCGGCCGCCGAACCCCAACGCTTTCGTTACGCAACCCGCATCGGCTTTGGCCTTGCAGTGAAGGGATGGGGTGAAACGATCGGTGATCCAGAGCGCTCGACATCAGCACTCAGGTTCGGTTCAACTGACGCCAAGTCCATCATCCGGGAAGGCACGGGGTCATGGACATACAGTGAGCAAGCCGGGACGGTTCGCTTCAGCACTGTCTACGACTACACAATCCGCCACGGTTGGTTCGGGCGTGTGCTCGATCTGCTGTTTCGTCCACTCATGATTTGGGCGACCCGATGGAGCTTCGATCGACTACGCATCTGGATCGAAGATGGCGTTCAACCCGAGACATCTTTTCGGCTATGGCTCCTCAAGGTCGTCGCGCGCTGCGCGCTGGCGCTCAGTTGGATCTACGAAGGGCTGATTCCGAAAATCCTGATTCAGCGAGCGAACGAGCTTGCTCTCGTTCAGCAGGCGGGTCTGTATTGGCGCACACCTGGTCGTACGCTCGCCGCGTTGGGCCTTACAGAAATCGCGTTTGGACTCTGGCTTCTCTTGGGCCGCTTCGAAAAACTTGCCGCCATCCTCTCCACTATCGGCATCGTTTCGCTCGCCACTCTCGTGACATCGCTGCACCCGGCAGTTCTAGCCGATCCGCTTGGTGGAATTTCGAAGAATCTGGGGCTTCTAGCTTGCGGGCTAATCGTCTGGGGCCTGTCTGATCTTTCGCCCTTGGCTTCCCGCGCGAAACCTCGCCAGCGTCACGAGACGGGGGATGGAGTGCGGTCGCCTTTTGCCGAAGCCCTGCGCGAAGATCTTCATCTCGCGGCGCCGCTTGTGCGCGCACATCTGACGCCAGAGCTGGGAGTCTGCACGTTCCAAGGCACTATGAAAAGCGTGTGGCGCATCGAAGGGCTCCGCCGATGGCTCAGCGCTCCGTTTCTATGGGTGGGGAGCTGGATGCACACGCTGTTTCCCGAGACTGGAGACGGAATCCCATTCCAGGTCGTGAATCGGTTCTTCATCGGAACAGACGGTATCGCTCGCATGACGTTCGAACGCAGGTTTCATTTTCCGGGCGTTGACCGGCGCTTTGAAGCGACAATGCGATATGACGAAAAAGCTGATGTGATCCTGGACGCTCTCGGCCACAGACGTCACCTTCTGGTCGAGCTCGTTCCGACTATCGAAGATGGCGCCATCACGCTCCGATCGCGTCGCCAGTGGCTCACGCCGTTCGGGTTGCCAATTCGAATCCGCTTACCGCGATTCCTCGCCGGTGAAGCCGCGATTGAAGAGTGGCAGGAGAGCGAGACATCGTTGGGCATCCGCGTGACCATTTCTAATCGGCTGTTCGGGGCATTCTTCGGCTACGAAGGAGCATTCGAACGAACCGATGGAGTGGCCGACAACGTTCAACGAGTAGTCCCCGCTTCGACCGTAGATCGGCATCTTTCAGGCGCGGCGCGAGTCGGGCTGGTTCTGGCTGGTTCTGGCTGCGGTCATTGGAACAGCAGCCTACGGGGCAAGCTTTGGGGTTGGTTCCATTTCGAATTGGGCAAGGGTCTGGGGCACCCGTGTCGCCTTAGCCGCTGGACTTTCGTGGCCCATGTTCGGGCTTGCGTTGCTTTTAGCGCGTCGAGCTGGTAGCGCCTGGGAGTGGTTTGATACCTGTCTGCGCACGATGGCTCTAGGGATCGCGCTGTTGAGTTTTGCGAGTGTAGTCAACCTAGCCGTGGCCACTACCGCGTCGCGTAGGGGAAGCACCGCTTTCGTCGCTGTGCATCTCGCGCTCCTGCTGGTAGCGGATGTATCGATGGCGGTCTACTTCACGCGCAAGGCGCTCCGCCTGGGGATGCCACTGAGCATAGCGGTGATTCTGTGGGTTGGAGTATTGAATGGCACGTTTGCGCTTTTGTTGGTCCTGCCATGAAATTAGAGATGGTCGGTAGGCTCGACGAGTGCTTTCTCTTGTCGTACGGAATTGATCCCGCGCAGGCAGCCGGGCTTGTGCCAGCGGGGCTCGAGCTGATTACCTGTCGCGGGGCGGCGTTCTTCAACATCGTCATCTGTCACGTGGATCGGATGAGGGCGCGTTTCACGCCACGCGCGCTCGGCGTGACGTACTGGCACATCGCGTATCGAGTTCAGGTTCGAGCAACCCTCGCCGATGATCGGCCGATTGAAGGGCTATATTTTCTGCGCAGCGATATTGATCGTCCGGTGTTCGGTGTCATTGGGAACAGGCTCACCGACTTTCACTTCCACGCCGCGAGGGTTCGATTCTCGAACAGCGACGAAGCGGCTTGGAGGCTCCGCGTGGAGCCAACAGCGGGCGACGCACTGGCGTCCCTCGCGGTTCGTCGCGCAGCGAGCAATTCGTTAGCGCCAGGTTCACCGTTTGCGTCATTGGAAGAGCGCGAGCGAGTGCTGAAGTACGCGCCGTTTGGACTATCGGTTTCCAAGTCGGGGCAATGCCTGCGTGTTGCTGAGGTGATTCGCGACGAGGCTCGGTGGAGAGAAGAGCCTGTCGAGGTGGAAGCTGCAGACTGGTCCTACCCTCGCAGCTTGGGCTTGCGCGACCTGCGGCTCGTGCGGGCGACCCGCGTGGCGCCGATTGATTACCGATGGCGAATCGGACGAACCGAACGGCTCGGGTCCATGTGAGATCGATTCACATCTAATTGGGTCGCGCCGTTCAGCTTGTCCGGATTCGAAGATTTTCGTTCATGCGCTTGTGTAGTTCGGTTTGGTTAAAGATGCGTGTCTCTATCGCACGATGCGAAAACTGACCCGACAATTGGCGCGAGATAAACTCATAGTTTCTTCGCCGTTTCTGTTCTGACTATGCGGAGAAGGGCGACTTCGAACCCCCAGATGCAAGATTCGGAAGTCCTTTTTTCTAACATATTTAGCAATTAAACTTATTCGACATAATAGTAATAGTTGGCGGGGGAAATTCCACGAATGAGTAACACGGAAAACCGTTGAGAAAAAGGTCCGTATTTTCAACCACTTTAATTTCTGGCGGAGAGGGGGGGATTCGAACCCCCGGTAGAGGTTTTAGCCCCTACAACGGTTTAGCAAACGGGTGATTGCGCTCTGGCTCGCTGGTAAGTTGGTGAAAAGTAAAGACGCCGTTCGGCTCGCTCCGGATGGTTTGGGCACGGTTGGCAGGTTATTGGGATAAATTGGGATAAAGGCTGCGAGCCGGACAAACAAACATTGACCCGCCGCCTTCCGGGACCGCCTGATGCTTGAATGGACTCCGGCTCGCGAGCGGGAGAAACACAAAGATGCGAGAGGTTTGCTTTCCGTGGCCGAAAATTCCAAGCAGCCTGAGAAAAACTGGTGCTCGATTCCGTCGCGCGCTAGGTACTGATTCTTCAGGAACCTGATGGTCGCCCGCGCCGCCGTCGCTCGACACGTGGACGCCATCAGAAGTATAGCTTCAGCGCGAACTGCACTTCGCGCGGATCACCCGGCCCGCCGGAACCCGTCCCCAGAATCGGCGAAAGCGTATTGGAGACCTTGCCGAACGATCCCGGAGAATTCAGGCTGGCGTTGGGATTCGCGAAGTTTGGATGGTTGAAGGCGTTGAAAAATTCGGCGCGGAACTGTAGCCGGTAGCGCTCCGTAAACCGGAATTGCTTGAACAGGCTCAGGTCGGTAGCGGCAATTCCTGGCCCGTGGAATTTTCTCGGCGCACAAGACCCGAAAGTCCCATTCACCGGAACCGAAAACGCCGCTGGGTTGATGAAGAACCCAGTTGTTGTGTACTTCTCGTGAGAGTCCGATGCCCCGGCAAACGGATCACCTGTGCAGTCGGCGTAAGCGGAGTGATTCGATCCGGTGAAGCTCCGATCCGCTGCGGTTACGCTGAACGGGCTGCCCGTCTGCAGGCTCACGATGCCATTCACTTGCCATCCACCCAGCGCTTTGCTCGCAAAACTGTCGCTCGAGAGATACCGCCTTCCGTGACCGAACGGCAGGTCATAAATGAAGTTGCCCACGAAGCGATGGAGGATATCGAGGATGGAGTTGCTCATTTCTGCGCTGTAGTCATAGGCGTTCTGCGGCAGCGGCCCCGCTGTCAGGTTGTCCCCAAAATTAGCGAGTCCGTGGCTGTAGGTATAGTTCAACGCATAGGAAAGGCCCTTGGACATGCGCCGGCGCAACGAGAGCTCTAGGCTGTTGTAGTCGGTGTTCCCGTCGTTCGTGGCGTATTCCAGGAAGGCATGCTGTCCAGTGACGGCGCACTTCCCAGCGCTGACGAACGTGTCGATGTGTGACACCGTATTCAGATTTGCGTAGGGGAAGTCGATGATCGGGCAGCCGTTGTCCATGCCGCTGAACACCGCCTGATTGTAATTCCGCAAACGGTTCATCTTGCGGCCCCAGTTCCCCACGTAGGTAGCGACGACGACGGTGTTGTCGGTCACTGCGATTTCCGGACCGAGGCTAACCTGTTCCACATAGCTGGAACGCTGGTTCGGATCCTGCGCACGGAACTGGATCTTCGTGAGATCGAACCCGACACCCGTTATTGTGCTTAACGGAAAGCCGTTCTGGAGCTGGAAGAGCGGCGTTGTGCTTCCCACTCCCTGGTTCAGCTGCACGTCGAGCAAAAATGGCGGGTTAAGCTGAATCAAGCTTTCTGAGCCGATGCGGTTGTAGTGCTGATAGAAAACGCCATAACCGCCGCGCCATACCAGTCTCGTCGTCATCTGATAGGCCAAACCTAGCCGCGGAGCGAAGTCGTTCTTGTCCGGGTTGATAAGCGCTCGATCTCCCCAGCCGGAGGCATCTTTCGCCGTCGTGATAACCCCGCCGCCATTGGCGGGATTAAAGTTGGACGTGTTGTTTTCCCGGCTCATGATGGGAGAAAAGAGTTCGTATCGCAGACCGTAGGTGAGGGTGAGCTTCGGCGTGGTCCTCCACGTATCCATCGCATAAAAAGAATGGCCCGGCTGGAAGTAGTGCACGACGAGCGGCGTCGTGAAGTGTGTAGCGTCTACGTCGCCGAGCAGGAAGTCCGCGATTCCGAACGTCCCGCCCGCCGTGTACACTCCGTTGATCTGCAGTTCACCCTGCGGAGCGCGGATGTCCACGAAGTTGTCGCTGCGCCGCAGGTATTGATACCCAAACTTGAAGCTGTGGCTGCCCTTCAGCCAGCTCAGGTTGTCGATCAGATTCCACGCCTGCGAAATTTGATACTGCGGACGCCAGGGTGAGGTTCCCAGGCGCGTAAGGCCGTTGATTTCGATGGGTGGAAGCCCGGCGGTATTCGGCGTTTGGGGAATTCCGTTCAATCCATAGTCGGGTGCCAAGGACTTGCCCAAGGTTACGCCGATCGGATCGCTGTGCGCGTAGTCCCGGTTGAAGCCGAACCGTGCATCGTTGACCAGCGTCCCGGAAAGAGTTCTAGTCCACCCGAGAGAAACTAGTTGCGTGTGGGTACGGTACTGAGTTGCGAAATTCCCGTTTCCCACCACGGCGTTGCTCGTCCAGGGAGGATCCTGACGGCTCACGTGGTAGTAACTATAGCTCCCGAAGAGGTGGTTGTTGTGGTTGATGGCGTGGTCCACGCGGCCGTCGAGCGAGTAGACATCATTAGGCACTGTAGGTGAAAAAACATAGTTGGGCCCGCCTGTCCAGCCCCCCGCCACGTTGGGATCCGGAAAGAGCGCCAACAGCTTCGACGCAACTGGGTCAATACACGTTTGCCCGGTGGTGCTGGTGACCTGAATGATGTTGTTCTTGACGCAGCCGGTCTGGCCCGCCACGGGAGAATCGCTCAAGACCTTAGGGGTCGGTAGGCTCAAAAGCTCCGTAAAATTGCCCTGCTTCATCAGCGGCGTGGGAACAATGCTCTGGATCGTCGTGGACCGCCGGCTGCTGAAACGCTGGAAGTCGCCAAAGAAGAACGTCTTGTCCTTGATAATCGGCCCGCCGAACGTGCCGCCGAACTGGTTCTGAACAAAACGGCCGCGCTTCTGGTTCGTTTTGTTGTTGATCCAGGAGTTTGCATCCAGCACGTTGTTTCGGATGTATTCGAAAACGTTTCCGTGGTACTCGTTCGTGCCGGACTTGATTGTGGCGTTGATCACCGCCCCGGCCGAATTGCCGAATTCGGAAGAATACGTCCGCGTCTGCACGCGAAATTCCTGCACCGCGTCCGGAGGCGGCTGCACCACCTGCACCGAGAATTCCTGCAGGTTTTCCGACCAGGAGTTGTTGTCGATGCCGTTCAGCAGAAAATTGTTTTGCAGCTCAAGATTGCCATTCACGCTAAAGCGGTCCGGCGCTGGATTGTTCGCCGCATAGAACTTGTTCACTCCGGGTTCGAGCAGCGCCAAGTCTGCGTACCGGCGTCCATTCAAGGGCAGATCGTTCACCAGCCGCGTATCCACAACGTTTCCTACATCAGCCGTTTGCGTCTGCAGCAGCGGCTCCCCGGCCGTTACCACGACCTGCTGATTCACCGAGCCGACCTTCAGCGTGAACTCGATCGAGAGGCGGTCCTGCACGTGCAGTATGATGTCGTCGCGCAGCACGCTCTCGAAGCCGTCGGCGCTCGCCTTGACGGAATACGTCCCCGGAATCAGCGCCAGCACCTGATATTCCCCCGCGTCATTCACGGGAACAGTCATAACGACTCCGGTGGCCTTGTTCGTCACGGTGATCGTTGCCTTCGGAACCACGCCGCCGGACGTGTCCATGACCCTTCCCACAATCGCGCCGCGATCGATTTGCCCAAACCCCGGCAAAGCGCACAAAGCCAGAATCGCGAACAGTAAAACAGGTCCCCGCAGAATTCGAGCCCCCACGCCTCGATTCATCGAAACCTCCTCAAGTTGCGATGAGCGCTTCGTCTCTACTGTCGCTATTGCCGCCCTGCCCGCGTTCCAAGGCGTTCACCCCAGAAACCAGGATTCTGGGGACGAAACAAATTTGACACGTCTCTGACGGCGAGCTCTTCGGCAAGCCCATCGCCGAGCACGCATCCCAAATCGCATCGCTGCCAAAGGACAGGGAATCCAGCATTACACGAACGAAGATATAGCCGATCGATCCGCCCCCTTGGAGCTACCGAAACGATTCGGTTTCGAATGCGGCCATGTAACACCCGGCCAAGAATCGTGTCAAGTTGATTCTCGGAATTCGAGCGTTCCGTCTGTCAGTCTTCACACAAGCGTAAACACCAAGACGTTTTGGGATTCTTATTGACAACGCCCCTTGCAAACGTACAATCCCCTTGCTTCCTGAAAGCCTGGAGGTTTTTGTCGCTGGCCGTTCGCAGTTCTGCTGCAGTGGCCTCTCTTGAACCGAGCCGAGGAGGCAGAATGCGATTCCGCTCTAGAAGCCTAGTCCCGTCGGTCTTTCTTGCTTTGCTCTGTACGTCGCCTTTCTTGATCCAGTCTTTCTCAGTGCGCGCTCAATCTCCCACAGCCACAGGTTCCGATTCCGAGGCGGCGGCGCAGGCTCTTCCTTTCGACCGCGGAGCGGCGGCGCTGTGGCAGAGCCTCCAGAAGCTTCGTACGCGAGCGAGCCTGCTCATGGTCACGGCGCATCCTGACGACGAAGACGGCGGAATGCTCACCTACGAATCGCGCGGCCAGGGAGTACGCGCCACGCTGCTCACACTGAACCGCGGCGAGGGCGGCGCCAACGTCATGTCCTCAGACTACTTCGATGCCCTTGGCCTCGTGCGCACGGAAGAGCTCCTCGCTGCGGATCGCTACTATGGTACGCAACAGTTCTGGACACGCGTCTGCGACTACGGTTTTTCCAAAACAAAAGAAGAGGCCCTGGATAAGTGGGGCCACGATCGCGTTTTGGGTGATGTTGTCCGTGTCGTCCGCATGATGCGGCCTCTCGCCATCACTTCCGTGTTTGTCGGCGGGCGCACGGACGGCCACGGAAATCACCAGGTCGCCGGGCAAATGGCGCAGGAAGCGTTCAAGGAGGCGGGCGATCCCGCGATGTTTCCCGAGCAGATCAAAGAAGGCCTGCGGCCGTGGAAGCCCCTGAAGGACTATGCACGCGTCCCGTTCGCGCGGATCACGGATAAGGGAATCTACGACTACGCGGACGGCAAGTATTATCCCGCCGAATTTCAGAACTACACGAACGGAACAGTTATCAAGGGCGAGCTCTCCGCTTCGGTCGAGATTCCCGAAGGCGACTACAACCCGCTTCTCGGCCTCACTTACGCGCAGGTTTCTCGCCTGGGTCTCGGTCATCAAAAATCGCAGAATGGCGGCACCGGCCTGCCTCCCGCCGAAGAAGAAATGGCGTCGTATCATCGTTTTGCATCATTGGTTTCGGTCCCGGAAAAGGAATCGTCGTTCTTCGAGGGCATCGTCGTTTCCCTTGCTGGCATCGCCGATCTTGCCCAAGGCGGCGACGTCGCCTTTCTGAAGGAAGGCCTCTCGAATATCAATTCGCTCGTCGAGAGAGCAATCAGTGGTTTCTCCGCGCAACATCCCGAAGCTATCGCTTCAACCCTTGCGGACGGCCTGAAGGCAACGAGAGCGCTGATCGAGAAAGTCAACGCGAGTAATCTTTCAGCGGACGCCAAGTACGAGGTCACTCACGAACTGAAAATCAAGCAGGCGCAATTCGAGAACGCTCTGGCCGAGTCGCTAGGGATCTCGGTGCTCGCCACCGTCGCGCCGGAAAATGAACCTAGCGGTCCGTTTGCGCGCTTCTTCAGAAATCAGCCGACGTTCCAGGTGGCTATTCCCGGGCAGGAGTTCCGGGTAAAGGTCCACGCCACGAATCCAGCGGACGAACCCGTGAAACTCGAGGCTGTGGCACTGCAGGGTCCTCACGGCGCGCCGTGGGGCGTGGAGCCGGCCACGCAATCCGGAGGCACGCTCAAAGGAAATCAGTCAGCCGACTTGCGGTTCACGGTTCGCGTTCCGGAAAACGCCGCGTTCACGCGTCCCTATTTCACGCGACCGAATATCGAACGGCCTTATTACGATATCAACCTGCCCGGCTACCTCAATTTGCCCACTGAGCCGTACCCGCTCTCGGCGGTATTGCGTTTTTCGCTCGACGGCGTTCCTTTCGAGATTTCTCAGGTGGTGCAGTCCGTCAAACGCGTAACTGGCCCGGGTACCGTGCTCGAACCTCTCATTACTGGCCCGGCTATTTCCGTTTCCATTGCTCCACAGGCGGGAATCGTTCCTCTCGGCGCAAAGTCCTTCGATCTGACCGTGACCGTTCACAGCAACGTCAAAGGCGCCGCCGAAGGAACGGTCGATCTCGATCTGCCGCAAGGTTGGACCGCCGCGACAGAAAAGTTTTCCACTGCAAAGGATGGTGACGACGAAACCCTGAACTTCCGTATCACTCCCGCCCGCCTTGAAGAAAAGCCCTACACCATAACTGCGGTGGCCTCCTACAACGGCCACGAATACAAAGAGGGCTATCACTCCGTCGGCTATCCGGGCCTGCGTCCCTACAATCTTTACCGCGCGTCGGCCTACCGAACGACTGGGGTCGACGTGAAGGTCGCACCCGGTCTCAACGTCAGCTACATCGTCGGTGCCGGCGACGAAATGCCGCAATCTCTCGTCAATCTCGGCATTAACGTGCACTTCCTCACCGCGGAAGACTTGGCCGCCGGGAATCTCTCCAAATTTGACGCGATCGTGCTGGGTGTTCGCACCTATGCGGTCCGCGAAGACCTCAAGACCTACAACGGCCGGCTGCTCGACTATGTGAAGAACGGCGGCGTCGTCATCGTCCAATACAACACGCCGGAATACGACCACAATTACGGCCCATACCCATACAAGATGGGCTCGAATCCTGAGGAAGTGACCGACGAAAGTTCCCAGGTCGAGATTCTCGATCCCTCCAATCCGGTGTTTACCTGGCCCAACAAGATCACCGCCAAGGACTTCGAGAATTGGGTCGAAGAACGTGGCTCAAAGTTTCTAGAAAGCTGGGATGCCGCGTATGAGCCCCTCCTTGAAACCCATGATCCCGGCCAGGCTCCACAAAAGGGAGGCTTGGTCTACGCGAAGTACGGAAAAGGCGTGTACATCTATAACGCGTACGCTTTCTATCGCCAGATGCCCGAAGGCGTACCCGGCGCCTACCGCTTTTTTGCCAACATGATCAGCCTCGGCAAAAACCCGCGGCGAACGAGTTCCCCCTCGAGAACACCCCACACCCCGACGAAGAAGTCCAGTGATTGATCGGGAGAGAGA
This sequence comes from Acidobacteriota bacterium, assembly GCA_003223215.1. Classification (GTDB taxonomy): domain Bacteria; phylum Acidobacteriota; class Terriglobia; order Acidiferrales; family UBA7541; genus Acidiferrum. The sequence goes on from QHYH01000148.1 coordinate 11,950, forward strand.
AGTGGACGATAGGACGCCAGACTGCATTTCAGTTGCGGTCCGGCGCTTCCTTCCGAATCGTATAAAGAAACGTCTTGATGGTCTCGTCGCGCCGCGCGTTTTCGTCCGCCACCTTCTTGGAAGCCGCTTCGTACAGCTTCATTTCCTCTTCGGACTGCGCCTGCTGCCCAGCATGCTGGTAGATCTGTGCCAGCCGATAATGTCCCTCGGCGGAGTCCGGATCCATCTGAACGCATGTTCTTGACTCGCTCAGCGCCTCCTGCCAACGGCCCATCCGACGGTAAGCCTTGCCGAGTTGGCAGTGTGGCGCGGCGTTGGCCGGGAGCAAGCGGCCGGCCGCCTGAAGGCGGCGTAGGATTTCCTCCGCACCAGTTTTTTCACCCGAGGCATAGTCCCGGCGGAATAGCAGCGCTCCGCAGTAAAGTTGCATGTTGCCTTCGGACGGATGCGCGTCCGCGTATTGGCACAGCTTGGCCAGCGCGACGGGATCGGGTGGCGAAGCCTGATCCATCTGTATCTCTCCGAGGTATTTCAGTGCGATGAGCGGGTCCGATACAAGATTCGCGGCGCGAAGCAAAATCTGCGACGCCGCCTCATCCGTTCCAGCGAAATGTTCGACCATACCCAGCGCCAGCTGAATCCGCCAGGACTCCGGCCGTAATCCCTCCGCCTGCTCCAGCACCGCTTTGGCGGCGTCGAAGCTTTTGTGCTGGATCAGCTCCAACGCCAGCGAGAGGCGATACTTCTCTTCACCAGGCGCCAGCGAGACGGCTGCCTGGTAGCTTCGCACCGCGGCAAGATTATCGCCGCGGGCTTCCTGAATATCGCCCAGCAGGTCCTCAACCTCCGCGCTGTCGCCGAGCGTTTTGCATCTTTCGGCACTTGCGATCGCGTCGTCCAGCAGACCGGCACGATACCGCGCGAGCGCCAAGTTGAAGATCACGTTCGCCCGATCTGGGTGAAGCTCTGCTGCCTTTGTCAATTCTTGCACTGCTTCGGCGGTCTTGCCGTGGTCGATCAATACCTGAGCGAGGCGCTCTCGAAACTCGCCGTCCTGTTCTGGAGGCAAAGATGCTGAGCGCAACTTACCGAGTGTCGAATGATAATCCGCGCTCATTCCCAGCTGCGCTTCCAACAAAACAAGCCCGGCGCCGGGATCATCCGAACGGGAAAATACAGGCTCCGCGAGCTCAGCCGCTCGCGCCCAGTTCTTGTTTTGCAGTTCAGCTGCCGCGGTCGCCATCGCGAGTCCAGCGTCGTCCGGCTTCAGCGCGAGGGCCTTTTCCATTTGCACGGCAGCTTCCGCCGAACCACCCAAACCTGCTTCGATCGACGCTTTCAACCGGTGGTACGCTATTCCATCTTCCGCGCCCTTCGGCACCGGCACGCCGACAAGCGCGTTCTTCGCTTCCTTATAACGATGCAATCGCGCGAGGACGATCGCCCACTCCATTCGAATCTGCGGTGTGCCCTGACTTAGCTTCGCCGCTCGTGCCAGCAGAGGTTCGGCTCTTTCGAGTTGGTTGGCCCGGTAGTAGATCTCTCCGAGCGCCGCCAGCGCAACGTAGTTCGTCGGTGCTTCCCGTAGCACAGTCTCGAATTCATCGGTGGCGCGATCATTTCTGCCCGCCATTGCGTACGCTTGGCCGAGCGTCAGCCGCGCGGACGAATCCTTGGAGTGAGCTTGCAAATAATGTGAAAGAAGGTTGATCACCTGTTCTGTGTTGCCTTGCTGGAGCAGCGCCCGCGCCTTGCTGACCGTTGCGGAAGCTTCCGTGCGGCTCTGCGTCTGCGGCAGGCTGCTCGCTGATGATGCGAGCGCAAGGCAAAACGATAGCAGCAGCGCCAACTTGAGATGCCACCCGCGATGCGAACCGCAACAAGCGTCCGCTCTGGCCGGAATCCTCATGCCAGCGGCGCAAGCCGACCTGTGTTCCACGCGAAACAATTCCTTCGGCAATCCCCTCTTCCTGGTTCATCCCGATGGCAATGTTTTCCGCAATCTGCTGTTCGAGATGGAATTGAATCTCATCGTCGAGTCGCTGAGCGGCCCGCTGCCGACGCAAAAGACTCTGCAACCGGAGCCACAATCGCTGAACCCACAACATTACATCGCACCCTAAGTTGTTTGCACCACAACGTTGATCGCTGCGGATAGCCGATTCCAATTTTCGGCTTCTAGGCCGAGAGTGAGTGTGAGGAGCGCGATTAAGGTAAAGGCGGGACTTTTGCGGAGCACACGCAACCCGTAGCGGAAATCTCGCCAGCACGTCTCCACGAAGGTTTCCCAGTTGCCAGAGCGAACGACTTCCTTCGTAATTTCGAGAGTGCCCTGCTCAAGCCGAACCGCGCGAAGGGCATCCTTGCGACTCATGCCCTGTTTCATCTTTTCAGTCGCTTCCATCTCCAAGTAGGTGCCCAGCTCCTCATTCAACTCCCGGTCGACCTGCTCCTTTCGGAACAGCGATCGGAAGCCGCTTGTAATGTTCCGTAAGAAGGACATGCGTAGCCTCCTACTCCTATGAAAATAGCTGCCTATCGCGTTGAAAACAAAGCATAGGTGCCTGGGTCCATTTTCATCCTTCGTTGTGGCTCTCCGAGAGCCATGAGTTACTCGTAACGCAAGGCGACCATAGGATCGACGCGCGTAGCACGCCGCGCCGGAAGTGATGCCGCAAAGATGGCACAGACGGCAAGAACGAGGGCAGCAATCGCAATGATCATTGGATCGTAGCTCTTGACGCCCCAGAGCTGGCTCGCCAGCACGCGGCTTCCTGCCAGTGCGGCCGGTACACCGATCACCAAACCGAGTCCGATTTGTGTCAGTGCAGCGCGCAGCACCAGGGAAAGGACATTCCTGCGGTCGGCACCGAGCGCCATGCGGATTCCGATCTCGTTGGTTCGTCGCTCGACGGAATAAGCCGTTACCCCGTAAACTCCAACGCAAGCCAGGACGAGCGCGAGTCCGCCAAAGAGCTCCGTAAGCCGCGCGATCTGCACTTTCCGCTTCGGCGAGAATGGATATCCGTTCTCTCTGCCCAATTGCACCTTCCACGGAGAAATCATCAGGATCTCGATGTAGCGAAGCAATTGAGACGAAATACCGCCTACTTCCTGCGTTGCCTTGCGCTTCCCCCTGCGGTCGTATTCACTTCCTACGAGCGGTGATAGAAATTCCGCGTAGAACCCGCCCCCTTTTCCATAGTGGTAGTGCGTTGCCGGTGGCCAATCCTCGCCCACAAACTCTTCCACGAAACCGGCGTCCAACAAACGTTTCCGAACACTCAACTCCCGCGCCTTGAGTTTCGGAGGCACGGCGACGTCTCCGTCGAGCGTGATTAGCGGAAGATAGGCGAGTCTTCGGGCGAGAGGATGACGCCGGTACAGCCGGTGGGCCCACCCACCGATAAGCACGACCTCACACAGCCACGGCTCAAGCGCACCGATAAATTTCGAAAATGCCTCGAGTTCTCGATCTCGTTCATTCATCGCTCAGGCGACTCAAATGTTGGGGCAAGTATCTTTCGCCAGATGATGTCCGCCTGCTCCTTGCCTCGCGCCGGGTGTTGTCCGACATCGAGCCACACCTGAATAATATCGCTGACCGGCAGGCCGCTCTTCTCCACAACTCCGCGGAATACACTTTCGCGGTTGCCCGGAAGACGCACGTAGATGTCCGCGTCTTGTTCCTCCGCGTTTTCCGAAAGACCTAGGTCTTTTAGAACGTCCCCGTTCAAACGCTCTACATATATATAAGGTTTCGCGCCGCGCACGAACCCGACGCCCAGGGCCTCGGCGGCTTCAAACAATGCAAGGCATATTCGCGGTCTCGGCGAAGGAGGGTGCTCGTTTGAATCTCGCGAGGGTTTCGATTCCTTTGACAGGTAGGAACGCAGCGCGCTCCGGAGGGCCTTTTCCCCTTTGTGAAGGACCCACTGCATCGGAACTTCCACGACGCGGCGCTGACTCGCAGCCCGCCACCGGTTCATCAGTTCTCTCCATCGAACCAGTCGAAGCGGACCTTGCCCGGACTCGAGAAAGCCTTCTTTCGAGAATTCTTCGATGAAACGAAACCCACTCATAACCGAAACGCCGGCCGCGGCCGCGAGCTGGGACGCTCCTTGATACTGACCTCTCGGAGCGGATAAATACGACTCGGGAATTCGCGGCGCGAGCAGAATCTTGAGCATCCATTGGTTCAAATCCGAAAAGAGCTGTGGCGCTCCCGCACGCAGTTTGGGCGAACAAATCTGCTTTTCCGATCGTCTTGCAGAGTTAAGTGATTCGAGCCCATGGCCTGCGAACGACCGAAACCCTTCCATGTCCATGAGACCCACAGCCACTTCGGGAACCCGTTCTTGCAGAAATCGTTTCGCCTCCTCGGCAACCGACTCTGGCATGTGATTTGCGCCCACAATCGCTACGGGGAGTGGATGATCGGAGAGGCTTCGGGAATAGTAGGACGCTTCGAGAGCCGCCTGAGACAGCAGCGGAATCACACGATCTTTCCGGCCTTCGGAAGCCCGCTTGATTTCCACTACCAACTTCTTGCCGGGGCGCGAAGCAATCAAATCGGGGGCCGCTCCGCGCTCGCGAGGCTGCTTGACTACTTTCCAGCCTTCCTCGCGAAAGAGATTGGCTACGACCAGCCCGAGTTGGGCTTCGTGGTCTGGCGACGGGTTTGGATAATGGCCTAGCATCGGCTTACCACGGCCATGGTATTCATCATGGCCACGTTAATTATCATGGCCATGATATAAGCATCCAGCCCCGTCGTCAAGACTCAAGAACAAATTCGGTTACCGGTCCTCTTCCTCTCACACCGATAGCGCCGCTTTCGGGCAGGAAATAAGATAGTTCCATGCCGGCACGCAAAATCGTCGATATCGACATGGACGCCCAAAAACCGTATGCGAAACTTGGACAGGTTTTTCATCTTGGCTTTCTCTCGCTGACCTGCGCCTCGTTTCGTGTGCTCAGAGTAGCTGCAACGGTTTCGCGGACCGCTGCACCGATGAAACAGCGTATAGCACTGGAACCGAGTCTGTCGCAAGAGCTCTGGAAGTTCTTGTAAATCAGTACGATTGGCTACCAGGTCCGCTGACCTTTCGGGTTGTGAAACGGCTCAAATTTTCAACAGTTGGGATAGTTGGGATAACAAAGGGATAAGAGAGCCGCCCAATTGCTCGCCTGTACCGACAAGCGGATTCTTCCTAACTCCAATGCTGGCAAGAATCTGGCGGAGAGGGGGGGATTCGAACCCCCGGTAGAGGTTTTAGCCCCTACAACGGTTTAGCAAACCGCCGCATTCAGCCACTCTGCCACCTCTCCGCGGTTTGGTTTCAACAGCTTACCACACTGCCCTAATTTATTTGGTGCACTTTTGGTGCACTCTGACTCATGGCGTCCAAAGAACTCTCTAGTTCTCATCGCTGCACGCACCGCAGGATCGAATGCTTTGATGTAGCGCTCTTTGGTCACGTGCGATTTTGCATGGCGCAAGACGCGTTGCACAACTTTCTCATCCGCACCAAGTTCATACAGGTTCGACGCAATGCCACGCCGGAACCCATGCCAGCCATACCATTCCAACTCGATTCTTTACGAGTGGACGGATGACCTGCTGGGCCAGCTTGTCCAAGTCCATCGGCCTTCCGTCTCCGGGGTGTCCGTAGCCGTTGCATCTCGGGGCCGTGCTCCCCCTTCCCTCCGGACCACGGGCCTTCGTTCACGGTCAATTTCGGGATTGACTTTCCCCCGCCCCACGAGTACCAAATACCCTTGAGCACAAACTAAGCGACAACCGCAAGGTGGATTAGCTCCTAGACCGCAATGCAAAACTTCTTGCCAACCCGGCACAAAACCGTCGTCACCAGCTTCGCCGCGGCATTAAGCATCGTACTTCTTGCAATGTTCTGCATGGAAAAGCGACTGACCGCAGCCAGCGACCGCGACACACCTAATCCGGGTTTGGTTACCGAGCTCTCTGCGCCTGTAGATCACGTCCTGCAGGCTGTCGAGGAAGTGCTTCAAGATCAAACTATCCACGGGACACTGATGTTCGACCGGGAACCGACGCTTACCGGGGCGATTGCTGTGGAGTCCACTCCGCTGTTTGGGCCCTGGAAAGGCGAGGGCCAGGTCTTCTACAAGATTCGCAAAGATGCCATAGCTCCCAGGCATTTCCGGGCGAGTGCGGACCGGGGAACGATCGCCGTTCGTTATGTGGTCACGAGTGTCAGCCCAGAACGCACGCGGTTGCGTATTGATGCAATTTTCGTTGAAACGGTCAGGCGCACAACCCACCCGTCGGACGGCACAGTTGAATCCAGTGAATCCAGGGCTATTCAGGACCATCTTCAGGTGATTCAAGCTGCGGAGCAGCAAGCCGTCGAGGCCGAGCGTCGTCGCGAGAGCGCAGACCTTGCCACACAGACCTTGATCCGCCAGCGCGAAGATGACACGGCTCTCCTCGCTGCAGCCGGGTCTTCCGTACACGATCTCGAGCAGCGCATCGACTCCTTGCAGCATGAAATAGAAAGACGGATTAAGGAGCCGGGTGCCAGTCTGAAAGCCTCGCCGTTTCGCTCCGCGGCAGACCTGGCCCATCTGCCCACGTATACCCAGGTTGTCATCTTGATCGTTACTCCCCACTGGTATGGCGTCGAAACGCCTAACGGCCAGCACGGATGGCTCCCGATAGACCAATTGGAACCTCTGCCGTGAGAAGACCTAAGTACGCCGCATGCAAGCTGCGACTCCGCGCGTTATGGATGCTTTCCGCCTTGGGGACTTCAATTCCCCGTCCCGCAACTGCCCAAGCTGTTCCTTATGCGCGGACCTATGCCAAATCGAACGAAGAAGTGGACAAAGCACTGAAAGAAATGCAGGCCTACGCAGGTCAGAAACTGCCTACTGTTGAAGGTTTCGTGGCCAATGCAGAGCACCCCCTCGATCGCTATGAGCGTCCCTTCTACCAGTTCTCCATCGACCTTCTGCCGACCGCATCCGGGACCACTGTTGTTCGCGTCACCGCAAAGATAACGGCGTGGTACGCCGACCGCGATCCCTCGAAGTCGGCCTATGAGGCTCTGCCATCGAATGGTCGGTTAGAGTTAGACCTTCTTGACAGGCTCAACGAGAAGCTCGGCAACCAGCCTTCTGCTTCTGCATCAAGACCGGACGTGCAGCCTCCCAAGCCGAAGTTAGACCTCTCGAGCAGCTTGTCGGCGAATCCTCTCGCGTCAGGAAAAACCTCCGCACCAACCGCGAGTGTATCTGCAGGGACCGCGGCTGACGGACCAGGCAGCGAGGAAGTAACGGCCCTGCGAGGGAAGCGTGAAGCCGAAGAGAAGCGCATGCGGCAGCTCACGACGGAGCTCCAGAACTTGCAAGAGATCCAACGCAACCAAGCACATCCTCTGAATCTTGTCGTGGTGAAGAAGACAGGCACGCCCGTCCGGGCGCGACCCACGGCAGGCTCCAGCGTTCTCTTCACGGCCACCGCCGATGACGAATTCGAGTTTCTGGATGCCGATGGGGAATGGATTCACGTCCAGATTTCCCCTGCCTTGCGGGGATATATTCGCCGAGACAATCTGGATTTGCCCGAGTATGTTGCCGCGCGGCAAAAATCGCCGAATGGGGCGCCTGCAAATGCTAAGCCGGAGGCTTTCCGCGTAGAGCGCGAGGAAACCGGGGTTTTCCCTGGCAAATGGGAGGCATTGCGCGAAAAGCCGGTAAAGATATACACCGTTCAGCGGGTTTTACAGGATTCCCAGGAAACAGGCGGCACCGCGAAGCTTAATTTCGCATTTTCCCTCTTCCAGAAATTCTCAGCAGACGCAACCAGCTCTGCGCCGGAAGTCCACGGAATCGTGGTCATTTTCGATTCCGCCGATGGGGGCATCATTGCGGCGACGATCGCTATCATCGAGCAAGTGAGAGGCGGCTCACTCGCCCGAGATGACTTCTGGAAGTACTGTTATCTGGACCCAGCTGACGCCTTTCGGGCAGCACCAAAGCCGTCTGAGAAGCGATAACGTCGGCCAAAACAGACCCTCGTTCATCGCGCGACCTGACTTAACTGCGGTGCCGCTGGAGATCTGGAAGCGGCTTGGCTTGAAGCCAGGCACAGCGTTATGTGCTGGAGCGCGCGTTGCAGTTCTACCTCTCAATGCGGTTCCATTTGGAGCGCCTGGCAGCTAGCGGCCGGGCAAGCTGTTAACTTCTGCGCTTTCAGCGAAATGCGGTTAAATCGGATATGGCGCCGATTTCGGATGTAAAGGCATCACCCGAGCCGCGATTGCCGTGTTTTACGGATTGCCAACTCGTTGAATCATTCGCTAGTACTTGCGGGGTTTTCGGGGGATTGATCAACGCGGATGGCATTGTTTGGCGTGTGAGCGATCCGACTTGTGTCGCTCGGTTCTGACTCTCCTCTGCTGCTCCCAGAGTGAATGCAACGAAGGAGAAAGATTATGCCAGGTCTGAAAAGAATCAGGGCTGTCTACAGTTTTCCTGGTCAAACCGAAAACGTTAGTGTCCATCACAAGAACGCTCCTCTGAAAATCTTCGATGCGAGAGTTGAAGTACGCAATCCGGTACCAGTCCCGGTCTACCTTGCGCCTCTGGACGAACCGCGCAATCGCGAACGGACGGTTACCGAAGACGTAAGCGGCCACGGCGCTCGCGTGGTTACCAAGCGGTATTGGCGACCCGGCGAAGTGCCACTGCTGACCCCCTTGATCGGCGAGTATCCGAAGTACGGCCGAGTCGTTTATTGCGATCCACAGTCGCAAGGGGGCTACTGCGTAGGGATAGAATTCTCGCGGCCTTTCTTTTGTTGGACCGGCATAGCCCCGTGAGCGGCGGCGGGACGCACAGGCAGTGAACAACTTGGCCTAGCCTCCCGGTTTCAAGTCCAGATGCTCACCGAATCGATGCGCCGCGCAGCCGCGTCGCTGAGCGCGAATTTCCAATGGCAGCCGGAAGCTCCGTGGCCTTTCTTACCCTCGGCCTCCTACCCTTGGAGCAGGCGACAACGCTTTGGCTCGAAGCTCTTAAGCCCTATAGCATGGGCTGAACATACGTCTCCGACTCCCCCCTCAGCCATCGTCGGGCCTCCAAAAGATTGTCTCCGAATACTTCGATTCCGAAGGTTCCTAGGAAAGGACAACCTTCGCCTCCTCTGCCCGCCACTTGCTCAGAGACTCTAAATCGGGCCACTTATGTCTTGCGCCATGTCAGTGAACACGCGGCCGCTGTTGACATGGCCATCCTAGATGGCTATGATTTGATCCTATGAAAGTAAGCGTGGCGCACGCCAAGAACAAGCTTCCCCAGCTGATAAGAGCTGCCGAGGACGGTGAACCTGTGACCATCTGTCGGCGTGGTGTACCCGTGGTGGATTTAGTTCGAACCACAACCGCCAGCAACGACAAGCCTAAATTCGGGACGCTCAAGGGCAAGGTCATCGAAGTGGACCCTGATTGGTGGAAACCGATGAATGACGAAGAGGTTGATAAGTTTCTGAATGGTCGCTACTGATGCGTTTGCTCCTCGACACCGTCGCGTTTATCTGGGCCATGACTTCTGCAGACCGCATTTCTAACAAGGCAATGGCGGCCCTTCGATCAGAGGCGACACTTCGCGAAATCAGTGTGGTTTCACTCTCGGAAGTTGCCATCAAGCAATCGATAGGAAAGTTGAGAATCGGCAAAGACGAGGTACTCACGGGCATCGCCGACCTCCGGCTTCGAGTCCTGCCCTACACGGCTAATCATGCGTTGCATTTGTTCGATCTGCCGGCGCACCATGGCGACCCGTTCGACCGCCAGATCATTGCCCAGGCCCTGTGCGAAAAGATCGCGGTTCTGACTTCTGACCAGAAATTCAGTCTCTACAAGGGACTCAGGATCGTGTGGTGACCCGTGACGGATTGGCTGGCGGAAATCAACCGTCGGACGCTCGCGGTCTTGGTGCACTCTTGGAGTACTTTAACCTGCCGACGAGGCGATCCGAGTGCAACTGAGACGAGCTTAAGTTATTGAAAATACTCGAAAATCGGTGAATGCCAACAGGGCAGGTAGGTTTAGCAAACCGCCGCATTCAGCCACTTTGCCACCCCTCCGCGGTCGGTTGTCCTGGCGCCGAACAACGGCGCAACTTTGAAAGTATAACATCAAAACGCTGGGGCCAACGGAAGCGGCGCCGCGCGATCCTTAAATTCTCGGCTGACCATCGTCGCGCTCCCTGCGTCCAATGAAGTGGGTCGGATGCTGATGGCATTTGCTCGTGCCTGGGTACTTTCCATGACGCCCCCGTAACGATAGAATAGGTTGCTGGGTGGATAAGCCTCGGCCTTCGGGGCGCTGGCCCGAATCGTGTCGTAGTAACTCTAAGGTTTCCTGTTGCGAATCCGAAACGGCGATCTTGGGTGAACGTCGGCGAAACATTTCGACCCGGCCGGGCGTATCTAAAAGAAGAAGAGCGGCTCGGGATGCTTCTGTCATCGTGGCTTTCAAACCCAAGGATTCCATGGAACGTCGCGGGGTGGCAGCGGCTTGCACGGGTGGCCCTAGGGCGGTGGGGCGAAAGGGAAGCGAATGAAGACCTGGCATAAAGTGGCGATTGGGTCGGGCGTCGTGGTGGTGCTTGGCGGCATTGTTCTTTTCAGCGTAAACCAGGCGAACAAGGGCATGGTTACTGTGCAAACGGCCAAGGTGACGAAGCAGGACAGCTTGGTGTCCCTGGTAACAGCATCGGGTGAAATCAAGCCAACGACCTACACAAACATAGCCGCGCAAGGATACGGCAGAATTACACAGATATTTGTTAAGGAAGGCGATCACGTAAGAAAGGGTGACAAGCTGCTTACACAGGAAAATGTGCAAGCAAGCGCCGACGTGCAGGCCCAGGAGGCGGCGAGCAATTCCGCGGAGTCCGGAGTTCAGGCGGCCGAAGCCAGTTACAAAGCGGCGCAAGCGGACTTGATTTCGCAGCAAGCCAACCTCGAAAAAGCCAGGCTCGACTATGATCGCGGGCAAGGGCTTTATAAGGACGGATTGATCCCTAAGCAGGACTTCGATCAGAGAAAAACGACTTACGACGGAGCTGTGGCGAGCGTTGATTCGGCAAAGGCGCGTGTTTCGCTCCTGAAGGCGCAGATGGAACAGTCGCGCTCACAGCTGAATCAGAGCCGCGCCCAGCTCGTCCACACCCAGGACATTCTGCACAAGACCGTTTATACCTCGCCGATCAATGGGATTGTTAGCTATCTGCCGGAACGCGTGGGCGACTACGTCGTTATGGGCATACAGAACCAGCCAGGCAGTTTCATCATGACACTGTCTGACATGTCGACTGTCACTGCCGAGGTCAAGGTGGATGAAACGGATATCGTCAGCGTGAAGCTGGGGCAAGATGGCGACGTAAACATCGACGCGATTCCAGGGAAAGTGTTCAAAGGCAAGGTAACGGAAGTGGGCTCGCAAGCTGTCCTGCGCAGTTCCGGCCTTACGACCACGCAGACCACCACCAGCACACAAGAAGCGAAAGACTTCAAGGTTGTCGTGACTCTGGAAAATCCACCTGACAACGTGCGGCCCGGCCTTTCTGCCACGGCAAAAATCAAGACGGCGGAGCGGAAAAATGTGATTGCCGTCCCCATCCAGGCTCTCGCGATGCGTACGCGCAAGGAATTGGAGGAAGCCGCCAAGAACGCAAAGGGTCAAGGCGGTTCCGGCGTAACCCTCGCTGCGCCCCCGCCGGCTGCTCCTGGCGATATCAAAAAGGATGAAATTCAGGGCGTTTTTGTAGTGAATGGCAAGAAGGCAGTATTTCGGTCGGTGGAAACCGGCATCTCCGGCGTCACCGACATTGAGATTACCAAGGGCTTGCAGCCCGGCGACGAGATTGTCGTTGGCAGCTACAAAGCCTTGCGCACTTTGAAGCCGGAAGCTCAGGTCAAAGTGGACAACAGCGCGCCCAAGAGGCAAGACGATCAGCAAAGCTGAGCGCAAAGAAAACGAGGGAGATTGCATGCCTGTCGAGACGCAAACCACAGATTCTTACCGGGAAGACCTGGTCAACTCGCGTGTCGTTATCAAGACAGAAGAGCTTGTCAAAGTCTATGAAATGGGCGCCGAGCAAGTGCATGCCTTGCGCGGAGTGAACCTGGAAATTCGCAAAGGCGAGTACGTTGCCATCATGGGGCCTTCCGGTTCGGGCAAGTCCACCCTTATGAATCTTATTGGTTGCCTCGACTCGCCCACCTCAGGGAAGTATTGGCTGGCGGGTCGGTTGGTCAGCGATCTCGACGACGATGAACTCGCTTACATCCGGAACAAAGAAATCGGATTCGTGTTTCAGACGTTCAACCTGCTCCCTCGCGCGACCGCTCTTCATAACGTCGAGCTGCCATTGATCTACAACGGTACCCCTGCGGAAGAGCGCATCGAAAAGTCGAGAAAAGCCCTTGAGCGCGTGGATCTCGCCGACCGCATGCACCACAAACCTAACGAGCTGTCCGGCGGTCAAAGACAGCGCGTGGCGATTGCGCGCGCACTGGTGAACAATCCATCGATTGTTCTGGCGGACGAGCCCACCGGAAATCTGGATTCCAAGACGGGCGAAGAAATCATGGCTCTTTTCGAGAATCTCTACCGCCAAGGAAACACCATTATCTTAGTTACGCACGAACACGACATCGCCCAGCACGCTCACCGCAGCATCCACATCCGGGACGGCAGAATCGCCTCCGACGAGGCCGTTAAGAAATAACCGGACAATTCGGCTCTTTCCCTCCAACTGATAGCTGTTAAGTTTTCTTGACGGGTGAAACTCCGTCAACAGTCCGCGTGTGTGCGGCTTAAAAAAGGATGGGGACCAATGACTCTCTTGTCGGACGAGAGTACGAAATCACAATCCTACGAGTTGCTTTATCTCGCGGTGGAGAAAGCGATACGTTACGTCGATAGTGTTAGACAGCGCAGAGTGAGTCCGGCTTCTAGTGCCCTTGCCGCCCTCTCCAGGTTTCACGAACCCTTTCCGTCCGGATCATGCAACCCCACCGAGGTGCTCAAACAGTTAGATGCCCTGGGCTCTCCCGCAACGGCGGCCACGACGGGAGGTCGCTACTTTGGCTTCGTGAATGGAGGCATGGTTCCCGCTGCCCTGGCAGCAAGCTGGATGGCAGCCGCATGGAATCAAAACGCCGCTCTGCGCGTCATGTCTCCGGTCGCCGCCGAGCTTGAAGATGTAGTTCTTCAATGGATCTGCGAAGCCCTTGGATTGCCCGCCGATTGTGAAGGTGGCCTGGTGACCTGCGCCACCATGGCGAACTTCACTGCGCTGGTTGCTGCTCGGCACGCTCTCCTCGAGCGGGCAGGCTGGAACGTCAATGAGGATGGAATGTTTGGCGCGCCGCCCATCGACGTCGTCGTCGGCGCCGAAGTCCACGCGTCCATTCGGAAGGCCCTGAGCATGGCCGGCTTTGGAAGAAAGCGCGTAACGGTTGTTGACGCAGACAGCCAGGGAAGAATGCGGTCCGACCGGTTGCCACCCCTAACCGAGCGCACCATCGTTTGCATTCAGGCAGGCAACGTGAACACTGGCGCATTTGATCCGGCTGAGGAGATTTGCGCAGTGGCTAAGGAGCAAAGGGCCTGGATCCACGTAGACGGCGCATTCGGCCTGTGGGCGCGCGTGTCGCCGAAGTATGCGCCCCTGGCCCGCGGATTCGAAAATGCCGATTCTTGGGCCACCGATGCGCACAAATGGCCAAATGCAGGATACGACTGCGGTGTGGTCCTCGTGAGAAATGGCGATGCCCTGCGCGCCTCCCTCGGAGTGGCAGCGGCTTATCTCGAACCGGGCGCACGGCGGGAGCCGATGTATCACACACCCGAAGCATCGCGGAGAGCCCGCGGGGCGGAGTTGTGGGCGACGTTGAAATCCTTGGGCCGGGCCGGGCTCTGCGAATTAGTGGAAAGAAGCTGCGCTCACGCCCAACGGTTTGCCATCGGACTGCGAGATGCAGGTTTCGAAGTGTTGAACGACGTGGTTATCAATCAAGTGCTGGTCTCCTTCGGCTCACCGGAAGTGACTAGGGAGGTGATCCAGCGTGTTCAAGAAGAAGGCACCTGTTGGTGCGGGGGAACCAACTGGCAGGGAAAGACGGCCATGCGCGTCAGCGTTTCATCCTGGGCTACGACGGCAGCGGACGTGGAAAACAGTCTCGAGGCGATCGTCCGTATTGCTCGCGACTCCTGAGTCCCTGGCATCCTCCAGGGCAGAGCTTTAGCGGCTGCGGGAAGCGTTGGAAGGCTCCAGATCAGGCAACGTCTGTTCCATGCTCAAATACGTGCGTGATAACCGGTCATGCCAGGTCAGTTCGTCGGAGTCCCACATGGCCCACAGAAACCCAAGAAAAAATGTACCGGCGGAGAGCATATATCCCACGCTGCGCAAGAGCATTTGCTTTGCCGCGGGTGGTTCGCCGGAGAAACTGACCACTTGCAAGCCGCGCAACATCATGCCCGGCGTCGTTCCGCCAAAAATGGTGAAAAGCGCGAAGTACTGCAGATAGACGATCGCAAAAGTCGTCAAGCACAGTGCTGCGTTCAACTTGTTCAGCGTGAAGTGTCCTCCCAATGAACCAAAGATCCCCAGAAAACCTCCGTAAGCAAACAGCAGGCAGAAGAAGTCAATGAGTGCGGCCAGGCGGCGCTCATCGATGGAGGCGACGGGATACAGACCCGGCGGAGAGTCAGATTCTGCGTGAAGGGTCTGCCGTGGAGGCCGCCCTTCCGGATGCGGCCGCGACGAGACGTCAATCTCGACCGGCAATTGTTCGGAAGTTTTTGTCTTTGCCGATCGGCCAATCGCGACGGTGAAAGCAAACTCTTCGTTGTGGGGAGCAACTCGCTCTTCTTCGATTGCGATCGAGGCCTTGGTCGCGCCTTCAGCCGCCGATTCCTCAAAGGAAAACTGCGATTGTAAGTTGCTGGGGGATGGTTTTCCCGCGCGGGTGCGATAAGCCTTCAGCCGTTCGGCCAATTCCCCGCGCCAGGAGCCATCCTGCCTAGCCCCTTGAAAGGAGACCAACGGGGATGCCCACGTTTCTGACCTTAGGTTTGCAGTTCCCGCGTTTCGTGGGGGGATTCCGAGGGAAGGGAATTCCGCGGGTTCTTCAATCGCGGAAAACCCTATGGAAAAAGATGAATCACAGAACTGGCAGACGCGCGATCCTGCCGCTAATACCGCGCCACACTGCGAGCAAGTTTTTGTCACCGAAAGTTTTGCGCTGCGGACGCATCCGCTCCGGTGAGGAGAGTGCCCCCATAGAATACCACGCTCTTAAAATGTCAGGCAGGAAATTGAGAAATGCCGTCACGAAAGAGGCACTAGCGCGAGGCAGGGAAGCGGACAGGGATCAAGAGTCCATCTGCTGAGCTAGCATTTCGCGGCTAAAGGAGATACGCCGCTCGAGGGCGATAGCTGCGAAATAGGTACAATGGCCCCGCTCTGAGTCCGTCCAGGACTTCGTAGAAGGAATCCATCGAGCCACAGTTGAGGCTACAAGATTCAGCAATTGGAAATAAGCGCCAACTGCCTGAATCCCTTTGCGATCCTCGGGCCGCTCGGGGCAAAGATGCAGGAGCTGCATGACCCGTTTGAAATCGTCTCCCGAGGCAGCACGCTGTATGCCCGTAACCTCCTGCACCTCCGGGGACAGCGGCTGTTTCGCGGACACCGCGATCAGCGACCGGCAATAGAACACAAAGAATTGCAGGAAGATGACCACCGACACCACAAAAATGAAGGCGGCCATCATCGCGACACCGTCGCAAGGCGGGCGGGCACCGTACGAGCATCCTCGGGAATGTACCAGAAGGTGTACGCCCAAGCCAGCGGCAGAAAACATCCTATGACTTGTTGAAGGGGAATAGAGATTGAACGCATCGATGGATATAGATTGCGCAAGGCATAGTCCGCAGCAAACAGGCTGAAATATACTCCCAATGAAAGTACGACCTGTATGAGCTGGGTCCGGGTCTCTCGCATTTTCAGAATGGCGCCCCACAAAATGTAAGTGACCACCAGACCCACAAAGTAAAGGTTCTGAGATAGCTCGACCACAAAGCGGGAGATGAGTCTCGTCGATGCTTCGTGAACCACCCCGTAGGAAAATAGAGCAGTTGCTGCTAGAAGGAATAATGTCGCAAATCGGACATGGCGTTCCGCCTTCAACTCACTCAAAACTTGAGCATATAAGTTGGCAAGGGCAAAATAGAGGAAGATCGTGAGAAGGGCATCCGAATAATAGTAAACGTAAACATATTGAGAAGAGGTGTACCCGTAACCGGTCAGCACACGAAAACGGGCGAGCGACACCACTACAGAGGCCCCCATATATATGCTTAAGAGGGCATATCTACGGAACACACCCTTCTTCAACGCACACACTATAACTGCGATCTCGAAGAGAGTGCACAGTAGCCAAACAAGAAGTTGTAATGTGCCAGGCACGCGTATCCGCCTATCCACGCCCTGGCCACTCGCCCCTTCACAGGGGCAGGATTTGGGCCTACTTCCAGGGCGTCGGTGGTGCCGGTGCGCCACCGTTTGCCATAATCACGGAGCCGTCACTGTGCGTGGCGACCACCGTCTTCAAGCTCATTGCCCCAACCAAAACTAGCATCGAAAGGAATAGTACTATCAGTCTGCGCGACATTGTGCCTCCGGTAAGAAACAACCCCGGAGGTATGCTAACTCTTTGCGCACCAATGTCAAGGTGCTCAGACTCTGAGCTTGTATTGTATCGGTCAACCTACCCTGCCCCCCTACTTTCGCCAGGCTTTCGCCTGGCGCGGGGCTCGGGCAAGCGGGCTCGATCACGAATAGTATAGTTTTCGCACTTACCAAGAGCAACAGTACGGCAGTACCAAAAAACTTAGTACTCGCTCCTTACCGCCTAACACCGCGAGTCTACGCCGCTGACTGCGAGTCGGAGTGGCACCTGACATCAAAAACCTATGCCTTTCGCATTTCTCGAAAATCTCGAGAGTATTCCAGTGCACTCCGGCTCTGAGTTGGCCCATTGTCGCACAACCGCACAACCGCACAACCGGCCACCGCTTGACACACTTCGACGTGAATCCATAGCATTAAGGATTGCTATTAGCATAGGCCGGCGTAGCTCAGTGGCAGAGCGAGGGTCTCATAATCCCTAGGCCGTGGGTTCGATTCCCCCCGCCGGCACCATTCTTTCGAAGGAGTTACACGCGCCGGTTCCTGCGTGTGCCCGCCGTGTGCCCTTCGCTGAGGTTCAGGAGTTTCCCAAGTCACAGTAGCCAGGGACAAAGCGTTTTGGTGCACGTGGACATGGGACAAGCAGGAGAGAAACGCGTTGACCAGCGATTGGCTTACGTTGCCGTTTCGCGTGCCCGCTACGATGCCCCGGTCTACACAAACGACAAATTTCACCTCGCTCAAGGGCTCTCGCGCGATGTGTCGCTCCGCTCTGCGAGGGAAAGCGAATCGCCAAATCATGGCCATACCACAGCGAGTGCTCCTCCGGGCAAATCCGGGCCAAGAGCACGCGCAAGCTGTACGTCACAACATTAGCCGATGAACCATCCTTACAACATGCGGCACAGGGATCGCAAATATCAAAATACGGATTCTGCATCGAATCGGAAGCGGCCAGCGACTTCGCTTTGGTGATGCCCCGAGTATCGGAAGGCGAAGAAGTCATCATCGAGCGAGATGGCAAGCCTGTAGCCGTGGTGCGTCCCGCCGATGTGGTATGTGGCCGTCCGATTTCCGAATCCATCGCCCTGGCGGAAGCCCACGCCAAAGAGCTTCGTTACGAACCCGCGATGGACCCAGACTTCGCTGCTGACCTCGAAGAAATCATCAAGAGCCGCAAGCCTCGCAACATCTCCACCTGGGAGTAATCCTCGACTCCAGCGTGCTCATCGTCGGGGAGCGCCGCAAGGAAAATGTGGGCGAAATCCTTGAGAGCGTGCGCGCCGCACATGAGGATGTTGATTGCGCGCCCTCCGTTGTGGCTATCGTCGAACTAGCCCACGGCAGCTACGGGGCCAAAAAGCGACGCCGACCGCGAGTGGCGGCAAGCCTATTGCGCGCCGGCCATTTCGCCATAACCGACATCGGCGGTGCGAAAAATCACTAGCCCGGGCGGTGTCGTCATGGAGGATCGCGTGCAAGGCATAATCTCCGCCGACCTTCCAGGCGCGAGAGTTGTGCCGGGCCTTCGCGGAGGATTTCGTCACGGCGGGCGCCGCGGAAGATGGCGAGAAATTCAAGGAGAGATCAGCTCCGGCAAGAAGAACCCAGAGTAAGGCCGAGAATTCGCCGTGCTTGGAAACGTCTCTCCGAATGGACCTGTGACGGCCGGCACGGAGAGTAGGCTCTACGCGTTGCCTATTGGCGCGGAGTTAGCAGATGTCATGTTAGGTGCAAGGCGGAGAAAGTCGACGCGCGTGCCGTACAATGGAGGAACCCGGAGCGGATTTAAGCCACGGCAGCCCATTGGCGATGGAATGGAGCGGAGAAGGCCGGAGAAGCGCTCCCGCTCTCCAAAAGAGCCAAATGAAAAAGTCGTTACAAGTCATGAAGTTTGGGGGAACGTCGGTAGGCGACGCGTCCTGCATCACCCGGGCGGCGAAGATCATCGTGAATGCCGCCAAAGAGTTTCGTTGCGTAGCGGTAGTTTCCGCCATGAGCGGGGTCACCAACCGCTTGATTGAGGCTGCTAACCATGCGCGGGCAGGAAACGCGAGGGAAGCGGCAGCGATTTTAGAATCGCTTTGTAAACAGCACGAAACTGCCCTCAGCAGCTTGGTTCAGCACGAGGAAGAACGCCAGCCGATCCGCCAGAAATTGCAAGAAGTTCTCTCGGAGGGCCGCAGGCTTTGTGAAGGAACGGCCCTCTTGCGCGAACTGACAGCGCGCACGCTCGACGCGGTTTCGAGCCTCGGAGAACGGCTTTCCGCACCGCTGGTGGCGGCGGCTGTTAAAGGGGCAGGCGCCGCCAGTGAAGCGATCGAAGCCAGCGAGCTGATTGTGACCGACGCGTTTCATGGCGGGGCCGAGCCGCAGATGGAAGCAACACGGGGAAAATCGCAAAAGCGATTGTGTCCGCTGCTCGAGAACGGGATTGTGCCGATCGTGACTGGGTTCATCGGTGCAACCGCCCAAGGACAGCTAACGACATTGGGCCGAGGCGGTTCTGATTTTTCTGCAACGATTCTTGGTGCCGCGCTTGATGCTGATGAAGTCATTATCTGGACTGACGTGGACGGCGTGCTGACGGCAGACCCACGGCTGGTGCAAGAGGCGCGCACGATTCCGGAGGTTTCCTACCGCGAGGCGGCAGAGCTCGCGTACTTTGGCGCGAAGGTCCTGCATCCGAAAACACTGAATCCCGTGGTGCAGGCGGCGATCCCGGTGTGGATCCGTAACAGCTTCGCGCCAGAGCGACGCGGCACAAAGATAACGCCGAAGGGGCGAAGCATCGGTGGCGGCGTGAAGGCTCTAACCGCCATTCGAGATGTAACGCTAATAAGCGTGGGTGGCCCAGGGATTGTGGGATTGCCGGATGTAGTCGGGCGAACGTTCTCGACGACGGCCGATCTGCGCGCCAACGTGTTGTTGATCTCCCAATCTTCTTCGCAAAACGACATCTGCTTCATCGTTGCGGCGGCCGACGCTCAGCGCACCGTTGAAGCCTTGCGCAAGGAGTTCGCGCAAGATCTGGCACATCACAACGTGGAACATATTACCGTGGATCCGAACATTGCCATTGTGGCCGTGGTGGGAGAGAACATGCGCGGCATCCCGGGGATTGCCGGCAAAACCTTCAGCGCGCTGGGCCGCGAAGGCGTAAATCTGATTGCCATTGCGCAAGGCTCATCGGAAAGCAACATCTCCTTTGTCATCGAAGAGCAGGACGTGAAAACCGCCCTGATTACCGCGCATCGCGAATTTGGACTGGATTCTCCACAAAGCTAAACATCCCCAATATGGACCGCCATGGGCTGGCTAGCTTCAATTATTTGAGGGGTACGCAATTCCAAATCGGGGACTCGGAAGCGAAGAAAATAGTCGGGAAGGCCGTGCCAAGGATGGAGCCGGGCGGCGGACTTGCGTCCTGAACCGCTTCCGCAAGCCCGGATCAACCACTGGTTGGTCGGCGGTTCGAACGCGCGCGGTGACTTGGCCATGGAGCCAAGAACATTATTGCTCTCACATAAAATAATGCAATAATAGGATCTCCGCATGACTGGAGGTCCCTGTGCGACCCAAGGGTTCGGCCGACTTGCTGTCCGACCGGCGCAGGCGTGCGCTGAAACTTCTTCGCGCGGAATTGTCCCTGAACGAAGTGGCTCGACGCATCAGGTGTGCGGCCAGTTCCGTGATGCGGTGGCGGAATGCGTGGCTACGACACGGCGCCGATGCCCTCAAGGTGCGATTTTCTCCGGGCCGCCCGAGAAGACTCACCCGCCGGCAAGAGAAACGGCTGGTCCGCATCTTGCTCCGCGGAGCCCTAGCCAATGGCTACCGCACGGAAGTATGGACGACGAAGCGAGTCGCGGAAGTGATTGAAAAGACCTTCCACGTGCCCTGCCATTACAATACCGCTGGCAAACTCCTCCATCGGCTCGACTGGACACCACAAAAACCTGAAAGGCGCGCTTTAGAACGCGATGAGCAGGCCATTCAGCGCTGGAAGAAAAAAGTCTGGCCCCGGGTAAAAAAAACGCCGCGCGGCTGGGTGCTCACATAGTTTTTGCCGATGAAAGCGGCTTTCTATTGGCTCCCCTGGTGGTCCGGACTTGGGCGCCCCGGGGCTGCACTCCCGTTGTCCGCTGCCGCCAGGGGCGTCGGGATAAAATTTCCGTAATCGCGGGAATTTCTGTGAGCCCCGAGCGACACCGCCTGGGCCTCTACTACCTTCTTTTTTACGACAACATCGGACAGGAAGAAGTCTGTGCGTTTTTGCGCGCACTGCTACGGCAACTCCGCGGTCCCCTCATCGTGCTTTTGGATAACTCCTCCACCCATCAAGGGGAGCCGATCGAGAAACTCCGCGCGCGACACCCACGCCTCTACGTCGAGCACTTTCCTTCCTACAGTCCAGAACTCAACCCTGAGGAAGGTGTTTGGTCTTTGTCGAAGAAGGAACTGGCCAACGGCTGTCCCAAGGACATCGATGAACTCATGGAAAGCATCATCCGCGTGATCGATGGTATTCGCAGATCACCAGCGAAACTACGGTGGTCCATCTTGCAATCAGAGCTTCCTCTTTTTTTGCGCTAACCATTGCATTATTTAATGTGAGAT
>QHYH01000044.1 GCA_003223215.1 Acidobacteriota bacterium
ACGCGGCATTTTCTCTCGCCGAGAGAGTGATGCCTATCGGTGGAGTAGTCGGAGACTCAGTGCGCTCCGATTCGGGTCTGTTGATAGCCCCGTTTCTGGGAACCGAGGTGCAGCAATGCAACTAGGCAAACAGAATCCCAGCGCTTGCGCTGGGAGTATCAAGAGAGTGGCAACATGGTTTTGATGTTCACTGCACTGGCCAAGGCGGAGGGCAATGCCGATTTCGCCAGCCACTATTGGCCGGAGTTACAACAGTGTGCGGAATATCTTCGAAACGAGGGGATGGATCCAGCCAATCAGCTTTCCACGGACGATTTCTCTGGCCACCTGGCACATAACTCGAATCTGTCGATTAAAGCGATCCTGGCGCTGGCAGGTTTCGCAACTTTGGCAGACAAGACGAACCGCAAGGCCGAGGCCCTCGAATATCGCGACGTGAGCCGCAATATGGCGGAGAGGCGGGTACAGTTGGCGGGGGATGGTGATCATTTCCGCCTCGCATTTGATAAGCCCGGAACGTGGAGTCAGAAATACAATCTCGTGTGGGATCGCATTCCCGATCATTCCTGTCTTCTTCGAAGCTTTGTCCGGCTCGAACAAGAAGTATCAGGAGCTTTATGACCGCATCGCCCGGCTCTACGATCCAGCCGAAACGCTGTACCGCGCCCCAGCCAAAACGCAGCCTTAATATGCTGCCGCTCCACCAGATGCGTCGGTTCAATTAAGAACGGTGCCAAGAATCCGGGGCAGCCGCCGCCATAACCGGGCCGGATCTCCCGTCTGCGCGTTCCGCCCAAAGTGAAAGCCAAGGTTTAGGCCAGAGAGATTGACCGAGGGTGGCACGCCGAGATAACCGCGTCCCGGGGGGTGAGACCCTCGCATCCCGCCATTGTCGAAAGGATTGAGCAGGGCGTCTCGTATATGAAGCGTGCTCTGAAAGACGTCCAGTTGCAGGCGTCCGCGACAGAGTTGAACGAGCGGCAAGCTAGACCACGTGAGACTCAAAGTCTTAACCTCGTTCATTGGCGAAAGATGCTCTAGGCTGTGATCACGCTTGTAGGCTCCCGCGAACATAAGACTGAAACGGGCATTGGATTTTTCGCCCTTGGCGAGCAGGAAGGAAGCGGCGGGCAGAGGGGTCGATACTGTTGAGATCATGGTGCTGTTCGGCGCAACGTGTTCTTGCGCCAGAACGTTCCATGGCGTGGGTGTTTGTGCTACGGCTGGCACAAGGCTACCTGGAAAGAGGCCAAGCAGCAGAAAGAACCGATTACGCATCAGTGCCTCCGATAGCGCGGGACCCGTTTACGGGCGCCTGAGTGGCGAATGACAGGATTCGATTGCCGCTACGAAATGGCGTCACTAAGTTGAGGCTCATCCGGTCTGTCCCAATACGCGCATTAGATCTGTTCCTTCAAATCGGACTTGGACGCTGTTGCGAGTCCGTTCCGTACTCTCGCATCGGCTCAACCCTCTTGAACGCAAGGGAGGGGAAAATACAGGCTTTCGCGTTGGCATCCCAACGGTAACCCATCCGGAACCGCCAAAATCTCTTGAGATCGGGTGGGCCACTCGATCAACAGGTGAGGATGCTTGGGATCAATCTTCACCAACACCTTGAAAAGATGGAAAGACCAAATCGTTCGGGGAGGGCAAGCATCCTCAATGGTTAACTTCCTCTGGATCGGGCATCCTATGTCACCAAGCAGTCGGTGGTCGGAGCCTTCGTGCGGGCAGGCTTGCCCCGTCAGAGGTAGGCCAAACAACACAGCGAGGAGTGGAACCATGGCACTCCTGACCCGGGGGATATGAGTTTGCACCATAGCGGAGCGCGTGGTGTTTTTCCATGGACCGAAAGCACCGGTACCCGGGTATTAGAACTACCAAAAAAATAGGTCTAGCAAGGTTTCTGTCGAGAGCACATGCATGTCTGGTCGGGAAGCGCAAGGCTCACTACTATTTCACGGTCAAAGGAAACCAACCCAGTCTTCTGGAAGGCTTGGAGTTCTATTTTCAGGATCGGCGCCAACCGCATTTTGTCGAGACGACTCCTGCGGACCACGGACGGATCGAAACGCGAAAGATCTGGACCACCACAAAACTGAACGGCTATCTCGATTTTTCCTCATGTGGGCCAAGCGTTCGTCATCGAGCGGCACCGCACGAACAAAAAGAGCGGTGAGAGTTCTCTCGAAGTCAGTTACGGCCTCACCAGCCGCCCTCCGAAACAAGCCGGACCGCAACGCATTCTGCGGGTCAACCGCGGCCACTGGGCCATCGAGAGTTGCCACTACATGATCGATTGGAACGATGATGACGACCGTCCGGAAAATTTCACTCGGCTTCGTCGTTTCGCCATCGGCGTGCTCAAATCCAAAGGCCGAGGGAGCGTGGCGCAGAAAATGCGACGACTCACGCGTAACGTACGCTTGGTATTCGACTACCTGCGGATGACCGAAAACTCTTGTGCCTGTCACACTCATTAGTCATCCTCCGAGAACGATTAACTCTTACACTGACCGTTGGCCGCCGCAGAAGGAGATCTCTACCGCGTACAGCGAAGTTCTGGGATTGCGGAGACCTGTTGGTCGGCTCCTGGATCAAAAATGATCGCGAAGCATGGTTGGAGCGGTGGGAGCGATGGGCCGAACCCGCAAAGATCATAAATTCCCGCGGCGATCCGTTAGAACGAATTTACCGTGCCGTGCGCGCCGATGGGATCGATCATGGATGGACCAGTCGGTGCGCTTGTTCGGGCTGAGCAGCGTCGACGGACGACACGGCCGGCATTCGAATCTCGGCAAACGATACGCGATAAGGTGGAAAATACCTGGCGCAAGCGGGGTTGAGGAAGGTCACCCCCGGCTAGCCGTGACTTGACACGCACGCTAGAGTAAGGAAAAAGAGAGGGACACGAAGTCATGGCATCAGCCGGCAAAACGAAACACGAGCAAGCGCTGTTGGAAGGTCTCCGCCACGCAGTGCATGGCTTGCGCGCACCGTTCACGTGCGGCGGTACGCTCGTGCTCGAACAGCCGGTCACCCTCTGCTTCCCAGACAATACCCAAGTCCGTGTGCTGCGCGCGAAGGACACCTTCGAACAGGGGCAGCTTCTCCGGTCACTGGTCGAGCGTTGCGCGCCGGCTGCATTCGGCATGGGGCGGAAGACGGGGTACGATCGGGCCGTCCGCGATGCCCTCCAGATCAAGGCTGAAGGTGGCGCTTTTTCTGTCCTTCATTTCGACCCCGTGGCGGCCGGAGTACTTGAACAGATTCGTCACGAGTTGGTGCCACACGTTCCCGAGCCGCTCACCGCGGAGCTATACGCCCTCAATGTCTACGCGACCGGGGGCCACTTTGTGCCGCACAAGGACACCCCGCGCGGCAGCGACATGCTCGGTACGCTCGTTGTGTGCTTGCCGGCGCAGTTCTCGAACGGAGCGTTCGTCGTCAAGCACCGTGGCGTCTTTCAGACCTACGACTGGGGCCACGCGATCAGGGAGCAGGCCGAGCCGACGCGCATCCACTGGGCTGCCTTTTTCGGCGACGTCGACCACCAGATCGAGCGGGTTTGGGGAGGCCTGCGGGTGACATTGACGTACCTGATCCGGCGCGGCACAAACGCCGCGCGAAGCGCCATGCCCGGCGGAGATCTCGTGGCGCTTAACACGCTCGTACGGCAAAAGCTTCGTGACTTGCTGGACGATCGTCGGTTCCTGGCCGAGGGTGGAACGCTCGCTTTTCCCTGCGCCCATCTGTACCACCAGGACGCAGGCTTCCAGCGCAAGCAGCGACCGCTCCCCCGTCAAACGGTGTCCGCCTTGAAGGGTCGTGATCACGCCGTTGCGGCAGCAGCGATGGCTGCTGGGCTGAAAGTGACGCTCTGTCCATACATGACCGAAACCTGCGCCGACGAGACTTGGCAGCTCGATCACTTCCCGACCCGGCACGAGCGGGCTGCGTTGGGTGACCAGATGGACCCGACGGACCTGGAAAATGCGCTGGCTGTCCGAGCGAGCTCAGAGGACGCCCGAGACTTCGATGTCGTTTGGGTGGATCCGCCGCCGCATTTCAATGCACAGCCCACCATGTACCCCAAGATAACGGACCGCCGGGCCCACTCCGTGGATCCGGATTTGCCCGCCCTCATGCACCTCCACGCGTGTGAGTACAGCGCTACGGGCTATTTTGGAAACGAAGGCAGCGATATCGACCTCTACATCTACTGCGCGCTGCACGTAGCGATCCCGCCGTATGGCGAAGGCGCTCGTGCTGTGACCAGAACTGAGCCTTCTCGAGTGTCCTCATCGGCACGCCGGCGACCAGGACAGATGTGATGCGGCTCGCCACGGCGCGCTTGCTGCGCAAGACGCGAACGGATGGCAGCACGCCGGGCAGGTCAGATCACCTGTGAGGGTTCGAGCTTCCCCTTGCCGATCCGCCAAACGAGGCGGAAGCGTTGCGAACACTCGGGGCAGGTTGCGACCCCGAAGGCCACGGGGCGATGATAGCAAGGAATCAGCGGGTCCGCCATCTGGCTTCATGCTTGCCCTCCCCCAGTATAACTGGGGGAGGGCAAGGGCTTCATGGGCGACTTATGCTACCCATCTTCGCTCGGGCAACTGGCAAGCGTGTGTGGCGTAATGACATGTATCGGCTGGAAGTGTGGGAACCCGATGCAGGCGAAGCCGAACATGGTCTTCGCACGGAGTTCGCTGACGGCATTTATATCGTGACGGTTCATGAAGATACCCCGACCGACTGGCTCGATCTGGCAAGAAGGGCCAGTGTGGCCGCTTACGAGCAACATCCTGGCCCTAACTTCATGCCCGCGAGCAACTACGACTCAGCCATAGCTGTGGCGGACCGCCGCGTAGTGGGGGGCACACTGGTGAGATTAGAGAGCGCCCCTCGCTACAATTGCGACCGGATGGCGAGGCCTATACCGCTGATGACTTATTTGGAGAGGAAGGCGAGAGCGGGCTTACGTTTAGTCCGGCGGGGGAATGGCCTCCGGCCACTTATACGATCTGGGTTCATCCCGCGCGTCGAGGGGAAGGGTTTGGCGGACAACTCGTTCGTGCTGTTGCCGCGCACTACGATCTTCCTTTGTCGAAACTATGCTTTCGGTTGCCGCTTTCGAAGCAAGCGGTGCGAATGGTGCAGCCACTCGGCTTAAACACGATAATGGGATGTGACTAACTTCGCGATGCTAGGAGTGGTCCCTCTTTGCTGCGTCGCGTGGAGTCTGTTGACCAGAGACGCCGAGCAACTACCCAGAACAGTCGGTCGAAGTTCCCGAGGCTTGGACGCGGAGTGCGCCGCTTCAGCACTGCTAATTGCTGACGCAATGCCAAATTCTCAAGGAGGAGACCCTGTCGCGAGCGAAAAAGGCGAACCAACGTTCCGATGCAGAGTTTGAAATGTCGAAACATGACGCGCAGTTATAGCAGAATGGAAATGGGACGACAGCAGCTATGTCATTGATTCCAAAGACGGCATGAGTTCTGGCGAACGACAAGGGCTGCGTAGTCACGGCGCAGAATCATTAAGGTCTTTACTGGATTAGAAGATCCATTAAGAACCTGATTTTAGCATTCCACAGTTTGTAGTATTAACGCACTACTAACCGTTTTATGTCTTATAGCGTACCCGGCCCTCTCGAAAAAACGTCTACGAGGGGAGTCCTGCACCATGATGAACGCAAACAGGCGGTTGCTAGAGCGGAAGCAGCCCGAGCGGATAGTGCTGTGTAAGCTCGGCGGTGAAGAAGGCGGTTCCGTTCTGAATCTTTCCGAAGATGGGTTGTGCTTTCAGAGCCTCACGCCCACAGAAGAAGCGGATTTGCTCCAGCTGCACCTGTCTGTCGACCCGAACAGCGCGATCGAGGCCACCGGCCAGTTGGCGTGGATCGACTCGGCAAAACGCACGGGAGGCCTGGGCTTCTTGGAGTTGAGCGTGCCGGCACGCGAGCAGACCCGCGCCTGGCTGAGCGAGACCTCTACCGCATCCAGTGGTGACAAGCAAGCGGATGACGCGGCGACCGAGAAGCCGGTGATTGGGCAGGAGATGCGCGTTCCGAGCGTGCAACTTGTTCCTATGGAACGGTACCGGGCGCAGATGCGCAAGCAATTCCTCCGTGGCGTATTGTTGGGCATCGGGATATACGCGGTGGTGATG
Source organism: Acidobacteriota bacterium (assembly GCA_003223215.1). GTDB lineage: Bacteria > Acidobacteriota > Terriglobia > Acidiferrales > UBA7541 > Acidiferrum. The sequence continues at coordinate 6,181 of QHYH01000044.1, forward strand.
ATTCCTATCTTCCGGTATGCCGGCAGCACGAAGCCAGGCAGCCCGGCGCGGACGACCGCGAGCGCGAACCGCGCGGCGCAATCCAGCGCGGAGCAGACTCAGGCGTCAGTAGCACAGCCCGCGTCACCACGTGCGTCGACCTCGGAGCCGACCGCTACGAAACCGCTGGCGACGGAGCCGGCGACGGTGCAGACGGTCTCTGTGGCTGCGCCGACAAGGTCGCCGCAGAGGCAGAGTCCACAGATTGCAGGAGCATCTTCGACGGATCTGATGACACGCACATCATCGCCGTGGGCAACGCCGCAGCCGGCGAAGGCGGAGCAGCCGCTTGGGGCAAGCCAGGCGGCAGTAGCTCCGGCTCCAGCCGCCTCGAAGGCGCATTCTTCCTCGGGGCAAGTGCAGCACCCGAAAAAGGTCTCGGCGACGTCGCAGCAGTTGTGGTCTGCGCTGCAAGCAGGAAACATGAGGGCGGCGGTAGCGCTGGCGGACCTCTACACACGGGGCGAAGGCGTCCCGGCGAACTGCGAGCAAGCGCGGATCTTGCTGCTGGTCGCGTCAGAAAAGAACAATGCAGAAGCTTCCAAGAAGCTGCAGGAGCTGGATAAAGGCGGCTGCCCCGCAAACAGCGAGTGAGCCGAAGCCGTAGGCCTGTGTGATCAGATCAACCGACGGATAAGCGCGGTTTTCAGCTACCCAAAAGAATAGGGACCGACTTTGCCTGTCGGTCCCCGGACCGAGTTCGTTTGTTGGCTTTAACCCCTACCACCAGCAGCGGCGCCGTCTGCTCTACCAGCGGGGCAGCGTTGCCAACTTCTGCGACACCAAAAATAATGGCTGGTGCGTTCGAGTTTGGTTCGGCTCCGCAATAGAGGTAGTTGATGTTGATGCCCGCATCGCCCAATTTTTGTGCGGCACCCGCCAGTTCTCCCAGTCTGTTTGGAAGATCTACCTTGACGACTTCGGTTTCTGTGTAGGTCGCTCGCTCGGCGTCGAGCACACTGCGTGCTTTGGTCGGATCGTCAAACACGAACCGCGTCAGGGCCTTCCCGCTCGAAGCATAAGGAAACGACTGCACGGCGACGATGTTCACGTCGCGGTCGGCCAGTGCCCGGCAAACTTTGCCGAGGGTTCCCGGCCTATCGTCCATCGTAAGGGTGAATTCTTTAGCTGTAGGCATACTGAGGACCTCCCTGTAGAGTTCGGGTGCAGGGCGGGATGCATCCTTAAGCTTGGATTGGGGAATGAGAGCGGAATCATACTCCCTGGCTTCCCACTCTTCAAGATCGTGGGAACGGTGGTCGGAAGAGTGAATCCAGGCAAAGCGGAGTTTCTCGGATTTGAGACCGCCTCGTTTATCGGGCTAGCACACGCCTCCGCTGACGCTCAGCAATTATATAAGTGCAGCCAACGTTTAATGGATCGCATAGCGGACGAAGATAGCCGTGCCATTCAAGACGAGTGCGACCACGATGATCTCAAGGAGCGTGGGGCAGACCCCAAAGGTAACTTACCCAGCAGGGGCATCCGAATAAAACAAGATTACCTGAAACGCAGGGACATTGACGGGGTAAGCGAGATAGAATCGGAGCAGCGCTGAACTTCTGTCGTGCTGAGTGGTGCTGCGTGTTTTGCCGACCGAATTTTGGAAAACGCTGAAACCTGTGGGCAATTGTATGAACATATGGGCCGCGCAATCCCAGACTTCAGTCTGGGTTAGCGGCCTTGAGGCTCAAGATGAGTTTTCAGGATGTTTCTTTCTAAGTCCTTTTAAGTCCTTTCCCAAAGGTTGACAGACAAAGGGGAGTTGGAATAAAGTAGGCGAATACAAAGCGAAATAGGTACTTTAACCTTGATTACGGCCACGATTTCGGCATTCCCGCGCTCCTTGAACACATGAGCCGCGGCAACCAGACTTCCGTCTGGTTAGCAGCCTTGCTGCTCAAGATAAGCTTTCAGGATGTCCAGCGTAGCGCCACCAACTGAACAAAGGAAGAAACCGCCAGACCAGCGAGTACGAGAATGACGACGCCAGTAGAACGCACCAAAACGATTGAGGTACGCGGAAGCGGAGCGGCTTTTAAGAGTTCTGACAACGGCGCTCAAATTCACAGTGGGAGGGTAGCGGAGAAGGAAATGGATGCGGTCGGGTTCGCCGCCAAACTCAATCCCTGCTGCCGCCCATCTCGCTCGCCATCGAGAAAGCAGGGCTCGAAGCAAGGGAAGGTCAGCGAGAATCTTTCGACGGAACTTCGTGCCGAAGACAACAGGCACGCCAAGATCGTAGACACCGTGACTTGCTGTGTCAAAGTCAAGGTTCCCGATTCTCTTCGTCCCGTACTGGATGCCTTAGTAAGGAAAGCGCGAGCCTGCGTGGCCGTATGTTGGCTCGTCGAATGGAATCTTCTAGCAAATACTATAAGGAACTACCGTGCGTGATTGCGAAGAGTTTAATTGCCAAGTACCAGAAGAACAAAAAGTGCAAGCAGGTCAGCAATCTCGTGCTGCCTGTCTGCGGCGACAAGGGGAAGCAGATTAAGTTGGAAGATGGGGGTGTTCGAATTCCCGCACTGTTCAAGAAAGAAGTCCTGCCGGTCCTCTGGCTGCGCCTGCCTGTCGGGTTCGTTCGTAGTGCAGAATTCTTCGAGCGTAGCGGCGAGTGGTATGCCGCCATCAGCTACAACGCAAAAGCGGAAAAGCAGTTTTCTGTAACCGGAACTGTCGGTGTGGACCGGAATTCGGTCGGCGCAGTAGCAACTCTAGCCGACCCTCAGAATGGAAAAGTTTTGCATTTGGGCTTTAACCCAGCCAGAACGAAAGCCGGATGGCGCGGACAAAAAGCCAATTTGCAGAGTCTTGGGAAGAGGCGTCTGCTCCACAAGATTCGCAACAAGCAATGCAGACGCACAAAGTACGAAAATCACGTGGTGTCCAAACAAATCGTGGACTACGCCGCAAAACATCGTCGGTGCATTGTGCTGGAAAAACTGGAGAACGTTAGAAAGGGAAAGATTCGCCGCTACGCCGAACAGTCGCAGTGGTCTTTCTATCAGTTGCTCCAGTTCATTCTGTACAAGGCCGCTTTGCGCGGCGTAATGGTAATCGAAGCAGACCCTGCGTATACCTCGCAGGAATGCTCTCGCTGCCATCAGTTGACCAAGCCCAACGGAAAGAAGTTCGTCTGTGGGAAGTGCGGACACAATGACCATCGAGACGCTAACGCGGCATTTTCTCTCGCCGAGAGAGTGATGCCTATCGGTGGAGTAGTCGGAGACTCAGTGCGCTCCGATTCGGGTCTGTTGATAGCCCCGTTTCTGGGAACCGAGGTGCAGCAATGCAACTAGGCAAACAGAATCCCAGCGC
>QHYH01000149.1 GCA_003223215.1 Acidobacteriota bacterium
GAGGCTGGGCGTCATTTGCCCGCTTTCGATCCTCGACAGATAGGAGCGCGAGACCTTCGACCGCGACTGCAGTTGGCTCTGGGTCATCGAGCGCGATTCGCGCAATTGGCGAATCCGCTGCCCGATGTTCTCCACGGTTTGCTGGTTGACAAGCTTCTGCGAAGCGGGCTCAGCCGCAGCCTCCTCAGCCGGCTCGGGCGGAGGAATCAGGAACTCCAGGCGCTGAGGTAACGCGCGCACGCAGCGCCGGCAGTTCCCCGTACGCGTTCGGTACTGTACAAGTCCACACGTCTTGCAACGGATCACTTCCCGGTCCATATCGAGCGTGTTCTCGTCATTATTTATTTGTGCCGACACCGGTACTCCTTGCTGACGTTTTTTCCGGCGTGCGGATAGGAGAGGAACGTCGGAACGTTCTCACAGGGGGAAGACAATTACCAGCGCGAGGGGAGTATCGTGCGAACCGTATTTTCTTGTCAAGAGTACTTTGGTACTTTCTGCCACTTCCGTTTGCGCCCCCTATTCGCTGTCCTTTCGTCCAGCCTCTCTTTCTGTTCCCCGTGTTCCCCCCCAAACGCCCGCGACTAATCCGGAGCGAGCGCTTGGGTTTGCGTGTGATACCTCCCCTTTCTTGACGGCAACGGCCGAGCTGCACGCCTCATGTCGCGCGCCATGCTGTCCGGCGGCTCTGGATAAGGGAGGTGTTCGGTCAGTTGCCCGCGGACTGGCGCGAAATGTCGAAAGCGTACAAGAAGCATCGAGCCGTTGCGACGCCCCCGCGGAACGATCTTGACGGTCGCGGCAACCTTAGCGAAGAAGTGCTGACCGAGTCTGCCAGATACTTTTTGAGCGTGTGCATCGATCAGGTCGCGTCGGTCCCATCCTCAGACGAGTTGGTGTAGAATGCACGCCGCCAGGGAGCTCCTCGAGACCTACCCAAATCTATTGCGAACACGGCCTCCAGGAGGTTCCTCCGCTCGACCATCGAGTGGCTCGCAGGTTCTCCGCGAACTGGGCTTCCATGCGACTGAGGAGAGATTTCCATGTACGACGAGCAGACAACAATGAATCCGGCAACAAAAATGCGGCAGCGGCTGAGGAAGTGCGTACTGCTGGCACTCGTTTTGCCAGGCGTGTCCCCGATCAGCCGCGCGCAATCGCCGAAACCTCTGCTTCTGCGAGATCCTGCGGTGAGCAAGTCCCAGGTCGCGTTCAGCTACGCGGGCAGCATCTGGGTGGTGAACCGCGACGGCGGCAACGTTCGCCGCTTGACCGGCGGCGGGCACGAGGAGAAACCTTCGTTCTCGCCTGACGGCTCGCAAATCGCGTTCACGGGCGATTACGACGGGACCCACGGAGTGTATGTGGTTTCCGCTGCAGGAGGCGAGCCTCGCCGTCTCACTTATCACCCCGCTGACGGAGATGTTCATGGATGGACACCCGACGGAAAGCGGATTCTGTTCAGCTCATTCCGAACCGCATTCGCGGGCGGCGTAATTCAGCTTTTTACCGTTCCCCTGGAGGGCGGTTTTGCAACCCAGGTTCCCCTGGTGAGAGCTGCGGAAGGCTCCTTTTCTCCCGACGGCGCGCGCATCGCTTACGTGCCCAACCTGCAATGGCAGCGGGCCTGGAAGCGTTATCGCGGCGGGCAAACCAAGCCGATCTGGATCGCTAGCCTTGCCGACTCCAGCATTCAAGCAAAGATACCGCGGGATGATTCCAATGACTTCAATCCCATGTGGGTCGGCGGCACAATTTATTTCCTTTCAGACCGCAATGGCCCGGTGACTCTTTTCTCCTACGATTTCAAGTCGCAGCAGGTGAGACAAATTGTTAAAAACGATGGATTCGATATCAAGTCTGCCTCCGCAACGGCTGACGCCATTGTCTACGAGCAGTTCGGATCGCTGCATTTGCTGGACCTGAACTCCGGAAACGACCGCGCACTGAATATCCAGCCGGTAGCCGATCTCGCAGAAGTCCGCCCGCACTTCCTGAAAATCGAGCCGAGGAGAATCCGCTCCGCGGACATTTCTCCTACAGGCGCTCGCGCGGTGTTCGGCGTGCGGGGGGAGATTTTGACCGTGCCTGCCGAGAAGGGCGACATCCGCAATTTGACCAACACCACGGCCGTGGTGGAGCGCGATCCCGCGTGGTCGCCTGATGGAAAATCGATTGCGTATCTTTCCGATGAGTCCGGAGAATACGCGCTGCACATCCGCGAGCAGAGCGGCTTCGGGGCGGTTCGCAAAATCAATCTCGGCAATCCCCCGACTTTTTATTATTCGCCGACGTGGTCGCCTGACTCCAAGAAAATCGGCTACACCGACAAGCGGCTGAATTATTGGTACGTGGACCTCGATAAAAAAACGCCAGTGAAAGTGGATACCGACATGTACACCGATCCCGCGCACAGCCTGCTAATGGTTTGGTCGCCTGACAGCCGCTGGATCGCCTACACGAAACAGTTGACGAGCCATCTGCACGCGGTATTTGCCTACTCGCTCGAACAGGCCAAGAGCTATCAGCTCACCGACGGAATGAGCGACGCGCTCTATCCTGCATTCGACAAGGAAGGCAAATATCTGTATTTCACTGCCAGCACGGACGCCGCGCTGAACACCGGATGGCTAGACATGACCAGCCTCGAACGCCCGGTCACGCGAAATACCTACGTCATTGTTTTAAAGAAGGATCTTGCTTCGCCGCTGGCGCCGGAGAGCGATGAAGAAAAGGCCAAGGAAGCGGAGAAGGGCGGCAAAGACCAGAAAGGCGACGCGGATAAAGACAAGGAAAAAGACAAATCAAAAGAGGAAAAACCGGTTAACGTTGAGATCGATCTCGAGGGAATCAGCCAACGCATTCTGGCCCTGCCCATTCCCGCGCGCAATTATGATGGACTTCTTGCCGGAAAGGCCGGCGTCCTATTCCTGGGCGAGGCGCCGCAAGTCGATCCCATCGACTTTGACGATGGCGGGCCGACGACAAAAATCCATAAGTTCGACGTGAAAACGCGCAAGACGGAGCAGATTCTCGATGGTGTGACCAGCTTTGACGTGTCTTTTAATGGCGAGAAGATGCTGTACGCCAAGCAGAACCAGTGGTTCATTACCGCGGCGGAGAAGCCCGCCGAAGGACCTCCGCAGCCGAGCCAAGGCGGGCCGCTCAGGCTCGACTCTATGGAGATTTATGTCGATCCACGCGCCGAGTGGAAGCACATGTACGACCAGGTGTGGCGCGACGAACGGGACTTTCTTTACGATCCTGGCCTGCACGGGCTTAACCTGGAATCCGTCCAGAAGAAATACGAACCATTCCTCGACAACATTGCGACGCGTGATGATTTGAATTATTTGTTCACGGAGATGCTGGGGAACATCACCATTGGCCATATGTTCGTCGGGGGAGGCGATGTTCCGGAACCCAAGCATGTCAAAACGGGACTTCTTGGCGCGGACTACTCCGTTGAGAACGGCCGCTACCGCTTTACCCACATCTATGACGGCGAGAACTGGAATCCCAAGCTTCGCGCGCCGCTCACGCAGCCCGGCGTGAACGTGCATGCGGGAGACTACTTGCTCGCCGTCAACGGCCGGGACGTTCGCCCGCCAGCCGATGTTTACAGCTTCTTCGAAGAAACTGCCGGCAAACAGGTGGTGCTGAAAGTTGGCCCTAATCCCGACGGTAGCGGGTCGCGCGAAGTGACCGTCGTTCCGGTGGACGACGAATCCTCGCTGCGAAATTATGCGTGGATTGAAGGCAATCGTCGCAGAGTGGACGAGTTAACCGGCGGCCGCGTGGCGTACGTCTACTTGCCGGATACCTACGCGGGCGGCTACACCAACTTCAATCGCTACTACTTCGCGCAGGTCGGCAAAGACGCGGCCGTCATCGATGAACGCTACAACGGAGGCGGAGACATCGCGGACTACATCATTGATTATCTGCGACGGCCGCTGCTGAGTTACTGGAACATGCGTGAAGGCAAAGACATCACCACGCCCCTCGAGGCAATTTTTGGACCCAAAGTGATGATTATTAACGAAATGGCGGGTTCGGGCGGCGACGCTTTGCCCTGGATGTTCCGCAAGACCGGCATTGGTCCGCTGGTGGGTAAGCGCACGTGGGGCGGATTAGTTGGGCATTACACCAATCCCGCCGATTTACTGGATGGCGGCTTTACCGGAACGCCCGACCTGGCTTTCTACAACCCCAATGGAACCTGGGACGTGGAAAACCACGGCGTGCCACCCGATGTCGAAACGGAATTGGATCCGCAGGCCGCGCGTGCGGGACATGACTCGCAATTGGAAAGGGCCGTCGAGGTGGTGATGGATTTGTTGAAGAAGAATCCGCCTCCTCCGGCACCGCACCATCCAGCATTTCCGAACTATCAGAAAGCCGGCGCAAACTAGTGTCCTCTGAGAGTTCGTTCGTGACCTTACGGGGACGCGCTAAAGCGCGGGCCTAAAGCACCGTAGGACACTAGCCCCGACCCACTGCGGAAACTGTTCACAAAAGACTGAGCGGATCCATGTCCACAAGCACGGCGGTTTGAGGAATCTCCTTCCTGTCGCAAAACGCCAGCGCGCCGCCGAGAAGCTTCGTCAGCACGGAGCGCTTCTGAGACTTCAGCAGAAATTGGAAGCGGTGTTCGCTTTTCAGCCGGGGGAGCGGTGCGGCTGCCGGTCCGAGAATGCGGACCTTCTCTCCGTCATGCGGCGAGAAATACTCGGAGAGTTGACGCGACCAGCCGATGACCCGTTCTAGGCTGGTGTCCCGAACAATGACGTTCGCCAACGAAGCGAATGGCGGGTAAGCCATCATGCGGCGGAAGTGCAATTCCTGCTCGAAAAAAGAAGTGTAGTCCTGTTTGACGGCGTCCTGGATCGCGTAATGCCCGGGATAAAAGGTCTGGATGAGCACGCGGCCGGCGAGTTCCCCACGGCCCGCGCGGCCGGCCACTTGAGTGAGCAACTGAAAAGTGCGCTCGGCAGCGCGAAAATCCGGCAAGCTGAGCGCGGAGTCGGCGCTGACCACGCCGACCAGGGTCACGCGCTGAAAATCGTGCCCTTTGGCGAGCATTTGCGTGCCGACGAGAATATCCAGCGCGCCGCCGACAAACGCTCCGAGCGTTTCCTGGTACTGGCGCTTGGTTCGCGCGGTGTCGCGGTCCAGCCGCGCGATGCGGGCGCCCGGAAATTCCTTGCGCAGGCGTTCTTCCAGGTGCTCCGAGCCCTCGCCAAAAAAATAGATGTATTTCGACTGGCACTTGGGACAGTGTTTCGGGACCGCCTGAATGGAACCGCAGTAATGACATTCGAGGCGGTTGCGCTGCTTGTGATGCGTCATGGAAATGCTGCAATTGACGCATTCGACCGAAGCGCCACAGCTCCGACACAGCACTGACCAGGAGTATCCGCGGCGGTTAATCAGCACGAGCGCTTGTGTTCCGTTCGAAAGACATTCCTGAATGCCTGCATGCAATTTCGAGGAAATGGGACTTGTCTGATGCGTCTGTCGAAATTCTTCGCGCAGGTCCACAATTTCTACACCCGCAAGAGAGCGGTCTGCGACGCGGGAAGAGAGCGTCAATAATTCGTATTTGCCGTTGCCCGCGTGATAATAGCTCTCCATCGACGGGGTTGCGGAACCCAGCAGCGCTACGGCATTTTCCATCTTCGCGCGCACGATGGCCACATCCCGTCCGTGATAGCGAGGTGTGTCTTCCTGCTTGTAGCTCGTCTCCTGCTCTTCGTCGACGATAATCAGCCCGACGTTTTCAAGCGGAGCAAAGATTGCGGACCGCGTACCGACAACGACACGCGCGTCACCCATTCGGACACGCCACCATTCGCGCGCTCGTTCCGCATCGCTCATCGCGGAATGCAATACCGCAACGCCTTCGAAACGCGCGCCAAACCACGAGCGGCATTGCCGGCCAATCCAGAGCGTCAAAGCGATTTCTGGCACGAGGACGATGGCAGTTTTCCCGCGCGCGAGCGTATCCTGCACGGCGCGCAGATACACTTCTGTCTTACCGCTTCCGGTGACGCCGTGAAGCAACTGCGTGCCAAAAGCGCACAGTTCGAAACGCGCGCGGATCGCTTTTAGGGCGGCCTCCTGCTCGGCATTGAGCTCGTGAGCCGGCCGCGTGTAGCCAGCGTCGAAGGGATCCTCGGCAGGATCCAGCGGTTCTTCCCAGCTCTCGAGCAAGCCGTCGCGCAGCATCCGCTCGATCAAAGATCGTGCGACATTCGCAAGCCGCAAAAGTTGCGGCAAGGGAAGCGGACCACGCTCGGTTTCGAGCAACACGCGAATCCTTTCTTCTTTTTCCCCTAGCGGTTTATCCGCGTCGCGGCCAATGGGCGCCGCCTTCCATGCGACGATGCGCTGCGTCTTTCGCTTTCTTGTCCGCATGCTCTCGCAAATTTCGATGAGGCCGAGACGCTCGAGTTTTTGCAGGGATGAAACCTCGGGCCCTAACTTCTCCCGCGTTTTCACGTGAATTGCGCCTTTCTTCTCTTTCAGCATCGCAAGAAACGCGATCTCGGCCTCCACCAGGCCGTGCGACAGCTCGCCGCCACTCAAACTTTCCGATGCCGCGCGTCCAGCCTCGGTCAAGACGATTTGCCGCTGCGATTTCAATTCGGTGAGTGGAGGGGTCATGGCCCGAACGACGTCGCCGATGGGTGCGAGGTAGTAGTGGGCGATCCAGTTTGCCAGTTCAATGAGTTTCGGCGTAAGAGCAGGAAAAATATCGAGCACGCGCGCGATTTCCCGAACCTTTGCGTCTTCAGGAGCGTTTTCGGCGAATTCCACGACAACGCCGACAAGCGACTTCGTGCGAAAAGGCACAAGGACGCGACTGCCGGGCTTTACAGTGCCGCGCATGGTCTCCGGCACGGCGTAGGTGAAAGTCGTTCGCAACGGCAGGGGCAAGGCCACGTTGCACAGGGAACAATTCATCGCGCCAAGTAGTGTATCAGCGGGGCGTGGTGGCAGGACTCTCAAGCCCCCAAGTTGTAAGTTTTAGGCGAAAATCGGATTTTTGGTGTCGACCCTGATGTGCCGAAGGCAATCTGCGTGTCCTTCCCGGTGTCATTTGTTGTCGTTACGCGACGGCTAGGTGCTGATCAGGACGATGCCGCCAAAGATCGTGGCGATTCCAGCCCATTGCCACCGCGAAATGTGCTCGCGCAGAAAAATGGCCGCAAGGCCCACGGTAACGGCTCCATAGAGCGAACCAAGGACGCTGATGACCGCCACGTGTTCCATTTGCATGCCGCGATTGCTCAATACAAAGGCCAGCGTATCAAACGTGCCCATGCCGAGAGCCATCCAACGCACACTGCCGCGAGGAAGATGCATAGGTTCGGCTGCGGATAAAATCACAGCGGCCGTCAAGAGGGAGCTAGTCAGGCGAATCATCCATACGGCTTGTACGGCGCCCACGCGGGGAACGATGCGAATTCCAAGCAGCCAAAACAAAAATCCGAATCCGACGGCGGCCACGATGGCCAGGCCAATGCCGCGCGTATTGGCGTTCGTAGGCTGTCGAGAATTCTCGTCGGGGAGGTGTTCTCCGCCCGCAACAACCGCCACGCCAAACAATATAAGCGCCACGCCAACCGAGCGCGCGGGCGAAAGGTGATCTCCACTGAGCCAGGAAAGAGTCAGCGTCAAGGCGGGATAACTCGCGGAGAGAGGAGCAACCACGGCCATCTTCCCGATTTCAAAGGAGCGATACAGGGAAAGCGTGGCACAGGCGTTGAGAAGGCCGGCGAGCAATCCCCAGGCCCACGGCTGCCATCCCGAACCGTCGGCCAGGTGCCCCCAGCCGCCGAACCACCGCATGGAGACGGTAAGGAGCAGAAACCCGGTAAACTGCATGTAAAACATGGTGCGGAGCGTGCCGATGCGGTGCGTGGAGAAGCGCGCCACGAAGTCAGCGCCGCCCCAGGTTAGTGCGGTTACCAACCCCAGCAGGATGCCCATGATGGCCTAAGCAGGCTTGCCTTTTCTTGCTTGGAGACCGAGGACCGCCATCACTTTTTGGAGATCCTTCCAGACTTCGCCCTTGGCGTTGGGGTTGCGCAGGAGGTACGCAGGATGGTAGGTGGCCATCAATTTGCTTCCTCGATAGTCGAGCCATTGGCCGCGGAACTGGGAAATCCCGCGGTTGGTTCTCAGCAGCGTTTTCGCTGCGACGGCGCCCAGGCAAACAATGACTTTGGGCGAGATGACTTCCAGTTGCCGGAGTAAGAAAGGCGAGCAGGTGCTGACCTCGTCGTCTTCGGGCGTGCGATTCTCCGGCGGGCGGCATTTCACCACGTTGCAAATGTAAACGTCTTGGCGCTCAAGTCCCATGGCTTCGATCATCTGCGTGAGAAGTTTGCCGGCGCGCCCTACAAACGGAAGTCCTTGTGCATCTTCGTCCGCGCCCGGCCCCTCTCCGACGAAGACCAGTTCGGCTTTGGGACTGCCGTCGCCAAACACGATTGTGTGGCGGTGCTTATAAAGCTTGCAACGGGTGCACTCGCCCAAATCCTCGCGAATGCGCAAAAGCGTGTCGCCCACGATTTTGTCGGCGGCGTCGAACAGAGAAGGTCCCGGCGCAGCGGGTAAAGGCACGGGCGGCATTTTCGAAGGCGCGGTAGAAACAACCTTTTGCAACCCGGGCCTGCGAGGGATTTTCGGCAAAGTGGGCTCCTGGTAGGCGATTTCGGCCGGGCGCATTGCATTGTCCAAAGATTCCACCGGCTTTTCTTGTTCGAAGAGGGCTTCCCGGCGGCGATCTCGGTAAAAGAAGCGGATGCCCAGATCTTCATAGAAAGCCAACCGCCCTGCTACTTTTTTCTTAAGATTTTCTGTGATTTGCCCGGGCATGGAGATCAGACGTTCGACTGCCGGGCGGCCGGAGAGTGGAGCGCCGCGCGCAAGCGGACGACCTCGTCCAGGATGCGCTGAGCCACCTCGCTCTTGGGCATTTTGGGTAGAGCGAGATCCCGGCCGTCGCGGGAGAAGAGCGTGACCACATTGGTGTCGCGGTCGAAGCCCGCGCCTTCGGCGGTGACATCATTCGCCACGATCAAATCGGCATTCTTCGAAACGAGCTTTTTCCGCGCATTCTCCGCCACGTGATCGGTTTCCGCCGCGAAACCGACAACAATCTTTTGGCCCTTGTGCTTTGCCACTTCGGCGAGGATGTCGGCGGTCGGTTCTAGAGAAATAGCCAGCGGCGCATGGCCTTTCTTGATTTTCTCCGCGCGAAGCTCAGCAGGCCGGTAGTCCGAGACGGCTGCCGCAAGGATGGCAATCGAAGCCTCGGAAAAACGATCCCCGACAGCCCGACGCATCTCCTCCGCGGTGCGGACGTCTACACGTTCCGCTCCCGCGGGGGTTTCCAGCATCACGGGTCCGCTGATCAAAATCACTCTTGCGCCGCGCTTCGCCGCAGCGTCGGCAACCGCGTAACCCATCTTGCCGGACGAGCGATTGGTGATGTAGCGAACCGGATCGAGGTCTTCGCAAGTCGGACCGGCGGAAACGAGAACGGTTTCCCCTTCCAGGTCCCGTTGCACTCGAGTGACTTCGTGCACCACGCCAAGAATGTTTTCCAGGCCGGCAAGGCGGCCCGGCCCGGTCATGCCACAGGCAAGGTAGCCCTCATCCGGTTGCACGATTTTCACGCCGCGCGCAAGCAGCGTTCCCACATTTTCCTGAGTGGCGGCGTGATTCCACATGTTCACATTCATGGCCGGAGCGACCACGACCGGAGCCGTACAAGCCAGATAGAGGGTGGTGAGAAAATCGTCCGCAACGCCATGCGCGAATTTGGCAATGATGTCCGCCGTAGCCGGGGCTACCAAAAGAAGGTCGGTGCGCTGCGCCACCGCAATGTGTTCAATGGCGCTTTCGAGATTGGCGCCTCCGCCGGAGGAATCACCGAAAAGATCGGTAATTACTTTTTGTCCGGTCAGTGCGGCAAAAGTAAGCGGGGTTACGAATTCCCGGGCAGCGCGCGTCATCACCACGGAGATGCTGTGACCCTCTTGTTGCAGCTGGCGCACGAGTTCGGCGGCCTTGTACGCCGCGACCCCGCCGGTGACACCCAATGTGATGCGCATTTCCGCCTTCCCGCTAGCCGCTACTTCTTTCGCTTGTTGCCGTCCTTGTCTTCGTCGACGGAATTCGCCTCGGGAACATCAAATTCGAGCAAACCCTGCTCCAATTCCTCGCAAGCGACCCGCGTGGCTTTCTGTGTCCTGGGGTTTTCAATCAACGGGGGCGCGCCCGCCATAATCTGCCGCGCACGCCTGGCCGCAAGCACCACGTAGGCAAACTGGCTCTCCGGAGCTTTTGTCTGCACGGTCATCAATTCTTTCCTCCAAACGATGCCAGAAGTTTCTGCACTCGGTCCCGGCGGCGGGTACTGCTGCAGCGCAAAGCGGTCACAATCGCCTGCGCCTCGCGTCCCGCGCGCTCCACGTCATCATTTACCACGCAGAAATCATAATACTTGCCAAAAGCGGCGATTTCATCCCGCGCCTTGGCAAGCCGCCGCGCCATCTCTTCATCGGAATCCTGCCCGCGGCCGCGCAACCGGCGCTCCAGCTCTTCCCTCGAAGGCGGCAAGATGAAGATCGCCACCGACTCGGGAAGCTTTTCCTTGACCTGCGCCGCTCCTTGAACGTCGATCTCCAGCACGAGGTCGAGCCCTCGTTTGCGCGATTCCTCCAGCCACTTTTTCGGCGTCCCGTAGGAATACTTTCCAAAGACCCGGGCATATTCGAAGAACTCGCCCCGCGCCACCATGGCTTCGAATTCCGCCTCGGAAACAAAATCATAGCATTTCCCGCTTGACTCAGTCGCGCGGCGCGGCCTGGTAGTACAGGAGATCGAAGGCATGGTGCCGGGCAGCTCGAGAATCTTTTGCACCAAGGTCGATTTTCCAGAGCCCGAAGGCCCCGAGACAATCAACACCAGCGGCACGTTGCCTGTCTCCGCGCTCATTCGATGTTCTGTACCTGTTCGCGCAGTTTTTCGATCTCCGCCTTGATCTCCAGGGCCAATCCGGTAATCGCCAGGGCTTCGCTTTCCACGCCGGGCGTCTTCGAAAGCATAGTGTTGGCCTCGCGGTGCATCTCCTGTAGCAGAAAATCCAGCTTCTTGCCAAGCTCGCCCGCGCCATCCAGTAACTTCGTGAACTGCTGCAGGTGGCTGCGCAGGCGGTCCAATTCTTCGCTGATATCGCTGCGTTCAGCAAGCAGAGCCGCCTCCTGCGCCAGACGCGCCTGATCGATGGTGGTTCCGCTGAGCAATTCCTTGAGACGGGTTTCGAGACGCCGCGCAAAGGCCGGACGCAGCGAGGCGGCCAGCCCGCTCACCTGCTCGACCTGTCCTGCGATGCGCGCCAAGCGGTCACGCAGTTCGGCGACCAGATGCTTGCCTTCCGCCCGGCGCATCTCATCCAATTTCGAGAGGGCTTCACGCAGACAGATTTCGAGCGCCTTCCCCAGCTTTTCCTGGGTGTCCGCGTCCTCCGGGACGGCGCCGTTGACTCCGGCGATGACACCCGGAAGGCGCAGCAAGGAGACCACGTCCATTTTTCCAGCCGCCCGCGTTCCACGCATGAGCGACTCCGCTGCGCGCAGATAAGCCTGCGCAAGTTCCTTATTGACCTGAACGGGCGCAGCCGTTCCCGGTTCCGCGTTGACGTAGATTTCCAGATGACCGCGATGAATGCGCTCGCGCACGATTTGGCGCAATCGCAAGTCATAAAGATCAAAACCTTCCGGTAAGCGCATCTTCAAATCAAGAAACCGGTGGTTCACGCTTTTGACCGTCACGCGAACCGCCCAGCCATGCTTTTCGTGGCGCGCCTGCGCGTAGCCGGTCATGGACAGGCACTCGGGATGCTTCGCATTGGTTGTGTGCTTTTCGCTCATGAGGGGTTCTGCGGGGATTCCAAGTTGGCGGGTGCCGCTTGGGCGGGGGTGAGCATGTCGTCATCGGCAAACTGCAGGTCGTGCAGCCGCGCGTAGGTGCCGCCGCGGGCGATCAATTCATTGTGCGTGCCGCTTTCGCGAATTTGGCCGTCCTCCAGCACGAGGATCTTGTCGGCGCGCCGGATGGTCGCCAGGCGGTGCGCAATGACAAAGGTGGTTCGCCCCACCATCAAATTCGCGAGGGCTTTTTGCACGTAGAGCTCGGATTCCGTATCAAGCTCCGAAGTGGCCTCGTCGAGAATAAGAATCGGCGAATCCTTCAGAATGGCCCGCGCGATGGCGATCCGTTGGCGTTGCCCGCCGCTAAGCCGCGTTCCGCGTTCTCCAATGACAGTATTGTAGCCGTTTGGCAGCGCCAGGATGAAATCCTCGGCCAGCGCGGCTTGTGCGGCGGCAATGACTCGTTCTTTGGGAACGTTGGTGAGTCCGTAACAAATGTTGTTCCACACGGTGTCGTAAAAGAGGATGTTTTCCTGGGTGACCATCGAGATTTGCTCACGCAACGACTTGATGGTGACGTCGCGGATATTCACGCCGTCAATCCGAATGTCGCCGGCGGTGGCCTCGTGAAACCGCGGCAATAGGTTCACCAGCGTGGTCTTCCCAGCCCCGCTCGAGCCCACCAGAGCGATTACTTCTCCGCACCGCGCCTGGAATTGAATACTTTCCAAAACTGCACCCGATTCGCTGTCGTAGGCGAAGCCGACATTTTCGAAAATGATCTCGCGCGAGAAGAGCGGGAGCGGCTTCGCGCCCGGCACCTCGCTTACCTCTTCCTGCCGGTCGAGATAAGTAAATACTTTCGCGCTGGCACCCAAGGCGGCTTGAAACTGCTGGTAAATGTAGCCAATGCGCTTGAGGGGCATGTAGGAATTGAACATGGCGTAGATGAAGGCGAGAAAGACGCCGGAGGTCATCAGGCCGTGCTTGATCTCGTCTCGCGCATATAACAACAGCAACGGAATAATGATGGCCCCGAGCAGATCCATCAGTGGTCCCGTGGCCGCTGCGGCTCGCACCCAGCGCATGTTTTCCCGCAAAAGCCTGCGGGCTGCCTCGCGGAACTTCTTGCTTTCAAATTCCTCCATGCCGAACGCCTTAACCACACGGTTTCCGCTGACGGTTTCCTGAAGAATCTGGCTTAAGTCCCCGAGGCGCGTTTGGCTGTTTTCTGAAGAGCGCCGAATTTTTCCGCCGAATTTGTTGACCGGCAGGACAACCAAAGGAAGCAAAACCGCGGCGCCAAGCGCCATCTTCCAATTGAGGTACACCATCATGCCAACAAAGACCACAAAGGTGAAGCCTTTCTGAAATATGTCTGCCAGATAATCGCTGAGCACAAGGCGGGCTCTCTCCACGTCGTTAATCACGGTAGAGATGACCCGGCCGGTGGGATGGTGTTGAAAAAAGCCAATGGGCTGACGAATCAGCCGCGCATAGACCTGGTTTCGCAGATCGGTGACCGCCGCCTGTCCAACGTGCTGGATCTGCGTGGCCCCCAGGTACTCCGCGAGAGCCTTCGAGAAGAAAAGAACAATGAGCGAGATGGAAAAGATTGGCCAAACGTTGTGGAAGGGCGGCTGCGGGAAGAAATCATTCAGGTAAATGACCCGGCGAGTTCCGGGTATGGTACCAAGCGGTAAAAGGGAGCTCGTGGCTGCTGGGTTCAGGACAAAATCCAGCGCCAATTTGACCATCAACGCCACTAAGCCTTCCGCGACCGCCACGAAGGCGACCAAAAGAATTCCCAGCGCTAGCCGGATAGAATAAGGCCGCACATAGCCGAGCAAGCGCTTCAATTGTGGCGGCAACGACCAAGCCACCTTTAGCCCCCTTTGCGTTTCTCTCCAGTTACGCTATTCGCGGCGCAGAAGCATGTCAAGTTTCCCTGGCGCGCGAGGCGCGCGGAGGAAGCGGCGAACGCAGGGCTCCGGCTACTTTTCGATGTCGCGGTGCACGACCTTCGCCGAATAGCCACGCTTCCTGAGCGCCTTTTCAACCGATTCCGCCAGCATCACCGAGCGATGTTTCCCCCCAGTGCATCCGAAAGCAATGGTCAGATAGCTCTTGCCCTCGCGAATGTAATGCGGAATCAAATAGGTCAGCAGGCTTTCGATGCGGCGCAAAAATTCGCCGGTTTGCGGGAAGGAGCGGATGTATTGGCGGACTTTTGGGTCCGTGCCATTGTACGGGCGCAAGCGCGGAACAAAATGCGGGTTGGGCAGGAAGCGCACATCAAAGACCAGATCCGCATCGGAAGGCACGCCGTAGCGATAGCCGAAGCTGACCACCGATACCAGCAACGGGCGCGTGTCCGGATTTTTGAAGCGGGTGGTCACAAAATGACGAAGCTCGTGCACATTGAACTGTGTGGAATCGATGACCACATCTGCCAGTTTTCGTATAGGCTCCATCAGCGCGCGTTCATGGCCTAAACTTTCGCGCACGGAGTAATTCTTTCCGAGGGGATGCGGTCGACGCGTCTCGCTGTAACGCCTAAGCAGCGCATCTTCGTTCGCCTCGATAAAGACCAGGGTGATGGGATGATCTCGTTTGAGGTGTTTCAGCAGCGCCGGCAACTTTTCGAGTTGCAAGCCCTCGCGCGCATCCACAAGCAATGCCGCGCGCGCAAAGTCGCCTTCGCCGGCCGCATGAAGTTCCGCAAAGATAGGGATGAGGTCAACCGGAAGGTTGTCCACACAATAGAAGCCCATGTCCTCGAAAGCGCGGAGCACGGTGCTTTTTCCTGAGCCGGAGAGCCCAGTGAGGATGACGAGTTGCCGCGTGTCCCGTCGGGTTCGCGTGGGCGGCTTCACAGGCGAGCGGCTCAGCTTTTTACACGACGCTGATGAGTGCTGGGGATGCGCATATCCTCGCGGTATTTCGCCACCGTGCGCCGAGTGACGTGGATTCCGGCATCATCCAGCTTCTTGGCGATTTGCTCGTCGGTAAGCGGCTTCGAGGAATCCTCTTCCTCGATCATTTTCTTGACCAGCCGCTTCAACGTCAGCAGCGACATGTCGCCGCCTTCCGGCCCGTTCACCGATTCGCTGAAGAACGAGCGAAGCTCCAGAACGCCTTGCGGCGTGTGCGCGTATTTGCTGGCTACGGCGCGGCTTACCGTGGAGGGGTGCACGCCGACTTCCTCCGCCACTTCCTTGATCATCATGGGCTTGAGCGCGTCAGGACCTTGATCCAGAAATTCGCCTTGCCGCGCAATAATGGACTGGCACACGCGCAGAATGGTGTGCTTGCGCTGCTCGATGTTTTTCATCAGCTGCACGGCGGCGGTAAAGCGTTCCTTGACGTAGTTGCGCACATCGCGGTCGGCGGCATCCTTGACCAGCAGGCGGCGATAGGTCGGACTTAAGCGCAGCTGCGGCATGTCGTCTTCGTTAAGGTACGCCTGCCATTGGCCATCCACTCTGCGGAAGTACACATCCGGCTCGACCAGCCGCGGTTCGCTCTTGTTGTAGCGCAGCCCGGGCCGGGGATCGAGTTTCTTGATGACGTCGATCGAGCGCTTCACCACTTCCAGCGGACGGTTCAGCGCCCGCGCAATTTCTTTGAGTTGGTTGGATTGCACTTGCTTGAGATGTTCGGAAACAATTTGCTGCGCCAGAGTGTTTTGCGGATCGAACGCTTTTAATTGCAGCAACAGACACTCGCGCAAATCGCGCGCGCCTACCCCGATAGGATCGAATTCCTGAACCACCGCCAGCGCGTCGTCCAGGTCGTCCTGGGAATACTTTCCGTTTTCCGTGAGCTCTGCGGGCGAGGCCGTCAGATAGCCGTTCTCATCCAGGTTACCGATGATGTTTTCCACGACCTGGCGGACCGCGTCGGAACAAATCGTGACGCTCAATTGCCACTGGAGATGATCGGTCAGACCCGTCGGCGAAGAAAGGAACTTTTCGAACGAAGGCCTTTCGGAAACCTCGCGCTCCTGCGACTGGCCTCCGTCACCGCCCGTATCGAGGTATTGGTTAAAGAACGTGCCGACGTCGAACTCGTCGAAAAGATTCGGTTCCGGCTTCTCCGGAACTTTCTCGGTTTCCTCTTTTAGGAAATTTTCGTCGCTGTAATTGTCGGCCTGCGTGGGCTCTTCGCTCTGCTCCTCGAGCACCGGGTTGGCGATCATCTCCTGATTGATCATCTCCTTCAGCTCGAGCCGGTTCAGCGCCAGCACGCTGACCATCTGCACAAGGCCGGGCGTCAGAATCTGCTTCTGCGCCACCTTGAGGTTGAGTTTGAGTCCCTGCCAAGCCATCTATGCGCTCGTCTCTTCGTTCGCTCGAGTCAGTTGAGCCGGAAATGATCACCGAGATAGACGCGCCGAACTTCGGGATCGGCGCTGAGCTCTTCGGGGCGACCTTTCCTGAATATTTTCCCACTTTTCAGGATGTATGCGTGATCGGTTACGCTAAGAGTTTCGCGGACGTTATGATCGGTAATCAGCACGCCAATCCCCGACTTAGCCAAATCCCGGATAATTTCCTGGAGGTCCTTTACCGTAAGAGGGTCGATCCCCGAAAACGGTTCGTCAAGAAGAATAAAAGAAGGCTGCAGCGTGAGGGAACGGGCAATTTCGAGCCGGCGGCGTTCCCCGCCCGAAAGTGTGTAGGCTTTACTCATCCTGACCGTTTCGAGCCCCACTTGCACGAGCAACTCCTCCAGCCGATCGCGCTGCTGCTCCGGCGTAAGCGGGAGAGTTTCCAGCACCGCGAGCAAATTCTCTTCACTGGTAAGTTGCCGAAATACCGAGGGTTCCTGGGGAAGATAGCTGATTCCACTGCGGGCCCTAAGATACATGGGCAAGTCGGTGATTTCGTCGCCGTTCAGCAGCACGCGGCCGGAGTCGGGCCGGGCGAGACCGACGAGAATGTAGAACGTTGTCGTCTTTCCTGCGCCGTTCGGGCCGAGCAGCCCGACCACTTCACCCTGACCGATCTCCAGTTCGACGTCGTCAACGACTTTGCGGCCACGGTAAGACTTGCTTAACTCGAGGGCCTGGAGCTTCAGCATACCTCGTCATTTCTCGACTCGGTGCTTCGTCAACGTCCGCGAACCTTTTTCTGAGTCCACAATGATCGTATCATCCGCTAAAAAGAAGGTCAATTGACGGCCACTTGTAGTTCCTTCCGACGCGTCAAATATCGTGGGATTTCCGCCGGTCATAACCAATTTTCCGTCAATGGCCGTGTATTCCCCTCGCTCCGCTGTAGCTCTCCTGGTTCCCTGCTCCACCATCACCCCGCCGGTAGCGACGGCGCGGCTGATTTGTTGCGCACCCGCCGTCGCCGAAGCTGCGGCTCCGCCGGGAGCGGTAGGGGCTTTTTCGCTGCGCGTAAAATACAGGTCCATTTGCGGTGCTCGAATTCCTTGCTCGGAGGACTGCGCGACCACGTCCTTTCCCAGGTGCGCCCGGTTTTCCGCGTCGTTATAAGTCAACGTGCCGGCGGTGATGTGCCAGAGCTTTACCTTGTTGGGCGCTCTGTCGTGAACCGTCAACGCCCGGGCCGGGGTTATTCCCGTTCCCGGGCTCTGCGGAAATACCGCGCGAACATTTCCTGAAGCATTCAGGGTCTTCGCATCGCGGAGCAATTCGATCGAGTCCGCTTCCAACACCGAATCGCCTTGCCACAACCGCGCGTGGCCCATATAAAGGGCCCTGCCGGTCTTGGAGTTCGCGCGCAGCGTGTCCGCCGAGATATTTGCCGGCATGGCCGCCAGCTGCAGGCTTGTGCCGTTCGCCGCAAAGTCGCTCGACTGTACGCCGCCCTCCGCACGGATCTCCCCCGAGCTTTGCACAAAGGTAAGGCGCGCCGCCCGCGTTTCCGTGGTCGCATCACGCACGAGCGCGTTCCCCGCGAGCGTAGCCGTTTGCGCGGACCGCACAAACACAACGTGGTCCCCTTGGGCGCTTCGGTCGCCTTCCTTAAGCCTCACCTCTCCATGCAGTTCGATTTGCGACCAGCCGCCACTCCCCAGCAACTGCGCGCTCCCATCCTGAGCAGTTGCCGTCTCGGCCGGCTTGCCCGGCAACGCTCGATCTGTCACCACGTGGCCCGAAGCAACAAGTTGATTTGCTCTTCCGTTCGCGCCGAACGTGAGCTCCAGCTTGTCGGCGGTTAGTTTTGTTCGCGCTGGTCCAGCTTCTGCCGGAGAAGCTGACCTAGCTAGCTGTGGCCCTGGGTCCGTCCATTCCAATGTGCCCCGCGCCAGGGTTTCCGCTCGTTCCAGGGCGCTGCCCTCACCCTTGTTTCGCTCGGCAAATTGCACAAGCAGCGCACTGGTTTCGAGCGTTCTCGATTCGCCCGTTTTCTCCATCTTTGACTTCAGCTGCACGTCCCCCCGCAGATTCAATTCCTTGATCTCGTTGCGTCGCGGCCGCAGTTCCATCGAGGCATTGTCCGCGATGAAATCATCCGCATCGTTTCCGTTCTCTCGAGAACCTTTGACGCCGCCTGCGGCTTCCATTCTTGTCAGCCATCCCTCGGGTGTGAAACTGGCGGTAAAGGTTTTCCCGGTCAAATGTATGCTGTCATCCTTTTCATGGGAGTCCAGCTCGGGTTCTTTTCCGTCAGCGCCCGCAGTCGCGACCAGTCTTTCTGCGTGGAATGTTTTGTCGAGGGACAGCCGGATTTCCCCTGCACGTAGCCGCGCGCTCACCGTCTGCGCCTGTACCTGTCCGCGAAGATGCATCACTCGCGAGTCGCGCTCGAAATCCGCGCTGCTCGCATTCACACGAACAGGCTCAGGGACGGTCGTCCCAGAGGTCTGGCTCTTTTGCGTGGCCTTGCCAGGGACCAACAGGAAACCGACATCTCGCAACAGCCGCACCGCCCCTTCCTCCGACCGGTACTCCACGCCAATCGCATCTCCTTGTCCGTTGGGGAAAACGAATTTCACGGGCTGGTCGGACTTTGCGATTCCCGTCTGGCGATTGAACGTGACCCCGCGGGTCTCCACATGAACTTTTTCTGCGGTCGTTCCACGACTTTCTTGCGCCCGTTCAGCGACCTCGGCGCTTTCTAGCTCGAGCTGAACCTCGCCGCTGCACACGATGCTTTGTCCGTCTTTTTCGTACTCGCAACTATGCGTGTGTATGACGTCGTGCCGCGCTCCGGTTTTTCCGAAAATCGTGATTTTGACGTCTTCCAGCAGGCTCGCGGCATTGTCTTTAAAGTTCGTCGCTTTTGACGCCTCTACCGTGAAAAGCTTTTGCGCGCCGAGGCCCTTGGAAAAGGTAAGTTTGCTCTCCTGTCGCGCGACACCTGCGGGCGCCGGCGGCGGGGCTTTCTCCTTTTCTCGGTGCGCCACCCACTTGTGGTCCAGGTACACCCCCACCGTAAGCAATGCCAGCAAGCATGCCGTGGCAGCCGACCAGCGCGCCCACCTGGCCGCTTCGCTTCGCTTCATGCTTTCAGTTAAGCAAAATTTCGGAGTGCTGTATACAAAGGCGCGTTATCGGGCGCGATTGCCGCTTATCGGAGCGCTCAATGCAAGGGAGAATGCTTACGCTTTGCCGGCCTTCACACGCGACGCTGGCGCTGGCCGGTAGCCGGAGCACCGGCAATCGGGGTAATTGCACTTGGCTGGGCCGGTTCTCTTACGTTGGAAAATTCCCGCATGGATGCTCTTGCCGTGACCGCATGTACACAGCTTGATCGACGTCTGGGCGCGCTTCATAACGCCAGGATTCCTTTCGTGTGGCGCGTGGGCAGAGCCGGGAGCGGACAGCATTGTACTGCGAGCCGTAGCCCGGCGTCGCGCCAAATTTGACTTGCAAAAGATCCGGTGCTTAGGGAAGGGAAGGTGGGTGGGCAGCTCGCAAAGCTAACTATCCTGCTGATTCCGCAGTTGCCGTATTGGGCAGGATTCCTATATTTGCCGCTGCCACGCTGTCGCGGTGGGTGTTTTTCACCAGATACATGGCTTCGTCAGCGAGGTGGAGCAACCCTTCCTTGGTACGCGAGTCGACCGGGTAAGATGCAACGCCAAGGCTGGGCGTCAGACGGATCTTCAGTCCTTCTTTTTCCAGCCAGACGCTCTCCCGGATCAGCTTGTGCAAGCGGCGCGCGACATTGAGCGCATTTTCCTTGGATGTTTGCGGCAGCAAGAGCACAAATTCGTCTCCGCCATACCGAAACGCAAAATCAATCAATCGGCAGTGCACCTTCAACGCGTTTCCGATTTCCGCCAGCAGGCGCGATCCCACCAGGTGCCCATGGGTATCGTTGACCATCTTGAAATGGTCCAGGTCGATGAACACCAGCGAAAACTCGTAGTTGTACCGTTGCGAGCGGTAAATCTCGGTCTCCAGGATGAAGCTCATGTGCCGCGCGTTGTAGAGCGTCGTGCAATCATCCCGGATGGTCAGGTCGTGAATTTTCTTGACGTGGCGGGCGTTTTCGAGCGCGATGGCGGCAAAATCCGAGAGCGCCTCGAGCAGTTTCAGGTCCCGCGGATCGAACCCGCCAGGCCCGACGCAATTGATCAGCTCGATGACACCCAGGCAGGTGTCCCGAAAACGAACCGGCACGGCAACGATCGATTGCGTCTCGGTCTTGGTCTTTTCGTCAACTTTGGAGAAGAACCGCGTGTCTTTGGAGGTATCGGGCACAACCACCGTTTCGCCGTGCTGCGCCACCCAGCCGGCAATGCCTTGACCCATTTTGATGCGTACGTCGCGCAGGGCTTGCGAGGCCTTCCCAACCGCCAGCTCGAAATACAGTTCCTGTTTTTCTTCATCGAGAAGCAGTAATGACCAGTTATCCGGGCGCAGGAATTCGTCAATCTTCTCCATGATCGTCCGGAGGACCTGGTCGAGCTGTAGTGAGGAGGTGAGCGCCTTCCCCAGTTCCTGGAAGACCGCTACCTCCCCTTTTTCACGTTCCGACGACCTCGCAACGTTGCGCCGCCGTTCTACAGCCGGAAACTGTTTTACTTCTTCCACGCGTCAGTGCGCCCTGCCCTTTGTGGTTTTACAACCTTCTGTGTTTTCTATCGTGCACACTACCGTGTCCCGGCCTGCAAAAGCCAGTTCAGGTCCCCCAAACACAAATCGACCCTCCTACGCCCGAGGGCGGCGAATCCACCTCAGTATAGGCCCCTGTTAAAAAAAGACGCAATATGCTTGTGGTACAGGAGTGGCCATCTCGCTATCTTCGCGGGCGATTCAGGGTCTCTCTTTCCACAACCCGCCAACTCATTCATTTGACAGTACCTTCTCGCCCCGCCTATAGTCCGTCAAGGGCTTGTGCCGCTGCCCGCCGCACGCCCACTTTTGCTCGATGAGGAACAGGTCGTTTCCATGGCCAGGGGAAAATTCGGCGAACGCCTGAAGCGCGAGCGGGAACTCCGTGAAGTTTCCCTGGATGAATTAAGCAAGGCCACGCGTATCAGCAACCGCTTCCTCCTGGCTCTGGAAAACGAAGATTGGGGAAAACTCCCCGGCGGCGTTTTCGGTCATGGCTTTGTGCGCAGTATTGCGCGCTATCTCGGCCTCTCCGAGGAGGCGCTCCTCGGCGAATACGACTCGGCCCGCGCCGAGAATCTACCTTCCACCCCTCCCAAGCCGGAGCAGCCCATTCCGTCTTCCTCCCGGTGGATTCCCGCGGTCGTCTTTTTGGGGGGCCTGCTCCTGCTCGTTTTAATTTTCTATTCGGGCCGGTACGGATGGCGCCACATCGGTGCGTATCGCGCTGCGAAGCAATCCGCGGCCGCCCCGGCTCCTTCTGCCGATGTACCCCTCGAGCTTTCCGTTTCCACCTCGGCGGCGACGCATGTTCGTGTCATTGCGGATGACAAAGTCCTGTTGGACTCCCAGGTGTACGCCGGCGATACCCGCCATTTCACCGCGAAACGCCAGTTTGACGTCACCGCCACGAACTCCGCGGCCGTGTTGCTGCAATTGAACGGCAGACCAATGGCGCCCCTCGGTCCGCCGGGAACCTTCGGTAGAATGGTATATACCCAGAAGGACTTGAGGCAGGCAAACGGTGGAGACTCTAAGCCCTGAAGTTGTGGAAGACCTTCGGCACGGCCGGGCCACGCGTGAACGTAAATTTGCGGTTTGCACAGGCGGCGCGCATCTCCAGCCCGCGGACCGCGCAGAGCTTCTTGCCGTTCTGGCAGGCGACACTGACGAAATGATCGCCACCCGCGCCGGTGAGGCCATCCTCTCCGCCCCGCTGGAGTCTTTTGTCGAGGCTATCAAGCGGGAAAACGCCTTGCCTGCTCTGTTTGCCTATGCCTCACGGCATCTGGCCGACAAGCCCGGCATCTCGGACGCGCTGGTCGAAAATAAGAATTGCCCTGCAGAGCTTCTCGTTCATGTCCTACGCCATCTTTCAGATGTCGCAACGCAGACCTTAGTCGAGGACCTCGACCGCGTTAGCGCATCTCCCGCGCTCGCCGCTGCTCTCGAGCATTCCCCCTCCCTGACCCCTGAACAGAAAAATCAGCTTCGCGAACTTCACGGGCCCGCCCATCCCATCGACGAGGCTGCCCTGGCCGACGCCGCTGCCGCCGCGGAACCGGACGCCGAGCGCCGGCAAACTCTCATTCAGCGCATCGCCAAAATGACGGTTGCCCAGCGCGTGCAATATGCCATTAAGGGCGGCTCCGACGCGCGCCGCACGCTCATCCGCGACGCCAACAAGGTCGTCCAGCGCGCCGTGTTGCAGTCCCCGCGCCTGACGGATCAGGAAGTCGAAGCATTCGCCGCCATGTCCAGCCTCACCGATGAAGTTCTCCGGTTGATTGCAGGCAATCGCGCGTTTCGCAAGAACTATGTGGTTGTGCGCCATCTCATCAACAATCCCAAAACTCCTCTGGACGTAACCCTGCACATGTTGCCCATGCTGAATCCCCAAGACCTCAAGCGCCTTACAACCAATAAGAATGTTCCTGAGACGCTGCGCACAACGGCCGCGAAGCTTCAGCGTACTCGAGCCGAACAGAAAAAGTAATTCGTACTGCATTTCTCGAGGCATCCCCGGGGCGTATTCCTTTCCACCTCGGCGGTCCACTGCTATCTTCCGCTTCTCCCCGCCGTCCATCCGAGTAGTCTCGATCACCCTCTTCGGCTTACAATCGGACAGCAATCAGGAGGCCTTCAGGTGTCCCTGTTCCGCGAGCTTCGCTCTCCCAGCTGCGTTTTGGTCTCGTCGCTGATCTTTCTGTTCGCCATTGCTGTCGGTTCGTTCCCGGTAAACAGCGCGAGCGGGGACGAAAGGAAATCCGTCGATCCTTGGCCCAGTTCGCAGACGCTAGAGCCTGCCAAGCTTGCCAAAATGCTCACCGACAAGTATTTGTCGGTTCCGACCGTGGTTTTTGTCGGCTTTCGTTCCCTCTATGTTGGCGGCCACGTGCCGGGCGCGGCTTTCCACGGCACCGCCTCGACCGATCAGGGCCTTGCGGAATTGCAGGCGTGGGCGGCCACAGTTCCGCGCTCGACCGATCTCGTCATCTACTGCGGCTGCTGTCCGTTCGATAAGTGCCCCAACATCCGCCCTGCGTACACCGCGATGAGCAGCATGGGCTTCAAGAAGCTCCGCGTGCTGACCATCCCGACGAGCTTCGCCGTCGATTGGGCCGGGATGGGCTACCCCATGCAGAAGGGCATGTAGCAGGCTCCATCTTCGTTTTAAACTTAGGCCTTGCCGGCTAAACCTCAAGCTTCGGATGCTCGAGATGAAATCCCGTGGCCTGTTGATACGCCTGCGCAAACGCCAGTAATTCCGCTTCGCCATACAACTTTCCGAGGAACGTCACGCTTGTTGGCGTTCCGGGGCCGCCGGAATTTTGAAAATCGCCGGGATCCTCCGACAGTGGCTTCGGTGCGTCCTCTCCGCGCAGCCCATTCGGCAGAATCACTGACGGGTGGCCCGTCAGGTTTGTGATCATCAGTTGTGGGCTTCCGTTCGTCGGCGCCACAATCACGTCCAGGTCTTCCAGCACTTTCGCCATCGCATCCATCAACAGCTTGCGCGCGCGCGCCGCCTGGATATACTCCACCGCAGGGATGAACCGCGCCGCGCGAAAGGTGTTTGGCCAGTCGTAGTCTTTCTGCGAAGTCAGAAGCTTGTCTCTTCCCGTGCGCGTCAGCTCATCAAACGCGGCTGCTGCCTCTGCGGTCAGCATCACCGTAATCGCGCTGTACGGAAATTTTGGCAGCTCTACGGGAATCAGGTTCACGCCCATCTCGCGCAGTTTCACGAGCGCCGCGTCATTGTATTTTCGGTCGTACTCCGCGCGTGCCCGCGCGAATTCTCGCCGCTTCTTTTGTTCATCGCGCTGCTTCTGCTCTTCGGGTGTCTTCGCCGGCTCCTCCTTTTCTTCTTGCGGCGGCTCGGGCTTTCGTTCGAAATCCGCCTTCAAATAACCGACGCGCAACTTTCGCCAATCCAGATTGGCGTCCCAGTTAAAGGCTGCCGGCTGCACGGTGCGATCCTTCCCGTCTCTGCCGTAGATCGCATCGAGCACCAGCGCGCAATCTTCCACCGCCCGGCAAATTGGTCCCAGCTTGTCCATGCTCCAGGAAAGTGCCATCGCCCCCGTCCGCGGCACCAGCCCGAACGTTGGCCGCAGTCCGGTGCAGCCGCAGCGCGTCGAAGGCGACGCAATCGACCCAAGCGTCTCTGAACCGATGCTAAAGGCCACGCATCCTGCCGCCGTAGCCGAGGCGGGCCCCGCCGACGACCCGCTCGACCCCTGACTCGTGTTCCACGGATTCCGCGTCACCCCGGCAAACCACACGTCCCCCTGCGCCAGCGCTCCCAGCGTCAATTTCGCTACGAGCACCGCGCCTGCCTCATCCAGGCGCTTCACCACCGTGGCGTCCTCGTCAACCATCTGATTTTCGAATCCCCCGGCACCCCACGTTGTGCGATAACCCTTCGTCGCCAGCAAATCTTTTGCTCCCCAAGGCAACCCGTGCAGCGGCCCGCGGTATTTTTCCGCCGCAATCTCTGCATCCGCTTTCTTCGCCTGCGCCAATGCGCGCTCTTCGGTCAGCGTCACCACAAATTTCAGCGTCGGGTCATATTTCTTCAGTCTCTGCAAATACATTTGCGTTAGCGCCGCCGACGAAACCTTCTTCGTTCGCACCAATTCTCCCAGCTCTCTCGCGCTTCGAAACGCCAAGTCCTCCAGACTCTTCGGTACTGCCGCCACGTTTGACGCTTTCGAAATCCGCATTGCTTTACGCTCGGTTTCGAATTTCACTCCTGGCAGCACCGGGTCAAACAGCAGCGCGGGATCCACCGAATTCGGAATGTGCAGCTTGTAAACCTCTTCGTAGCCCTTGGCGTGATCGTTCAGGTCAGCGAGCATCATTTCCTTGTATTCATCCGCGATGGGCACATCCGCGATGGCCGCGGCGTTGTCGATCATCTCTTTCGTAATTTTTGCCGCGCCTTGTGCTTGCGCCTGCGCCCACAACACTCCCGGGAACAATGTTCCCGCCAAACCCATCCCGGAGCAGGTCTTCATGAAATTTCGCCGGTCCAGCATCTTTATCCTCCGCGTTAGCCACGCTTGCGAGCGCGCGTAACATACCACATGACGCGGCTGCCCACCGCCCATGGAAATGCGGGAATGACCCCGTCAGCCGCAGCGTCTTTGCTCAAGTGTAGGGAATCCCGTATCATGCCCTTACCTTGAAAGGAGTGCGATGAAACTCTTCGTAAAGGTTTTTGTATTTTTACCTCTCTTGCTCCTTGCCTCCGCTTTCCAGCCAACGCCCGCCGGCGGGCGGTCTGCCGGACAGGACCTCGTCCTCAAGGCCGCAGACATCACTCCCAAACTCTTTCCCGAACACGTCTTTTTCCGCGGTCAGGTGGCTCCGGCGCAACTCCGCAATACTGGCGGCGTGCATTTTGCCGATGACCTTTACCTTCTGGCGGGTCTCGTGGACAGCTCTGGCTACTCCACAGCCATCAAGGAGAAATACCAAGGGTATTTGCTCAGCGAGGTGAATCTGGAAATCGGCGGCCAGGCGTTGAAGCCCGGTGCTTACGGCTTCGGTTTTGTGGGTGGGAAATTCATCCTGATGGACCTGGCAGCCAATAACCTCATCGAAGCCGCCGGGCAACGCGACGCCGAAATGAAGCGCCCCGTCCCGCTTCAAGTCTTGGCCTCCGCTAACGCCGGAAGCTATCGCCTTCACGTGGGCCGCGATTACATCGAATTCCGACGCGCCAACTGATCCGCTAGGCCCTCGGAGGCTTGCGTACTTGAAAAGGGGCCGATTTCTTTACGTCTTCTGCTCCGGCGTAACGGCTCTCGAGCCAGCAGGGCTTGAGCCCCTCCGGCAAACTCCTTTGCCAAAGGAAAACCCGGGCTGATCTCTTCCTCGAGCCCGGGCTCTCGTCCGTACGCTCAACCGGGAGCGCCCGCGGCGCTCTTCTGCCGCTAATCCTTGTCGTACTTCAGGCACATCTCCAATTGCCGGATCGCTTCATCGGTTGCCTTCAACGCCTCTACGCGGTGTCCTCCAAAATCATGCGCGGCGTGTTCCATATGTTCCTTGGCCTGGCGCAAGGCGGCGAGCGCCTCGCGGATTTGCGGATGAGGTTCCGCGGGAGTGCCTGCCGATGGCGTCGCGGGCAGCGCATTGGCCTCAGGAGCTGCCGGAACATTCGCCTTATGCGGCGCCGCAGGCGTCGAGGAAAAGAAAGCAAACGCTAGCCTAGAACCAAGGATCCAACTGCCAAAAGACCGAGAATTCTTACTTTCATGAACCGCTCCTCCTTGTCCGGATTTCGGCTCGGACCGCCGGGATTTGCCCCATTCCCCGTCGGCATGACGTCGCCCATCACGACGCTGGAGGGTGACGGCCATGCTGCATCGAAGCGGAAACGCATTTCTCAGGTTGGTGGGTTCCCTGAGTTCTTTCTGTTTTAAAGCATCTTATCGGCGGAATCGGCGCGCTCCCGTGTCATCGCGCAGCCAGCCATAGCACTTGGCCGCTCGTCGGATTCTTGCAGCCAGCAGGCATGCGTGGTCGACGGCGGCTACGGCGAATTCGTCAAATGAGGCGTTGGTGCGCTTCACTGGGGCCGAGGGATCCGCCGCCAAGCCGCGGAATCAGTTTCGATGAGCGGTTCCAATGAGTTTGGTTCTGCTTCCAGCGCTCGCGGATCCCTTCGAGGAATTTTTGCTTGTCCTTTTCCATCAGCCGGACGAGGGCTTGGTTTTCCGTTTTCTCGTGCCGCCCGGCCCACAGCACCATTTCGGTCAGCACTGGCGCAAGATCAATCCCTTTTGGCGTCAGCCGGTAAATGAGCTTTCGCCCGTCGGAGGGATCGCTCTCGGTCCGGATGATTCCATACGCTCCGAGCTTGCGCAGCCGGTCGGCCAATATGTTCGTCGCAATTCTTTCGTGGGAGCCTAGAAATTCCTTGAACCTTTGCGACCCGAGCAACATCATGTCCCGGATGATCAGCAGCGACCAGCGGTCGCCCAGCATCTCGAGCGAAGCATTCAGCGGGCAGCCCGACCGCCACTTTGGCTTTCTCTTTGCCATTGTTTCACACTAGCATTTTTAACTTGCATTTTGCAAGTGACTTGGGCACACTTACGACGCCAGGTCTCGCCGCCGCGCCGGAGGATGCCCATGACTCACGCAGCAACAAAACCATCGCAGGCCCGGCAACTCGAACCACCGCGCTTCGAAAACGGCAAAGCCTTGCTCATCGCCGGGCTGCGCAGCGATTACACCCCCGAATCCATGAACGACCTTCCCGTTCAATGGCAGCGCCTTGTCCCGCACCTCGGGAAAATCCCCGGACAGATTGGCCGCACTGCCTATGGCGTGAGCTGGTGCCCGGAGAACTCGCCGGCCATTAGCTACCTTTGCGGAGTCGAGGTCTCCGATTTCTCGAGCCTTCCCCTTGAATTCACGATTGTCAGCATCCCCGCACAACGTTACGCGGTCTTCTCTCATCGCGGGCACGTTTCCCGGATTCGCGAGACCATCGAAGCCATCGGTAGCAAGTGGTTCCCCGAATCCGTCCAGGAACCCGCACGACGATCCGGGGAAGCGCCGGATTTCTTCGAGCGCTACACCGAACAATTCGATCCGCGCACCGGAATGGGCGGAATGGAAATCTGGATACCGGTCAAATGCTAAGGGGATCTCATGAGTTCGGGCGTTCCTATCTCTTCGCAGCCAGCGCCGCCGGTAGAGCCGCCTTCCATTCCAACAGGCGCGCGGTGGTCCGGGCGCGCCCTGGAGCGCGCTCTTCGTATTGTTCCGCCGTCTGACGGCATCACCAAAGTGATGAAGATTTCCGCCGTGCTCGTAGCAAGCGCTCGGCTCGGCCTTTTGGGAAAATCGTATTGTCGCGATCGGCATCAGCCTGCTCGTGGGCACCTTCCTCTGGGTTATTCCAGGCGCCTCGATTCTGGGAGCGAGCCGGCTGACCCGGCGGCGCCGTTGCAATCCTGCGGGAATCCGCTCCGCCAAACGCTGTTCCCGGTTTATTTTGGCGTACTCGTGTGGCTTGGACGGTATTTCCGCGAAGCCCGCTTGCGCGCGCTGCTACCCTTGCGAAGTTGATTTGATTCCGTTTCAGGCTCTTGGTAAGAAAGAGAGCCTGAAAAAAGGGAGAGGAGCATTTCATGAGCAAAGTTCGCGTGCTGGTGGGGACAAGGAAAGGTGCGTTCATTCTGACGGCGGACGGCAAACGCGAAAAATGGACCGTCAGCGGCCCGCATTTTGCCGGCTGGGAGATTTATCACATGAAAGGATCGCCCGCGAGTCCCAACCGCATTTACGCCTCGCAGACCAGCGGCTGGTTCGGGCAGATTATCCAACGCTCCGATGACGGTGGCAAAACTTGGATCCAGCCGGGAACACCCCCGGGCGAATCCACCACGGGGCCGGGAGGAGCGCCCAAGGCCGAAAGCAACAAATTCGTCTACGACACTTCCGCGGAAACCGGCAAGCCCCTCACCACGCACCAATGGTACGACGGCACGCAGCATCCGTGGGAGTTCAAGCGCGTCTGGCACATTGAACCCTCGCTCACCGAACCAGACGTCGTCTACGCCGGTGTCGAGGATGCCGCCATCTTCCGTTCGAAAGACGGCGGCAAATCCTGGCAAGAGCTTTCGGGACTTCGCGGCCACGGCACGGGTCCGCAGTGGCAGCCAGGCGCTGGTGGCATGTGTCTGCATAGCATCCTTCACGATCCCAGCAATCCTAAGCGCATGGTCATCGCCATCTCTGCCGCGGGCGCGTTTCGAACCGACGATGGCGGCAAAACCTGGAAGCCCATCAACAAAGGCCTGCACTCGCAATACATTCCCAATCCCACCGCCGAAGTGGGCCATTGCGTCCATCACATCGCAATGAACGGAACGCGTCCCAACGTTCTATTCATGCAAAAGCATTGGGACGTGATGCGCAGCGACGACGCGGGCGACAGCTGGAAAGAAGTCAGCGGCAATCTGCCCACCGACTTCGGCTTCGTCATCGACGTCCACGCGCACGAACCGGAAACTATTTACGTCATTCCCATCAAGAGCGACGGCGAGCATTACGTGCATGAAGGAAAGCTGCGTGTGTATCGCAGCCGCGCCGGTGGAAACGAATGGGAGCCTCTGACCAAGGGCCTGCCGCAGAAAGATTGCTACGTCAACGTGCTGCGCGACGCCATGGCCGTCGACTCGCTGGAAAAATGCGGCGTCTATTTCGGCACCACGGGCGGGCAGGTTTATTGCTCCGCCAATGCCGGAAACAGTTGGAAGGCCATCGTGCATGATTTGCCGGCCGTCTTGTCCGTCGAGGTACAAACGCTGCGATGACCGGCTCGCCCACAGGCAAGATCCGAATTATCCTTCCCCCGCATTTGCGCGGGCTGGCGCACGTCAAAGGAGAGATTTCCCTAGACGTCGCCGGCCCGCCCACGGTGCGCTCCGTGCTCGACGCGCTCGAAGCCACCTATCCGATGCTGCAGGGAACCATTCGCGACCACGTCACACAACAGCGGCGGCCGTTCTTACGCTTCTTCGCGTGCGAAGAAGATCTTTCTCACGAATCGCCGGACGCTCCCCTGCCCGACGCGGTGGTCTCCGGGAAGGAGCCGTTGCTCATTCTCGGCGCCATTGCCGGCGGCTGACGCGAGCCGCTGCACTTTTGCCGTCGCGAAAACCTCAGGTGAAGACCCTAACCTTTTCCCTATACTTTTGGGGCCTGCGCCCTCCCTTATGCGAGAGGACGGCTGCGCTATGGCTCACAGGGCACTTGGTGAGTCTAGCTCGATCAAAGACTCGCCTGGCGAGGCCAGCGCGCCGTCCCTTACGTGTCCACCGAGGACTGGCGCGCGCCTGGCCTGGCAACGATCGCAGCTCCGGGTGAGCCAGGCGCGCGTCAGGTACCCCGGTCGCTAGCGCGCCGAACCCGGGCCCTTGTCAGAGCGTGGCATGCGGCTTTAGCGCACAAACGGATAGATCTCGTCGGCGATCCAATAATTTTCGAAAAGGATTGCCAGCAGCGTACCCACGACCCAAACCGCCCAGCGTTGGCGGTTCCACGACGAAGTGCTGTTCTGAATCAGAATTTCCGTGAGATACCCCGCGCAATAGCAAAGATTCGCTAGCAGTGCCAGAACCATCATGATGCCCAGCGACTCCAGCGTCATCGCCGGTCGAAAATGCGGCCACGTTTTCGTCACCCAATCCAGGACGACCCCAAAGAGCGCCAAGTTGTAAAGCAGCCGGCGCGGCTCCCAGAATCGCGCCGCATCTCGAAGTCCTTTCCGCGATGATCCAGCTGCCGAGACAGTGATGGAGCTGGCTTCCGATTGGCCTGTTGCTTTCCGAGCGTCCGCCGATCCGGCGGCGGGCGATCCCGGCGATCGCTGCGAGTCTTGTTTGTCCATGCGCCGCGTGTCGCGGAAGTGCCTTGTCCAGCTTTCGTCGGTGGGTGCTCGACGGTGGAGCGCCGGTCTTTGCACGAGAATTCTTCCGAGTTCGCGCTCCATTCCGCCACGTACTCTATATTACAAAGTACTTCACGTCAACTCGTTTCTCGTGCGGTCTCACTCGCTTGGTCCGCCTTGGCTGCGCGGGCATTTTCACCAACCGTCACCAACCGGGCCGTTATCTGGGGGCTCCCGGTTTCGGCGGTATACTGAAGGGCCGAACCCCGAGCCCTTACCACTGACGGCTGACCGCCCGATACTGGAGTCGCGCCATGTGCCGCAACATCAAAACGCTTTTCCATTTCGATCCGCCGGTGACGGCCGAAGAGGTGCGCGCCGCTTCCCTGCAGTTCGTCCGGAAAATCACGGGCTTCCACCACCCGTCAAAAGCCAACGAGGCCGCGTTCAACGCGGCCATTGACGAGATCGCCCGCGCCTCGGTGCGCCTGTTGCAGTCTCTAGAAACCTCCGCTCCGCGGCGCCATCGCGAAGCCGAAGCCGCCAAGGCTCGCGCCCGCGCCGCCGCGCGGTTTGGCCCCGCCGCAGCCGACTGAGGCAGTCGTAAACAGTTAGATGAGGAGAATCCTCCCGACAAGCTCGGCAGGATGCATGCCCGCCGGCAATACACGACTCGGAACGAAGTGAGGAAATCTTCCTACTCACGAGCGGGTGATTCCGTAACGCCAAGGAAGGCGAAGAGAGCCGCATTTCAGAAGATTGCGCGCGTGAGAGTTTACTTGAAAGGTTCTGGGAAAGCAGTCCTTTTGACGGGGTTCGCGCGGTGAACCATAATGTCGCGGACCAGTCGGCAGCTCTCACATGCTGACTTTTTTAGGATACGCGTTTACGAGACAAGGATGAGGAGCATAAGATTGGGCCACCCATGGACGTTTGCCATGATGTCTTTGTATCCGGGATTGCGGGAGAGAATTAGCCTGAGGAGCTCATCAGGGAAGTAAGCTATCGGGGAGGCGGATATGTCACTGCGGCCGGTGAAGAGGCTGATACGGGCGAAGCCGACGGTGGAAGGCGCGGGGGTGCACCTGCGGCGGGCGTTCGGATTCGGCAACACGAAGGAGTTCGATCCGTTCCTGCTGCTGGACGATTTTCGCAATGACGTGCCCGCGGATTATCTGGCGGGCTTTCCGTGGCATCCGCACCGCGGCATCGAGACGATTACGTATGTACTTTCCGGTACGGTGGAACACGGAGACAGCATGGGGAATCGCGGAACGATTGCCGCGGGCGACGTCCAGTGGATGACCGCGGGCGGCGGGATCATCCACCAGGAGATGCCCAAGGGCGATCCCGCCGGGCGCATGCACGGGTTTCAGTTGTGGGCGAACCTGCCCTCGGCGCTGAAGATGACGCCGCCGCGCTACCAGGAAGTGAAAGCCGTGGAGATTCCCGAGATTACTGATGACGACGGGACGCAAGTGCGCGTGGTGTGCGGGAAGTTTTGGGGCAAGACGGGGCCGGTCGAAGGCATCGCGGCGGACCCGATTTATTTGGATGTGAGTGTGCCGCCGGGGCGGCGGAAGATGCTGCCGGTGGGAGTGACACGGCACGCGTTCGCCTACGTGTTCGCGGGCACGGGGAAATTCTGCAACGCCTCAGAACCGCTGGAGGTTCCGACGGAGCCAGTGGGATGGCTGGAAACCGCGCCTCCTCCCTCGGAGGCGGACAACCGGTCCCTCGTGCTGTTCGACCGCGGCGATGAGTTGATGGTGCAGGCGGGAGAGGAAGGAATCCGCTTCCTGCTGGTGTCGGGCAAGCCGCTCGAGGAGCCGGTGGCGTGGTACGGGCCGATTGTGATGAATACGCAGGAGCAGTTGCGCGAGGCGTTCCGTGAGCTAGAGCAGGGGACGTTCCTGAAGGCGCACAAGAAGGCAGCGCCCTTCGGTTCTGCCTCAGGGTGAACCGGCGCGAGTAAACGCGGGAAAGAGAGCGCAGACGGAAGCCTCCCGTCACGGGCGCACATCAGATTTAGGGAAGTCATGCAGCCACCTGCTTTCGCTCTGAGCGGCGTTCCCAGAAATCCTGGAAGCGTCCGCTGAGCTTGCTGCAGCGCAGGGCGATGATGGCGTTGGCGCCCTTGACGGTCCAGTGCATGCCTGCCCGCTTGAGCCGCGTCCCAACTACGATTTTGCAA
>QHYH01000045.1 GCA_003223215.1 Acidobacteriota bacterium
GACACGCTGACACGCTAGGGGTCTGGAGATTTGGAGATTTTGGCGGGCGGAAATTGGCCTTGTGCCGGACAGATGAGTAGTCGAGCTGATTCCCGCGGCGAGCGACAAATATAACGGCTTTTCGGTGTACCCGGAGGGATCACTCTGGGGGACCCAAGTTCACAAAGGCCGCTCGCCTTCTGTGTCAAGCTGATTTTATATTGAGAATCGAGGTTTTCTCAAAATTTTTGAGCTTGACCTTGTTCTACCGGATCTGCTGATGGTGCCCTCCCAGGGTGGAAAAGTTAGGCGGTACGACAAGCTGCATCTCGACGGCCTCCTATAATAAGAGATCGTGCCATCAGATGTCGCTGCGGATTGAGGGTAACTCTCAACCGCACAGTTCGATGGGAAAATTACGTTCGGGCTTGCGCCCGGCCATGCTTAGGAGCCCAACCAATGTTGTCTCCTTCGAGAGCATGAATTTGAGAATGTTCAAGTTGTTGAACTCGCAGGTTTCGAAAACAGTCGCAAGAACGAGGTATTCCTGCAGTGTCCGCTCAGTAAAATAACCATCAACATTTCTGCGGTATTTAGCGAAGAGCTTGATTGCATGCTCGGCATTATTGTTGTTCCAAGGAACGCCGTCATGATCCAAGAACGTGAACATCTTTTCGCCGCTCTTTTGACACCGTTTCTGGTATTTGTTCGCCAGTGGGGAGGAGAATTCAGCCTTACCCACTGCCGCAGGAATCTCATTGCAGACCGCTTGTGTCTACGCATTACAACGGTCATGGGATGCTTCGATTCTGCTCTTCCGGCCAAACGATGGTTCACAACTCCGAAAAGGCATTTACTTGGACTTCGGATTTACAAGACTTATAGGCACCGAAACGGCCAAACGATGCTTCCGGAATGGCCAAGCGATGATTCAAGTCACAGTGGTGGTTGTTGGGAGGAGCCGGGAAAGCAGAACCCGCGAAGCTGCCGGGCGCAGGAATTAGCCCGAAGCCGTGCCCAAGAAAATGAGCGGCAGAAAAGGAAGCCCACAACCAGTAGCACATGTGAGTGGAGAAGAGGACAGTCAAGGGTGCAGGAGGAAGTTCAATGTGCTTGTAATTCGCACCATACTATACTATCGTATATTATCTTTTGGAAGACGGAGCGAATGGCGCACACAACAAAAGATAAAGCGAAACTTTTGAACCGCGTTCGGAGGATCCGGGGACAGGTAGAAGCCATCGAACGGGCGCTCGACGGTGAACAGGAATGTTCCAGCGTGCTGCAGCTCATGGCGGCTTGTCGTGGCGCCTTGAACGGCCTGATGGCGGAAGTGCTGGAGGGGCATATCCGATTCCACGTCCTCGACCCGAAGTCTGGCAAGAACGCTCCTCAGGTGGAAGCGGGGGAAGAACTCATCGATGTGGTGCGGACCTACTTAAAGTAGCCGCGCAAGCGGTGACGATTTCGTAGAAAAGGTGACTCCATCATGAGCCAAGCGCAATTGAAACAAGTCGAAGCTGTAAGGCGTGTCGACGAAGATGAAAAACGCCCGTCGTCAGATCACGCCGACCATGACGGCGGCCACGAGCACGAACATGCGCTGAATTGGCGGGAGGTCAACCGCGTCCTGTTCGTGGCTGCGGCGGCAGCGGCCATTTGGTTTCTAGGTGGCGCACGGAATCCCTACGTAACTGGTATCGGCGTAATCTGTGCGATCGTTGGTGGTTTCCCGATATTCCATGAAGCCTACGAGAACATCGTTCAGCGCCGCATGACGATGGAACTCTCCATGGCTATCGCCATCGTGGCTGCCCTTGCGATCCGTGAAATCTTCACGGCCCTCGTCATCACCCTATTCGTTCTGGTCGCCGAAATTCTTGAAGGACTGACGGTCGGGCGCGGGCGCACGGCAATCCGTCATTTGGTCGGTCTGCTGCCCACGACCGCCACAGTCCGCAGAAACGAATCCTGGCAAGATGTTGAGACGAAGGAAATCGCCGTTGGCGACATCGTTCTCGTGAAGCCAGGTACTCGAATTCCGGTGGATGGCGTTGTTGTCGGAGGTCACTCTTTCGTCGATCAGGCAACGATCACAGGCGAATCGATGCCTGCGGAAAAGATCAGGGGAACGTCAGTCTACGCCGGAACGATCAATCAATCCGGCGCGCTCGAAATCCAGGTAGACCGGATGGGGCGCGACACTACATTCGGCAAGATCATTGACGCAGTGGAGCGGGCGGAAAAATCGCGTGCTCCCATTCAAGGAATCGCAGACCGTCTTGCGGGCTATTTGGTCTATTTTGCACTCGGAGCCGCGGCTCTCACATTTGTGATCACTGACAACATGCGCTCGACCATTTCTGTCGTCATCGTTGCTGGCGCGTGTGGCATTGCCGCGGGAACACCCTTGGCGATTCTGGGCGGGATTGGACGTTCCGCGCAACTCGGCTCGATCATCAAAGGGGGGCTGTACCTGGAATCGCTCGCGACCATCGATACGATTCTTCTCGACAAAACGGGAACTCTGACCTATGGCACCCCTGGAGTCGTCGACGTCCGTCCCGCCGACGGCGTTCCGGTTGCTTCCTTGCTGCAAGCGGCGGTGACTGCGGAACCGCGATCCGAGCATCCAGTGGCGAAGGCAATTCTGAAGAAGGCGTCAAACATGGGAATCTCCGGTGAAGAGCCCGAAAGATTCGACTACACGCCTGGGAAAGGAATCGTTACGGCTTGTCGCGGCATGGAAATCATCGTAGGCAATCGGCTCCTTCTCGAGGGGCACAGGGTTGAGCTCCCAATCAACACAGTCTCGCAGACGGATTCGGAGATTTTTGTGGCGCAAGAAGGCAAGTTCCTCGGAACTCTTGTCGTCGCCGATACGCTTCGGCCCGAAGCAACAAAGGCGATCCAAGATCTCAAATCGATGGGATTGAAGACCGTTCTTCTCACGGGAGATTCCAAGGCTGTCGCTGAGAACATCGGAGGAAAACTGGGAGTGGACGAGATTGCCGCTGAACTCTTGCCGGAGGACAAGCTTGCATTCGTTAGGCGGCTCACCGCGACGCGCCACAACGTCGTCATGGTGGGTGACGGAGTCAATGACGCTCCTGCTCTAATGAAGGCCACGGTCGGGATAGCGATGGGCGCTGGTACCGACGTTGCGCGCGAGAGTGCAAACGTGGTTCTCATTGGCAATGATCTTTCGAAGCTCGTCGAAACTCTGTCCATCGCGCGGTGCTGCCGCCGCACCATCATGCAGAACTTTGTCGGAACGTTGGTCGTTGACAGCATCGGGGTTGGCTTGGCTGCGTTTGGATTTCTAAATCCCCTTCTAGCTGCTTTCATCCACGTTTCTTCCGAGATGACTTTCATCCTGAACTCCGCCCGGCTGCTTCCGCCAGTCTCTTCGGCGCATGGCCTGGTGCGTGGACTATTCTCCCAATCGTTCACGGTCGCGCAGGACTAGACGAGAATTTATGCCTGCTGACACGACACATCCTCTGGCAACGAAGCGGCTCGTTATCGGACATCTCACGGTTTGTCAAGGATGTTGCTGTGGAAACACAGAAAACGGGAGACCTCCCGTTGCCGTCGAGTGGCTCAAAAAAGAATGGCGCTCTAGGGGCTTGCTGAAGCGCGTTCAACTGACGATCAGCGGCTGCCTGGGACCGTGTGATCTGCCCAACGTGGTCACTGTTTCAAACGAGAGCGGCACGCAGTGGTTTGGGGAAATCACAGAATTCGAGCAATACCGGGATCTTGTTGACTGGGCGAGTCGGTCCAGGGACGCGCGTGAATTGCTGCCCCTTCCAAAAGAATTTCAGCGACATACCTTGCATCCATTCCGTCAGTTTGATTCGCGCGCTGACCGCTGAGTCGTTTCATTTCAAGTACCGGTTCACGAGATCAATTAGTTCCTCGGTTGCTTCAGCCTGTTCCGTTGTTGGTTTTCGGCTAGGATCGACAACGTGGAAACGGACATGACCCTCAAGCACTTCGGCCATTAGTCCGTTAATAGCACCGCGGCAAGCTGCAATGGTTTGTAGCACTTTCGAGCACTCTTGGTCGTCGTCCAACGCCTTCTCAATCGCGCCGATCTGTCCCTTGATTCTCCTGACGCGGTT
This sequence comes from Acidobacteriota bacterium, assembly GCA_003223215.1. Lineage (GTDB taxonomy): Bacteria > Acidobacteriota > Terriglobia > Acidiferrales > UBA7541 > Acidiferrum. Next base: position 4,107 of record QHYH01000045.1, read on the forward strand.
AAGGAGTTTCTCTTTGTCCTTGGTGGTATGTGCCATCCTCTTCACGCCCTCATAATTCAATGATACTATGCCGCAGTACAGTAACTAAACGCCTTCATAGGCGGGTTCCGGAAGACGCAGCAGTGCTCACTACGAAACAGCCCTGGCGTCCAAAGAGAACATTGGGATAGTCTGAGAATCGAGATGGTTGGCAAGTACAACACGAGGCTGGACTGGGTTAGGGTGTTAGCCCTTTCCCTGGTGGTCCTGTTCGTACTATTCGTCGCGCAAGCCCCGATCCACTCCCACGCCAAAGGACAGAATGAAGCTGTTTGCCAACTCTGCCAAGCGGCGCACATCGGCTCCGCCCCGAAGGCGCTAACCCCGTCGCTGTTTAGTCCTCTTCTCGCGATCGGGTACGTTCAGCCGTTTGTCGTAACGATTCACCAAGAGTTTTTCTTCCACGATGCACCGTCTCGCGCTCCGCCTACCGCATAACCCACATCTGTTCCGTTCTCAATCGCGCTGACCCCATGAGTGGGGCGGCGCAACCGCCTTATTTCCAGGTGGCCACTTCAACAACAGCAAACAAACATCGCCCAATTTAGGGGTCGGAGGAGAAATTCAAATGGGTTTTAGAAAGCTTGCATTTTTGGTTTTGAGTTTCAGCTTCTTGTTCTGCGCAATGCCCTGTCGCGCTCAGTTGGGCAATGCCGGATCGATCGAAGGAGTAGTAAAAGATGCCTCCGGTGGCGTGGTCGTGGGCGCGAAGGTCGAAATCTCATATTCCGTGACCGGCTATCAGCGTGAGACGACCACGGGCAGCGATGGGGGCTTCCGTTTCACGAACGTACCCTTCAACACGTATCACCTTGTGGTGACAGCCTCTGGGTTCGCTCCATATACCCAGGATGTGGATGTTCGCTCCAGCGTACCTACCGGCATCCAGATCGGGCTAAAGCTCGGAACGGCGGCAAGCAGCATCACGGTCGAAGCGAATGGCGGAGATCTGGTGGAGAAGGACCCCAGCTTTCATACGGATGTAGACACGGCGTTGACTGACCGGATGCCCTTGGAAAGCCAATCCTCTTCAGTGAGTTCGCTGGTGACTCTAGCGACGCCGGGGGTGGTAGCGGACTCGAATGGCCTCTTCCACGGGCTTGGAGATCACGCCGAGAATTCGTTCTCCGTTGATGGCCAGCCCATCACGGATCAGCAAAGCAAGGTCTTCTCGAACCAGATTCCCCTGGATTCCATTCAGTCGCTGGAAGCGGTTTCTGGAGGCCCCCCAGCCGAATACGGCGGCAAAACGAGCCTGGTGATTAAGGTGACGACGCAATCGGGCCTCGGAGTGACCAAGCCTAAGGGCACGGTTTACTCTTCCTATGGCAGCTTTGGCTCGGTCAGTGGTGGTTTCCGGCTGGCCTTCGGCGGCCAAAAGTGGGGAAACTTCATTGCTGCGAGCGGATTGAACAGCAGCCGGTTTCTCGACCCACCGGAACTTCACGCCATCCACGACAAGGGCAATGAAGAAAACCTGTTTGACCGAGTCGACTACAATGTAACCAGCGCGGATACGATTCACACGAACTTTCAATACACGCGTTCGTGGTTCCAGACTCCCAATACGATTGACAACTTGAATATCGAAGTGAATAACCCGCTCACTGGGGCCGCCCTGCCAGCGCAGGACCAGCGTTCGCAGATCAAGACGTTCAATATTGCGCCAGTGTGGACCCGCCTGATCAGCACCACGACGCTATTCACCTTCGGAGGGTTCGTCCGTCAAGACCGCTTCAACTACTACCCGAGTGGAGACGTTTTTGCGGACGGTACGGGACTCATTCCCGGAGGCTCCTCGGCAACGCTCAATCAGCAGCGGAAATTGACCAACGCGGGCTTGCGCTCGGATGTGTCCTACGTGAAGGGCAAACACAACGTCAAAGCCGGCGTCACGTTTCAACATACGTTCCTTACGGAGAATTTCAACTTCGGAGTTACGGACCCGGCCTTCAATGCAGTCTGCCTGAATGCTGCCGACGCGAGTCCGTTCACTAGCCCCACGCCGACGTTTTTAGGCAACTGCACGGGTGCGCTTGAGCCAAACGATGGCACAGATACTCGGGCTACTGTTCCTGCCTTTATCCCGGCGCTGGGTTGCTTTGACCTCACCCGACCGGTGCTGACAGGGGCGGCGCAAACGCAGGATGCTTGCGCCAGTACGCAAACCGCGCTGTTTCCCTTCCGCGGCCGTGCGGATGTCAAGGAGCTTGCGCTCTACCTGCAAGACACGATCAACGTAGGCAATTGGGCCTTCAATGTTGGGTTCCGGGAAGACCTCTATCGCGGAATCGTGCACGATAGTCAACCGCAACCTCGCGTGGGCTTCGCTTACAACGTCAAGAAGACCAGCTCGGTCCTGCGCGTATCTTATTCTCGCATTCTCGAGACCCCGTTCAATGAGAACTTGATTCTGGCAAGTCTGGGAGCAAGTAACCCCATCATTGTTGACGTGATCGGTGGCGCGAGCTTACAGGCACCGATTCGTTCGGGCCAGCGCAACCAGTTCAACGCCGGCTTTCAGCAGGCTTTTGGAAAATACCTCGTAGTGGACGCCGACTACTTGTGGAAATATACGCACAATGCGTATGACTTTAGCGCGTTCGGCAACACGCCGATCTTCTTCCCTATCGCTTGGAAAAACTCAAAGATTGACGGGCCTTCCGTGCGCGTGAGCATGCCGAATTTTCACGGTTTCACGGCACTCGCGGTGCTCGCGCACGTCCGGGCGCGCTATTTCCCGCCACAGATCGGCGGTCTGGGTGCGAGCATCACGGGCGGAGAAGTATTTCGCATCGACCACGACCAGGCCTTCAATCAGACAACACATTTTCAGTACCAACCTTGGAAGACCTTGCCGTGGATTGCCATGAATTGGCGCTACGACAGCGGTCTGGTGGCCAGCAACCCATTTCTTGACACTTTCCAGGATGCGTCGGGTTTCCTGGATGCAGCTCAGCAAACTGCTGTCGGGCTTTTCTGCGTGGATGCCGGTGGAGTCACACACTCGGCTTCCGTGTCTCAGGCTCTTGCGGTGGGTGCAGGGACCATCTGCGGCGCGAATCCCTCGAAGACGGGCGCAAAGCTGATCAATATCGCAGGCGCGACATTCGATGTGGATCACAATCCTACGCGCGTCAAACCGCGCAACCTGTTTGACGCCAGCGTGGGTGATGACAATCTCTTCCACACCGACCATTACAAGTGGAGCTTGCGCCTCACAGTTATCAACCTGACCAACAAAACGGCGCTCTACAATTTCCTGTCCACGTTCAGCGGAACGCATTTCGTTACACCGCGAGCTTATACAGCCGAACTCGGTTTTCACTTCTGAGACTGACCGTGACGTGAAGACGTCCCGCGGGGATTTATCTTTGATGCCTCGCGGGGCTTCTCGGGCCTTAGAAGAGGCCAGAAGAGCCAGGGCAAATGAAGTCTTGCGGGTGATCCATGGCAATCCAGGTCAGATCATCCGCCAGAAGCGCAACGGCGAAGAATGGCGGTTGTCCGGATCGTCATTTGCTTCTGTGTCTTGCTATGCCCGCTTCCAGAGAGCTTTGCAGCGCGGGCGCACGCTCAGACCAAACCGCCCCGCGAAACGAGCGACCAATTCCGCTTCAAAGTCACAGATTCTGAGTCTGATCTTCCGATTCAAGATGCATCCGTCTCTCTGGTCTATTGGCGCAGAAAGGAATCTGCTGAAGAGAAGAGGGAAATTGAACTCAAGACGGACAAAAACGGGATTGCAGAATTTCCAAATGTGAAGGCCGAAAAATTTGCAGTCAGCGTCATCGTGAAGGGCTACAGACCCTGCTGGCGTTGGATCCGGTCCAACGGGGCAGAAGAGCTGATTCGAATGAGGCTTGAAAAATGGGCAAGCACGCCCAAATAGGACAGGGCCGAAAGGCCGTGAGTGTTCTTGTCGCAACCTCGCGTAGGGGCCTGTCCAAGCCGTTGCGAGGTCAGGAGTGGCGAAGGGACCTTTTGACGTCCTGGCTGTTCCAAACGTGCATAAGGCTGCAGACGTCACTCGACCGCCGCTTCCTGAGATTTGGGATGACCGTGCAAGAAGCAAGCGTGCTTCTTCGCTGCGTGGAAGCCCGGAGAATAACACCAGGACAACTTGCGGTTGCTCTAGGAAGAGACAAAGGCAAGGTCACGCGGTTTGTCCATCGTCTCGAGTCAAGCCGTTTGCTCGCACGCGACATCGATCCACGCGACCGGAGGTTCTCGATTCTCAAACCCACGGCAAAGGGAAAAGAGGTAGCTCGGACCCTTGTATGTGTCTTCGACAGCATTCGAAAAGAACTCTTCGCAGGAATATTGGAAAGCGATGTCCGTAGGTTAGGCAAGATGTTGCCACAGCTGCACAAGAATGCGGTCCATGTTGGGTTACGGCATAAGTGCGGCGTAGTGCGGGGACGAAAGCGGATTGGAAGCCAGGAGATGCAAATGGAAGGCCCACAAACGAGTCAACCTCAAATCGCCGCGGACATTTTGACGCCTCCGCCTAACGGGTACGCGACCAACACTGTTCCTGTTGAACAGGAAGGTCATGAAAGTGAACCGATCCGGTATGAGCAAAGCAGCGAAGAAAATACCACTCCGGGAAAGCTTGTGGAAGAACACAAGGAATTGATGTTCAAATGAAACACTTGTTTCAGCCCCTTTCGGAAGTCCCTCACGCGGCAAATCCGCGGACGTCACGGAATCCTGCTGATATAGTTCGCCTGCTTGTTTTTCTCACAACCGGAACATTGTTCTTGCCCGCCGTGACGGCTGCTACAAGCGTGGTCGCGTTAATCGATAACACGAATCACCGCGTGGTGATCGCAGCCGATTGTCGAGTGAACCGCCAACTTGCTTCTCTTTCCCAGTGCAAGATCATTGACAAACCTGGCTGTACAGTTGCAATGGCAGGTCTCTACGAGGAGAAAACAACGGCGTTCCATTTGCGGCAACTTGCCGAGGCCGCCTGCCAGTACCCAGGTGACCTACGAGCGAGGGCGGAAGCGTTTCTCCGGTTTTCAAGAATTCCATACGAAAGAGCGATTCGTCACATTCGCGACGCAGATCCAAGCGACTTTGGCCGAACGCTAGAAAACAAGACAACCGAAGTGATTTTCGCGGGCATCCAAAATGGACAGATTGC
>QHYH01000150.1 GCA_003223215.1 Acidobacteriota bacterium
CCTGCAAATTCAAAGGAACGTTGGCAATTTCGTCCAAAAACAGTGTGCTGCCGTCAGCGAGCTCGAATCGCCCGACGCGATCGGCGCGCGCATCGGTGAACGCGCCTTTCACGTGTCCAAAGAGCTCACTCTCAAAGACGCCTTCGGAAAGCCCTCCGGCGTTGACCGTCACCATGGGCTTGCTCGCGCGCGCCGACAAAGCATGGAGCGTTCTGGCGACCACTTCCTTGCCCGTGCCGTGCTCTCCGGTGACTAAAACGTTGGCATCGGAAGGGCCAATTTGCGCAATCAGTTCCATGACCGGAGCCATTGCCGGGGAATTGGCCAGAAAGGTGGGGCGGGATTCCGCGCGCAAGAGGCGGTTTTCGGCCTCGAGGCGAGAGGCCTGCCGCAAAGCCTGGCGCAAGTCGATTTGCGTTCGCAGGATGGAGAGCAAGCGGTTATTTTCCCAGGGCTTGGCGATGAAATCGCGGGCGCCACGGCGCATGGCCTCGACCGCCAATTCGATGCTGCTCCAGGCGGTCATGACCACGACCGGCACGGTGCTGTCGAGGACTTGGATGCGCGTGAGCAGGTCGAGCCCCTCCTGACCTGAGGTCGTGTCCCGGGCGTAATTGAGGTCCATGAGGACCGCGTCAAATTCGCGGGCCTCGATGGCGTTGATGGCCTCGGTAGGGGAGGCCACTCCTTGCGTCTCGTAGCCCTCCGTCTTGAGCAGCAAACGAAGGGAGTCGCGGATGTCCGCCTGATCATCGGCCAAAAGCACTCGATAAGATTGCGCGGTGGTAGTCTTCATTCCGATGTATACGTCGAGTTCATCTTAGTTTTTCTTTCGCTGGAGTTCGGGCAGCCCGAGACTCGTCACAGTCGAAGCGCCTCTACTCATAACGCAGCGCCACGAGCGGATCCACGCGTGTGGCTCGCCATGCGGGAATACTGCACGCGACGAGCGCTACCAGCGCCAGCGCCGCAGCGGCCGCCCCCAGAGATACGGGATCATAGGGCCGCACGGCAAAAAGCAAACTACTAAGGACCCACATCAAAGCAAACGAGAGCACGAGTCCCGCAGCGAGCCCTGCCGCCAATAGCGACATGCCTTGGCGTATCACAAGCCCGAGAACGGCGCTGCGAGAGGCGCCCAGCGCCATCCGCAAGCCGATTTCCTGTTGCCGCTGGGTCACCATGTAAGCGGTGACGCCGTAAATGCCCAACGCCGCGAGCAACATCGCGCCGCCCGCAAAAATTCCAAGAAGCGTCAAAGTGAGGCGGCGGCGCGCGAGCGAGTCGGCCATCACTTCTTCCATGGTGAGCACGTGATCCACAGGTTGTTGCGGATCAATGCCGAGCACCAGCCGCTCGACGGCAGGAGCCAGGCTCATGGGATCAGCAGCGGATGTGCGGATCGCGAGAGACATCAAACCCGTCGGCCTTTGCGCCTCAGGCCAATAGAGCTGGACGCGCGAACGCGCTTCAAGAGTCCGGTAGTGCACGTGACGAACCACGCCGACAATGGTCATCCAAGGCTGCTTCGATCCCATGCCCCCGAGTTTGATGCGCTTGCCAACGGGATCCTCGTTTGGCCAGAAGGTACTCGCCATAGTTTCGTCGATGATGCCGACAGGAGGAGCGCTGTCGGTATCGCGCTCGTCGAAATAACGGCCAGAAACGAGCGAGATTCCCATCGCCTGGAAGTAACCGGGCATTACCGCGCGGTAGTCCGTCTCCGGAGAAGCTTTGTCCGGAGGGACGGCGCGGGAATCGACGGTGGCGGTGCCCGAGTTACCCGGGCCGCCCAAGGGAAGGGCGGAGATGGCGCCTGCCGCTTGCACACTCGGCAAATGTTCGACGCGACTGACGAGTTCCTGGAAGAAAGCTCTTTGCTGCTCGGGTTTCGCATACGTTGCGCTGGGCAGCGATACTTGCATCGTCAAGACCCCCTCCGCGCGGAAGCCGGGATCGACGGCCAGAAGCTTTACGAAACTTCGCAGGAGGAGACCGGAGCCCGCGAGAAGCAGGACCGCCAGCGCCGCCTCCGCAACGACGAAGAGCCGCCGCAGGCGCTGCGAGGTGCGGCCCTCGCTCGAGCTGCGTCCGCCTTCTTTAAGCACCTCGTGGTGAACGCCGCGGCTGGCTTCCAGCGCCGGCGCGAGACCAAACAAGATTCCCGTGCCCACGGCCACAACGAAGGTGAACAGCAGAGCGCCCAAGTCAATTTGTGTGGACACGACGCGAGGCAGAGCGGTAGCACTGAGCGATACGATCAATTGCAACAGAATTGGCGTCAGCAGCAGCCCTAACAACCCTCCAAACAGCGAAAGAATCACGCTTTCGCAAAGCAACTGTCGGATGATCCGCCTTGTCCCCGCGCCGAGTGCCACGCGGATGGCGATCTCCTTCTGCCGCGCCGTGCTGCGCACCAGGAGGAGGCCCGCAACGTTCGCGCAGACGAGCAGCAGAACGAAACCGACGGCGCCCATGAGGACCCAAAGCGACGTTTTCACATCGCTTACCGTTTCCGCGAGCAAGGGATGCAGGAGCAGTGCAAAACCGAACCGCTGATACGGGTATTCGCGGTGCTGTTCGATGATCGCTCTAGAAAGCGCGGCCATATCCTGCCGCGCCTCGGCGAGCGAGACCCCGGGCTTCAAACGGGCGAGAACTTCGTACCCGTGATTGCCGCGATTATCCGGCGCAAAATCGGCAGGGACAAAAACCTGCGGCATCCAGAGTTCGGACGGCGACGGATAGTCGAAGCCCTTCGGCATAACCCCGATAACCTGGCAGCTTCGGCCATCGATGATGACTTCCTTGCTCACAATCTGTGGGTCGGCGCCAAAGGCGCGCTGCCAGAGCCCATAGCCGAGAATCACAACGCGATCGCGTCCTTGCTGGGCCTCTTCGGGCAGGAATGTCCGGCCGACGGGAGGATTGATCCCGAGAATCGTAAACAAAGCTGGCGAAACTGCAGCACCGGTGACGCTCTGCGGATTGCCGCCGCCGAGACCCAGGTTGAACGTGCTGGGGCTTAACACCGAAATAGCGGAGAAACTCCGGTTTTGTTCGCTGAGGTCGCGAAATTCCGGGGCCGAAAACCAGTTCTGGTCATTGGGCAAGCCGATTCCGGTGAAACGGGTCCAAACCTTGACAAGTCCCGCGGGATCCCGATACGGCAGTGGTTTGAGTAGAACGGTGTTGACGACGCTGAAGATAGCGCTGTTGGCGCCGATGCCAAATGCCAAGGTGACGACGGTGACCAGCGTGAAGCCGGGATTCCTCCCGAGTCCCCGCATTGCGTAACGGATGTCCTGCCAAAAAGTATTCATTTCCCTAGCTCCCTGGCCTCATTCGTAGCGCAAAGCAACCAGCGGATCCACGCGCGTGGCGCGATGCGCGGGGATCCACGACGCCAGCAGCGCAACACCGATCAAAAGCACGGCCATCCCCGCAAAGGTGATCGGGTCAGTCGCGCTGACTCCGTAGAGCAAGCTCGAGAGAACGCGAGTCAGCGCAAATGCCGCGACCAGGCCGCCAGCGACTCCCAAAAGCGCGAGCCGCAGACTCTGACCGAGCACCAATCGCAAGACGTCGCCCGGCGACGCGCCAAGCGCCAAGCGCACGCCGATTTCCTGGGTGCGTTGCGTAACGTTATAGCGAATCAACCCAAACAAGCCCACTGCCGCCAATGTCAGCGCCATCGCGGCGAACACGCTGAGCAGCGTTACGGCGGAGCGCCGCGGCCCCATCGACATGGCGATACGCTCGTCCATGACCTTCAAATCGGAGACCGGCTGGCTGGGATCGACATCATGCACCGCAGCGCGAATCGCGCCGGCCAAAGACGCTGCATCACCGCTCGTGCGGGCAATCAGAAAAGTGGCGGGAGAGTTTTCTTGGTACAACGGGAAGTAGTAGACGCCCTTGCCGGAGCCTTCCACACCTTCTCGAGATGCTTCCTCGCCGACAACCTGCGAGTGGCGCACCGGCCGAACGATGCCAACAATGGTCTTCCACGGCGCATTGTTCCCATTGCGAATGCGCTGGCCCAAGGCGTCCTGATGGGGCCAATACTCGCGGGCAAGATTTTCATCGATAATGGCCACCGGCTGGCCGCCGTGGCGGTCTTGATCGGTGAAGACACGTCCACGGAGCAGGCGAATGCCCATCGTCTCGAAATAGCGCGGGCTAACGCCGCGAACGTCGCCGTGCGGCCCCGGATCGCCCGGAGGGGCTACGCGCCCTTCAATATTGAACGAGGCAGAACCTCCGAATCCACTGAACGGCAGAGGCACCGCGGCAGCTGCGGAGAGGACTCCGGGGGCGCCCGCAAGCCGCTCGAGCGTGCTGCTAAGAAACGCAATTCGTTTGTCCGGCGTATCGTACTGGCGCTCGGGCAAGCCTAATGCGGCGGTCATCAAGCCATGGGGACGAAAGCCAATGTCGACATCTTTGAGCTTCTGCAAACTCTTCAGGAACACGCCGGCGCTGGCGAGCAGCAGCAGGGCCAGGGAAAGCTCCGCTACGACGAGCCCGCTGCGGAAGCGATGGCGGCCAGCGCTTCCCTCTCCAGTGCCGCGGCCTTGCTTCAGGTTTTGGTGTGGATCGAGAAAGGCGATCTGCCACGCCGGAGCAGCGCCGAAAATGATGGCAGAGGCTCCGGCAAGCAAGGCGGTAAAGAGAAGCACATACCAATCCAAATGAATGTCCAAACCGGTGGAAAGATTCCCCGGAGCAAGCCACAGCAAGGCACGAACCGCCTGGAAAGCAATCAACAGACCGAGCGCCATGCCCACGAAAGCCAGCGCCATGCTTTCCGTGAGCATCTGGCGAGCCAAGCGCCACGGTGAAGCGCCGAGCGCCGTGCGAACGGCAAACTCGCGCGCGCGCGCGGACGCGCGGGCCAACAAAAGCCCCGCGACATTCGAACAGGCAATCAGCAGAACTAAACCTACAGCGCCCAGGAGGATCAGCAACGGCGTGCGTACGTCACCATACACGAATTCCGTGAAAGGAATGGCAAACAAGCTCCAGCCGGAGGCTTTGGGATAGCCCTGGGTGCGCGGATCGTCGCTAATCCGCTGAGAAGTCATTTTGAGGAAAACCGCTGCGCTCGAAGGTTTCACGCGAGCCTCGAGACGCGCGACCGCGAGATAATTTTCATTGAAGATGTTGTCGAGCGAAAAGGCGTCCGGCGCGAGGCCCAGGGGCGCCCAAAGATCTGTTTGGCTGGGCCACTCGAAATCCTGCTCCATGACGCCGATGATTTTGTACGGTTGCTGGTTGAGCTGGATAGAACGGCCAACAATGTCTTGATCGCCGCCAAAAATCGACTTCCACGCTCCGTAGGCCAGAACAACCTCGTGATCGGCGTTGGGCTGATCTTCTTCCGGCGCAAAGACGCGGCCTAGTAAAGGCCTGGCCTCGAAGACGTCGAACCACTGCCAGGAAACCCTGGCGCCACGCAGGCGCAGCGGCCACGCGCCGGCGGCGTAATTAAAATCGTTTTCGGTCTCGATGGCCGCGGCGGCGAAAGTCTGCTTGTTGTCGCGGACAAACGTATAATCCGGCGCGGAAATCACGATGCTCTTCAGGTTCAACTTTTCGTAGCGCGCGCGAATGGCAAGTAATCGTTCGGGGTGAGGTATGCCGTAGGGGTGCAGCAAAAGCCCGTTCACCACACTGAAGATGGCGGTGTTTGCGCCGATGCCGAGGGCGAGCGTCAGCACTGCCACGACGGTGAAGCCGGGACTTTTTAACAGCATGCGCAACGCGTAGCGAAAGTCCTCGAGGAGTGTTCTCATTTCCACCTCACTCCTATGAAAATAGCTGCCTATCGCGTTGAAAACAAAGCATAGGTGCCTGGGTCCATTTTCATCCTTCGTTGTGGCTCTCCGAGAGCCATGAGTTACTCGTACCGCAACGCGACCATAGGATCCACCTGCGATGCACGGTAAGCCGGGAAGAAGCTCGCCAAGGCTGCGACAACCGCAAACAACACAACCGCTGACACGATGACCATAGGATCGGCAAAGCCCAGGCCAAAAATCATGCTGCGCACCAGGCGCGTGCCAGCCAAAGCGGCGGGGACGCCGATGGCTATGCCGATCAACACGACAACAAAACTTTCGCGAAGCACCTGCCACAGCACATTGGCCGGTCGAGCGCCCAAAGCCATGCGGATGCCGATGTCTCGCGTCCGCCGAGCGACGATGTATGCCATCACACCATAAAGACCAACGCTGGCGAGCAAAATGGCGAGAAGGCCGAATGCGCCGGAAAGTTGCTCGATGAACCGGTCCGTTTCGAGCGTGTCGCTGACCAAGCCAGACATGGTTTGAATCGAGATCGGCGGAAGAGACGGGCCAACTTGCTCGACAGCAGAACGAAGCGCGGCAGCTACACTTCGCGTGTCTGCAAACGTGCGCACTTCATACACAGCGCTCGGTTGCTCCCACATGGGATTAAACAGGGGAACGTAGAAACGCGGCGGAGTTTTTTCCCGGAGGCTGTTGTACTTGGCATCCGCGGCCACGCCCACGACGATCGAGTCCGCGGGATTGCCGGGATACGTGTCGCGAATGTGTTTGCCAATCGGATTCGTATTGGGAAAGAAGCGGTGAGCAAAGGTTTCGTTCACCACCGCAGGACGAAGACCTGCGGCTCGGTCCTGTGCGCCGATTTCGCGGCCGAGGAGAATGGGAATGCCCATCGTCGAGAAATAGCCAGGGCCGACGTGATCGATCCGCGAATCCATCTCTTCGCCGGATTTGGGGGTGTAGCCCTCGACGGCAATGGGATCCGCGGATTCCTGATGGCTGAACAAGCCGTTATGAGAGACGGTCACGCCGCGCAAACCAGGAACGGTGGAGATTCGCGAGAGCAGGTCCTCGTAGAGGCGTGTCACCGCCGCGCCCTTGTATCCACCGGCCGCGGCGTTCACGCGGAAGAGCAGCAGATTTTCTTGATTGTATCCAAGACTCACGCGGCCGAGCTTCGAAAGACTGTGCACAAACAGCCCGGCGGCGATGAGAAGAACCAGAGAGAAGCTGACCTGAGCAACGACCAAGGTTTTGTTCAAAGGCAAGCGGCGGCCGAAAGATTCGCCCGCGGGAGTAGACCCGGTCGACTTCATCCTGGTCGAGAGGTCGAGAGGGGTGGCGTGCAGAGAAGGAAAGAGCCCAAAGAGAACCGCAGTCAATAGCGTGACGAGCGCCGTAAAGGCGAGGACGCGTGCATCGGGATGGAGATTGAGCTGGATAGCTGCAGGGCCATTCGCAACCCCGCCCACCATGCGCAATAGCAAGGAGTCCGCCCAAAACGCCAGGACCATTCCAATGCTGGCGCCAAGAGTCGCGAGCAGAAAGCTCTCCGTGAGGAGCTGGCGCACCAGCCGAAAACGGTCAGCGCCAATGGCGAGTCGCAGAACAAACTCTTTTTGCCGCGCCTCGCCGCGCGCCAGCAGCAGATTGGCAACATTGGCGCAGGCAATCAGCAAAACGAGCCCAACAAGGGCCATCAGAAATTCCAGCGGCTCCCCAAATGAACCCTGCAGCGTAGAAGCGCCGCGCACCGCGGACTGAACCTTTAGCCGCTGGTCGAGGAAGTGGTGCCGCTGCTCGGCGGAGATGCCCGGACCCACAAGCGATTCAATCAGGCGCTTGAAAACGACGTTCATGCTGGCGTGTGCCTGTGCGGTGGAAATTCCGTGCTTGAGACGGCCGATGGCCTGAAGCCAAATGTGCTGATTCAGGATGCCCTCAGGAGAAGGACTGAGCAGATCGCGGCCAGGGTAAATTGTATCTTGCATGGTGATGGGGACCCAGACGTCGGGCGCTTCCCCGACGGTTTCGCCAAAGAAACCCGGCGAGGTTACCCCCACAACTTCAAAGGAGGTGTTGCGAATTTGAATCGTCTGGCTCAGTGCTGAGGGATCGCGAGCGAACCGCTGCTTCCAGAACGCGTAACTGATCACGGCGACCGGCGATCCGCCACGAACGCGGTCGACTTCAGGTGTGAAGAAGCGTCCCGCGGCAGGGTTCACGCCGAGGGTGCTGAAATAATCGCCAGTGACCAGACGGACGCGCGTGGTCTCCTTTTGTGCGCCTCCGTCAGGGTTGCTTGACGAGTTTCCGATGGTGATGTCGACTTCGGGGAGCTGGCTGTCCGCCGCGAAGATTTTCGAGAACACCTCGTTGTGATCGCGGAGATATTGAAATTCGGAGTAGGCGAGCAGCGAGCGCTCCCCTCCTTCTCCGCCGAATTCGCTGCCGTGGGCCTCGGGATCGGTCAGCAGCGCAAGTTCCTCAGGATGCGAGACCGGGAGAGAGCGAAGGAGCACGGAGTCGAGGACACTGAAGATGGCGGTGTTCGCACCGATGCCCAAGGCGAGCGTCAGAACCGCCACGACGGTGAAGCCGGGACTCTTCAGCAGCATGCGCAACGCATACCGGATATCTTGAAGTAGCGTGGTCAATTAGTGGCCTCCAGCCACAGTGAAAGACGGGGTTTTAGCCGGGTTGCGCGGCGTTGGCGCCCACGTCTGCCGTCGCGGTTTCACCTACAACCCATCCGTCCTTCAATTGGATAATGCGGTGTCCATAGGAAGCATTTCTCTCCGAATGCGTGACCTGAATGATGGTGGTGCCGGCATCATTGAGCCTTTTGAAGAGCTGCATGATTTCGTCGCCCTGTGCGGAATGGAGGTTCCCGGTGGGCTCGTCGGCGAGAATCAGTTTCGGGTTCATGATTACCGCGCGGGCGACACCAACGAGCTGCTGCTGCCCGCCGGAAAGCTGATTGGGAAACAAATCCTTCTTGCCCACGATGTTGAACCGATCCAGCGCATCGCAAACGCGGCTGACGCGTTCTTTATGCGGCACGTTCTTGTAGGAAAGGGGCACTTCGAGATTTTCAAATACCGTGAGATTGTCGATCAGGTGATAGCTCTGAAAGACAAATCCAATGTTGGCTTTGTGCAGTTCATTGCGTTTTTTGACGTTGAGCCTGTGAACAGGCTCCGTATTGAAGTAGTATTCGCCGGTCCATGCGCCATCGAGCATTCCGATGATGCTGAGCAGCGTGGATTTTCCTGCGCCGGACGGGCCCATGATGGTGACAAATTCGGCCGGCTGAATATCCAGATTGACGCGGCGCAGCAGGAAGAAGCGGTTCGGCCCCGCCTCCACAGATTTTTCAAGGTTTCGCAGTTGAATTATTGGTTCCAAGAGATCTCCTTATTAAAGACTGCTTCTCATTCATAACGCAGCGCGACCAGCGGATCGACATGCGCAGCACGCCGCGCGGGAATATAACTAGCCCCCAGAGCCACGAGAACAAAAATCAACGAGCCCGCCGCATAAGGGCCTATGCTTGTCGCACTAACTCCGTACAGCAAGCCACGCAGGAATTGCATTAGAGCGAGCCCGCCCGAGATGCCCGTCGCGATACCAATCAGCGAAAGAAGCAAGCCTTGCTTCACAACCAGCCGCAGTACCTGACGAGATTCCGCGCCAAGCGCCATGCGCACTCCAATTTCATGGGTTCGCTCCTTCACGAACAAGTTCAGCACTCCGTAAGTGCCTACGGATGCCAACCCCAGCGCGACGGCAGCGAAAAGGATCATGAGAAACGCATCAAAACGCGGCGCGGCAACAGAACCAGAGACTACCTCAGACATAGCGCCCAGATTGGTGATGCGCAGCTCAGGATTCACTTCCAAAACAGCTTGGCGAAGCGCCTGGCCAAGACCGGGTCCTGGCATGGCGCGAACCACATATTCGGCCGCAGAGTCCATACCCCGGGCTTGCGCCAACGGGATATAAACCATGGGCGGTGCGGGGCGACTGAGCAACCTGCCTTTCACATCCCCGACTACGCCGACAATTTCCCGCGGGGGTGGCGGAGGTTCCCACAAGTGTCGGCCCATGAAGTCGCCGATAATAATGTGATCACCAAGGGGACTCTTCTCTTTCCACCAGCGGCGGGCGAGACTCTCGTTGATAACGGCGACGAGCGGCGCTCCTTCCGCATCGCTTTCCTCGACGCCGCGTCCGGCCAGGAAGGGGATTCGCATCGTCTCGAAGTAGCGTTCGCTGATTCTTCGGATTTCCATTGCGCCAATGCTGTGGTCGGCGTCGTTATGACCCGCGAGCTGGGTCGGCATATTCCCCTGGCCGTCGAGCGGCACGACGTTGACCAGAGCTGCGGAACTTACTCCGGGAAGCGTCTGAATGCGAGTGAGCAACTGCTGCTGCAAGGCCCCGCTCTGTTCCTCTGAAGAGCTGATTTCGCTCGGATAGGCTACGCTCATCTTAAGGACGTTGTTGGGGTCGAAGCCGAGCTTTTCCTGATGCAGGCGGTAAAGGCTCTCCGCCAGGAAGGATGCCCCAACGAGCAGCATAAGCGAAAACGCCATCTCGCTGATGACCAGCACGCTGCGAATGCGCCCGTGCGCAGCGCCGGTTGAACCTTGCTTTGGTTCGCCCTTGATCCCGCTGATCAAATTGCTTCGCGTCGTTTGCCACAAAGAAGCAAGTCCAAAGACGATGCTGGTGAGGATGGTGATTCCCAGCGCAAAAGCAAACACTCGACTATCGATGCGAATCGAAGTGACAGGCGCGTGCAGGTCCCAGGGAACGGCGCTGAGCAAAGCATCGAGCCCCCAAAACGCAAGGAGCAACCCGGCAGAGGCGCCTAGGACGGCCATCAGAAAACTTTCCGTGAGCAGTTGGCACACGAGCCGTCTTCGGCCGGCACCGAGTGCCAGCCGTATGGAAATCTCGCGTGTCCGCATATAGGTTCGCGCGAGAACCAGGCTGGCTACATTGACACAGGCAATTAGAAGCAGAAGGCCTACGGCGCCGAACAGCACCGACAAGCTCGGGCGAATATCTCCGGTCAGCAACCGCTGATAGTTGAGAACGCCTAGTCCCAGGAGGTTGCTGTCCTTGTCGGGAATCTGTGGAAAGAGCACAGCCATTTCGGTCTGCGCTTGAGCGAGATTCACACCAGGTTTCAACCGGGCAATCGCGGAAGTATTGTATCCCCTATCCCCAAGGCTTTCGCTCCGCTGGAGCGGGATGAAGGCATCCACGGGGTTCTCGACAAAAACAAAATCGCCGGGCAACACGCCGACCACCGTGTAGATGTCCTGATGGGCCTTCACCTGTTTACCGATAATCTCAGCGCTTGCGCCAAACGTGCTACGCCACGCGGAGTTACTCAAAATTAAGGAGGGAGCGGAACCGGGCTGAGTTTCCTCGCGGGTAAATTCGCGGCCCAGGGCAGGAGTAACCCCCAGTACGCGGAAGAACTCCGCGCTCACGCGAAGGGCCTTCAGCCAATGAACCCCGTCCTGCTGCTTCACTTCGAGAGTGCTCCAGCCCTGAAATCCTGCAACGCCACAGAAAACCGCTCCTCCGTGGTCCCGCAAGAACTCGAATTGAGAGACCTTTACATCCGGGATAAAGCCGTTCGTTGCTTGTAAACCGATTTGCGTAATTCGCTCGGATCCCGGATAGGGAAGCGGGCGCAGCAGGACTGCGTTTACGACACTGAAAATGGCGGTATTCGCGCCGATACCCAGTGCGAGCGTAAAAACGGCTACGGCCGTAAAGCCGGGATTCTTCCTGAGCATGCGCGCGCCATATCGCAAGTCTTGCCAGATGGTTAGCATTTCATCGTCCCCGATTACTCAGCGGGGAAATCCACATTACTCATAGCGCAGCGCAACCAGCGGATCGACACGCGCGGCGCGGCGCGCCGGCACATAGCAAGCCACGAGCGCCACAAAGAGCATCACCAAATTGACGCTGATGAAAACCAGCGGATCGTGCATCCCGACTCCATAGACCAAGCCTTCGAGCAATCTCATGAGCATTAACGCGGCCGCAACGCCAAAGAGCAAGCCCGTGAGCACGAGTTTGAGCCCTTCCCCCAGGACCATGGTTAGCACTTGCCCAGGTTGCGCGCCCATCGCCATCCTCACACCAATCTCGCGCGTTCGTTGTGAGACGGCATAGGCAATGACGCCATAAATTCCAACACCAGCCAAAAACAGCGCCAGCCCGCCAAACAAGCTCAGGAGAAACATCATAAAACTGCGCAGCGCCAGCGAGTGCGTGAGCACCTGGTCCATGGATCGGATCGCGCCGGGTGCCACCAGCGGATCGACGGCAGTAACCGCTTCGCGGACGGGCTGCCCGAGCGTCAGCGGATCGCCGGATGTCTCGACAACAATGCTTCTCGGGAACCAGCCTTCGAAAAGCTTGGAAGTGGCATATAGGGCTTGCGATGCGGGAACGAATACGGTTGGTTCAGCGGGCTTGTCGAGATAAGTTTTCACGTCGCCGACTACGCCGATGATTTCAGACAACAAGCCGTTTTCATACACGTGCTCGCCAATCGGGTAGCGCCCGTCAAAATAGCGCCGCGCAAACGATTCGTTGACGATGACCACGGGATGGGAAGTGGCAGAGTCCCCTTCGGTGAACCTGCGTCCGAGCTCGAGCGGAACTCCGATAGCCGCGAAATAACCCGGCGTAATTTCCCTGTAATTCGCGTTGATCCCCTCGGGTTCTTTTGCACCCGCAATCGCGAAGCCTTTGCGGCCGCCTCGCTCGAGCGGCAGGCCTGCCGCGACAATACCAACGTTTTTCACGCCAGGCAGCGCTTCGATGCGTTGCTCCACAGCGCGATAGAGATTCATGATCGCTCGGGTGGAGTCGTATTTCGAGCCGGTCAGCCAGAATTGCATGGTGAGAACATGGCGCGGATCAAATCCGGGGTCCGTCGAGAGGAGCTTCGCAAAAGTGGCGATCATTAAGCCCGCGCCCGTCAGCAAGACCAGCGATAGCGCAAATTCAGCCGCAACCAATCCCTTTCTCAGGCGCGACCGTCGCCCGCCGGCGCTCGCCCTCCCTTCACCCTCCTTAAGCGTTTCACTCAGATTGGTCCTTGTTGCATAGATCGCCGGCGCCAAGCCAAACAAAACCCCCGTCAAAAGGGAGACAGCAAAAGTGAACGCAAAAATCCGTGCGTCCAGTCGGATATCACCCACACGCGGCAAAGTGCTGGGCGCCATCGCCAAAAGCGAGCCCATTCCCGCGCTGGCCAAGGCCAAGCCGAGCGCTCCCCCAGCCAAGGCCATCAAAATGCTTTCCGTAATCAGTTGCCGTACTAACTGGCATCGCGATGCACCTAGAGCGAGGCGCACGGCAATTTCTCGTCCGCGCGAGCCGCTCTTCGCCAACAGAAGGTTCGCGACGTTGGCACAGGCGATCAACAGTACGAAACCGATCGCTCCCAGCAGAATCAACAGGAACGGCCGCATCTCCGAGCCGATCATGGCCTGATAGGGCCGAAAACTCATGACCGTTTCTTTCGTAACATCCCCGGGGTATCGAACGCGAAAGTCTTGCGTCACGACGTCCATCTGCGACTGGAGTTGCGCAGGTGTCACTCCAGGCCGGAGCCGGGCGA
The DNA here is from genome assembly GCA_003223215.1 of Acidobacteriota bacterium. GTDB lineage: Bacteria > Acidobacteriota > Terriglobia > Acidiferrales > UBA7541 > Acidiferrum. Next base: position 13,477 of record QHYH01000150.1, read on the forward strand.
TCACCGGAATGTTTTCCCCGCTGCCGGCCGTTTTTGCCACCAATGCCAGCGGAACCCAAACCTCGGCGCGAACTCCCGGGTTCAACTCTGAACTCGCTCGCGGATCGAAGCCCTGGGGCATCACGCCAATTACCGTGTAGGCCTCGCCATCCATCAAAACCTTTCGGCCAACGGCTCCCGGATCTCCGCCGAAGCGGCGAATCCACAACCCGTGGCTCAGGACGGCTACGTGTTCACCATCGCCATGGTCTTCTTCGCGAAGAAAACCGCGGCCGAGAGCTGGACGGACCCCCAAGACTTGAAAATATTCGGCGGACACCGGCATACCACGAATATGTTCGGCTTCATTGGCCGTCGCGAGGTTAAAGCCCACGTCTGTGTAGCCGGCAATGTGTTCGAACGGCTGCCCGTACTCGCACAGATGATCTAACTGATTGGAGGTGAGGTCCATTTCGTCGGATTGCCCTTGGTAGGCCTCCGCGAGCTGGACAATCCGGTCTGGCTCGGGGAATGGCAGTGGACGAAGAAGCACGCCGTAAACGACGGTGAAAATCGCGGTGTTTGCGCCAATGCCCAGAGCGAGGGTGAGTACGGCAACGGCCGTAAAGCCGGGATATTTCCCGAGCATGCGCGCGGCATATCGCAGGTCTTGCCAGATGGTTAGCATTTCGTCGCCCCCCGATTACTCGGCGGGGAAATCCACATTATTCACAGCGCAGCGCGGCCAGCGGATCGACACGCGCAGCGCGGCGCGCCGGCAGATAAGACGCCAAGGCCGCAACTCCCGCAAGCAAGAGCGGCAAACCAATAAACGAAAATGGATCCGCGGGCGCCACGCCAAACAAAACGGAGGAAAGCGCGCGCGCCAAGGCAAAAGCAATGGGCAGCCCAATCGCCAAGCCGATGATGGTGAGAAGCATGCCCCTTCGCAGCACCATGCGCACGATGTCCGAGGTCTGTGCGCCAAGCGACATGCGGACGCCAATCTCATGCACACGTTCGCTTACCGAATAGGACATCACGCCGAAAACGCCGACCGAGGCGAGCACCAGCGCGATGCCCCCGAGCACCGCCATCATCGCCGCGACATAGGCAATGCCGATGATGGATTCGGTGATAATACGGTTCATCGGCTTGATGTTGTAAAGCGGCAACTCGGGATCGACCGCGGCGATCTGCGCGCGAGCCGCGGAGATGAGCTGAGAGGGATCATCCGCAGCCCGAAGCAGGATGGTGGTGTAATAAGGAGGGGCTTGCCGGAACGGACCATAAATCGTCGGGATATTCTCCTTGTTGATCCAGCTATAGTGAACGTCCTTCACGACGCCCACGATCGTCATCCACGGACGCGGCGAATCCATTCCGCCGACTTTGATGTGCGCGCCCAGCGGATTCTCTCCCGGGAAGTACCGCCGCGCGAGGCTTTCACTAATCACCGCCACGGGAGGAGCGTTAGCGCCGTCGGCGTCGGTGAGCAAGCGGCCCCCGAGAAGGGCGATCTTCATCAAGCCGAAATAATTGGGGCTCACCGTCTCGATGATGGCATTGCGCAACTCGCCGCGCTCGGCGGGAGGGCGACCCTCGATCGAGAAAACATAGGTGCCCACGCCACCCCCCTCCGAGTAAGGCACATGCGTAACAAAGGCGGCCGACTCGACGCCAGGCAACCGGCTAAGACGCTCGAGCACCTGCTCGTGGAACGCGAGGCGCGTGGAGTCCTTGGGGTACCGCGTGTCGGACAACCCGACGTTCATGGTCAAAAGAGTTCGCGGCGAGTAACTCTCATTCACGTTCAGCAATCCCTGGAAGTTCTTCACCAGCAGGCCTGCGCCTACGAGCAAAACCAGGGCCAGCGAAATCTCCGCCACCACCAGCGCTCCCCGCAAACGGCCGCGCGCGCGACTCGAGGTGGAACCGCGCCCGCTTTCCTTCAATGAATCGGCCAGGTTGGCGCGCGAGGCAAACAAAGACGGGGCCATTCCGGAGAGAATGGCGCAGAGCACAACGATCGCCAGTGTAAACAAAAATGCATTGGGATCCAGACCGATCGTCTTCCACCCCGCGATGAATTTGGCTACATCCGGCGGCATGTGCGAAAGAATCATCTGGATTTCCCATTGGGCCATCAGCAAGCCTACTGCCGCGCCGCAGCCGGCGAGAAGCAGGCTTTCCATGAGCAATTGCCGCATAATCCTCGAGCGGCTCCCGCCGATCGCGGTGCGCACCGCAAATTCGTTCGTGCGCCCGGCCATACGCGCGAACTGCACGTTGGCCACATCCGCACAAGCGATCAGCAAGACAAATGCGACAGCACCCATCAGCAGCAACGTGTACTCGCGCGTGATATCGCCGGTCATGGATTGCGCGAGGGTCATCGAGCGAAGTTCCCAGCCTTTGTTGTTTTCGGGATAAGCCTGGGCTTCGCGCTGGGCGATGGCCTGCATCTCCGCGGAAGCCTCGGAGAAAGAGACGCGCGGCTTCAGACGGCCGAGCACCCAAAGCCACCGGCTGTCCCGGCGCTCGCGTTCCTTAGTGTCAATGGCCAGGGGGATCCAAGCTTCGGCAGGCAACGGGAAATCGAAGCCTTTGGCCATGACTCCCACGACGGTGAAGCTCTTGCCGTCGACCTTGATGTTTTTTCCGAGGATGTGTTCATCGGAAGCGTAGTGCTGCTCCCAAAGGGCGTGGCCCAGAATGATTTCCTGGTCCTTGCCCGGCTGCTCTTCTTCGCTCAAAAACCCGCGCCCAAGCTGCGGCTGAACGCCGAGCATCTCGAACAAGTTGGCGGAAATCCGAAAAGCCTGGATCCTTTGCGGAGGGCCGTTGCCGGTCAGGCTTGTCTCGTCCCACGCGTACGCGCCAAGGCGATCGAACGAGCGCACTTCCTTCCGCCAGTCAAAGTAGGTTGCCGGCGCAATGGCGTTCATATCGATATTCTGGTGCGGGCGAGAGTCGACCAAGGCAACGACGCGGTTCGCATTTTCAAACGGAGCCGGATGCAGCAGAAAAGCTTCGGCGAGACTGAACATAGCGGTGTTGACACCAATGCCCACGGCGAACGCCAGGATGGAAACCAGGGTTGCCAGCCGCTGCTTCCACAGCATTCGCCCGCTGTAGCGGATGTCCTGCCAAATCGAGCCCATAGTCCTCGGCGTCAGGCTCCGACTTCGGCTTCCTGAGTCTCCTCGACGATGCGGCCGTCGAAAAGGTGAATGGTGCGCTCTGCGAAGTTGGCGTAGCGCTGGTCGTGGGTCACCATGCAAATGGTTGCGCCGTTGCGGTGCAGGTCGCGCAGCAGCTCCATCACCGCTTCGCCATTTTTGGAATCGAGGTTGCCGGTAGGCTCGTCGGCCATCAGGATGAGCGGATCGCCAACCAGCGCGCGCGCCACGGCCACACGCTGCTGCTGACCGCCGGACAGCTGCGACGGGTAATGGCGCAAACGATGGGCCATTCCCACGCGCTCAAGCGCTTGCTGAACTTTCTGCTTCCGCTCGGCGGCGCTCGTGCCGCGGTAGGTCAGCGGCAATTCGACGTTCTCGTAGACGGTTAGGTCTCCGATCAGGTTAAACGCCTGAAAGATGAAGCCGATTTCGCGGTTGCGGATCCGCGTGCGTTCGCTGATCGTCAGCTTCGCCACCGGCTGGCCGTTCAGCCAATAGTTGCCGTCGGTCGGAGAATCGAGCAGCCCGAGAATCGACAGCAGCGTGGATTTGCCGCAGCCCGAGGGACCGGCAATGGAGATGTACGTCCCTCTCTTGATTTCCAGGTGGATTTCTTCGAGGGCGTGCGTCTCCACTTCATCGGTGTAAAAAACCTTCTTCACACCTTCCATCTTGATCAGCGTTCCATTTGCTTCTACCATAGGCTCTCCTTATCGAACTCGATTCGGGAAATCCGTTCTATCCCCAGTAGTTATAACGCCTAACACCACTGGAAAGTTCACTCATATCGCAACGCCACCAGCGGGTCCACACGCGTCGCCCGTCGCGTAGGTATGAAGCATGCCGCCAGCGCCACCAAAGCCACAACCAGGAGGACTTCGCAAAGAGTTAGCGGGTCGTTCGGCCCAATGCCGTAGAGCTGGCTTCGCAGCAAGGAACTGAGACTCACAGCGCCGGCAAAACCTAAGAAGAGCCCCGAAGCCGTAAGGCGCGCTCCGCCATCCAGAATCATCCTCAGGACATCGCTCCGCTGCGCTCCCAACGCCATGCGAATTCCAATCTCTCCCGTGCGCTGCGCCACCTGAGAGCTCATCACGCCATAAATGCCAGTAGCCGCTAGCAGGAGCGCCAAGAAACCAAAGCCGCTGAAGAGGGCAGTGGTGAAGCGGCGCCGCGAGAATGATGTAGCGAGGATCTCTTCCATCATGGCAGGGTTCCAAACCGGAACATTCTTGTCGAGAGACCACAATATGCTTTCCGTTTCGCGCGTCAAAGTACGCGCGTTTACGCCGCTCCGGATCACCAGACACGGGCGGAGAAATGGATGATGCGAATAGAGTAAGTACGCTTGCGGCGTGGTTGGGGAATCAAGGCCGTATTGATGGACATCGCCCACGATGCCAACAATTTCGGCCCAGGGCCGGTCTTCGTGGCGCCCTCCTAACTGAATCCGTTTGCCAATGGCATCTTCGTTTGGCCATACCTCCCGCGCGGTCTTCTCGCTAAGGATCGCGACAGGGGAGGCTCCGGCCGCGTCGGCCTCGGTGAACAGGCGTCCGCGCTTGAGGGGCATCCCCATCGCAGGAAAGTAATCCGGGCTGACTTCATACCGGTCCACGCTCGGAACTTGCGGTGGCGGAATCAGGCGGTCTTGAACCTGCAATCCCGCCCGATCGAGACCTCCGCCGGTCGGCAGAACGCTGGTAATCCCGGCTGACTCTATTCCTGGCAGCAAGCGAATACGTTCCAGAACCTCCCGCTCGAAGCGGACTACCGCTTGGGGATCTTCATATTTCGGGCCGATGAGAGCAAAATTCGTCGTGTAAAGTCTCTGCGCGTCAAAACCGGGCGTGACGTCCATCGCGCGAACAAAGCTTTTCAGTAGCAGTGCAGACCCCGCAGCGAGAACAAAAGCGCAAGCCACCTGCGCGACGACAAGCAGGCTGCGAAACCCGCAACGGGAGACTCCGACCAAGCTCCGGGAAGTCTGTTGCAGCGCTTCCCGCTGGTCCACCTGCGCCGCCTGAAGGGCAGGAGCGAGCCCCGTTAAGATTCCCGTAGCCAGGCTTACAAACAACGTGAAGATGAGAACCCAACTATTCACTTGCACGTCGCTGAGACGCGGAATCTGTTGCGGCCCCCACAGGATCAGAAGCTTGGTTCCCCAGAAGGCCAAGAAGATCCCGCCGATACCCCCGAGCACACTGACCAAGGCGCTTTCGGTTAGCAATTGCCGCACAATCCGCAACCGGCTTGCACCCAAAGCTGCCCGAAGGGCCACTTCCCGTTGCTTACTTGCCGCTCGCGCCAAAAGCAGGCTCGCCACATTGGCGCAAGCAATCAGCAGGACAACCACCGTCGCTCCCAGCAGCATCCATAAAGCGGATTGCACCCGGCCGTACCAGCTCTCACGCAGCGGCGTCATCTTCACAAAGGATTCCGGAGGGTAGTCCTTCGGGAATTCCCGAGCGAGTTCGGTGGCAATCGAGTTCATTTCGGCGCGCGCCTGCTCGACGCTTGCTCCGTCTTGCAACCGGGCCACGGCTTGCAGGTGCTGGCAGCTGCGGCAAGCGTCGGGCAAGGAAAGGTCGTATCCCAAAGCCGCCCACACCTCCGGCGGGCTCCCAGCGTCGCTAAACGAGAGCGGTTGGAAGCTCTCGGGCAAAACGCCGACGATCTGGAATGGAACTTGGTCGAGAATAATGTTCGTCCCGATCACTTTTGGGTTTGCCGCGAAGCGCCGTACCCAGTACGCGTGGCTTAGCAACACAATGTGCCAACGATCCGGGCGATCATCCTCGGGAAGGATGGCGCGCCCCATGGCCGGCTCCACTCCCAACATGGGAAAAAAATCCTGCGTAACACGGAACCCGTAAACGATTTCCGGAGCGCTTCCTTCCGTCCACGTTGGCGTCCATTCCTGGTAGAGCGCAATGGATTGCAGGGCGCGGCTACGCGCTTTCCAATCCGCCGCCGCTCCGTAAGAAACTTTGCTCGGGTCCGACGTCTCTCGATCACCTTCCGCGAGGGCGACAAGGCGATTCGGTTGATGATAAGGAAGCGAATTGAGGAGCACCGCATTAACCACGCTGAAAAGCGCCGTGTTCGCTCCGATGCCCAGGGCCAGAGTTACCACCGCGACGACGGTGAACGTCGGGCTCTTACCGAGCATTCGCACGCCATAGTGCAGATCCTGCCAGAGCGTCTGCATCAGCTCTCCCCGCTCCCTAGGACTTCCGTTATTTTCTAATTTCTGCCCCGAACCGTCTTCCGAAGAGGAATACCTGTTACTTGAGGCGAATCCGGTCGAAAGCGTCCCACTGCGACATATCGGAAAGAATCACCTTGTCTCCGACCTTCAGACCGTCCCGGATTTCAATCGTGTTCACCGAACTCCGCCCCAGCTTGACATTGACGCGCACGGCTTCCGATCCGTCACCCACAAGCTTGAAAATTCCTATCGTGCTGTCTGCCTGACCATTCACCGGCCGTCCCACGTAAAGCACATCCTTCAGGTTCTCGAGCTCTATCGTTCCGTCCACGCTCAAATCCGCTCGCGCGCCGGAACCCGGCGGGAACGGCTTGTCGACGGATACATCGACGGTCACCGTGCCGTTTTGTACCGAGGGGTCGATGCGCGAAACGTGGCCGTCTACGATGCCGTTTCGCGTATCGATCGTCGCCTTCTGCCCGATGCGCACATCTTTGGCTTGCGTCTCTGGGATTTTGATTTCCGCTTTGAGCTTGTTGGGATCGGCCACGCGCGCCAGATTTGTTCCAGGCGTCACCTGCTGCCCTTCCTCGACTGGGACGAGCTGCAGCACACCTTCGATCCCCGCGCGAAGGTGCATGGCATCGTACTGGCTTTTCTTCAGGTTATAGAGCGCGTGCTGCTGCTCGACCTTTGCTTCCTGCGCCGCAAGCTGCGCCGCCGCGGAATCGGTCGCCACGCGCGTGCGCTCCGCCTCCAACTGCAGGCGGATCGCTAGCTGCTCTTCCTTGACTTTGGAGAGGTCCTCAATATGGCTGGACTGGATTCCTTCTTTCAATAGTTTTACGTCGACCTCGTGCTGCAGGCGAGCCTGCTCATAGTCGCTGCGAACCGACGCTTCGGTGGACTTTTGGTTCATCAATTGGCTGTTGACCTGAACTTTTAGGTTGGCGAAATCGGCTTCCGCGCCCTTGAGCTGGTACTCGGCGTCCAACAGGTCGCGTTGCAGCTGGGGATCGCTGAGTTCCAGAATGACCGAATTCGGGTGCACGATGGCGCCGGGCCGCAGAACGATTCGTTCTACCGTGGCGTTGGTTTGTGCCGGAATCCAGCGAATGTCTTCCGGTACCAGCGTTCCCAAGCCACGCACCTCGCGCAGCATCGGTCCGCGTTTCACTTCGTCCGGCCAGATCGTCGCCCGGTCCACGGTGGGTGCCGCGGGCCGCAGACGCGAAAGCCCGTAGCTCACGCCTCCGATCAGCAGGAATGCCACGGCGGCGTAGATAATTCGGCGGATTTTTTTTGCCCGCGCGTTGGAAGGTCGTTGTATATCCATATGAAGGTCCGTTCTTTGGAACGCAACTCATGTGCCCAAGGTTCCCTGCCGCAAGTCCCTTAACGTCAGAGTGTTAGCAGGTAGCTAAGAGAGGAGGCTAGCGCCGGCTCCCCGAAAGTGGGATTGTCAGTCCCAACTCCGAACACATGCGAACTCGCCTGGGGCAGGCACAAAGGCCTAGTATCTATAGCCACGCGGGCGGGGAACACGGCGTTCCGTCACAAGCTTCCATCTTAACTCCAATGCCTGCTAATTCGTTCGGGCCCTGGGTCGCCCAGGACGAATGCAAGCCCGTCATCGGACCAAGAGATTTCGCCTTCGCGCAGTTTTTTGGTATGTAGAATGCTTACCTAGGTCTAGGAAGCGTGTCTACATACCAACAAATGTCGCAACGAAAGGGTCGCTACCAAAATCGCACGGAGATCCTCCAAGGCACTCTGGATATGCTCATTCTGCAGACGTTGCAGTGGGCGCCCCGCCATGGATACGCCCTGAGCAAGGCCATCCGCACGAACTCTGGTGAAATTCTGAAGGTGGACACCGGTTCCTTATATCCGGCGCTCCACCGGCTTGAGCGCAAAGGCTGGATCGCCGCGGAATGGAAGGCGTCGGAGCTTGGCCCACGGCTGCGTGTCTATCACCTGACCAAAGCGGGAAAGCGGCAATTGATGTCGGAGCGTTCTCGGTGGCGGCGGCTCACGGCAGCTATTGCGGGAATCCTGGATCCTGCCCAAAAGGAGAACGCACCATGAAATGGACCCTCCGGCGGAGGAAGCAGCGCAATGCGGAATTGCGGCAAGAGATTCAGGCGCATTTGCTTCTTGCCGAACGCGAAGGCATCGAGTCCGGGCAAACTGAAAAAGAAGCTCGACATTCCGCTCGCCGTGAATTCGGGAACGTGGCCATCGCCGAGGAAGTCACGCGCGACATGTGGGGATGGCGCTGGGCTGCGGACTTCCTTCAGGACCTCCGTTACGCGATTCGCAGTTTTCGGCAATACCCCGGGTTTGTTGCGGTCGCGCTCCTGGCGCTGGCGCTTGGCACGGGAGCAACCACCCTGATGTTTAGCCTGGTCAGCGGCGTGTTGCTCAAGCCTCTTCCTTATCCGCAACCTGACCGGCTGGTCGCGGTGAACGGTCACACCGAAGGGTGGAACGCAAAAATCTACGGAGAGCAGAAGCTCGCCTACCTGGATTTTCTTGATTGCCAGCGTGACAGCCACTCACTCGACATGGCCGCGCTGGTCTATAACTCAGGCACGCTCAGCGCGCCCGGTGATCCTCAGTACGTCGACTACTTCGAAATCTCACCCGAATTGTTTTCCGTTTTGCGCGTACCGCTGGCGCTCGGCCGCGCCTTTTTGCCCGAGGAGGACAAGATTGGAGCGGCACCCGTGGCAATTCTCGGCTACAGCTTCTGGCAGCGCCGCTTCGACGCAAGCGCCAAGGTGCTGGGAAGCTCGATCGTTCTCGAACAAAAGCGCTACACCATCGTCGGCGTTGCGCCCGCAGGACTCCGACTATACGGGAACGAACCGGAAGTGTACACGCCCTTGGGGCAGGACCCGGCAGGGTACTTGCACAGTCGTGCGGCGCAGCCGGTCCACGTGGTGGGACGCTTGCGGCCCGGTGCCAGGGTCGAGCAGGCTCAGGCGGAAGTAGCGCTGACGGGGAGTCGCTTGGCGGCGGCCTTCGCTGACACAAACAAAGGTCGTTCCTTGCAAGTCAAGCGGCTTCGGCCCCCCGTAGACGATGTTGTGGGGTCAACCCTTTGGCTACTTTTGGGCGCTGTCGGGCTCGTATTGTCGATCGCGTGCGCCAACGTAGCGAGCCTGATGCTGGCGCGCGCGATTTCCCGCGAGCGGGAGTTGGCGATGCGGGTGGCCCTCGGAGCGAGCCGCGGACGGCTTGTGCGGCAATGTTTGACCGAGAGCGCGTTGCTCAGCCTCGTCGGTGGCATTCTCGGTGTGCTGCTTGCAAATGGGGGCCTTCATCCCTTTTTGGCTTTTTGGCCGGGTGATTTGCCCCGTGCCGAAGAAGTGCAACTTGATTGGCGTGTGCTGCTTTTTGCAATCGCTGTGAGCCTCCTGACCAGTGTTTTTTTCGGGCTGGCCCCAGCATGGCGCGCTCCGGTACGCGAAGTGGAACAGATTCTGCGCGTCGGAGCACGGACGGTGACCGCCGGCGCGCGGCGCTTGCACTCCGCATTCGTCGTCTCGGAGATGGCGTTGGCGATTGTCCTGCTGGTTGCTGCCGGCATGCTCGGGCGCACGCTATTGCATGCTTCCTCGCTCGATCCGGGACTGGACATCCGCAATCTCCTGGTCATGCGCGTGGGCCTTTCTCCGGCTACGCTCGCCGATCCCGCGAAGATTCCCGCGGCCTGGGAAGATGTAATCGCTCGCGCGAAGCGCGTCCCCGGGGTCGAGTCCGCTACCGCCGTGGATATCGTTCCCATGCGGGAAGGCAACAACCAACTCGGCTATTGGACGAGCGCCGACGTTCCGCCCCAGAATAGGCAGCCAGTGGTGCTGGCTAGCAGCGCGACTCCTGAATATCTCAAGGTGATGGGCATGCCGCTGCTAGAGGGGCGATTTTTCGACGACCACGACCGAATGAGAAGCGAGCCGGTGATCGTGGTCGACGATGTCCTGGCGAAAAGCGCGTTTCCTGGACAGGATGCGCTCGGAAAGAACCTGTGGATTCCCGATATGCCCTGCGTTCAAGCAACCCAAACTTTTGTGGAGTGCTCCACGCCGTACAAAATCGTGGGCGTCGTCGGCCACGTGCGCTACTGGGGCCTCGCCGGCGACGATCAAGCCCAGGTGCGAGCGCAGTTATACTATCCATTTGCGCAGGTGGCTCCGCCGTTTCTGACGCGCTGGTCGCAGCTCATGTCTATTGCGGTGCGCACCAGCGTTCCGCCATTGACCGTCGTCTGGCCGCTGCGGCGCGCCTTGCGCGGTGCTGCCGGCGACCAAGTGCTGTATCAGGTGCACACCATGGAGCAGCTTGCTCATGACTCCCTGGCGTTAGAGCGCTTTCTGTTGCTTTTGTTTGGGATTTTTGCGGCTCTCGCTTTGCTGCTTGCGTGCATCGGCATTTATGGTGTGTTGGCGTATTTGACAGGCCGGCGTGTTCCGGAAATCGGCCTGCGCATGGCCATCGGCGCAAGCCCTTCCGACGTTACGCGGTTGGTCCTCCGGCAAAGCCTGGGAATGATTTTCCTGGGCCTAGGTATCGGCACAGCTGCCGCCGTGGCAGCCGGACGCATTTTGGAACGCCTGGTAGAAGGAATGCAGCCGATCGCATTGTCGACCTTTATGATTATGATTCCGTTCTTGGTCCTGGCTGCGATGCTCGCGAGCCTCGTACCGGCGCGCCGGGCCAGCCGTGTTGATCCCATGAATGCGCTGCGCCAGGAGTAGCCGAGCGGCAAAGAAACTGGATGATACCTTCATCATTCGGAACCCCGGCATAACTATCCATTCCCCGGAATCAGGTCTTCTGTGCATCCCATTGGATAATCTTCATTTTTCATCGTCCCGCGCTGTTATTTGTAAGGGAGCTTGTGTTCCTCGCAGCCAGCTGCGCGCGATGTCAGCCGGCGCCGCGTCCCGGACCTGCTACCAACTTTGTTCGGAGGCCGAGCCGTCAAATCGCACTCCGATTCCGTGGCCAGAACATTCAGCTTGCAGGCAATTTTCGCGGACTTCGTTCTGAGCTAGTGGCGATGGCCTGGTTAAGAGCGCGGGGATAAGATGGACGAGGTCTACAATTCGTCCTTTCGTTTGCGGCATGGAGCGTGACGTTATGGCTACTCCTGCACCAGTTGGTTCAGCGAAGTCTTCGGAATCGCAACAACCGTTGTCCAAGGAAGAGCTCCGCAAGATGCACGCCTACTGGCGTGCCGCCAATTACCTCTCCGTCGGGCAGATCTATCTGTACGAAAACCCACTCCTGCGTGAAGCTCTGAAAATCGGACACATCAAGCCGCGCCTGCTGGGCCATTGGGGCACAACTCCGGGGCTGAATTTCATCTATGTTCACTTCAATCGGCTGATAAAGAAGCACGCTCTGAACGTCATCTACATCACAGGTCCGGGCCACGGTGGACCGGGCTTGGTCGCGAACACCTATCTGGAGGGCACCTATAGCGTGTTCTATCCTCACATTCCCATGAGTGCAGATGGTATGAAGAGGCTGTTCAAGCAGTTCTCCTTTCCCGGAGGCATTCCCAGCCATGTGGCTCCTGAAACACCCGGATCAATTCATGAAGGTGGAGAGCTCGGATATTCCATTGCGCACGCCTACGGCGCAGCTTTCGACAATCCGGACCTTCTGGTTTGTTGTGTAGTCGGCGACGGTGAATCCGAAACGGGCCCGCTTGCTGCGAGCTGGCATTCGAACAAGTTTCTGAATCCCGCGCGCGACGGCGCTGTTCTACCTATTCTGCATCTGAACGGTTACAAGATCGCGAATCCGACCGTACTTGGCCGTCTTAGCGACACAGAGCTCACGCAGCTTTTCACCGGGTATGGCTACAAGCCCTATTTTGTGGAAGGTCATGAGCCAGAAGCCATGCACCAAATCATGGCAGGCACGCTCGATCGAGTTACAGACGAAATCCAGGCGATTCAGAACGACGCGCGTGCGGGGCGCCCGAGAGGCCTCCCGGTTTGGCCGATGATCATCCTGCGGACACCGAAGGGCTGGACAGGTCCGAAGGTGGTGGACGGGAAACCGGTCGAGGATACCTGGCGCGCCCACCAGGTTCCGGTCACCGACCTGGCGTCTCGACCTGACCATCTGAAAATACTGGAAGAGTGGATGAAGAGCTATCGGCCAGAGGAGCTATTCGATGGGAGCGGCAAGTTGATCGCTGAGCTCGCGGAACTAGCGCCAAGCGGCAACCGCAGGATGGGCGCCAATCCGCACGCAAATGGCGGGTTGCTTCTGAAGGATCTGGTGATGCCCGAGTTCCGCGATTATGCCGTTCCTGTAGCGAGACCCGGCACCGAGGTTGCCGAAGGAACGCGGGTCTTAGGGAATTTCCTGCGGGACGTGATGAAACTCAACGCTGACTCCAAAAACTTCCGTGTATTCGGTCCGGACGAGACGGCCTCGAATCGACTCGATGCGCTGTATGAAGTCACCGACAAAGTCACGATGGAACCGATTCTGCCTACCGACGAGCATCTCTCGTCGAACGGTCGCGTCATGGAGGTTTTGAGCGAGCACATGTGCCAGGGATGGCTCGAAGGCTATCTGCTAACTGGCCGGCACGGCTTCTTCTCTTGCTACGAAGCCTTCATCCACATTGTGGACTCCATGTTCAATCAGCATGCCAAGTGGCTCAAGGTCACGAGGAATATCCCGTGGCGCCGGCCGATTGCCTCCTTGAACTACCTTCTGACCTCCCACGTCTGGCGCCAGGATCACAACGGATTCACCCATCAGGACCCCGGCTTCATCGATCACGTTGTGAACAAGAAAGCCGACATCGTGCGCGTCTACCTGCCACCGGACACCAACACGTTGCTTTCGGTGACCGACCACTGCCTTCGGAGCCGGAACTATGTAAACGTGATCGTTGCCGGAAAGCAACCTGCCTTGCAGTGGCTCGATATGGAATCTGCCATTGCGCATTGCACGAATGGAATCGGAATTTGGCAGTGGGCCTCGACTGACAAGGGCAGTGAGCCGGACGCCGTCATGGCCTGCGCCGGAGACATCCCAACCCTGGAAACTCTGGCGGCAGTGGACCTGTTGCGGCAGCATTTCCCGGATATCAAAATCCGCGTCGTCAATGTGGTCGATTTGATGACGATCCAACCCTCAACTGAACATCCCCACGGACTCTCTGATCGTGAATTTGACTCGATATTCACAACGGATAAACCAGTCATCTTTGCCTACCATGGCTATCCTTGGCTGATTCACCGCCTCACCTACCGCCGCACCAATCATGACAACTTCCACGTCAGGGGATACAAGGAGGAAGGAACAACGACGACGCCCTTCGATATGACCGTCTTGAACGATTTAGACCGCTTTCACCTCGCGGGCGACGTGGTTGACCGCGTGCCCCCCTTGCAACGCGTTGGCGCCCATTTCAAACAATTCTTGCGCAACAAGCTCGTAGAACACAGGCACTACATTTGCGAGCGCGGAGACGATCTGCCTGAAATTCGCGACTGGAAGTGGTCCTATTGAATGAAAATTCTCGTTCTCAATTCCGGATCGAGTAGCCAAAAAGCCAGCCTGTATGACTTCACCGACCCGTTGCCTCCATCTCCCACGGCAGCTCTATGGGACGGGCAAGTTGAATGGCAAGGCGACCGGGTCGTTCTCCAAACGCGCAATTCGACAGGAGCAATCCTCAACCAGGCGACCACCCTTGGCCCGCGTCCGGAAGCCACGGTTCGGTTGCTCGATGCTCTAACCCGGGGCCAAGCTCGCGTTCTTAGCAGTCTTTCCGAACTCGACGTTGTCGGGCATCGCATCGTGAACGGGGGACAGGAACTTACCCAGCCGACAGCAATCACCCGAGAGGTAAAGACCGCGATTCGAAGCATGTCCCCGCTGGCGCCGCTTCACAACCGTGCTGAGCTGGACGGGATTGAAATCATCGAGAAACGTATGGGTGACGTTCTCCAAGTGGCAGTCTTCGACACCGGCTTTCACAGTGGCCTGCCAGAGGCAGCGGCTGTGTATCCTGGTCCTTACGAATGGCTCAGGCAGGGGATTCGTCGTTATGGGTTTCATGGGATCAACCATCAGTATTGCGCCGAGCGCGCAGCCCAACTGCTTGCGAAGGATCCTGCTGCCCTGAAGCTCGTAACCTGCCATCTCGGGAATGGATGTTCGCTTGCGGCGATCCAAGGCGGTCGCAGTGTCGACACCACAATGGGCTTTACGCCGCTCGAGGGATTAATGATGGGAACCCGTTCGGGGTCCGTAGATCCAGGCATCCTGACGTATTTGCTGCGCCAGGGTCACACCGGACAAGACCTCGACGAGATATTGAATGCCAAGTCTGGATTGCTGGGAATTTCGGGCCTCTCAGCCGACATGCGCATGGTCGTCTCTGCGATGCAAGAAGGAAACGCTCGAGCGAAGCTCGCGTTCGAGGTTTTCATCCATCGCCTGCGGTCTGGCATTGCCGCTATGGCTGCAACTCTAAGCGGGATGGACGCGTTAGTTTTTACGGCAGGAATTGGAGAGAACTCCGCCGAAGTGCGAGCTGCAGCCTGCAGCAATTTCGCGTTTCTTGGTCTTGCCATTGATCCGGCAAAGAATCTTACTTCCGGCTCGGATCGCGATATCGCCACAACGCACTCGGCGATACGCGTTCTGGTTATCCATGCACAGGAAGATTGGGCGATTGCCCGGGAGTGTTGGAAGCTGTCTTTAGCAGCAAAGGCAGCGACGCAAAAGCACTATAATGAACCTTAAGAAAACGGTTCTCTCGAGCCCCGCTCTCGTGTCCGGGTCCGATGAGTTCCGCAAACCGCCCAACCCGCTCATAGTGCCAGCTTCGGCGATTTCCCCGCCCACCGACCTTTAGCCATGTCGCTCTGAAACTTCTCTTGGGCACCTACGGCAGGAAAGTGCCTCGGCTACTTGAAATGCTCGTGGCTTGCGACGTGTTGCGCACCGCGCATTAGAACAAACCGGACATCCTGTCTGCAGTCTCTGCACGGAGGAAACCGGTCGCTGTACACGCATGTAACTTCGTGTGGTTTGGCATGTTGATTCGCGTGAATGACCTGATAGATTCCGGAACGACTCACTTCGTCGCCTGGCTTGAAAATATCCAGTACCGTCCGCGGAACTCCTTGCCTCAGCATGAGCCACCTTTCCAAGTTCCCTATGCGGATCGAGAGGAATGACGTAGCCTTGTTATCAACATCCCCAGACGTGGACGGTCTCCTTCAGGCATTGCTGTGAATTTCAGCCCCAACCCATTGGCCGTTTCCATATGGCGCACAACAGCTTCGGCCCTGATCTGCCCCTCCTGCACAAGAAAATCAATCGTGGCCGCTGCTCCCACAGGCCGTGGCGCGCGCGTCTTGATAAACAGACCTCCGAAGCTGAGGTCCCCAACAGTCGAAACATCGTCTCGATCATTACAGCGCCAATAAACCGACACGCTCTCGACGGTATCGACGCGCGATGTCTTTCTTCTCGAAAAGGAAGGTCGTCTTAGGAATGGATCCATACAACACCAGAGGGCCTGCCGGGACGTTAATGGAGGGGACTATTATCCGGCAGATACTCACACCGCGCCACTGTACGCCAAAGCTCTGCCGAAAACAAGTGAGAAAATAGGACCCTGGCTGTTTGAAACGACTTGGGCTGGGGGCTGGTCGCCGGAAGGGGAGCGGGTGATGTTCGAATTGTCTCTAGAGGCCAACCATTTCGGGGTTTGCAGTATCCTAAGCTTAGGTTTGACGCTATCTCAGGTCTGCAGTAAGCAATCTATCTGTCGGCTTTTGATGACTATACGTGGGGATAGTACCCTTAAAGGGCAAAGAGATATTCAACCGCGAGTTGCTGCGGCCAGCTCCGATTTGAGCTACGAGTCGTACGTCCCGTCATGAGCAATTGTCTCCAGTGGCCGGCCCTCCTTATTACTCTCTAAGTTCGAACACCAAATGCCCGCGGTTCGAAGCGTATTCCACCAGACCACCCGTGTCTCACGCGGCTCACATCGTTCCGGTGGCGTCGCTCTGGTCGTTCGTCAGGCAGTTGCTACTCAAAATTTCTCAAAGCTTCCCGCTCCTCGGGCGAAAAGCGGCTGTAGCGACCGGTCTCGATTGCCCTCTCGCGTGCAAACGGTGGCATCTCGCGCAAAGCCCGCATCGCCTTCTGCACTTCAGGGCGGAGCTTCGGATTCCGCTCGGCAACGGCGGTGTCCGCGACCCGGTGGCTGTTCGTCGTGGCGTCTATCTTGTCAACCGACACAATCGGAGCACGCGACGCCACCGCGGTGACATTGCGAATCGGATAGTTCGTGCTCGGCGTTCTTGCCGACGGTCGCCAAGACTTCGCGAGGTCGCTTCGGGATTTCTGGGTGGGATCTGGCGGCGGAGGGTCGTCGTTCCCATCGGGGGAACACCCGGAGCCCGGAGGGCAATACGCCGGATAGTAGTAGGGGTAGGGTGCGTAATACGAAGGACTGTAGACGTAGCCATAAGGGTATCCCCATCCCCAATACGGCCACCCAAAGCCAAATCCAAAACTCCATCCCCAGCCCCAACCGTAGCGCGGATAGCCCCAATATCTGCCTCCCCATCCGTAACCGCCCTGCCAGCCGTAACCACCGTGCCAGCCATAGCCGCCGTAGTAGCCACCGCCATGGTAGCCGCCAAAGGAATGCCCACCGCTGAAACCAAAGTGCCCCGCGCCACCATGGAAACCTCTACCGCCGTGAAAGCCACCTCCTCCGCCGTGCCCACCACGCTGGGCAAAGGCAGGCTGCGGCGAGCGGGCGAGCGCGACGCATGTCACGATGACGCAAACAAGTTTTAGCAAGGCGGGCTTCTTCATTGCAGTTTCCCCCTAAGACTCCGTAAATACACCCTGGGGTAAGCAACCGCAAGTGCAACCGCCGCGGGTTCGTGCCGTGAGCACGCACTCAAGGATGTGCTTCGAGAGCGTCAGGCGCTAGCTTTTTCATCCGCGCGTGCGTGCTCATTTTCGCTAGCTCTATTGACAGTATCCGCGGGGCAGACACACAACAAACGCGTCCCTGGAAGACAATGGTTGGGGAAGGCCCTAGCCAGCGGTGGATGCTAGAATTTTCGCAAGTCACGCTCTGCCCTTCTTCCTCCCGAGTTCCCGGCAGAATTAGCCGCCGCGATCTCTCCTTTAACTTGTCTGTCTCTTTCACGGGAAGATGAAGGAGGCGTCGATTTCAGGGTGTCCAATTCCTTAATGAGCTTATGCCAAGCCTTCGAGTTCTGCTTGTTGGCAAAGGGCTTTTCGAGATCGGCGTAATAGGAAAGAAGGTCTCGGCGCAGAGCTTCCGGGACAGGTTTGCCGCTCGTTTTGTCGAGCAACTCGGCGTAAGTTTGATCAGTGAGTCTATAAGCCGCTGCTCCGGTGACTGCTCCGGTGTCAAGGTTGTCGTTGGGCAATTGAAGGCGGTCTTCTTGTAGCGCAAGGAGTAGCGCTCGATAGTGGTCTAAGGTTTCGTTGAAGCTGCTCATATACAACTGTTCGACGGCCGGTGTGGGTGGATGAAACGCGAGGCCGCTGAACGGGCCGATTTTGGGCACCACACGCAAGAAAAATGCCTTGAGGCGAGCGAAACCCCCCGGCTTTTCATAGATGTGGCCCCACTCCTTGCGGTACCCCGAATTTGAGATGTTGTACATGAATTCCTGCCTGGTCTCGCTAGGGTGGCTGTTCTGAATCTCATCTTTCTTGAGATGCCATGCCACTTTGGTCATGCGTGGAATCACGGTTGAAACAGCGTGGCGATAGCTCCCGATGGACAGATCCACACTGAAAAAGACGCTCGACATATCGAGCGAATAAGTTCTTGCGAACGCTCTTTCGAGGAGCGGTTTTGAAACCTCAAAGCCAATAAAGTCGTGATAGGCTTTGGGTGCGTAGTTTCCTTCGGCGACTTGGTCCACATCGAAACCGTATTCCACCTTCAGGTGCGCGGACGGTTTTTCCTGATAGGTAACGACAGGACCGTATTTCTTTGCCAGACCGGGATACATGATTGCAACCGCTCGGTTGGTGGCGAGCTGGTGACCCGAGGTATCGGCAGCGTAGTGCGAGAGAGCGCCCAGTGCGAATGCGTAGTCGTTTAGATTCTTTGATTCCTCGATCAAGGCAAGTACAAAATCACCGCTTCGCACATAGTGCGTAAGGTCACTGAAGAATCGACTGCCGAACGGGTAGTAACCAATATCCTGGATAATTGCGCCGCCGTAGGCATAGGCGTGTGCCTGGAGCAGTTCCTCCGGAGTAGCGGAGGGGAATCGGGTCAAGAGTAGACGCTCAATGCCGTCCTTCCATGAAGCATCGATAATAGCTTCATGCGAAAGGACGGAGTATCCCGCACATTCGGGGGCACAGGACACTCCTAAGAGAAGGGCGAGAATCAGACGTCCGGACAGTGAGAACAGCGCGGATCGACTTTGCGCTGATGGCGTGTCTGTTGAGACTCCTCCCCGTTGAAGCTCCTTCCGGGGCGAAACCCTTTCTTGAAGCAGGGCGAGTGTGCTGGGTTGTGACAAAGCACACCATGGCCGCAAAGGGCGAGTAATGCCACTGTAAAAATTGCCAGTTTGCGACACCCCACCAGCGCAACGCAGCTATCTGATGTCGCGCGTACCAATTACGTCAAGGTTGATGGAAAGTGCTTTTTGACCCAGATAGTTCACCTGGAACAATAGGGTCGGTCGCGGTAGGGACGCCGGTTACCCAGCGCCCCCCGCACGGATCCGGACTGGCGCTCATTAGCGCATCCGGCTCTTACCGCGGATGTGTAGCGTCGAAACGCAAGTGGGGATAGGGATGAAGGATCTTGGGTACGGGGAGCCACTGCTCCGCGATACGCTCGAAAAGCTCCCACGTATTCCGGCTCCTCTGGCTGCGACGTCGGATAACGCACAGCCAGCGCTTACGTACCTGCTCATATTTCCAGTGCTTGGTGAGCGCGAGTGACAGCCGAATTGGCTGTGATGATCTCACAAACTGCGTGTAGGAAACTCATTCCAGGTTGTCATCGCCCCTGACGACGCATCTATTCGAGAACAACCATGTAGGGGAATAACCGCCGTTGGCATCTTTACGTTTTTTCGGCGCCGCATTGGTATCTCATGGCCGAATGATTTTAGATTCCTGGACAAGTCTGTGAATTTGTCGACCGGCTTCGATTCCTGCAGATGCCGAGCCGTGGTAGGTGTTACGTTCATCCCTTGCACATGCCGGTTTGTCCGGGCGCTCCCCGGTTAATCCCATTTCACTGATGAAGATGCGGTCGAGGCCAGCGAATAGAGATAGTGGAGCATGCCAATGGCAATGAGAAGGACGCCAACACCTACAAATAAGATAAATCCGATCGGACTGCCACTCAGTAGGCAAAGGCCTTCGACAACGAGGCCGATGATGAGGATCATTCCAGAAATTTGCAGCTTTCGGTCAAATGCATTCGTACTCAGCATCAGCTACCGCCTTTCCAGAATTTGGCATTTTTTAAGTCCTTCACATCGTGGACGACTTCATGGCAGCCGCTTGATATGCACGACACCTTATTCGTTCTTAGCGCAGGTAGTAGTTCCGGGTCTGCCGTGTGGACGGCTCCTTCTTCGAATGAACGCGCACCCGCATGGCAATGCAAGCACTCGCGATTGTTGTATGGCTCATAGAGCTTGATGTTTTCAGGCGAAGGAGGTGTCCCCAGGTAATAGACATAGATGTGCTTCAGGCCCCCTATCTTGGCCTTAATGCCACCGAACATTGCGTAATTCGTGTGGCATGAGTAGCAAGCATCGTCCGTAGGCACACGACGGTTTTGAAAATGTGCTGCTGCCAAATGGGTCGGGTCATCCACGCGAAGACTCTGGCCGTACGGTTTCATGATGTGACACGAAAGACAGAACTTTGTACTTTTGGCGTGCAAGAGTTCGCTCGACGCACCCATTCCCGCGCAAAGGACGGGCAGGGCAAATAAGGCCAGAAATGCTGCGATTTTCCCCGCCTGGGTCTGCGTGATTTGCGGGCGAAAGACGAATACGGCGATCAGAGCAATGGTCATTCCGATCAGAACAAGTAGCAAAAGAGTAGGCATTGTCATCTCACAGGTCCTGACTGCGACAGGAATCGTGCGATCCTCTCGCCGCGAGGGCCTTTCGGTAGGGTCACTTTGCCAAGCTGCGAATGTAGGCCACCATGTCCTTGATCGCGTCCGGCTTCATGCTCTTGCTATAGCCGGGCATCTTCCCTTTGCCCTTTTCGATGATCCCGGCGAAATCGTCGTCGCTCGCCTTGACTACCTCCGGGTCCGCGAAACTACGCGTTTTGGTACTCTTGCCGGCAGGCGTATCGCCTTTCCCGTCAGCGCCGTGGCATGACGCGCATTTCGCTTTGTAAGTTGCAGCGCTCTTGTCGTCCGCCCCGGTCCTGGCGAAGAGCAGAACCGGAACGTCAACAATAGTTGCGAGTGCGAGACAAATTATTTTCGACATCGATTTGGTTTTCATAGTGCAGGTTCCTCCCAAATTAGAATCGAGGGTTCTTCAGAACGCATACCTAAGAGAAAGGGTGACCAAATTTGCATGAAAGTTGCGTGGAACGAAAATGTCTTGAGGCGATTGGGCAGTCTCATCTTCGTGATAGCCGTGATAACCCCAATAGGCCTTTCCGGTCCATCCTTTTGCAAACCTATATTCGAAGCCCGCGACAGGCTGAGCCCAAAATGAATTGAGCGGCCCCGACGGTGCGGTAGGACTGAGAATCAACACTGAGCCATTCGTGCCGGTAAGGTTCGCGCCTAGGTGCAGCGTAAGGCGCTTCCCAGGCGACCAGTTCGCGAGGAAGTAGCCATAATGCGACGTATTGGTATAAGTCGAGAGCTGCTGCACCAGTGACGAGCCGGGGCATTGACTTAATCCGGGGGGCGGAACACTGGTGACGTAACAGATCAGAATTTGGGAGAAGACGTCATTGTAGTCGTAGCCGAGCTCCAGCCCAAGAGATTCTCTCGGTTGCAACGATGCCGAGAAACCATAGAAACGATTGTGTTGAAGGTTGTCAATCTCCGGTACGTTGTTGCGGGCTTCCCAGATGGTGATGGATCCGCTCAGATTCAGCCAGGGGGCAGGCTTGTATGTCGAACGAACACGATATTCCTGCGACTGTCGCGGACTAATGCGGGTGAACGAGTTGTCCGCGCTCATCAATTCGGTATCGAAGCTAATCCTCCAGGCAGGCAAAGGCTTGACCCAAATGCCGAAGACGCCTGAGTATTCGTTAATGAAAGTTTCGCCGGTATCGAGTTCGATGGGTTGTGGAGTTCTGAATGTGAATGAGCCGTCGCCGTTGGGCGTGCAGCCCACGGGAAGCACCCCGTTCTCGAGAGCGCAGTCCCCACGATTGGCATTGTCCGGAAAAAAGACTTCGGAGACCGCTTCGAAGTCCTTGTCGTTGATCGATCGGTGGCGGTAGCGAAATCCCAGCCGAGCTCCGAGCCGCGGCGAAAATTGGTACTCGAGTTCTGCAAGATTGGTTTTTTCATCCTGTTTCAGGAAGAGGCTGGACTCGGCGATTGAAAGGTCGGGACCGGATTTTGAGGTGTGGGCGGGAGTGCCGGCAACAGCGCCCGAGGGCACCGTGCAAGTAAGCGGAAAGGCCACCGCGGGCGAAAAAACGGTCGGGGACGTAAGGAGATTCGGGGCGAAAAAGGAACACGCGGAGGGGTCAAACGCGACGGGATTGTGGAAATTCGAATAATGGAACGAATCGATGAAGCTCAATTCGCTGGATAGGTGCCAGGTCGCCCCGAAATCAGCTGTTGTCGCCACGCGCTCGCCGAAGACCGGTCCAGTGATTGTTTCGCCCCGTGTGTTCGATTTTGATTCGAGACCGTTCCAATTCTCGAGCCAGTCAAACACGTTGGTGCTTCCGCTGGTATAACTCACTTTGGCCGAGAGATCCCAGCCCGGCAGGTAGTTCGATTGCAGGCTCAGCTGCTCGGTAGGCGCGTTGGTGCGGGTCCTGCCGTGGCGGAGGTAGTCGAAGTAAGCGTTGCAAACGGGATTGACAACACCTCCCGCGAGGAAGGTACTGGAGCAAGGCTGACTCGCTCCGGCGTTCAACGCGACGCCTATGTCCACGAGAGCTCCGTTAGAAAGTGCGAAGAGCTGATTCTGATCGTTAGCGCCGGTGTCTCCCTTGTAATAGCTCCAGATCTGGTCATAGCTGATGTTGGTTTTCGGCAAGATTCGGAAATCGACACCGAGACGGTAGTTGTTTAGGGTTGTTTTATAGTCTTGAAACAGCAGCTGCTCGGTGCCCTGATGGATGGAACTGAATCCGGGGCCTTCGAAAATTCCTCGTGAGTAGCCAAAGCGGAATCGAATCCTGGATTGCGGGAGCAGCAAAAGGTCCAAATCGCTGAGTTTGTGGCGCGTACTGTAGAGGTGAGGCGACGTGCTTATAATCGGAGTAAAACCCGGAGGAGCATTCGCGAACGCCGGCGTGACCGGATTCAACGGATTCGCGAGCAGCGAATGATCCCATGCGTACTCGTTCCGACGAAAGAGCGTGCTGAAGTTGTACCATTTGTTCTTGCTGATGTTCAGCCTGGATACATTTTGGGGGTCTCCGCCGTAACCGAAATTGCTGAAGAACAGTCGATCGAAGAACGCACCTTCATGGTTCAGGGATCTCATCTCGGTCGTGAAGTCGAGCAACCGCGGACCTTGCTGGAGATTGACAAACGTGTCATAAGCTGCCTGGCTACCGGTAACGTCTGTGAAGCGGTAGCCGAATTCCACGGATTGCTTGATGTTGTAATTTCCTTGCTCCATGCCTTCCGGATCTGCCTGCTGCGCGGAGCAACATTTTGCGGCAAACAGGAGGAGAGCCGCACCGAAAAGAAAGATCGAGGCATTCGGAAAGCAGCAAAAGAGATATGCGAGGCCGGTTCTGACTCTGTGCATCGCCCAACTCCTCACGGTTTGAAGAACACATTGCTCGAATTGGAGCCGTGGATGGCCACATGGCAAAGGGTGCAAGCCTGATACTTCTGGTCTTGCTTATGAAACGTAGGTATGGCGGGAGCTCCGGCGTCCACGGTGAGCGAATGGCATTCAAGACATAACAGGTTCACCTGACTGCGCTTGAGCAAGCGCGGATTGGACGAGCCATGAGGCGTGTGGCAGGAAATGCAACCTTCGATCTTCACTGCCTGATGCTCGAAGACAAAGGGACCGGCTTTGTCCGTGTGGCATTTGAAACAGACGGTGTCCTCGGAGATAGTCGCTCGCGCCTGGCGAACCAGGAATCCACCATGCGGATTGTGGCAGTCGTCGCATCTAACTAATCCCTCGTTAACCCGGTGATGGAAGGTGCGCGTGAACTGCTGCTTTGTTTCGAGATGACAGCCGTAACAGAGCTGCGGCTCCTTTTCCTTCATCAGAAACTGGCTTTCTTTGGCGTGATGTGGCGAGTGGCAATCGGTGCACCCAACGTTGTTTTGCAGGTGCGCAGAGCGGCCAAAATTTGCGTGCTCTTCGCCATACTGATGGCAATCCAGGCAGCGGGCACTCGCTTCCTGTGCCGAAACGTCCTTGAAGGTAAAAATCTTACTTTTGTCTCCGCCCCCATCGACGTGTTCCTTGCCCGGCCCATGACAAGCCTCGCAACCCTGCCACTGTGCTCCTTTCTTGCTGTCCATGGTGGTTACGAAGTGCGGAGAAGCCTCGTAGTTCTTGTAGAAATCCTTAGTGGGCGTGTCCTCGTGGCAGCTTTTGCACACTTCGGAACCAACATAGAGCGAAGCGTCGGTGGGCCGCTGGTAAAACTTGGCTTTTTGCGGCGAGCCAGGCTCGCCCCGGCTCTGTTTCGTTGGAACGACCACAGCCAGGAAACACAAAGCTGCGGCCACCACGGCACGCACCGCAGGGAAGCTTTTTTTGAACAGGGCCAATCGTCACCTCGGTTTCGCTCTGCCAATTAACCCGCGTGGCGGCAGCAGAGTAGGGAGACCACGACAGAAGAGAAGCTGTCAAAAATGACAGGCTTCATCGGCTCCAAGATAGACATAATCGTTTACGCAACCGGAATGGCCGACTTGTGGATAAAAACAGGCGGTTCATTTTGCGTCGCAGACCAAGGTCATCGCGCGGACAATATCCTTCACCCCCATGGGAGGAGAGCCCTAACTATGGACCCGATCGGCAATCCGAGAACGGAAACTCAGGATCAAGTAGACCGTGGTCCGAGGACACAGGGCTTAACATCAATCAACCGCCGAGACTGGTTGAGGTTGACGGTGGGCGGTGGCGCAGGGCTAGCGCTCGGTGAGCTACTCGATGTGTCCACGGTGAGGGCCGCCACACAAAGGTTAAAGCTCGAAAACGTCAATGAGTTCACTACCTCGTGCAACTTCTGCTCGTGCGGGTGCGGCATGATCGCCGCCGTACGCGAAGGCAAGCTCATTGCCATGGAAGGCGACTACGACCACATCGTGAACCGCGGATCCCTGTGCGTTAAAGGCATATCCATGTTCGCGACTCACACCTCGCCGAACCGGCTTCGCACGCCTCGTTACCGGGCACCGGGCAGCGACCGATGGGAGGATATCTCGTGGGAAAACGCGGTGGAACGAATCGCGCAAAAGATTCGAAAGACCCGCGACGCGACGTGGATCGCCACCGAGAAACTCGGCGACGCGGAGGTTCCGGTCAACCGGACGGATGCGATCGCCTTCATGGGCGGCGCACAAAACACCAACGAGGAGTGCTACCTCTTCCAAAAAGCGGCGCGCCTGCTCGGCACCGCTTTCGTCGAGCACCAGGCCCGACTCTGACACAGCCCGACGGTCCCCGGTCTGGGGGCTGCGTTCGGGCGGGGGGCGATGACCAACCACTGGATTGACCTCCAGCATTGCAAGACGATTCTGGTGGAGGGCAGCAATGTGGCAGAGAACCATCCCATGGCCTTCAAGTGGATCCGGAAGGCCCAGGAAAACGGGGCGAAGATCATCCACGTCGACCCTCGATTCACCCGGACATCTGCGGCGGCCGACATGTACGCGCGCATTCGTCCCGGTACCGACGCTGCGCTTCTCAACACCATAATTAACTACGTCCTTGTGCACAAGCTGTACGACGAAGACTACATCACAACCCATACCAACGCCCTCTTTTTGGGCCACGCGGCTTTCGACTTCAAGGATGGACTCTTCAGCGGGTTCGACGCGGAGAAGCACAAGTACGGCACGGAGACCTGGGGTTATCAGCTTGATGCAAAAGGCAAGCCGCGCGTCGCCGCAAACCTGGCTGACCCGCACTGTGTCTTCACGCGCCTCAAGACGTTCGTTTCGCGGTACACGCTCGAAGTGGGCGAGCGCATCACCGGCATCCCGGCGACGCAAATCCAGCAGATCGCGGAAACCATGGCCAAGAATCGCCCGGGAGCCATCCTGTACGCGCTCGGAATGACCCAGCACACCACCGGCGTGCAGGGAATCCGCGCGTTCACCATCCTGCAGCTCTTGCTTGGCAACGTGGGCAAGCCGGGTAGCGGCGTCAACGCGCTGCGGGGCGAGCCGAACGTGCAGGGCGCGTGCGACATGGGCGTGCTCAACAACTACATGCCCGGCTATCTCAACTATCCGGCCCACGCAGAGCCCACCCTTGCCGAGTACACGAAGAGGAACGGGACCGCGGACAGCAAATTCCTCGTCAACACGCTCAAAGCGTTCTACGGAGATGCAGCCACTCCCGAGAATGATTTCGCCTATGCCTGGTTGCCTAAGCGAAGCGCCGCGAAAGACTACGGTACCATGTCGATCTTCGAGAGCGCTCTCGCCGGAACAATGAAGATGCTATGGATTGTCGGCCAGAACCCAGCGGGAACTATGCCCAACCTGAATCTGACGTTCGAGGCGATGGCAAAGCTAGAGACGCTGGTGGTTCAGGAGATCTGGGAGACGGAAACGGCGACGTTCTGGCGTCGACCGGGTGTCGACCCGAAGTCCATCTCCACGGAGGTGATCTTGCTGCCCGCCCCGTTCTTCATGGAAAAGAACGGAACCATCAGCAACTCGGGCGGCCTGGTGCAGTGGCGACACGCGGCGGTGAAGCCCCCCGGGGAGGCCAAACCCGACGGCGAAATCGTCGATCTCGTATTCCGCCGCGTGCGCGATGTTATTAAGGATTCGGCCGACCCGAAAGACGAGATCATTAAGAAGGCCTTTTGGACCTACACCACTGCCGAGGACGTGCTGCGCGAGATCAACGGACGTGCGCTGCATGACGTTCCGGGCGCCAACCTGAAGGCCGGCGATCTGGTCAAGAGAGTAGCCGACTTGCAGCCCGACGGCTCGACCTCTTCCGGGGCCTGGATCTACGCTGGGGTTTTCGGCGGCGGGGTAAACCTCTCCAAACGCCGGGACTCGCAGACGGATCCCGGAGGTCTCGGCCTCTATCCCAACTTCGCATGGACCTGGCCGAACAACATGCGCATTCTCTACAACCGAGCGTCGTGCGATCGACACGGCAAACCATATCCGGGCTCGGAGCCCATCATCTGGTGGGACGAGACAGCAAAGCGCTGGGCGGGATACGACGTGCCGGACGTCCCTGTCCTGACCGACGGACCGAATACGCCGAACGGCCAGCGAGCATTCCACTTGAGTCCGGAGGGTGTGGGACGCCTCTTCGCGGTGGTCTACCAGGACCCGGACCCGAAGAACCCCCATGTTCCCCGCGATGTGGCTTACGTGCCGAAAGATGGCCCACTGCCGGAAATGTACGAGCCCGTTGAGAGTCCAGTGGAGAACGTCCTGCACCCGAAGGTGAAACACAACCATGTGCTAAAATAACAAAAGGAGATTCGCGATGGCAGCACTTGACTGGTCGCAGTGTCCGGTAGTGGAAAGCGTGCCGGGCAGGCGCAGCGGTGCATGGGTTTTTCGAGGTACACGGATGCCCGTGGCGACGGTCTTCGAGAATCTCGAAGCGGGCGCCAGCATCGAGGAAATCGTTGAGCAGTTCCATGTGACGCCGGAACAGATCCGGACTGTGCTCGAATTTGCAGCTCGCAGCCTGGATCCGCCACCGGTTGAGGTCCCTACGTCCACGTCCAACGATGCTCGTTCTCTTTGACCACGGCACGCCGAGCGGCATCGCGCCAGCGCTTGTGGGGCACACTGTTGTTGAGGCGCGAGAGCGCGGCTGGGACAAGGTCTCTAACGGTGATTTGCTGAACGCCGCGGAGGCGGCCGGCTTCCAAGTACTGCTCACGACAGACAAGAATATCCAGTATCAGCAAAACCTGACTGGCCGCAAGATTTCCGTTTTGGTGCTTGCGAACTCGCAGTGGCCGATAGTGCGTTTGCATCTCGGCAGCATTGCTACCGCGGTGAACGCGGCAAAGCCAGGCGGCTACACCGAAGTGGAGATTCCCAAGCGATAAGTCCAGCCGCTGGGCTGCTGCGAACGAGTTATATCGCCGGGCGACTGGCATCAGCAACATGTGTCGGGAGTAGCGGGGGGTTCGCCGGCCGAATACTCTGCTTCGGAATACTGGTTTGCCTCTTGCTCGAGTCTAGTATGAGTCTCGCATGAGCGCGCTGATATTTACAGGCGGTCTTGCCAAGAAGGGCTGCTATTACAGGCAATCCGGGCGAACAGTGCGCTGTATGCGGAGTTTGCAAAGTCCTTATTTGCAAGGTTTTACGCTAAGTTGATTCCACGGTTGGGGACGTAGTCCAGTTGGTTAGAACGCTGCCCTGTCGTTGGTTAGAATCCCGCACTGTCACGGCCCGTGCGAGTCTTATCCTCAACATTATTATACGCTTCCAGGCCTGACCGCACGCTCGGCCTGACCAAAGCCGCCAAAGCCGCATCCGACTTGCCCGACGGCAGTTTTTGCCCTAACCTGAAGATGACGAACCCAAGGAGCAACCACACCATGACGATTCGTCTCACGCCGGAACAGGAGCGCCGGATTCGAGCGGTCCTCAGCCGCGGTGCTTACGAATCCGTTGATCAAGTTGTCGAAGCTGCTTTGACAGCCGTTGAGCAACGCACAGTGCCGGGTTTCACGGGGACACCGGAGGAACTCGACACCCTGCTCGCTGAAGGGCTCGCCTCAGAGCAACTCACAGAAGATGAGTTTTGGAGTTCCGTAACGAAGCAGACGGATGCGCTCTTGGCTGAGCACAAGGCCAGCCCGCGTTCGTGAAGGTTCTGTATCGACAGGCCGCCAGCAACGACATCGTACGTCAGTTCCGGTATTACCTCCACTCTGCGGATGCTCCCGAGCCATTCGTTTCCGTGAAGCCGTCAAGCGCACTATTCAATCACTAAGCCAGAATCCTCACGTGGGTCCTCGATACTCCTCTAGCAATCCGCGAGTTCAAAATCTTCGCTCATGGCCTGTCGCTGGATTTGAGGCTATTCGGATTTATTACGCTCTGGAGGCAGATGCGCTCCACATTATTCGCATTCTGCACGGCAAACGCGACGTAAGGCAGATCCTCGAAAATGAATGAACGCGTGTCCGCCGGCTGAAGTGGAATGGGATTCAACTTCACGGCGCAATTTATCGCAAACGACCGATTTGCCATTCTGAAGAAAAGCGTGTTTGCAGGTACTAATCCGACGGACGATTCGATAACTTCCCGCTTGCCCGGGAAACTACCCAACCCAAGCGACTTACCTTGACACATAAAACAAGTGAGGCAGAAGCGCCGCGTGGTTTAGTAGCGGATTAGTCCAGCTTTTTTCCTGAAAGGAATTTCGACATCTGGTCCGCAATCTGGACGTTGTTCAGGTCCGACATCGGGAAATGCGTGTTGCCCCGGATACCGATCTCGGGCAGGTGCACGACGGTGACATCGCCGCCATGGCGGTTCACGACATCCCGCCACCTCTTGGCCATTTCGAAAAAAATGCGCCACTGCTCCTGGCCGGGATTCACGCTCGGCTTGTCGGGGATATTGTCGCCGTAATAGATGACGATCGGTATCTTCGTGAGGAGCATGAACTCCGACTGAGACACTGTGATAGGGCTCAGTGCTCTGCCGCCGAGCGTCATAGGCGGTGGCACATCTCCCTCGGGGAAAGGAAAGTCGAAGCCCGGCTCAAAGGAGACGCTGGCGCGCACATTCCTGTTCTTAATGGCCGAGCGCCAGCCTAGCCCGCCGCTCTGTGAGTGCGTGACAAGAATGCCCGGCCCGATCTTGCTGAATAGCGTCGAAACAGCTTCCGTATTCACCTGCGCGTCGTACGGGCCGGTGTTGGGAACCATCTGCCGGAAGAACTGGTTGAGCGCCTCCGGGTCGAGGGGACCTGGTAGAAGACGTAAGCGTGATCGCCGTGCAACCTCTGGCCTGCGGGATCGGTGCCGGCAGGGTTGTACGAGCCCTGCTTGATGGGGTCAAAGGTGCCGGGAGCGGTGGTGACCGACCCGCCGACAGCGAAGCTACCCTGCTCCTGGATCATCAGCGGATCAGATTTGCTCTTTCGGGTTTCTTGTGCCTTCGCGGAAGTGAAAAGGAACGCCGCCATCAGCGGGAGCGCGATGATAGATTTCCGACGCTTCCTGCTCATGAAATTTCCCCACTGCCCCTCACGTCGAGTAACTCCAGGTTGCTCGTTCCATGATCCTGTTTTTGCATGACTTTCCCTCGCGGTAGCCTTTCGTGACTCATTTCTTCTCGAAAACTTCCTTAGCAACGTTGATGGCGTCAAGATGACTAATCGTGGCAGGCCACGTCTCCGCGCCGCGCTTGAGGCGGAAGGAGACTCCGTCCTCGATGACGTGTCGATTGGTGACGACCTCACTTGGAGCCACAACAACAGCGCTTCCCTTCGCGATCACAGTTCCCGCACCATCAAGAGATTCCGCTACGAATACGGACGCGAGGTGTGGTTAAAGACTTCTTGTGGCGATAGTACTTCCTGCTTCGGCTTCTGCGTGGACGCGTGTCCCGCAGTCGGGGCGCCTGTAACAAAAAATGCAACGAGAGCCCCCGTTGCTGAAAGTCTTGAGAGCAGTGTGAACATAAGAATTTTTGCCATGATTATGTCCATCTGTTTCAAACCGGCAAGCAATTATGGACCGCTTTCCTTTCTGCTTGACGTTTACACATGCTGTGCAAAGATGTGTGGTAAATGCGGGAAGAGTATAGAGCTGACCTGAGAAAGGCACGCGATGTTCTCCGTGATCTATTGGAGCGCATGGAGCAGCTTGAGGTGCAGATCGCCAGACAGCGCCGCAAGGTTGCGGCGCTCGCCGTTCTTGGCGAACAAAGCGGAAAGGGTGACGACGTGACTACCGAATTGAGACTCGACGGACTCACGAGTGCCTGTCGCTCTGCCTTGAGAGCGGCGGGGCGAAGAGGGCTGACACCTATCGAGCTCCGCGCTAGCCTCAGGCAGTTAAATTTCCCGATAGACGGGTACCAAAATAGCCTGGCTGTCATTCACACGATTCTTAAGCGACTTGAGTCGTATAAAGAAGTGCGCGCTGCCATTCACGATGTTCATGATGGCAGAGATGATTCGGTCTACCAATGGATCGGACCCCAGTTCGGTGCCTCCAGAAGCCTCGCAAATCTGTACGCCGATGCGGAGCGCGATAAAATTCGCCGTAAATAAAAGAGAGGTGACGTTTGGGCTCGACAGACTATCGAAGCGTCGCGCCACACAAAGGAGTGAAAGATTATGTGGGAATATAAGATTGAGGTGCTCGACTTGCAAGGAGCCGAAAACTCATTGGCAGAAAGCGAGAAACAATTAGACTCCTTGGGTCGACAAGGATGGGAAGCTGTGTCTTTCATTCCGAAAGTGGGTAAGGGTGATTCCTGGTGTCTCGCCGTTCTCAAGCGCCAAACGCGTGAATCGCAGTGATTCGGTAACAGCGAGGCCGTTCAATGACGTGGTTGTCCCGGACCATGAGTGCGAGCACGCGTACCGGTTGACGGCAGCGAGAGCGAGGGAGATTTCGTCGGCGGTCAATCCTTCAGAGTTTGGATCACGGAAAGACCGGGGATTCTCTGGAAATCGCGGAGGTTCAGCGTCGCGACTTCGTAGCCGAGGTGCAACGCTGTCGCGCCGATCAACAAATCCTCGAACGCAAACTGGATGCCCATCGCTTCCTGTTGGCCTTCGATGCGCCCCGCTAGTCGCGCGATGGCAAGCGTCACCGGATGCACCGGCACGTCGCTCGACAGCCGCTCGATGAATTCCAGTCGTCGTTGCTGTGACAAGCTATGACAGACGACTGTGACAGCACCTCGTTCGGCAAGGGTATCGCTGAAAGGAAGAATTCGTGAGAACGCTGCGACAATTCGTAACCGGAATCGAGGCGATTCCGGCGAACACCTCCTGGTACTTGGCAGACTTGGGAGAGGCGCGAGGAAAACAAGAGCTTTTTACAAACCAATCTCCTCAGACACTCAAAGCCCTGCGAGAACACGCTTTGATCGAAAGCGCGGTTTCATCAAACCGGATTGAGGGGGTTGTTGCGGATCAGGCGCGCGTTGGAACCATTGTGTTCGGCCACAAGCAACTGCGCGACAGAGATGAAGAAGAAATTCGCGGGTATCGAGATGCTCTGAAACGGATTCACGAACAGGGTAAACAACTACCCGTATCTGAGGACACGATTCGAGAACTTCACAGATTGACTCGGGGCGGAATTGGGGACGCGGGGCAATATAAAGAAAAAGACTCCGATATCATTGAGAAGTCGCCCGACGGAAGGCAAAGAGTCCGCTTCCGAACTGTTCCAGCGAGTGAAACTGCAACACAGATGCATGAATTGTTTTCGCTGTGGAAGGATTGCCTTGAACAGCGCCGAATCCATCCCTTGATTCTCTTAGCTGGCATGAATTTAGATTTCCTATGTATCCACCCGTTCAGGGACGGAAATGGTCGAGTCTCAAGATTGCTACTTCTCTTGCAGAGTTATCACATCGGTTTAGAAGTCGGACGCTATGTCAGCTTGGAGCGTGTGATTGAGGAGAACAAGGATCGCTACTATGAGACTCTGGAGCAAAGTTCCCAGCGATGGCATGAAGGTACTCACGATCCCTGGCCGTTCATCAATTACATTCTCTTTGTTCTAAAGAGTGCGTACCGAGAATTCGAAGAACGCGTTAGTCAACTGGGTTCGCCGAAGGGAGCGAAGGCAGAAATGGTCTTGGGAGCCATTCGCGCTCAACTCGGAGACTTTCGCTTAGCGGATATAGAGCGTGCGTGCCCTGGTGTTGGCCGTGAATGGATTCGGAAGCTGCTGGTCGATTTGAGAAGTTCGGGCGAGGTGACTTGCCGTGGCAAGGGGCCTGCCGCGCGGTGGCGCAACGAGACGAGTAAGGGTAGAAACTCTAAGTGAGGGTATTAGTGAGGGTAGGGTCTTGCTGGTTCGCAGGAGAGAGGCTCAAACCTCTCAGACGCGCGACCTCGTGTGGTCAAAAATCTCAAACGTATTGAAAAGGCTTGGTTTCCGGTCTCATAATTTCCTCACACAGCTGCTTTCTGAAACCTCAAGAGCATGTACAATCCGGGTTCGACGATCAAGTTTACGGAGGCTCTGGAATGATTTGGGCTCGCATGCTTGCTTACATCACCGGAA
>QHYH01000046.1 GCA_003223215.1 Acidobacteriota bacterium
CATTAAGCCGGCGAGGATGCGGTCCGACGTGCATAAATTCGGCGATCGTTGCCGTGAGCGAGCCACTATCAAGAGTTGGTGCTTAAGGATAAGGGACTCCGCAACTATGGAACGGACGCCCCTAGGTCCGAGCAAGCGGGCCAGGGTAGCAAGGAAATGGACAAAAAGAGGGACGAGATTGCTCATCGCAGAATCGTAGCAGGAAGGGAAATCCCAAGGAAATATGGGCAAAACAACAATTCGCCAGCCACACCCTGCGGGAAGCGCGTATCGCGCAGGCTCAGCAAGCGCGTGCAGAACGGCGCTTCAATGATGTACGCGCGTTGGCGAATTCGCTGCTTTTTGATATCCACGACAGCATCCGAGATCTTCCGGGCTCCACGGCAGCACGGAAAGTCCTGGTGGACCGCGCGGTGCAGTATTTGGACAGCCTTGCTCAAGAGGCAGTCGCCGATCCAGGTCTGCTCCGCGAGGTGGCCTCTGCCTACGAGCGCCTGGGTGATGTGTTGGGCAAGCCTCTCAATGCTTCATTGGGCGATAGCGCCGGGGCCCTACAAAGCTACAGCAAGTCGCTGGCGCTTCTTCAAAAGCTCTCACAGAATGGCAAGGGCTATGCTGACGATGCAATTCGGCTTGCTAAGATCCACCGAGCCATCGCGAACGCGGATTTGGAGTCAGGGGATATAGGCGGTGCACTTGAGCATGCGAAGAAGGCGGTGGCCGTTGCAACTTCCGTTTTAGATTCGGCAATGAGAAATAATCAATCCGCGGCGTCAGAGTTGGGATGGGATTACATGACGCTAGGGAATATCGAATCCGGCGTATATTCATCTAGCACGGGCCTTAGCGATCCTTCAGCAGCGCTGAACCACTTCGAAAAAGCTCTTGCAATAGCCTCCCAACTTCTCAAAAACGACCCGGGCAGTGTTGCTCTCGCCCACCAAAATGCGCTGCTTTATCAACATATTGGAGGTCTGCAGGGTCTAATGATGGGGCGACGATCGGAAGGAGTCGAGAACTTGAGCGTCGCGCTGAACACATTCCGATCGCTCGCCGCCCGGTCAAATAACGCTGGGTTTCAACGCGGCGTTGGGGCGATCTCTTCGGTAATTGGTGCCGTACTGATCATGGATGGTCGGTTTCAATCGGCCTTGACCAACTTCCGCCAGGAACTAGCGATTTTCAAGAGCTTGTCGGAACGAGACGTCCAAGACATACAGGCCCGTGCGGACCTAGCGAGCGCCTACTGTGATATGGGGGGCACTTTAATGAGACTGGGAAGACTGGATGAGGGTTTGGCATCGATCCGCCGCGCAATTGCATTGGACAAGCAGCTAATCGCTTTTGATCCGAAACACGGTGCCTTTCGCGGCGGCCTAGCACAGCACGGTGTCATGGAGGCTGAGACCCTAATCCGCACGGGCGATGCGGCAGGGGCCCTGGAACGGTACAAAGAGGCCCTCAGTTTTTATTCGGGTCTGGCCCGGTTGGATGAACACAATCTCGATGCGCGGCTAAACGTGGCCGCGACAGACGTCAAGATTGCAGCGACTCTGCTTCGACTCGGGCGAGTTGATGAGGCGCACGAGACATACCAACGTGCATTACAAGTGATGGAGCCAGCCGCCAGTAGCAATGCCCTCAATCAGAATCAGCAAGCACAGTACACATTGGCGGATGCTTATTCCGGCTTGGGCGATGTAGCACTCTACCTGGCCCGCAGAATAAAATATCCTATTAAACAGATTTACTATCGGAGAGAGGCCATTTCTTGGTACGAGAAAAGCCTCACCATTTGGCAAGCAATCCCGAACCGGGCCGTCATAAGCTCGGCAGGGTTCGACCTCGGCGATCCAGCGCAGGTCGCAAATCATCTTGCTGTTTGCAAAGCGGCTCTCGAAAAGCTGAAGCCTTCGCCATTCGTGACCACTGAATCCAAGGCGTTACGTTCCCCAAACCTCTGAACTAGCTACTTTCTGTTCGCAGCGGAGGCCATCGGATTTCTGATTTTAGGTTTCGTTGTCGGATTGATCCTGAACGCTATCGTCCCGATCCCTTCAGCGGTCATAATTCGTGACCTGATTCTCAAGATGATGCTTCGTCGCGCCGGCGCGGCCCAAGGCTTTCGGTCCAACGTCAGTCCAATTCGAGAGGGTGGTTGCACCGCGCGTTTCCGTGTAAGCGACACCAGACGCGGCACTTATGTGATTTAGTCCGCTTACTTGCAAAACAGGTACTCTCCCAGCTGAGCTACACGCCCACTGCAACTATATGATTCTAAAATGAGTCTAGTAGAATTTCGTCCGAATGACCACCTGCTCCATTAGTATGTGCTCTTCCAACTGAGCTACGTGCCCCCACAGTGTAACCATTACCCGAGTGAGTAGGCTTGGCAGCCATAGCCTGGGCTTCGAGATTGGATATTTCGCATCAACCGCCTCAGGCGACACACTCCCGTGAGCAACATCGGCCACCTGTTAATGCGATTTATCGTGCGGAACCACGACTGCGGTTGAAGCCGAGTTCTGGTTGGAACGGCAAGTTAATCAGATGGGATGAGAAGGCCGGTCTCCGCGGGATGCGATACGCTCCCAATGATCGACGTGCTCAAGGCACAAAGAAAAGGAGACCGGCAATGAAAAAGACTAGCACTGTTCGGGTAAATGGAAACATGATTTTTCAAAGGACACAAACTCACGATTGGTCTGGACCTCGGCGATCGCTGGTCGTTCTACTGCGTTTTGGATGAAGCGGGCGAAGTCCTTCTGGAACAGAAACTACCGACGACGCCGGAAGTGATGAAGCAGACATTTGCAAGGATACCGCGAAGTCTCATCGCCCTGGAGACCGGAACACATTCCCCGTGGGTAAGCCGGCTGTTAAGGGAGCTGGAACACGAGGTGCTCGTGGCGCACGCGCAAAAGGTGCAATTGATCAGCAAGAGCAATCGAAAAGATGATCGACACGATGCGCGGACACTGGCACGGCTGGCCAGAATCGATCCTGAGCTGTTGGGGCCGGTGCGGCATCGCAGCGCGAAAGCACAAATTCATCTGACGGTGATTCGGGCACGGGCAGAATTGGTGAGTGCACGAACCGCCTTGGTGAACGCTGCGCGGGGGTTGGCGAAATCATATGGCGAACGGCTGCGCAAGTGTGGCACGGGGCAGGTGAGCCGGGAGCTGGCCGCGGAATTGAGTGTGGAGTTGCGAGAGGCCCTGGAGCCGCTGTTGGCAGAAGTCGAATCGCTGAACGAGCGCATCAAGGAATACGACGCGCGGATGGAGAAAATCGCCACGGAGAGCTACCCGCAAGTCGCGCTGCTCAAACAAGTGAAGGGGGTAGGGACACAGATCGCGCTGACGTATGTCCTGACCCTGGAAGATCCGCATCGGTTCCCGAAGAGTCGCGAGGTCGGCTGTTTTCTCGGGTTGCGCCCTGGGCGCAGGGACTCCGGAGAGAGCCAGCCGCAGCCGAATCCACCAGGCTACGCGTTGCCTTTCCTTGGTGCTTTGAAATCCGCGTCCGAACTGTGCTCCTTGAACACGCTTGTATCGGCGAATTTCGTTCACCAGACTCACCCAGAGCCGCAAACTGCTCGAGTTTTGCGATCCGCTGGGGGAATGATATCCGCGATGGACTGCACAGAGTTTTCGGTAGGGACCGTTGAAGAAACCCTGCCCTCACCAGCTCTTTGGATGATATTTAGAAGGAAACGCGGATCCCAAACTGGAAGGCGCGTTGGACACCGGGCGCAAAGGATCCGGAACCCGAGCCGATCCGCGTCGGGTATTGCCCTTTACCCGTGCCGTTTGGATCGCCAACATTCCCGCTGAGCGAGCTGCTGAGCGGATCGTAATTGGCAATGTTGAAAAGGTTGAAGGCTTCGACCATCGGTTCAATCGTCAGGCGCTCCTTAATCCGAAACACCTTCGATACACGGATATCCGTGTTGATGAGCGAATCGTTGCTTACCTGGTCGACTGGTGCAAGAGCGACGCTTGTCAGCACCGCACCCAGGGAAGTCAACTGAGGGGACGTGAAAAGACCAGCCTGGATAAGAGCCTGCCCGGCTGGACCAATCCTTCCAGCCACGCTGGAATTATACTTGTTGAGTAGATTATTGATGTTGGATCCGTTGACACCGCGGCTGAAGGCGCCGCGGTTCGTCCCTGGCAGTGGGTCTTCGGTCACCCCATCGCCGTCCAGGTCCGAGAAGAAGATCTCGTCCGCCCCTCCGGTAGACAACGGAAGGAAAAGCGAGCTGGCCAGAGAACTCTTGACTCGCGTCGCCGCGTTTGCCTGGAAGCCCCACGGTAGATCCACGAGCAAACTCAAGCCAAGCTGGTGCAGCCGGTCTTCGTTGGCCGGACCGAAGAATTGCGTCGGCCGGTCATTGAAGGCTGATCCCGACAGAAAGTCCTGATCTGTGCCCGTGGATTCGAAGCGCCCGAGGGCGTAGGTGATGTTAGTGGTGACGTGTTTGAAAGGCCCCCAATGTCCAGCGTCGCCGCGCAGCCGGACCTGAAGTGCCTGGTAGAGAGAGAGTCCAATCGGCGAGATGATGCCGATTCCTCGGAAGTTTCGGTTCCGCCCGCTGAAGGCGAAACCGTCCACGCCACTGCCTGCGCCCAAGCCGTTGTCGGCGAAATCGCTAATGCTCCTTCCCTTTGCAATCATGCAGTCAACGTTTTGAGAGGTTGTACCTACATTACAGGCGAACTTGTTGAATGCGGCCGTCATCGCAGACTGCGCTGCAGGAACGTTAAGCGAGTCCGCAGCGCCGATGCGGTTACGGTCGATCGTCTGGTTAAAGTGCACACCCCGGTTCCGAACATAGTCCGCGGTGAGAACGAGCCCAGGCTTGAGCTCGTATTGCAAACCGATGTTCATCTGAATGCCGTACGGTGTCTTGTAGTTGTTGTCCAGGACGCTGCCTTCGGTGTCCAGGATCTGGTCAAACAGCGGAGGCACGCCGGGAGCAGGCCAGTTTGCCGCTAAGGCCGCGCTAGCCTTTTGGATCAACTGCTGCCCCTGGACCGCGAACGGAATAACTTGGCCGAGTGCCGCGTTAATGCAACTGTTTCCCGGCAAGCCGGTGCACTGCGAACTGAAATCGAAAAGCACATTTCCCGTGCTCGGATCCAGCAGCAATGGGGAGCCACCGGTGATTACCGGGGTGTCGTTGCCGAGGCCCGGCGGAATGTTAAGCACGCGGTCGAACAAGAGGTTATTGAAAATGTTAGTCTCGTAATAAAGACCAGTGCCGCCGCGGATGACGAGTCTGTTGTTCCCCATGACGTTCCAGGCAAACCCGGCCTGGGGACCAAAATTGTCCGCCGGGCGTCGCGGGAAGCCCGCGAGTTGCGGGTCAAATAGCCCTAAGGTTGCGGTTCGCTGGAGGTCGTGATTTGAGAGGGAGCTGTTCCAGTTGTAGCGTAAGCCGAAGTTAGCCGTGAACGACTTCGTCCACTTGACCGTGTCGTGCGCGTAGAATCCGAGCCGGTGGTTGACCGTTCCTCCGTGAGGGAATCCCAGTGCCGGTTTCTCGCTGAAAAAGCCCAATCCGTTGCCGAGGACGAGCTGATTCAGCGGATAGTTTAGTGGATCCTGATCGCCATTCGAGGAAAATGGGTTTGCATTTGCAAACGCCCGAGTCGAGGTCGTGCGGTTCGCGGTAAGCCGCGGTGCCAGACCGAAAAACGATGCAAATACGAATTGCTCGATATGGTTGTACTCCGCTCCAAATGAGAGAACGTGCCGGCCGAACAAGACGCTTGCGTCGTACTTGGTCTGCTTGTTATCTTGGAAGGTTCGCTGAGGTGCGAGAAGGTTGGGGCCGACGTTCACCTGGTTGCGGATGCGCACCAGGATCGGCTGCCCGCCCGGGTCAAGCGTTTTCGGCGTGCCCGCGCCACTGTTAGCGTCCACGATGAAGTTATTAAAATTGACATAAGCAAAGCGGAAGCCATGGATCCAGTGCCCGGTACGATAGTCGGCGCCGACAACGTGAAAATTGGTGTTGTTGAGGTTGGAGAAGGCGGAAAGTGAAATGCCCCCGAACCCCGTCACCGCCACATTGTCGTCGTGCTGGAAGCGGTAGAACCCGTTTAGCTTGTTGTTGAGAACCCAATCGAGACGGCCGCTTCCGATGTTCTCCGTCAGCGGCACCCCGAAGTTTCCCGTAAACTGCGCGAAGTTTGGCGTATTCACGAAGCGCTGTGCATTCTGGCGGTTTCCTTCATAGTCCAACTGCCAAAAGAGCTTGTCTTTGAAGAAGGGACCGCCAAGCCGGCCACCAAAATTCCGCCGTTGGAAGGGAGGCTTTTCCGTTGTGGGGACGGTCTTATCCAACCGCTGGTCCGCGGCATAACCGGCGTCGCGGAAGAAACCGAATCCGGATCCGTGGATGACATTCGTTCCGCTCTTGGTGATGATGTTGACTCCGCCCGAGGAGGTGAGGTCGGTGCTGACGTCAAGAGAAGATTGACTAATTCCAAATTCCTGAATCGACTCATTTGAAAGATTGGTGGTCGTCGTTCCCACCGTTTCGTCGGTGATGTCTACTCCGTCCACCTGGATGCGTGTGGACCGCCCCGATCGTCCTCCGATTGAAACGCCGACCATTTGGTTTTTGGTTGGGTCGAAGTTGCCACCATCCACGGTCTGGACGCCGGGCTCCTGCGTCGCGAGGTCGAGGAAGTTGCGTCCGTTGAGCGGTAGGCGCTCGATTTGTGAAGAGGTGATGAGCCCTTGTACGCTTGACTGCGAGGTGTCTACCGTTAGGGCGCTTTCCTTCACCTCCACGATGCTTGACACTTGGCCAAGCTCCAGCTTTGGCGAGATGGAAGTTGTCACGCCCACCACAATGGTGACGATGGTGGCGAAGGTCTTGAAACCATCTTTCTGAACGCTTAGGTCATATCTGCCAGGCACCAGATCGGGAACAAAGTAAGTGCCCTCGGAAGATGTGGTCACCGACAGCTTAATACCTCGCTCCTTGTCCGTGAGCGAGACCTTCGCCGCGTTTATGGCCAGGCCATTCGGATCCACAACGGTTCCGGTCAATGAGCCGGTTGTACGTTGTGCGGAAGCGGTGATGAGCCCACTCAAGCACACCACCACGACAAAAAAAGATACAATGTGCCTACACATTCGGAGATACCTCCTCTGTGAGGCAGCAGCGGCCCTGCCGATGGCCCTTTTCTTGCCTTCGATGCGACTCTAGTTTCTAGGGTCGCTACCACCACAGTATTGGGGCAGGAAATATCACGGACGTACGCACGAGTCAATGATGAAAATTGCGCAAGATCGGGAAAGGCGGATCTTGCCCACTCTCAACGAACAAGGCATGAAGAAGCGGATTGGCCTTGGTAGAATGAGCCGCCTCGCCCGCGAACCAGGCGGGCGCCACAGGCTGGCCCAGTCGCGGGTATCGCGGCCGAGATCGGGAACTACAACCCCGGTGGGACCGGCAATATCACTTTCTTAAGAACGGTGGGAGATCTCCTCTCGAAGCGTATGAATGCTGAAACGGCCCGGATACTCTTTGGAGCGTCCGGGCCGGCATGTTTTCAGGTGAAGTTACGCTACGAGACGCATCGCTAGTTCTCGGCGTCCATTTTTTAGGCTTTCGGTCCAACGTCAGTCCAATTCGAGAGGTTGGTTGCACCGCGTGTTTCCGCGTAAGCGACACCAGATGCGGCACTTATGTGATTTAGTCTGCTTACTTGCAAAGCAGGTGCTCTCCCAGCTGAGCTACACGCCCACTTCTATGGCACTACTAACATTCTACGGCACTTACGCTGCAACTTCTGCTCCATTTTTTTGCTGTGATTTCGGTACAACAGAGACATCTTTGGACGCCGGAAGAACGAATCCGTAACCGACCCGCTCAGCTTCATCGAGCCGTAACTGCAATTCTTCGTGAAGATGCGAGTACAGTTCTGACATGGTTTGCGGACGGTGAGCCATCCAGAAGTTATTGATGTCCTCCAGACAGCGTTGTCCACGCAACCATGTTTTGCGGAATCGCTTGAATGCATGCCAGCCCATGCCTTTCTGCTCCAGCCCCATTTTTATGAGTCTGGGAGTGAGCCAGCGGCCTTCCAGTTTGTTGTGAAGATAGGGCGTCCCATTTGCTGTGTGAAACAGCAACCCCGTCCTTCCGGTTATGTATTTTCGCAAGTACTCTGCGATGTCGGGATGTAGGTCGATTTCTCGCTTCGCGGCATTCGTCTTGAGGTGAAGAACAATGCGCGGGGTGTCCTTTTCGACCTGTTGCTCGACCATGATAGTGCGTCCGTTGTTTATGAAGTGTTTTGTCTCAAGCGCGAGAGCTTCCGATATTCTCATTCCGGTGGCTGCGAGCAGAACGTAAAGTGCTTGTTCTTGGCAGCTGCTCCCTCGAATGAGTTCCGAAATCGGGTCTGCCTTAAGCGATGGACGCTTCTGCTTCGAATGCTCTACAACCGGAAGGTCCATCGTTTCGGCATCCCAGACTCTCTTGTGAACAGGCTCGCCGTTGACGCACCTTCAACGACGCCACGGTCTGCTGGACGAACTCAACATATTTGCTGATGGTTCGAGCCGACAGACCTGCTGCTGACATCTTGTCGATGAGGGGCTTGACGGTGAGATTGTCCACGGTCCCGAGAGGGACGTCACCGATAACAGGGAGAATCCACTTGTCGAGTGCTCCCTGAATCGTTACCGCATAACTGTTCCCAATCGGGTTGCGCTTGCGATTCTGGCTGTTTTGCAGCCAGACTTCGGCTTGGTCGCGAAATAAGACGCCAGTCGGGTTGGGTTTTACCACGGTGGTGAATGCTCGGCTGTGTCCACTCCGCTCGATTGAATAATTTCCTTAGCTTTTCTCTTTCGTTCGCTTCTGGAGAGACTACCGGGCC
Organism: Acidobacteriota bacterium; assembly: GCA_003223215.1. Lineage (GTDB taxonomy): Bacteria > Acidobacteriota > Terriglobia > Acidiferrales > UBA7541 > Acidiferrum. The sequence goes on from QHYH01000046.1 coordinate 8,910, forward strand.
CGGAAATCGGACAGATGCGCTCGCGCACATGCTGTCGCTTTTCCTGACCAGCGATGTCCTTCCAGTAGCGCACTACGTACCACCTTCCTGACTTCTCGATATGACCATCTTGACCTGTCTGTGGCGAATTGATACGAGGGCGATATTACCCGCAAATCGCGCCACGAAAGGGAGATGCCTCTCCCCTTTTGAACGGACCTGGTGACAGTGAAACGATCGGAGTCGCGAAACGCACTGCAACCAAGAGCGCAAAGAGCGCGTGATTTCATTCTAGGTTTTTGTGGCGCCTGACCGGATACTTCAGTGAGCCCGAATATTTGAAAAGTTAGGCAGCCATTGGGGTCTGAAATAAGGATCGACAATGGGGCTGCCAGCCAAACGAGCGGAGATTTGCGATTGGTCGTGACCCCGGCGTCTCGGGTGTTCGCCCTTCCCGTGAGGT
>QHYH01000151.1 GCA_003223215.1 Acidobacteriota bacterium
CTCCTGTGCTTATCGGGAAACGGGATGTGGCTTCACGGGGCAGGGAATAATGATCTACTCCGACGAACTTCTGGCTGTTGCGAAACGCATCTTCTGTTTTGGCACTCCGGAAGAAGCGCTGGAATTCCCAATACGCTTCTGACCTATGCGATGACCTACGCCTCGGATGAGGACATTGAGACCCTCAAGAAGTATTTCAGTGACGACGAATTCAAAGCTGCGCTCGATGACCCGGCACCTGGGATTTTTGACCAAAGCTCCTGGACGAAATGGAATCAACGCTACGGCCGTACCCCCATTCCGCCGCTTCCGAAGCGACGCATTCCGGGCGTAGACCAGGCCACAGTTCCTGATTTCTTTCCTCCCAAATCCTGAGGCAGTGATATATCCCCAATCAACTGGCCGCGGGACAACTTCTTCCAGGCTGCCAAGCCAAAGGGGTGACAGGAAGGACAGAATGCCTTCTTGGGCTAATCGCGCGCTTCCGCTTTGCCTTTTGTGGCTTTCAGTCTCCCAGCGTTGCCGAGCCATCTGCCCACCCTTTCCTCTTTGTCTGAGCTTGGTCCCCTCGTTCGCATCCGCTGCATTTCTCGTTTACATGTGATGTCTATGGTGCTATATATACACCATGCTGAAACGCACTGCCCGTGCGAAAAACGCTAAACCGCCACCTGGCGGAGAGGGAAAGCGATGACCTGGAGGGCTTGCTTGGCGCCACGAATTGACGCAGATTCTCATTGGCCAGCGGCAGGTGGAAACCAGAGTTTTGTGGACAGAGGCAGGAAGAAGTGGTTTCGGCGAAGGCCAAGCTGGCTTCTGCAAAATCCGCAGCCACAAATTGGGGAGGAAGAACAACAACCATGACATCTTCTGCAAAGGAAAGCGCTCCCATGAGAGAGACAATCGCACTAAGCAAGCGGGAAGCCGCGGAGATTCTCGGAATCAGTGTGCGAACGATTGAGAGGCTGATCGCGTTGAAACATCTAGAGGTGCACCGTCTGGGCCGCAGAGTGCTGATTCGACGGGTAGCTCTAGAAGGCTTGTTGCGCCGAGATCATCCGACGCGAGCTGCTTGATTCAAGGAACTGCTCGATGGCGGCGTGGCCCCGACAATGACAGATGGTTAGCCACCGCTCTATGATAGTAACGATGGTCAACACATTAAATGTTCTGGCAAATGCGCGAAAGAGTCGAGGAGATAGACGCCCCAAAGTGTCAAGAGGAGTACAAATGAAGCAACGCGGAGTTTTCGAAAAGGTTCCAGGGTCCGGAATCTGGTGGATACGCTATTTCGATCAGTTTGGCAAGAAGCGCCGGGAGAAAGCCGGGTCGAAGAGCGTTGCGATCAAACTCTACGGTAAGCGGAAACAGCAAGTGTTGGAGGGCAAGAAGCTTCCTGAGCTTTTTCGCAAACCCTCAGTGAATTTCACCCAACTCGTTGACGACGCACTCGCGTACTCCAAGAGAAACAAGCGGTCCTACAAGACGGATGTACCTCGCTTTGCCAGTCTTAAGGAGTGGTTCGGCGCTCATCCTGCCGAGGAACTTACACCCAGAGAGATCGAAAACAAGCTCACAAAGGCGGCCGAGAAAGAGAAGTGGGCGCCCTCGACATTCAATCACTATCGGTCCCTCATGTCACTGAGTTATCGGCTAGGAATTTTGAATCGCAGGGTGACGTCTAATCCAGCACGGTCCGTGACGCATCGGCGCGAGGACAACAATCGCGTTCGATTCCTGACCGAAGAAGAGGAAAAGAATCCTCGGAAGGTCGTGCGGGACAAGTGGCTAGCGCACCTGCCGGAGCTGGATCTGGCGATCAATACCGGCCTTCGCAAGGGGAGCCAATACGGATTAACGTGGGACATGGTAGACTGGAAGTCCCGAGAGCTTCACATTCCACGTACCAAGAATGAGGAGCCGTTGCACGTACCGCTAAACAACGCGGCTATCAGTGCGCTCAAGGCGGTATTCGAGAGCGGGGATGGAAAAGGGCGCGTGTTTACGTCTGCAAAAACGGGCGAGCCTCTTGAAAACGGCCGCCACTGGTTTGATGACGCAGTAGTAGAAGCGAAGCTCAAGAACTCTCATGGGCACGACTTGCGTCATACGTTTGCGAGCCGATTGCGAACGAAGGGAGCGGCGCTCGAAGATATCGCGGATTTGCTAGGGCACAAGAGTTTGACGATGACCAGGCGTTACGCACATCTCGGTCCGAACAAGTTGCATGCCGTGGTGTCACTGCTTGGACCAAGTGACCCCACAAGTGACACCGGCCAAACCGGTCAAGCAGCGACTACATCGCAAGTTGCTGTGCAATAAAGAGTTTAGGGGCGTAGCTCAGTGGTAGAGCAGCGGCCTTTTAAGCCGAAGGTCGTGGGTTCGATCCCCACCGCCCCTACCAACCATCCCATTTGCTGAGAATGACTTAGCGATTTCGCGCGGCGGCAAAAGGCGGCAATAAGAAAAAAACGAGCCTCGAGGGTGGCGCCTATGGCTCTCGCGAACAAGAAATCAGAAGCACTGGCCAATTCTTAGAGGCTAAGGATTCTGTGACCATCAGCGACTTCGCGGCGGGCATCCGTGAGGCAGCCGGAACGTAGCCGATCGATCTCCGCAGGGCTCAGTTTTCAATTTTTTGCATGTGCAAGTGCGGAGGCAAGCGCCTGCTCCAATTGGGCTGCCTGCTGAACTGGATTTGAGCCCGCGCTGAAGTTCATTGGAGCAACTTGCAATTCAGATGCACAATCGTGCCAGGCAGTCCACAAAGACTCGAGGCGTTGAGCCATGCTCGTCCAGAAACAGTGCCGCCTGTGTGACGCTGATTGGATTTGGTGAGGGCACCTTAGCTCGGAGCTGTGGGATAGGAAGGACGATTGCGGCGGTCAAGTTCTTCGGTCACTACATGTAAATGAAGGTTTGGCGACAAGCCTGGCCATAGTCCATGTTGCGTTCCTCTTAAGTCTTGGCTACAATGTAGGTACGTTTCTACATTAAGGACGGCTTTCATGGCCACTACCAAACTATCCAGCCGGGAGTTTAACCAGGACACAAGCAGGGCGAAGAGAGCGGCCAAACGCGGTCCTGTCTTCATCACTGACCGAGGACGCCCGTCTCACGTGCTACTTACTGTTGAGGAATACCAGAAGCTTACCGAGGGGCAGAAGAGCATTGTGGACCTGTTGGGAATGCCACAGGCCGCTGAAATTGAATTTGAGCCGCCTCGCATGAAAGGCAATCTCCACCAGCCGGCAGATTTGTCCTGATGTATCTCCTCGATACCAATGTAGTTTCCGAGTTAAGAAAAGCTAAGAAGGCGGATCGCGGCGTCAGAATGTGGGCCCAGGCGCTTCCGGCTGCGAGCCTTTATCTATGTGCGATCTCAATATTGGAACTGGAGCTAGGAATCCTCCTCATCGAACGGCGTGACCGGAAACAGGGAGCGGTTCTTCGAGCCTGGATGGACGGCCATGTTTTGCCCGCGTTCGACGGTCGCATCCTTGCGATTGATACTGCTGTTGCCCAGCGGTGCGCGGCGCTCCACGTGCCCAGTCCTCGCTCCGATCGTGACGCTCTCATCGCGGCCACTGCCCTTGTTCACGGCATGACGGTTGTGACCCGCAACGTGGATCACTTTCAGCCCACAGGTGTGGCCGTAGTTAACCCCTGGCAATCCTGAACGCATTTATTCAGGGCTTCGGCTGATTGATCCTCTGACTGTACTACCCCGGGATAGAGAGCAGTATGAGAAAACCCGGCTTCGTTAGCTGCCCCACCAGAGAATGTCTGTTAGGACTTGTATGCGGGAATAGCAACAATGGAGGAGTGAAATGCCAACAAAAAAATTCGTACAGTCATTTATCCTACTGACCATGATGCCATCTGCGATTCTCTGGCTGCACGCCCAATCGAGCCAAAATGTCCCGGGAATAGCTCTTGACCAACTGGAGTTGCACAATGTGAAAGCTGAGGCCGCTAACTATAGCGGGAAGCCGGCGGTTCGCGTGGACGCGCTGCCTGATGCTGCGAATGGCGCGTCTTACGCGATCTTGAAGGGCAGCCGCCTTCACAATGGAACTATTGAGGTCGAATTGGCGGGAAAACCGGGCGCCAATGCAGGGCCCGGGGCTCGCGGCTTCATCGGAATCGCGTTCCGGGTCCAGGGCAACCGCTTCGAATACATCTACCTCCGGCCGACGAATGGGCGGGCGGATGACCAGATTCGCCGGAACCACACGACCCAGTACGCCGCGCACCCGGAATTCGATTTCGACCGGCTGCGGAAGGAATCGCCGGAGAAATATGAATCGTACGTGGACCTGGAGCCGGGGGTATGGACCAAGTACCGGATCGTGATTGACGGGACAAAGGCCCGGCTGTTCGTCCATGGGGCAGCGCAACCTTGTCTGATCGTCAACGATATGAAGTTTGGCGATTCGGAGGGCGCGGTGGCCCTGTTTGTAGGGCCCGGCACGGAAGTCTACTTCGCCAATCTTAAAATTACGCAGTGACCCTCCTTGGTTCTCCTTCGTGTGCGAGCGTGCGCACGGCTTATTGGCAATTCGCGGGCAAATCGGAAGTAGTCCGCTTTGACGAAAAACGCGCAGCTTGAATGGAGGTCGTAGGTTTCTACCCCACGTCCCATAGAATTGATCTCGTTGGTGGACATGAACTTAGTGAATTGTCGAGGCGGCAGACGGCGGCGGCTGGATCTCGATTACGCCAAGTCATTTGCTAGCAGCAAGATGCCGATATCCATATTGCGGCCTGTCCGCCGTAAATCACCGCGAATTCGAAGGGTGTCCGGGTTCGATCCCCACCGCCCCTACCAAAACCCAATAAAAACGGCCCTTTTACGGTGCCGAATCAGCAATTCGAGGCCGAGTCAGCAATTGGAGGCCCGTCGTTCGCCTCGTATTTGCCAGGCGCGCGGCCAAGCTTCCCAAGGCGTCGCGCTGGGATTGTGGGATTACATGCCCGTACACAAGTAACGAGGAGGAACAGAGATAAATGCCGAGCCTGGCCAAAGCCTACATCGCGATGATCGTCGCCGGGGCTGCCGCCGTATTAGATCCTGGCATCTCGTCTCAATTGCTTTCGGCTTGAGTCAAACATGAAACCTGCATCGAATCTGAAGCTCGCTTCCATGAACGCGGTGCGTCCAGCCTTGACGCGCCAGCCCACGGTCGAAAAACGCCGCAGCTCGCAGCGCGTTCTGCTGCGCATGCCGGTTACCGTTCACGTCGCGGGGAGGCAGGCTGCCATTTCGGGCTTCACGCAGGCCGTCAGCGCCAATGGCGCCGTCGTCATTCTTCCTGAGGGCCTCGCCGCCGGCAGCAAGATGATCCTTGAAAACCCCAGTACAAAGCACCGCGTTGAAGCGCACGTTGTTCGCCCGCCACAGTTCAGTCCCGAAGGCTCCCTGGTTCCGATCGAGTTCCTGTCTCCCGCTTCTCAGTTCTGGAATGTCGTCTTTCCACCTTAAGCGGCGAACGGCCTATACCAAGCCAGTTCGCCCTTACTGCGCTAGTCCGCTTGTGCCCGAGAGTGACGTGGAACTCGTTCCGAAAATCATCCCCGCCTTCTTTCTTTTGAAATATCGCCTAGTGAAAAGCGTTGGCACAAAGTGAGGAATGGCGCCTTCGCTTCAAGCAACCATTTTGCGCAGGTTCCTAAATCTTCTCGGATATCACGAGGCTCAGGGCAGTCTGCTCGGAATCGCAATCCTGTTAGCCGCAGCAGTCGTGATGCCTTGGCTGACCAGCCAGAAACGGAATCTGGCAGTCGTTACGGCGAGCGCCGCCCCAAGAGCGGATGCTGCTGAATCTGCTCCGTGGTTACATGGCGTGGATTGCTCTTGCGGGACTCGCGGCGAACCCCATTTGCAGTAAACCGTGGGCTGACCCTATCGCTGCTCTTGCTCTGATTCCCGTCATCTTGCGCGAAGGATGGGAAGCCGTACATTCATCTATATTGGGATGTCAGTGTTCTCCAAACTCCGTTTGAGAACAGCTCTCTACCATTTGGTCCCGTGTACCCGCCGTGTACCTCAGTTGCGCGAATCCGGTGTTTTTGGCGTTTTTCGCGTTTAATAGAATCAATAACTTACCCAGGATCAATGGGGCTCCGAATTCCGACTCCCCCGCCGCCCTCGCATCAGAAAACAGAGACAGTTCAGGCTTGGCAACATCGTCTCAAGCATGTTCACGCCCGTACTTGCTAAGCACACCAAGCACTTGAGCCTTGTGGACATCCTCTCGGTTGGCGTAGACCGTATGCAGCGGAACTTCGAGCCGATGAGGAAACAGGTCGAGGTCTGGAAGGGGACACGTCTTCCAGACGATGCCGCGAAGCTCGTCGTATACCGGGCCTTTGTGGAAGGCGAGTTGGATGTTCCCCAGCATCTCGCCCGCCGGGTCCATGATCTGTACTTCAATCCGCAGGTCGAGGAATTCGGTCCGAGGACAACGTGGAGTCTCTCCAACGCGTTCACGAGTGCATTCAAAGAATCTCGACCCGATTCCGCAGTTCAAGGCAACCGCGAAGCTGGCATCGTTCCTAGAACCGGTGACCACCTGACCGAACTAAGTTGGTTGTTGTGGACAGGCTGTGAAGGAACGTCAATAGCCGCGATTTGGTGTGCTGAGGTAGCTTGCGCCCCCAAACCATAAACGCGATCCCAGAAATGATCTACCGACAAACACTTCGTTGAGCCCCGCCAAAAACGTACTTTTGACAATTTCCGTTTGACATGAGCGCAGTTAGGGCTTAAATAGTTCGAGTAAGGAGGAGGTTGCTCGGTGAGTGCTTGATGTCGAGGAATGCCCCCCCGGTGCATGGCTCGCATGGATTCACTCAGTTCGTTGTGAACTTCGTCCTGAGAAGCGATTAGTCGTCGCGGGTTCGCTTTTTAGATTTGGTTTCGTCAGGGTCCAAATCTTCTTTTTCGCAGCTCAACCACGTTGTTTAGGCTCGATCCCGCTTCGGGGAGGAAATCTTGAGGGCCTGCACACTCCTCTTAACCCATTTACCGGCAAAGCGATGCGCTCTCTTCTGCCTTGCCAACATTCTGGCCGCTACTCTTTCCGTTTGTTCGTGCCTCGCTCCTGCCGTTCGGTGTAGCGTTCCCTCTGATTCTTTGCCATCAGACGCCAAGGTCGGGTCACGCGAATCGGCGAGTGTTACGATTCCAGGCCCGTTGCGCTCCTTTCTACGCATGGCAGGGATCAGCCAGAAGGTCTCGCCTGAAGAAGTTATACCTTTGCTGGCTCACAACGTATTCGCATTGGGTTATAACAACGGCCAGCGGTCGGAATTTCTTATTCTCTTGACCCGCTATGTGCGGCAGGCGCGAGAATTGGCGACTCTGGCAGGCCCCGCTGCCGTCATTCATGTTTCTACCTGCGAGGAAGCGAAACCGCTGTTGAAAGTCCTGGGTTATCGAACGCGGGCCGATTGCGGGCAGCGTAGCACTTTTTTAGAGACCGCCGATCCACAAAGAGCCTTTCTCACCATCGACTCTGGATTCCCCCTGCCAGACCTTGAAAAGAGTCTCCAAGAGGGCCGGGCCTTCACGTACTCGTTCTCGATGTCGCGCGTACCTGCGCCGCCCGTGGAGATCGACTGGACCAAGAAAGGAGAAAAAGTTGATCCACTGGACATGCTCTTGGACGACCCGGAGCTGGCCCGCTTCTACTGGGCGTTGGCGCGGATGGATGCCGAAACTTTATCCGCCTTGCGGCAATCGAACGCGCTGAAAAAAATGGTTCCGCAAGCCGCGGCATTGGATTTTTATGGCAGCCACATCTGTATTCGGTCTGGGCGAGTGGTCGTGCCTGGGGGATCCGCTGCGCGCCCCGCTTGGAAAGAACTGGTCGGAGCGAGCCCTGACTCTCCGGAAGATTTCATCCCTAAATTGTTCGCGAAGGACAGCGGCTGGCTTGCGGCGTATTTTGACGACCTGTCGAGTGTACGTCCATCACAGCAAACTCATTTCACCGAGCCTGGCCGGCTGCATCATTTTTATGAGATGTTCCGCGGAAAAGACTCTTCCGATGCCAGAACGGGCGTATTTCGGCGAGACGCAGGTCTGTTTCTTCTGCTAACCCGGCTTCGGTGGGGGCCGAACGGCGATCCATACGTTCCTGGAAATCTCGAGGTATGGAAGAAAGTCTTTCAACAAAAGACGGATTCGAAGATTATCCGCGATTGGGGCCGCAGGGCGGCATACTGGAAACACCCAGGTCAATTGCTGGAAGCCCTGTGCGCGATTTCCCGCGAGCCCACTGACGCAGGCCCGTTGCAAAGCTATTTGATGCTTAGTGAACTCGACGGCAAGCGCTCACCGGAGGATCGCCTTAGGCCTGAGACGGTGGCCTTGCTAGCCAGCAAGTTCTCAGAGTTCAGCGACCAATATCTGGTCTTTTCAGAATTTCCAGATTTGGACGATGCTTCCATTGCTGCCTTCCTCCAGGTTGTAACTGGTCTTAACGGTATTTCCAAGAACACTTTACGGGGCAACGCTATCGGAACCTTTCAGGCTAGCGTCGGACTCTGGCAGATATTGGCGCGTCAAGGTGAAATACCTGGCGCCGCTTTGAACGATTCTTGGCAAAAGTTGATGAGGCCCTTTGGCAAGATCGGCTCTTCAACGCAGCTTTTCGATGCAGGCCGCACTGCCCTGAAAGAGCTGGCGCTCGCCGCAACCGGTAAAGCCGATGCTTCTCAAGACAAAATCATCAATCTGCTTGCGGGTCCCCCCCAGTCAGCTCCGGAAGCCCAGCGCATCCATGAACTGATCGCCACCAGAATCCGATCCGTTTTGGATGGGCAGCGCTTGGTCTCTCTCGACACGCTCTTAGCCCTGGGCGAAGGCCTGCGTGAGGGCGCGCAGGGAACCATCTCAAGCAATAACTTGCTTCCGTTGGCTGGGGAACTCAGGGAATTCGAGTTGCCCCAGCCAATTTTCCGAAATAGCGAGAGGGATCGGTGGGCCGCTGGAATTTACAATAACCGCCATACGGAATTGCAGATGCGCACCAACCTGGCGAAGATAATTAAGTCGCCGAGTTCTTCCGAACAACTGGTGGAAGCCCGTGGCCAACTCGCGCCCTTTTTGCGAGACACTCTAGTAGGCCTGAATTACGCCTACTATGAACCTCCCGGCGCCCAGATTCTCCACCATAATCCTCTTTTTGTTCGCTCGCATGATTTTGCGGGAGATACAGTCATCGGCCTGGGGCGACTTTGGCAAGCGCCCCAGTTGTTCGGAGCAGGCTCCCCGGCGGGCGGAGGCGCACACTTGGTGGGATCTCTGGCCGATTTACCTTACGTGCTTGCCACCGCAGAGCAGGATTTCATCGCGCCGCAGAACGTGCAGGCCCTGATCTGGCGAGAGTTGGTACCGGGCCTTTTGACCAGCTCCGTCGTGCCTCGATGGTGGAACGTAAGCCAAAATGAGCTTCACGCTGTCAGGTTGTATCAACAGTGCGGCGAGGAACTTTTGGCGGCTTCCGCTCAGAATGATGAAGTGCTGCATAAAGTCATGAATATCCTGTCCGATCGTATGATTCCGCAGCGCTCCGAAAGAGTGGAACAGGTTCTGAGTTCAGGACACTTGCCCGAAGTGCTTTCGGACCTGATGCCTGCGGACACTTTCTATCTGGCAGCTGAATATCAACGTAGATTTCCGCAACAGCCCGGCTCCTTCGGACCGTCCGGTAAAGAGCTTGCAACTCTCTCTGAGCGCTACCCCAACGAGGTGAACTGGGAACGTTTGTCGCGAGACTTTGGAGTGCCACATCGCATCTTGGCGCAGAGTTACGCGCGCGAGCTGCTGAATCTGCCGCCGCTCCCAGTTTTCATGGGCTACTCCAGCCGCTTGTTGGCTGAGACCTGGGATTCCAACAACCTATACTGGGCCCGCCTGGCCGACGAAAAAGGTTATTCACCGGAGATGCTGAACCGCCTGGTTCCTGAACTCACGCGTCGCATGGTCGCGAAGATTTTTGCCACTGATTTCGAGGATTGGCCGGCGCTGCTGCGCGCCGCTCGGGAAACCGGTGAAGAGTTCCGGCAGGGCAAGATCGTTGCCTTGTCAGGAAATGACAGTTTTTCCGAGCCCTAGACCGTTCTGTTGGCTCAATTTTTGACCAGACCGTTACCGCCGAAAAAATACAATACGGCGCGATATGGGATGCAGACCTATGGAAAAACGAAATCTCTTGATCGTGGCAGTTCTTTTGGGACTAGTGCCTCTTTGCATCTTTCCGACCAGTGCGCAGCAAGAAGCTACGCGCCTTCGCGTTGTCGTCAACTTGGTGCAGTTGAATGTGGCCGTGACCGACAATAAAGGCAACTATGTAACAGATCTTCAACCTCTGGATTTCGCGATAACCGAAGATGGCATTCCGGAGAATATTGCCACATTCGAAGAGGGAAATGGTCCGACAACCAGATTAGTAGACGTTACCGCGGGCGTTGGCAAGGACGGTCCGGACGAGCCTGCGTCAGCGCAGGGGCATAGTCGGATCCGGGATTCGGTGTCGGGCTCTTCTTTGGAGGACCCGCCCGAGACATTGGGTGCGACCCTTGCCGGCGCCAATGTTTTTATCTTGTTCGATACCAGCAATTACATGTACCGCGGCTTCGTTTTCGCGCAAGATGCCATCGCCGATTTCGTTCGCTCTCTACAAACTGCGGACAAAGTAGCTTTCTATTCGTATAGCCGCGACCTTTACCGGGCCGCGGCTTTGACCTCCGACCGGTCGGAAGTAGTGCGCGGCGTGCGCACGAGCGTGGCAGGGGACGATGCGGCGCTCTATAACTCGTTGTTGTTGACGGTTCAGGATGCCGGCCAGTATCCAGGAAGAAAGGTGATCGTAGTGTTCTCCAACGGCCCCGACAATTCCAGTGCGGTGCCCCCTGAGGATGTCGCCGAGTTGGCCCAATCGGCAGGCATACCTATCTACATGATAAGCACTACCGAGGCGCAGCTTGAGCCGGTTTCTACCGCTGTTTTTGAGCGTATGAGTGCGGCCACTGGCGGCAAGGCCTATTTTGCCAAGAGTTGGCGGGATGAAAAGAAAGCGTTTGCCTCTATCCGGGACGATTTAGCACATCTTTATTCGTTCAGCTATTATCCCAAGACGAATCCCAATCGTGGATGGCGCTCTATCAAAGTACAACTGGTAGGCGAACGCTTGAAGAAATATCACGTGCGGACGCGGAACGGATATCGTCTCAGACCAAACCGGTTTTCAGTAGGCAATGTGCGAGCGTCCACTTCAGGGTCTGTTCCGAACTGATGCACAAGAGGATCACCCATCGTAGGCTTTGGAAATAGGCAACCAGCCTTGTGCTTCACTATGCTATCAAAGCGAATTTAATTGCACGGATTTCAACTCTCGCTCTGTTCGCGCCTTGTCCGTTCTATAGCTTAGCAACATTGTCCCAGGTGCTTTCACTCCGGTGCTAGCGAAGCACACAAAACACCTCAGTCTCGTTGACGTGCTCTCAATCGGAATCGATCGGATTCAGCGAAATTTCGAGCCCATGAAGAGACAGGTCGAGGTCTGGAAGGGCACGCGAGTTTGGGACGAATCAGCAAAACTGGTCATCTACCGCGCGTTCGTGCGGGGTGAGTTGGATGTTCCCAAGCACCTGGCCCGGCGAGTTCACGGCCCTCTATTTCAATCCACAGGTCGAGGAATTCGCCCCACGGACGACATGGAGTCTCTCCAACGCGTTCACAAGTGCGTTCAAGGAACTTGACCCGATTCCCCAGTCAAGGCGACGGCAAGGCTTACATCCTTTCTGGAGCGGGCGGCAGTACCCTCAAATTAGTCGTGCGAAGCCGTACAAGCACGCGCGCGGAAGCTCTCCAACCTCGTCCAGCAAGATCGTTCCGCCATCGGAGGATTCGAAGCGACCGAGCCGTTTCTGTAATGCGCCCGTGAAAGCACCCTTTTCGTGTCCGAACAATTCAGACGCGATCAGCGACGGCGGAATCGCGGCACAATTGACGCGAATGAAGGCACGATTCGCGCGCTTCGACCGATTGTGGATCGCGCGCGCGATCAATTCCTTACCGGTTCTCGTCTCGCCTTGTATCAGCACAGTGGAATCAGTCGGTGCCACCTTTGAGATTTGAGCCAGTATCTCCCGCAGCGCCTTCGACGTTCCAACAATTTCTTCGAACATCGAGGAACGGACAATGTCTTCGCGCAATGCGACGGCTTCGTTTCGCATGCGATCTTCGCCACGCTTGCGGTCGTCGATGTCGGTAGCCGTTGCGAACCAACGGACAATCTCCCCGTCATCACTAACTATCGACTTGTACCGAAAGAGGAACCACCGGAACTGGCCATCTTTACCTAGAAGTCGTTTTTCCGACTCGAACGGAACTCCTCTTGAGAAACCGGCGCTTCGTTCGCTCTGAACTCTTTCCAAATCGTCCGGATGAACATCTCTTTTCATCCGCTGTTGATCTCCGCCACCCTTCATTTCTTCGAGCGTGAAGCCTTTATAGTCGAGCATCGTCTGGTTGGCCTGAAGCAGTTTTCCTTGCCTGTCCAGGACAAGAACGTGCTGAGGAAGGAAATCTATGAGCTGCCGCAACTCACGCTCATCCCGCCGAAGTTTATTCTCGGCCTGCTTGCGATCCTCAATATCCGTGCCCGTCGCGTACCACCGAATGACGCTTCCTCTCTCATCGAGTAAAGGGTTGTACCGGATCAGAAACCACCGATATTTACCGTCTTTCCCCCGAGCGCGCTGCTCGTTTTCGAACGGAACCGAGCCAGAGAGACCTCTCAGCCGCTCTTCGCGAAGTCTCTGAGCGTCTTCTGGATGGAACAAGCGGTCCCGGGAGTTATCGGCGCGCACTTCGTCCAGAGACAGCCCCGTGTACTCAAGTGCCACGCGATTTGCATAAATGGCCTTGCCGTCGGGATTCAAAACCAAGATTGTTTGGGGAATAAGGTCAATCATTCGCCGCAGCTCTTCTTCGTCCGGTAGGAGTTTGGGCTCAGTGAGCTTTAGGTCACCAGCACCGGCAGCAGTTGCCAGTTCCTGAGGTGTGGCACCACGGGTAGGTGTGGGGTTCCTCCGCTCACCACGCTCTTGCTGCACGTCAACTTGTCGAGTCTCTGGCGGCATAGCGGGCCTACGTGCCTTGTAGTGAGATTTCTATAGAAGGCCAAAGGATTCGAACAGGGCGTCGTAGGCCGAGCAAATTCGTGCGAGCCGACCAACGATCCGAGGCGCAAATCCGCTCATGGTTCCTGAATCCCGGGCAACTCAGAAGCAATCCACTTTGACGAAAAACGCGATTTCTGTGGAAGGGGCGCTTCCCGACGGCGTCTTCCGGCTAAAGGGGAGGCGGTAGGTTTCTTCCCCACGTCCCAGACGATGGATTTCGTTGCTGCAACTGCACTTGCTGAATTGTCTAGGCGGCAGAGGGCGACGAATGGACCTCGATAACGCTAAGCCATTTTCTAAGAGTGCGGCGGCTACATCCCAATGCGATTTCGGGACTGCAGCTATTTCCTTATGTTCAGGCTCCTAGTTTGCTTGCCTCCCGGATCGCTCCTACCGCTGTCAGTTTCCCAACAGGGCAGCTGAGGCGTTTACATCCGAGCAGAACGTGCGTTGTTGCCTTCGCACGCATCGGATATGCTATCGGCCGACTACAGGCAATTAACCGAACGGGGACTCTCACCCAGCTAGATTCGCAGTTTTGTCGACTGCTCCCAATTCCCGCCGCCCCTACCAACCATCCCATTTGCTCACAATGACTTAGCGATTTCGCGCGGCGGCAAATGGCGGCAATCAGAAATAAACTGAGCCTCTTGGGTGGCGCCTAGGCTCCGCTGAAAGCGAAGACAACCTCGATTTGCCGTCGCTGTGAACTGCCCAGATCGTCTCAATCGAGAGTCATCCCGGAATCATACAGCTAAGTCTTCGTCAACCATGCCCCTGGATTGCTCTCTCGTTAACTAACAAGGCCGAATCCCAGTGAATATCCGGTTTGAACCTATATTATGGGTGTATCCGATCACCGAAGTCGTTTCATTGCTCTCGGGCGGATCAGGAGACGACGCGGATCTTCGATGGTAATGCCAAGCTTGAAGTCTGGAAGTGGTGCCGCTCGCCGTCGATTCTGGTTGGCGATGTCCGGGTTTGTCATGGCGCTGGCGCTAATGCCCTTTTCCTACAAAGTCGAACGTCGCCTGGAGACAGCTGCTCACATCAAGGGCGGAGAATCCGAAAAAGTTGACAAGGAACTGGCGCAGCGTTTCCAGTCTCCCTACGCCCACCGCCTGGTTGTGGCGATCAGTGGTATTCCCGATCCGGATTCTGCAGAAAGCGCAGATGCATTGAGCTTCTTAACCAGTTCATTGCGTGGCGTGCCTGGAGTGTCGGGCGCGGTCTCGAGTCTGGATTGGCCAGATCCTCTGTTCACTGGGAACAATGGCGGGGCCTTGATCATCGTCGGGTTGGACCCGCACGATAAAGCTGTCGAGGCGTTGGTCCCGATACTGAGGGCAAAAGCAGACTGGATGGAAGGTCAGCTAAGGTCACAATACCCCAATATCAAACTGGAGATTACGGGTGAAACACCACTGACCTTCGATCTTCGTAAGGTCAGCGCCGATGACGTCAAACATGCCGAAGAACGAGCGCTGCCGGTAACGCTCTTGCTGCTGTTGCTGGCTTTCGGAAGTCTTGTTGCCGCGCCATTGCCGCTGGGAATTGGAGTACTCTCCATCTCGATGGCGCTGGGTGCGGCTGCGCTGCTCGCGCACTATCTGCACCTGTCGATTCTGGTGCAGAATCTGGCGACGATGCTCGGCCTTGGCTTGGGCATCGACTATGCATTGCTGATAGTGAGCCGATTTCGCGAAGCATTGGCCGAGGGATATGATCCCGGCCAGGCTGCCGATACTGCTGCCGGGCAAGCGGGGAAGACACTGCTAATCTCGGCCACGACAGTGGCGATCGGATTTTCAGCGCTGCTGACTGTGCCCATCAGCGAACTGCGCTCCATCGGAATAGCCGGCCTGCTGGTAACCGTTCTGAGCGTTGTACTGTGTACATTCATTCTGCCTTGGGTGCTTGGTCTGCTCGGGCATCGCATCAATGCCGCCAGAGTGCGTCTTCCCGGCAGACAATTCAAAACGCGCGAAAGCCTCTGCGCGGCGAGCGAGCGGTGGGTACGGTGGGGCAGCATCATAACGCGCTGGCCCTGGACAGCTCTGCTTGTCGCCGGGGTTCCGCTACTGATCCTCGCATTCCAGGCAAGGAGAATCTCTCCCGGGATTCCTGACCACGATTCGCTCCCGGCCGCAGCCGAGTCGGTGCGAGCGCTGCGCACACTGCAAGGCATGGGAAGGTCGGGTATTGTGCAGTCCCTCCGAGTGGTCCTGGAGTTGCCGCCGCAGTCTCCGCCGCTCTCACCGGCTGGCTGGCTGGCCGTCAGCCGCTTGACGAAACGCTTCCAGAGCGATCCTAGAGCGGAAGAAGTCTTATCTCTTCCAACCCTCGCGGGAATGTCTGACACTGCTGATGAAATCGACGATCTGCCCCAGCCAATCCGCGAAAGTTTTCTTAGTAGCGATGGCCAAGCTACGTTGATTGAGTTGCTGCCCACCGCCACTCTTCCGCCCAACGAACAGATACGATGGGTACGAGAGGTGCGTTCCTCTGATATCGCGGCGATAACCGGAGTGCCCGGCGCGGTGCTGCGCGTCGGCGGCATACCCGCACTCGACGCAGATTATGACTCGGTCGTAAAAGCGCGGTTGCCGAGTGTGGTCCTTGGCGTCGTATTGGGGAGCTTGCTGGCGCTCCTGATCGGGTTACGTTCCTTATTTGCGGCTCTCAAAGCAATTTTGCTTAATCTGCTGTCCGTTGGCGCTTCTTTCGGCGCGTTAGTTGTCGTTTTTCAGGAAGGCCACGGTAGCAAACTCTTTGGGCTCGACGGACCGACCGGCACCGTATACCCGATCGTGCCGATTCTCTCGTTTGCCATCGTCTTCGGATTGAGCATGGACTACGAGGTCTTCCTGGTCGCCCGAGTCCTGGAAGAACGGCGGTGCGGCCTATGCGAAAGATCAGCGGTGATCGAGGGCCTCGCGCGTACGGCCGGGCTCATCACGAGCGCCGCGGCAATTATGATTGCCGTGTTCACCGCATTCACCGTGGGAGGCTTTCTGGTCGTCCAAATGCTCGGCTTTACGCTCGCCGTGGCGGTGTTCATTGATGCGACAGCGGTGCGGATGATTGTCGGGCCGGCACTATTGAAACTTGCTGGCGACTGGAATTGGTGGCCCTTTGGCCTATATGGGGCTCCAGCAACGTCTGAAAAGAAACTTATGCCATGACGGCGAACACCGGGGATGCTCCAGTGACAGCACAGGGCCTTGCAACAGCCTAAGTAAGCGCTTCGATTTATTTCACTTTCTTGCCTTGAGCGCTGAACTGGCTGAGATCAAAATCCTTGCGTCCAAGATTTGCCTTTCCCGAGCCCCCTTCGATTACAAGAATCGAGGAGCCGGGCTTGCCCTGCAGCTTTGCCTCCACTTGCGTCGCAGACCAAACGCCGCCGATCTGCCGAAGCCCATAGTAAATGAATTCCTTCTGCTGTCCCGTCCCCCGAAGCGTCTTTACCACATGCACAGGATACAAAATGCCGCGGTCAATCCACGATGTTACCGAATCATAGTAAGTCCGGTCTTGAGAGCCGGACTTGCTCTTCAGGACAAAGCAATCCCGTGCGCCATATTTCTCCGCCGGCAGGGCTTCCTGATTCTTCCAGAAAAACTGGTTCTCGACCATGTCTTCATAGGAGAAGTCAGTTCCCACGAGTGGGTCGTTCCAACGTTCGAAGGGCAACACGCTAGCGGTCTTCTCGCCAGGAAGTACCGCCTCGATGGTCACGTGCCCGGTCACGCTCATATGCAAAAGAAGGCTCGTCTTCTCTGAGCCAGGCCCCGAGATCTCGCATACCAGACGCAGACCATCGGGAAACCAGTGAGCTTTGCCGACAAACTTGTAGTTCGTGCGCTTGCCATTGCCTTCCACCCGTGTGACCCGCCCGGTCATGCGGTAGTCCAATTTCTCAATACGCTGGCGCGAGCCAGTCAGCGCCGTGTCCTGATCAGGATTCGCCGCAAAGGCCCGCGATGGATGCACCAGCGAGAACAGCACGAGCAAAGCGATGGACCCTTGAATCGTCCCAAAGATGCAGTTCGCCCATCTGGCCGCTGGATACCGGCCAAACTTGCGGCTGAGAGAGAGCACTACGACGCGGCGCAGGAAGGTCATATCTCTATGTATACAGACAAAGTCCGTATAGCGCTATCCAGAGCGACGGGCCAAGCACCTTTCCGGCACAGACGCCCTCATTTCGCGTTGCCAGAGATCACTCTCCCAGCGATAACGCGAACTTGCCGACACTAAGCAATTAGTCAGACCCGGGCAATGGACAGTGCCTGCGATTTGCATGAAATTTAGGTGACCGTTCAAGCTTGTGATAGAAGAGAGGTTGTACCCATCCTGTCCCTGGCGAATTGGCACGGTGTCAAGGCTCAAAGCAATGTCACATTGCACCGAAGCAAAACAACAATTCGCCAACCACACGTTCCAACCGTGACGGATGAGCAGAACGGAGGAAGGGCCTCGCGGAAGGTTTGAAGGCAGGAAACGAACGAGCGATACCCTCTGCGATGCCCCCTGCGGTTCGCGTGAAATAAAATGCGCCCCGACAGCGTATATAGGAGCATCGCCCACGGGAACCACTGCATGCGGATGGACCATGCATGTACGTGGCCCACATCTGCATATAAGGAGGGTGAAAAGATGAAATTCCGCGTTATCGTTTCGGCGGTGGTTCTGACCCTGCTCTCCACGGCGGCGTTCGCACAAGACGCGAAACGCCCGCCGGAGAGCAGGCCGGAGCAGACCCCACAAGCCAATCCGTTCAGCACGTTCAATAAAATTGCGTACGCAAGGATAAAGACCATCCTTGTCAGTTCCGCTGAAAAAATGCCGGAGGAAAATTACAACTTCAAGCCGACGGACCCGGTTCGCAGCTATGGCCAAATTGTGGGGCATGTGGCCGACGCGCAATACAACTTTTGTTCGCTGGCACTCGGAGAGAAAAATCCTGGCCTGAAAATCGAACAAACCAAAACCACGAAAGCCGATCTCGTCGCGGCCCTGAAAGACGCAGTTGCCTATTG
The DNA here is from genome assembly GCA_003223215.1 of Acidobacteriota bacterium. Taxonomy (GTDB): domain Bacteria; phylum Acidobacteriota; class Terriglobia; order Acidiferrales; family UBA7541; genus Acidiferrum. The sequence goes on from QHYH01000151.1 coordinate 18,246, forward strand.
CGACAAAGCGTATGACAGCATGACCGATGCATCCGGCAGCCAAACGGTCAAACTCTTCGACATGGATATGCCCAAATTCGGCGTGCTGAACATCAACAACATGCACGATATGGAGCACTACGGCAATTTGGTCACGTACATGCGGCTCAAGAACATTGTGCCGCCAACGAGCGAACAGCCACCTGCCGCACCGCAGAAGAAATAATTCAATGTGACCAAGTTTTTGCGTCGGAAGCCGTTCTGGGGGGCGTTCCATCCAGTGGAAGGGGAATAGTCATACCCCCTGCAATGCCCCCTGCAGTTCTGCCGGCGGAGCAATGGAAAAAGCGATGAATTCGTCGCGCAGAGCAGCGAAAGCGAATTCATCACAGGGCACATTGATTTCCTACAAGTCCGCGACGGGTACCTGCAGATCCTCGACTACAAGCCCGACGCGCGGAAAGAGAGGCGCGCTCGTGTACAACCTACAATCTATGCGCTCGCGCTGGCCCGAAGGACGAATCTGCCCCTCAAGAGCTTCAAGTGTGCATGGTTCGACGCGAAGGATTATTTCGGATTCCTTCCTATCAAAGGGGTCTATCGGCCAGAAGTGCAGCCTGCCATTCTGACGCCTCCTTCCTTTCGCGAGGTTGTCGAAGGTCATAACAATTCCTCTGCATGAATGCGAAGTGATTGACCGATTGGTTCATGGAACGCGGGCCTGTCCGACCTGGTTGCTCTGACTCTACGAAAAATTTAGGGGCAATAAGGGGGCGCCGCAAAACTCCTTTATTTCCAATAAAACAGTAGTTTCGATCCCCACCGCCCCTACCAAAACTTCTTGGTCCGGCCCGGACACATGGGTGACACAACGTACCTAAGACATGGGTAACACTTTTGGGCCGAACGGATTTTCGAGCGGTTCGAGCACTCGAGTCTCCAGATCGAAGTATCCCAGATCGTACTCCATAAAACTCACCAGCCAGATATCATCGTGAACTTCTTTGATGCCGACGGCTTGGCCGGCAAAGACCGTGCTGAAATTGATTTTTTTCTCGCCCAGACAGATGCGGCCACAACGGGTTACCACGATGGTTTTGTCGTGGAGTGGATAGTCGATGTCTTACGGGCAAACAAGTCGTGCGTAGGGCTGAAGTCAAAGGTCACCGTCATGGTTTCAGGTTTCAGGCGTGCTCTTGATTGAGGCCAGTAGTAGTTCCTGGTCTGCGGTTCCGGTGGTGCCGTTGGATTTGACCGCTTTGTACGCTTCGTACACCAGCTTCTTATCGGATGTTGAACGGCGGGTCCGGTGCATGGAAGGACTTTTCCATGTCTCAATTCTGTAGGCCGTTCAAGTTAGAAAGGAGCGAGTTTTAAACTAAAATCCAATCCGCCAGATTCATGAATTTGTGATTTAATCTCCGGCGCACGCTTCCCGCAGAAGCCAGGAGAACCTCATGAAGCTCAGCGTACGGTCGTGGTTGCTGATTTGGCTGTTGATCATCCTATGCGTCCAGCCTCTTTTGGCACAAAACGCGCCGCCTGCAGATTTGGACGCCTATGTGGCGCGAGTCTTGAAAACTTTTGAAGTGCCCGGTCTGTCCGTGGCGATCGTGAAAGATGGCAAGGTGGTGATGGCGAAGGGGTATGGCGTTCGCAAACTGAGAGAGCCAGCGCTCGTGGATGAAAACACGCTCTTTGGCATTGGCTCCAACACGAAAGCGTTCACAACCGCTGCGCTGGCAACGCTGGTCGACGAAGGCAAGATCTCCTGGGACGACCCTGTCTATGAGCGCCTGCCAGGATTCCAGATGTACGACCCGTATGTCTCACATGAAATGACGATTCGGGATCTGTTGACTCACCGGAGCGGCATGGGATTGGGCGAAGGCGACCTGCTCTTCTGGCCGCACACCACGTTCACGCGCGCGGAAGTCATCTACCGGCTGCGCTTCATGAAGCCGGCATCCAGCTTCCGCAGCCGATTTGCCTATGACAATTTGCTGTATATGACCGCGGGGCAGATCATTCCCGCTGTAACCGGAAAGTCCTGGGAAGACTACGTTCGCGAGAAGATTCTGCGCCCGCTGGGAATGAACACCACGAACCTAAGCAATGCCGACTTCAAGGCCGGTGATGATTACGCCTGGCCGCACTCGAAAGTCGACGGAAAACTTCAGCCCATCGAATTCGTGAACCTGGACAATGCGGGTCCGGCGGGCTCGATCAATTCATCCGTCGCCGAAATGACCAAATGGGTGTTGCTGCAGTTGAATCAAGGAAAGATGCCCGGACGCGACGAGCGCATTTTCAGCGAACGGCAATCGCGAGAAATGTGGAGCGCGCAGACGATTCTTCCCATTGGCGCTGGGGCCTCGCCACTTGCGACGAAGAGGCCGAAATTCGCCGCTTACGGACTTGGCTGGGGCCTAAGCGACTACCACGGGAGAAAAATGGTGGCCCACACTGGCGGCGTGGCCGGCATGGTGTCGCGTGTGATGCTGGTTCCCGAAGAAAGCTTGGGCGTCGTCATCCTAACCAACGCTGAACAAGGAGGGGCTTTCGACTCCATTCTTTACCATATCCTGGATTCTTACTTCGGGCTTGCGCCCACGGATTGGATTGCGGCGCACAAAGCTGCGGAAGAGCAAGGGGAGAAAGAGGCGGCCGAAATCATGAAGCAGCAGGAGTCGGGCCGCGCCGCTGACTCAAAACCTTCTTTGCCATTGGAGAAGTACGCGGGAGTTTATACCGATCCGTGGTATGGCCCGGTTACGATTCGAATGGAGGGTGGCAAACTCGTCTTTACGCTCGACCACACACCGCAAGCCGTTGCTGACCTTCAGCATTGGCAATACGACACTTTCAAAGCGCATTGGCGCGACCGCACCATCGAGGATGCGTTCCTCACCTTTACGCTGAAACCGGACGGAGCCATTGACCACTTCACCGCGGTAGCGGTTTCACCGCTCGCCGATTTCAGCTTTGACTATCAAGACCTGTACCTGACTCCGAAAAAAGAGGGAGCAGGAAGGAATTAGCGTAGGCCGCTTATTCCTGTTCGTTGAGGAATTCGACTGTCGGCGGTCCCGGGAGCAGTCCGGCTTGCGTGCCGCGTACGATCAACTCTCTCACGGCTTGCCTGCCTTTTTTCGCCTTAGCCGAGCGTCCACTTATTCACTTACATGCCGATAAAAGTGTCGGCGAGTTCCATGTTCATCTCTCGCGCGAATTGCATCGCGTAATTCAGCGCTTCTACACGAAAGGCAACACTGTTGCAGATCGTTTTTCGGCCAGATCCATCCCCCGAGAACTGCGGTGGCCAAGTCACTGTCGATTTCGATTTGAATTTGTGGAAAAGCAGAATGGAAACGGAGGGTCGGTTAAACCTTCCGTTTGAACTGCTAAAGATTCGACCCGACGAGCGCCTGTGCTTTGAGTCAAGCTAGCGGCCCGCCGCTTTTGCTGCGGGCCGAGTGAGCCAAGTTTCGAAACGCGTTTCGCCAAGTCGGGCGTCTTTGCCGGGGACTAGTGTTCGCTCGCCGACCTCCGCGCCGGAGTAACGCGCGCGTGGGTCGGCAATGACTTCGCGGGGATCTTTGAGGGTGGCCAAGCGCCGCCGGACTAGTTCATCCAGGCGAAACTGTTCCGGCCCCCCTATTTCGACGATGCCATTTCCCGGCGGGCCGACAGCGATCCTGCCTACGCCACTCGCGACATCGTCGGCAGCCATCGGCTGGAAAAGCACAGGTGGCAAATGCACCTTGTCGCCGTCGAAGGAAATGTCGGCAAGCCCCTTGAGGAACTCGAAGAACTGCGTCGCGCGCACGATGGAGTAGGGGATTGAAGATTCTTTGATCAGTTTCTCCTGAGCGATTTTAGCGCGGAAGTAACCGCTTTCGGACAGCCGGTCGGTTCCCACAACCGATAACGCAACGTGATGTCCTACCCCTGCGGCCGCTTCATAGGTGAGGAGGTTACGAGTTGATGTTTCGAAGAACGTCAGCACTGCTGCGTCCTCCCAGGCGGGAGAGTTTGATACGTCAACGACTACCGAGGCACCTTTCAGCACTTCGGCCAGTCCCTCGCCCGTGACAGTGTTGACCCCCGAATTGGGTGATGCCGCTGCCGCATCGTGCCCGTGCTCGCGCAACTTGGTAACCAGCTTTGACCCGATGAGTCCACTGCCGCCGATCACTACGATTTCCATGAATTCGCCTTCCCTTCGACCTGGGCTTTTCAAAACTGCCCGTCGTACTCGCTAAGACTAGCGACCCCATCGTAGGAAACCTGCGTGCGATTCTAACCTCCGACACAAACGCTACTCCACCGGGTCATACTCCGCAACCAAGAAAAAACCTGCCTCGCGAAAAATTTGAGCATCACGTGTCAACAATTCCGTTGGTAGTCGGTCTTACTGCGAGCGCGGCAACGGTTCAAACCTCACTGCGACAGCACGGACACTACGTTGCTGAAACGTGCGACGACAGCTAAATCCAGCCTGCCATTCCCGTTAAAGTCACCGACGGCAACGCATTGCGGAGCACAGGAAACCCGGTGGCGCAAGCTAGTCCTCATGCGACGCCTCCGCGCGCGGGGCGGCTACGTCCTAACGCACTTCGTTCTTGGCACGGTTTAATTTGCCGCAGTTTCGGCCACAACCGGAGCAATCTTAGAAAAATGGCAAAGCCAACCTTTTGGGCTTCGCGTAAAAACATCAGTAACATCTTGGTCAAAGAATTTTGTTGTATCCGGGGTTTGCCGATACTCCTCGATGTAGGTCACGACGGCAGTGTCCGCAAATATAAATACTCTCATGTTCTTCTATTCGATTGTGTAGGGATTTTCGCCATTTCCGTGGTTTGCAAAATTGCTCTTCACGCTGTCCTCAAAATCTTTGGTTATGGTTTGTGGCCGATGCCGAACTGGTCGCCCGCGCGAACGGGTCGACCGTTGGCGAACACGACCTCCAGTAGTTTTTCGCTTTGTACGTGCTTTCCGGTTTCGTCTTCAAGCGTGGTAACAATACGCTTGGTGCTGGTGTCGATGACGTCGCCGGTGGAGGGATAAGCGCGGCGGCCGTCGATGCTGAAGGTGATCCAGCCGGGCTGGTCGCGCAGTTTGATGCTCGTCGTTTGCTTCGGCGGCATCACGGTGGCATCGAAGATATGAATGCTGCTGTTGGCGCTGTCGGCAAGCCACAGCTCTTTTTCGTCGGGCGTGAGCGCAATGCCGTGGCTGGGGCAGCCATGCCGCTTGGTCGGCCCTTTCTGATAGCCAGCAACCTCGACGCGATGCAACATTTGCCCGGTTTTGCAATCTCCTACTTCAAAGCCGAGCAACTCGTTGACGTTGACGAAGCAAAGGGTCTGGCTGCCATTGATTGTGAATGGGCGAATGGAATTGCTGAAGGGGCCGATCTGGTTCACAACCGTGTGGGTTTTCGTGTCCGCAACAGAAAGAATGGGCGACCGCAGGCCGGCAAGATAGACACGGGAGCCATCCGGTCCGTAGATCGTGTTATGCGCGCCGGAATCGAGCTTGATCTTCGCGATTACGTCTCCGGTTGCAGCGTCGACGACGTTCCAGTGCGGACCTTCGAGGGAAGGCACGTAGAGTATTTTTCCGTCAGATGAGATGGCTAGGCGATCCGAGCCGCCATCGTAGGTCTTCTCCCAGACCTTCTTTTCGGTGATGAGATCAAAACAGGCTACGCGCTTGATGGTGCTGACGTAGAGCTTGCCGGTCTTCGCGCTTGCGGCAGTACCCTTTACGTTTTCAGCGGCCTCGCCGGGAGGCACGTCCCAGGTCGGAATCCGCTTGATAAATTTGTAGCCGACATCAATGTCGTAGACCAGAATGCCGACTCCGCCGTATTCCAGATCATTGCGAATGCCCGGAACCGCGACGTAGAGCCGATGCTGCTCTTTTTCCGGCGGTGGTGTGGCACGGAGCTGTAAAAAAATCACAGGAGCAAGCAGAAACAAGGACCAGATTAGGCTCTTATGCAGATTCATGGTCTCTACTCCAGCGACGCGAGATCAGGGCAGATATATCAGAGCATCGCAAGCGCGTCGAGAGCGCATTTGACGAGCGAACTGGGAGTGATACGAACCCAGACAAACAGCCAAGACTGGCGCCGCTGATCGTGGTCAGATCCTGCCCATAAAATTGTCTGAACTAGGGGTTCAGCCGCGCAGCCATCAGCCCATGGCTTTAATTTGTCTCGGAGTGAATGATTTCTAACCTCAGAACTCCTGACATGGTACCTCGGAAACCTGTCCGCTTTTTGGTCTTGCTGGGCACGCTGCGATCGCGTAATGGATCTCGAGTTGAGTTCCTGGAAACCGCGTGTGGGTTTGATTCAGGGCCTGGCAGAGAGTCTCGAGAACTCGCGATCGATGAGGCGAACTGAGTGGGGCCAGCGTGATACGGAGCTGATCTTCGATGGGTTCGAGATCGGCGGCGTCTTGTAGGGCGGCCTGAATAAACGTGCGTCCTTCTTCCTCCACCCGTTTGTAGTGAGGCCGGATCAACTCCAGTAGATCACTCTCTATGTGGTAGGCAACCATCTTGAGCACGTTGGTGAGGTGCTTGCGCTCGGTGGATAGTTTTACCACCGCTTGTCCCTTTTGGGCCTCGGCCACGGGCACGCGCCGAGGAAGAGCGTGGTGCTGAGCCTGAAGTTTTTCGAGACGGGCTTTGGCCTGGGCGATCTCGGTGCGGAGTTTCTCCTTGGCCTTCTTGGCGGCAGTGCGGGGAAGTCGCCGAGGGCGCGCCTCGAGAGTGATGGCTGCATAGTTGGCGCGCAGCTTGGCGAGCTGGACCCGCATGCGGCGCAACTCCTTCTCGATCGCTTTGCGGGCGGGGTTCGGAACGGAACGATTCGCATCGTCGGGTTCGATCTCATAATCGGCCAGGGCATCGATCAAATATTCCTCACGCACATACTTGAAGAAGTTTTCTTGTCGCCAACGCTCGAACATGCGATAGGCCAAAACGATAGCCCGCAGGTCCCAGCGACTGGTGACGATGGGCGTTTGGTGCCCGCCCTCGGTCAGGCGAGTGATCTGGCGGAGGCGAAGTTTTCCTTTGAGGAAGCGCACGGGCTGCTCGTGGAGAAGGTAGCGCACGCGCCGTCCGTCCAACTTGGCTTTGTGCTGGGTGAAACGCGCTTCCGCAATCCTCCGGGTACGCCCCTTGCGATAGGTCAAAAGATCAAAGTCCAAGGCCAGCAACTCGCGAAACAGTTTGGGACTCCAGCCCCCACGGTCAAAGACCACCGTAGCACGTCGCTTCGGGCCCAACAGCTTTCGCACTTCACCCAGCACCGTGGGCAGCATGCGGGTGAGTGCGGCATTGGCCTCGGCCGTGACCACAAACAAGGGATCCCCGCGCTTATCGTTCACCCAATAATCGGTGGTCGCCGGGGCGGCCAGTCGCACTCGAGTGACATAGGCTTTGGGAATCGTGTGTTTGCCATGATAGGCGCGAACATGACCATCGACGTAAAGGAAGCCGAACACGTGGCCATGTTCTCGGATACGCTGCTGCGCGATCTCCTGACCGAGTGCGTGGCTGCCTTTGCGTGCCGCCAGCTGGGACAGCTTGCGGCGCAAGATCTTGACTTCCGGCATGCGGTCCAGCCCTACAATGCGGCCCAGTTCCCCGGGGGAATATTCCTTGAGCGCCTCCGGGCGTGGGATGCGGAGAAGAGCTAACAGAACATAGGCGACCAACGTTGTGCGCAGGCCATAGAAGGAGGGGTGGAGGCTTCCGTAAATCTTCTCCGCCGCCGACAGCAGCCCACTGGCGACCAGTGCCGGGATGGCCAATAAAACGCCGGCGCGCGGCAGGTTCTGTGCTGGAGCAAACAGGGGCAGCGCGTCGTCGAGCAGCCCCAGGGCCGCCCAGAGACGATCCATGGAGCGGTCCAACGGATTCTGATCGAAGCTCTGAGCCGCCGGTTTGACCCCTGGTTCTTGCCTCTGGGGAGGTGGCGGTAGTGGCGCGGGGAGTGAAATCTGGTCCGCTGAGCTATCGGAAATCGTGACGGGCTTAGCTGGCGCATCGGCCTGGGGCAAGAGAGGAAGAGTGGCTTCCGGAGCCGGTTGCCACCCCAGTCGACGGAGAATTTTCCGAATCATCATCTCGCTGAGTCCCAGCCGTCCAGCGATTCCGCGATTGCTGATGCCCTGGGCCTTGAGGCGCAGAATCGTACGGTCGCGTGGGCTGGGCTTGGGTAGCGAACCATCTGCGGGTCGTCCCTCCGGGCGGACCAGGGCATTCAGTCCTCGCGAATGCAGGCGCTCTTGGAAGCGACGCAGGGTTCGTGTGGAGTAACCGAACAAGCGTGCCAAATCGTTCTGATCGGCGTATCCGGATTCGTACAGCGAAACCAGGGCATAGGTTTCGGCGGTGCGATCCTCCCGGGAGTAGTGAGAGTGGACGACGCCATGGACAAGAATGACGCGCTGGTTCCCTTCGGTCTGGAAGGAAACGCGTTCATTCACGAAGACCATCTGAGGAACCGGGGAGAAGTCGGGAAAGAGATCGCTTGTATGCGCATCCGGGTTCATGGCCGGATAGGATGTCCCGGCTTTCCGGAGAAAAAAAGCGGACAGGTTTTGGTTCGCACCCTGGAGGGCGAAAAGCCAAGCCAGATGCGGTTGGGATGCAAGTCGTGCACGGCGATTTCTCGCTGGGGTCGCGGGAGATGCGAGCGGCATCCAGACGACCGATTGAAAAAGCGGACAGGTTTCGGTTCGCACCCTGGAGAGCGAAAAACCCAAGCCAGATGCGGCTGGGACGTGAGCTCTGCGAGTACCTTCCGCCGTCACGTACAGCTGCTTAAGCCTCAGGATACAGCTACAATACAAAAGGAGATGGCATGGTCCGTTTCACCATTCAGGTGATTTGTGCAGCTTTCCAAAGGGGGTATGTCAGGAGCTCTGAACCTACGGCCACTCGTTCCCATCGTTCGAGAGTGCCAGGGTATTTGCGAACCAAAAGGACGAGCGCTGCGGCTTGCGGAGTAGACTTGGCGCGACCCTGTTCCCACTTTTCCAAGGTCCGTTCATTGATCCGAAGCTTGCGGGCGAAAACAGCTCGTGAACAGCGCAACCTCTTTCGCGTATCCCGAATCAACTTCGAGTCCACCTTGGGGAGCGGTGCCGCTTTGACCTATAGGTGCGGAGCGTGATTTTGCCCCCGCGATGACTCTTCACCGCTGCAACGCCTTCCATCAGTTCGTCGAAAATCTTTCTCTAGCTCATCGCTTTTCCAGGAGTCCTGCGCTTCGCTCTTCGTTCTCACCTCATCGCGCCATCCGACGCCGCACGCGAGAGGACCTTCTTGTCGGCTTCCTTGGTCGGACTCCTGTCAATTTCGATCGAACCCTTGAAGTCCGCGCCGTCATCGATCATGACCTGTGCGGTCGCCAATCCCCGATCACCGATCCGCCCTTCTTGATCTCAATCTTTCCCGTCGCGTGCACGTTGCCTTGCACACAGCCGTACACCACCACGTCGCGGGCGTCGATGTCAGCCTTTAGCTTCGCCGCTGTGTCTACCGTTAGCTTTCGTTCATGAAGGTGGAGCATTCCTTCGATCGAGCCGTCAATCAGCAGATCCACCGTGCCAGTGATGTCGCCCTTTACATGCAGGCTCGGCCCCAGGCACGCCGTAGACCGGCCCACCATGGAATCTACCGGACGCATCGTATCCGGGCCCTTCTTGTCAGTCTGGGAGTTTTTCGACTCCGGTGTCACGGCTTGCGGCTTATTCGGTTTCTTCGCATTCCACATAAATCCTGTCTTGGTTTCACCTCTGCTTTTTATTGAGACGCGCACAAACTACAGAAGGGTTTACTCGCACGCCGAGCCAAAAATGTTCGCTAACTCCCGATAATTCTCTCTGGGTTCGAGCCTCCTGACCTGTGGCTAGCGAATTCTTGTTTTGCTTCGGTGTAACAATGAGACATTGCGTTGTACCTTGACGCCGTAGCAATTCGCCAGGGACAAGTAACTACCCGTGTACAATTGCACCATTGTGGTGCACACTGGTGCTATGAAGCCATTAAACAAGACAATACGCCAAAGCGTCAGCCTTCCAGCAAACGTCGCGGCACAGGTTCGCAGCCTGGCGAAAATCCGCAAGCTTAGCTCGAACCGAATGTTAGTGGAACTTATCGAAAACGGGATCGAGGCTGAGAAGCGTAAGCAGCAGGAGTTCTTCAAACTGGCAGAACGTTTTCGCAACGCCACGGACCCGGAGGAAGCGAAGCGCCTTGGCGATGAGTTGGGCCGAATGGTCTTTGGCGACTGATGCCCAAGATTGAGAATTGGGACAATCTGCCGGAGGGCATCCGTTGCCATTTGATTGATCGGATGCGGGACCGGGCGATCACCATTGCCGACGTCAATCAGCTTCGTCTCTGGATTGAGTCAAACCCAGAGGTACCGGACGGTGACTGGTACAGGGACTTCGGTTCGTTCAAGATCTGCGGACAGGGCTCATATCCCAAGACGTTCCTGCTTCGTGGCCAAGCTGCCAAAGGCGAATCCCTCTAAGCATCCCAAGGATCTGTTCGCGAATCGTGCGTGCCACTTACGTGGCGTTTGACGGGCCAGTCTTGTTCTGCGAAACGTCTAGATAGACCATCGTCGAGCGACAACGGTTCAATCAAGTCAGTGTAACGTCACGATTAGGGTGAAGAGCTCAACGCTGAGGAAGGTGAAGAAGGCAGTTCGGTTGCGGCCGGAGGCCGCCGCTCAAATCGGATTCCTAGAGTGGAGCGAGGCGCGAGAGAGGGTGCTGCAAGCACTTAGCTTTCTCCCCGCGGTCGCTGGTTGGCCTACTCACCCGAGGCCACTTTTCGATATGCCAACTTGTATGAACTCTTCCCCGGCGGAGGAGAGAGACATTTCAAATCGCATCGACCAGACCAGGTGGCAAAGAGGGTAAGACTTTCCTAGAGTTTTCCACGAAATCGAACAGAATTCGTGCACATTTCAAGGCCACTTGACTTTGAGCGCGTAAAATCTCTTGCGTACCAACATCGCGCGTCAACAACGACTACTGTCAGTTTTGTCAGTGTGGAAGGTTTACTTGCCTCTTTACCATGCGTTGTGCCTGAATCGCATTCCCTTACGGGGCAAACGATCTCCCACTATCGCGTTTTGGAGAAACTCGGCAGTGGAGGGATGGGGGTGGTCTATAAGGCAGAGGACCTTAACCTCTGCCGGTATGTGGCGCTGAAATTTCTCCCTGAGGATCTGGCTCAGGATCGTCAAATGCTGGAACGATTTCGACGCGAGGCACGGGCCGCGTCCGCTCTGAGCCATCCCAACATCTGCACGATCCATGACATTGCCGAGGAGAACCACCAGACCTATATCGTCATGGAGATGCTCGAGGGTATGACGCTAAAGGAGCGGACCACCGAGGGCAGCCTTGATCTCGGCACGCTGCTGGGGTTGGGCATCGAGATTGCGGACGCGCTCGATGCTGCACACATGGAAGGCATCATTCACCGCGATATCAAGCCCGGAAACATTTTTGTGACTAAGCGCGGCCACGCGAAGATTCTGGACTTTGGATTGGCAAAGGTGGTGAAGGTGAGCGCTCGTCGAGCTGCCATGGTGGGAGTCATGGACGACGTGACACAGGGTGCGACCGTTGACGCCCTGACCAGCGCTGGCACAACGATCGGTACCATGTATTACATGTCGCCAGAACAAGTAAGGGCCACCGAGTTGGATGCACGCACGGACTTGTTTTCGTTCGGTGTGGTGCTTTATGAGATGGCCACGGGGACTATGCCGTTCCGCGGGCAAAGCTCAGGCGTGATCGCAGAAGCAATCCTGAACCGGACTCCGGTGGCTCCGGTTCGCTTGAACCCCGATATTCCACCGGCGCTGGGGGAGATCATCCGCAGAGCGCTGGAGAAGGACCGCAATCTGCGTTACCAAAGCGCCGCTGACATGCGTGTTGAGTTGCAACGGCTGAGGCGGGACACCGCAACTCGACACGCTATAGAGGTCGACGAACCCGAATCCGTAGCGATACCGGGCGAGATCCCTTCTGCGACTGGCAAACCGAGAGCGGCGGCTTCTTTCCAACCGAGCGGCGCGCTCGTTCATCCGCCAATCGCGTCGAAGTGGCACGCGATGCTCAAGTGGCTGCCCTGGGTGGTTATTGGCTTATTCGTGGCAGCGGTTGGAGGATGGGTGTTAACGCAACGGGTGAAACGCGTGGAAATCAACGCGGTGCCACTAACGGTGCGTCCACTCGCGAGCCTTCCGGGCCGCAAGCAGCTGCCGATTTTCTCAAGCGATGGCAACGCGGTCGCCTTTGCTTGGGATGGAGGACAACCCGGCCAAAACTCTGATGTCTACCTCATGCAGCTGGAAGGTGGCAAGCCCTTGCGCATTACGAATCATCCTGCGAGTGAATGGCCGGCCTGCTTCAGTGCGGATGGGCGCCGCCTGTACTTCAACCGCCAATCGGAAAATGGGTTTACGTCGTATTGGGTTCCAACTCTGGGTGGCGACGAAACGCGGGTCGCAGACGGTGTAGTCACCGATATCTCTCCCGACGGGCGGTACGCCGCCCTTGTGCGACCTAGCGGATCGGGAGTCGAAGAACTGGGCACTTTCGTTCTGGACTTGGCAGCGGGCTCCGAGCGGAAACTGGAAGAAAATTTTGGCGCGATGAACCCCCAATTCAGCCCTGACGGCAAGTGGATATTCCTTCCCTATGGAGCGGACCGCGACCACTTGAGCGTGCACCGTGTGCCGGTCGAAGGGGGAGAGTTGGAACCGGTGCAATTTCCCGATCTTGGGGCTGACGTCGACCGGGTAGAGGCCATCCAGTTCTCCCCTCGGCGCACACGGATGTGGATTGAGGCTCGGGAGCGTACCACCAATGCACTGGTCACCTTTATGGCCAATGCCGACGGGAGTGAGCCAAAGCGGCTCCCACGAAGTGTTGCTCCTGGGGCACTGGCCCCAGACGGTCGGCAGATGGTTAGCGTGCGCAATGCCTTTGCCGTGACGCTCTACCGTGTGGAAGCATTTCCCGTTCCTGGCGGCCATCTAACTCCCCAAAAGATCTTGGAAACGCCGGGCGAGGCATACTCGCCCAGAATCTCGCCCGACGGCAGCCAAATCCTTGTCAGTTCCTTCCGGAAAGGTCGTTGGGAAATCTGGCTCTGGAACGCCGCGATGACCGATGGCCATCCCATTTTCAGTAAAGAGGGGGGCACTGCGGGCTCACCGGCATGGTCGCCGGACGGCAAATGGATCGCCTTCGACGCGCGGACGAGGAGTGCCGCCGCCAATCTCTGGATGGTGGCGTCTGCCGGCGGTGAGGCCAAGGTCCTGGTAGACCGTCCGGGAGAAAACACGACGCCGTGTTTCGATCCTACGAGTCAGTGGGTCTACTTCACCTCAAGCCGGACTGGCTCCCTGCAACTATTCCGCGTGCCCGTAACTGGTGGTCCGGCGGCCCAAGTGACGCAAGGCGGCGCGTTCACGTGTCAATTCTCCAAGGACGGGCGCTACATTTACTATCTGAAAGCGCGGAATGGCGGTGAGATCTGGCGCTTGGAGTTGGGCACGAATCGCGAGGAGCCCGTTGTACCGGAAATGAAGTCTCGGAACTGGAAGGTTCTTCGAGATGGTATCTATATGCTGGACTCCCAAACTAATTCGCAGATTGGGACTGCCGCCCGAGTGGCCGACGCGCGGTTCTACCGCTTCGCGACGAAGAAGATTGAGGACTTAGGCTTTCACACCCCCAAGGCAATTGCTTATATCGGAATCGACCTTTCGCCAGATGCAAAGTGGGTCTACTACAGTCAGGTCGAATCGTCGACGAGTGAGCTGTATCTCGTAGAGAATCTGCCCTGAGACCGACTACTCTTGCGCGGGTTAGGGCTGGTCGTCGCCAAAGCCTTGACAGTGTAACACCCAAGTGAGCGAGAGGGTTGAAATCAGCTATAATAGTGTCAACTGTGGTTGGCGAATTGTTGTTTTGCTTCGGTGCAATGTGACTTTGCGCTGAACCTTGACACCGTACCACTTCGCCAGGAACACGTGATTATAAGACGGCTACGAGCCCCCCCGATCATGCACTTCGATCACAAACGCGAATCGTCTTAAAGAATACCTTCAGGAGATTCAAAGAATGAAATGAAATGGGTGTGGCTACTTTTTGGCAACGAGAAAACCGCGAAAAATCAGGTGATTTTGGGCGTTGCCGCCGCGGAGATGGCCGGAAACTCCCGGGTTATCGAGGTGAGGGAGGAATATCCCCTGGTTTAGCACTGCCTTTTTTGGTTTTTTCAGCCGGCAGCAGGTG
>QHYH01000263.1:0-2416 GCA_003223215.1 Acidobacteriota bacterium
GTTTTCGCTTCGCTGGCCGCATGGGCCCAGTCCGATCTGAAACGGATGGTGGCCTATCTTTCGATCAACCATCTCGGCTACTGCATGCTCGGTCTCTTCGTGATCACGGCAACGACGGTGCGACCGGCGGTCGAAATGCAGGCGGCGTTGAGTGGCGTGTTCATGCAAATCTTCAACCACGGCATCACCGCAGCCGCATTGTTCTACTACGTCGGATTGCTCGAGCAACGGCGCGGCTTGCGCGGCATCAACGATTTCGGCGGACTGATGCAACGCACACCCCTGCTCTGTGGCTGGATGAGCGTTGCCATGTTTTCATCGCTCGGTCTGCCCGGATTGAATGGATTCATCGGCGAATTCTTAATCTTCAAAGGTTCCTTCGCCATCGCCGCTTCGTTCACGGCCGTTGCCGTGATCGGTCTTCTCGTCACAGCAATCGTGTTTGCGCGTGCGATGCAAGCGCTCTTCAGCGGTCCGCTGACGGAGAGTTGCAGCGCGTTTCCCGATCTCGGGCGAACCGAGAAGGTCGTGGTTGTGCCCGTCACGCTGCTCATGTTGGCGATCGGCCTCGCGCCGCAGTTCGTCTTCAACATTATCAACACAACCGTAATTCAAATGACGCGATTGTTGAGCTGAATGGGCAAAGAGAGCATTCCCATACAGAAAATCGCTCCGGCGATTTTCGTACTTCGCGGCCAGAAGGTAATTCTGAGTCAAGACTTGGCCGCGCTTTATGGCGTGACGGTGGGCGCTCTGACCCAAGCGGTGAAACGTAATCCGTATCGTTTTCCAAAGGACTTTGTTTTTCAGCTTACGGCTGAAGAGTTTAGAAACTTGAAATCACAAATTGTGATTTCAAGTTGGGGTGGCCGACGACATTTGCCCTATGCCTTCACTGAGCAGGGCGTCGCGATGCTCTCGAGCGTGTTGAACGGCCAGCGCGCAGTAAAGGTGAACATAGCGATCATGCGCGCATTTGTGAAACTGCGCGAGACGCTTGAGACAAATCGCGAACTCGCCCAAAAATTTGCCGAACTGGAGAAGCGCGTCGGGGAGTGCACGCACCTCGCGTGCTGGCGATGGCACTTTCACCATCGCGAACTTCCCCTTCGCTGCACGACTTCGGCCCTCAGCATTCGATCGAGAAGACACTTTCCGGCGAGGCGCCGGGAAGGACATGCGAGGCGCGTGTGCTCCCTGATCCACATTCAATGATCGCCTGGACCATTTACATCACGTTTGCCGGAGCGGTGGCGCTGCTTTTCCTGCCGCGCGTTTTATCGCGCTGGGTTGCGCTCGCGACTGCCGCGGGTGGATTCGCGGTGAGTTTGGCGGCGTTCTTTAACGCGGTCGATGTTGGGACCTTCAAGACGATCGTGCGCGTCCCGTGGGTGCCCATACTCGGGATGGAATACCATCTCGCCGTCGATGGCATCAGCCTGACGCTCGCTCTCGTCACCAGCCTGACCGCGGTGAGCGCGGTGCTTTTTTCGTGGGACGTCGAACACCGGCAGAACGAATTTTTCTTCTGGCTGCTTCTTGTGGTCGGCGGCTCGTATGGCGTCTTTCTCAGCGCCGATCTCTTCCTCCTCTTCGTCTTCTACGAGCTCGTGATCGTGCCGAAATATTTCCTCATCGCCATTTGGGGTTCGACCAACAAGGAGTACGGCGCGATGAAGCTGACTCTCTACTCCTTTTTCGGCGGCGCGCTCGTCTTCATCGGAATCATCGCCGCCTACGTTATGGCCGGCTCACTCAATCTTCACGATCTCGCGGAATTCCCATTCGCACCGCAGTTTCAATCGTGGGCGTTCCCGGTGTTGTTCCTCGGGTTCGCCGTCCTTGCGGGTATCTGGCCGTTGCACACTTGGGCGCCGACTGGTCACGTCGCCGCGCCGACCGCGGGTTCGATGCTGCTCGCCGGCATCATCATGAAACTGGGCTCCTACGGCGGGCTGCGCGTGGCGATGAATCTTTTTCCGCAAGGCTTCCAAATGTGGCGGACCTGGATCGCAGTTCTCGCCGTGATCGGGATCGTTTATGCCGCCGCGGTCGCGTTGCGTCAGCGAGATCTCAAATTCGTTATCGGTTATTCCAGTGTCAGTCACATGGGTTTCGTTTTGCTCGGCCTGGCCACCGCCAACGTCTTCGGCGTTTCCGGCGCGGTTCTGCAAATGTTTTCTCACGGCGTGATTGGCGCCCTCCTCTTCGCCGTTGCCGGACGAATGATTTATCGGCGCACCCACACACGCGAGCTCGACGCGCTCGCGGGAATGAATTTGCGCCATGCATTGCCATTTGCGGCGTTCACATTTGTAATCGCATCCGCTGCGTCGATGGGCATCCCGGGCTTCAGCGGGTTCGCTGCCGAAATCACAATTCTCATTGGCGCATGGAAAAGCTATCCGCTCGCGGT
>QHYH01000263.1:2448-4545 GCA_003223215.1 Acidobacteriota bacterium
CTCGCATTCTTCGATGTCGACGGTGAATCGGCCGCTCCGTCAAGTGCCAGTGCGGCTCGCACCGATGCTAGACAAATGCCGGCTCCGCCGGCTCAAATAACATCGAGCGCGGAGCGCTCGATCCACCTCGAACCGATCACGATTCCCGAAAAACTCGGCGCCGGTCTGCTCATGTTCGCAACGCTCGCCGTCGGACTTTATCCAAAATTTTTGCTCGATCGCATTCAGCCGGCGGTTGAAGCGATGCGTTTCTTAAAATGAGTTACCTGGAACTACTCAAGCTCGCCGCTCCCGAAGCGATTGTTGTTGTCACTGCGCTCGCAGTTCTGACTATCGCATTAACGACACGGCGCGCGTTGGTGCTGGGTCCGATTGTTGCCGTGCTCGGCGTCGCAGTCGCGATCGTCGCAGTCGTCATGTTGCCGTCGCACGCAAATTTATTTGGCGGCATGCTGGTGATTTCACCCCTCAATTCACTCTTCAAAATTATCTGCCTCGCGCTCGCGATCGCGACCGTCCCCCTCGTGTCCTCGGAAAAAGCTTTGCCTAATCCTGGCGAGTATATCGCGGTGCTTCTGCTCGGCTCGGTCGGACTAATGCTGCTCGTCGGGAGCGAAGAGCTGCTCATGATTTTTATCGGCCTCGAGCTGCTGGGGTTGTCGCTCTACGTGCTGGCTGCTTTCGATAAAGCCGATGTCCACTCGGCCGAAGCCGGCCTGAAATATTTTCTCTTCGGCAGCACCGCCAGTGCGTTCACACTTTTCGGGATCAGCCTGATTTACGGCCTGTCTGGGACCACCGCTCTCGCCGCGATTGGTCAGAAGTTGACCACGCTTCCGCTCCAACCACTTCTCGCGGTCGGCATCGTCATGACCCTGATCGGGTTTGCCTTCAAGATCGCCGCCGCGATTCCGAGCGCTGCTTTTATCGCTTCCGGTTCAAAAGTCGCATCGTTCGTTGTGCTCGGGAAAATCGTGCTCATCGGTTTCGGACCGGTCCATGGCAGTGCCGACTGGCACGCGATGATCGCCGGCTGGTCTCCTGTGCTCGCTGCGCTGGCCGCGTCTTCGATCTTGCTCGGCAATTTCGTGGCGCTGGCGCAAACGAATGTTCGTCGCTTGCTCGCTTACTCCGCCGTCGCGCATGGTGGTTATACCTTGCTCGGCGTCGTTGCCGGCGGTCGCGAAGGATTTTCCGCGACCTTGTTTTACACCACCACCTACGCGGTCACGCTCATCGGCGCGTTCGCGGTCGTCGGCGCGGTCCGACGCGAAACTGGCGGCGACGACCTGCAAAATTTCGCCGGACTGGCCGCTCGGTCGCCCCTCCTTGCCGCCTGTATGGCGATCTTTTTCTTATCGCTCGCTGGCTTGCCGCCGTTGGCGGGATTTTTTGGAAAATTCTATTTGTTCAGCGTGGCTTTTCACGCCGGCGGAAATCACGGTTTGCTCTGGCTGGTGGCAATCGCGCTCTTCGGCAGCTTCGTGTCCCTCTACTACTACCTGATCGTCCTCAAGGTGATCTTCGTTGATAAAAACCCCGAAAGCGCCACCGCTGGAAACGGGCCTGACTTCTTTTCTCGAATCACCGTGACCCTTCTTGCCACTGTCGTCCTCGTTCTCGGGATCATGCCGCAAACCTTGGCCGCTAAGATCATCGCTTCCCTGCCTTAAAAAAATCTTGCTCCGACCGAAAAAAATGCGTGCTCATTTGTTGAAAATCACGTTATAGATTTTTCTGTGCAGCGACAGCGGACAGGTGAAGCCGCGAACGTTCACCGCGTAAAGACCGGCCCGATCAGCGAATTCATTGATCGGCATTACCGGCACTTCAACGCCGCGGTGATCAAAGATGCCGCCGACGCTTACATCGCGCACCTTAACGGCGGCGGGAAAATGATGATCACTCTTGCCGGCGCGATGAGTACGGCCGAGCTCGGCATTTCTCTGGCGGAGATGATTCGCCAGGACAAAGTCCATGCCATCACCTGCACCGGCGCGAATTTGGAAGAAGACTTGTTCAATCTTGTCGCGCGCACGAAATACGAGCGTCTTCCAAATTACCGCGAGCTCAGCCCGCAACAGGAAGAGGAGCTTT
>QHYH01000092.1 GCA_003223215.1 Acidobacteriota bacterium
TGTGGCGCACGGGTTTCTGGGTGTGCCGGGAATTCGCGTGGTGATTCTCTATCCTTCGAGGCGCATCAGCGAAGCGCAGGAAAAACAATTCACGACGCTCGGCGAAAACATCACGGCGCTCGAAGTGGCGGGCACGTTTGACGATTGCCAGCGGCTGGTGAAGCAGGCGTTTTCCGATGTCGAGCTCAACAAGACGGCGTTTCTGACTTCGGCCAATTCCATCAACGTCGGACGGCTGCTGCCGCAGATGTTCTATCACGTGGCGGCGTACCGGCAGTTGCCGGTGGCGTCGGTGCCGCTGATTGTGTCGGTGCCCAGCGGAAACTTCGGCAATTTGACGGCGGGGATTTTTGCGAAGCGCATCGGTCTTCCGGTGGCAAGGTTTATTGCTTCGACGAACATCAACGACGTGGTGGTGCAGTATTTGAGAAGCGGGCAATTTGCCCCGCGGCCGGCCAAGGCCACCTATTCGAATGCCATGGACGTAGGCAATCCCAACAATTTCCCGCGGTTGCTGGACTTGTGCCGGGGGCGGCTCGAATACGTGCAAAAAGAAATCTGGGGCCGCCGAGCGACCGACGAAGAAACGCTGTGCGAGATGAAAAACGTTCATGAACGGTTCGGTTACCTCGCGGACCCGCACACCGCGGTCGGGGTTTTCTGCTGGGAGGCGTACAAGCTGGAGCATTCAGAGCCCGCGCAGGGCTTGGTGTTGGCGACGGCGCATCCAGCAAAATTTGCGGACGTAGTGAGGAAGGCGATCGGCAGCGCTCCGCCACTGCCGGAGCGGCTGGCGGCGTGTTTGAAACGCGAGAAGCTATCGCTGCCGATGTCGAGTAACTACGAGGACCTCAAGCAATTTCTCTTAGCGCCTTAAGGTCGTTTGCCTCGGTTTTGCGGATGGCGCGGTCGAAACCCGCCTCTCCAGGGAAAACGGGCGGCCACATTTCTGGCAAGGCAAGAATAGCGGTGAACGGAAGCAAAGCGAGCCTGGATTGGGCTCGCGGCAACCGAGCCCCGCACTGACGCGTGTCCACGCCACGAGATCTCGCAAGGCCGTTGGTCGGTGGACGTCGAGCCTTGGCGAAATGTTCCGCACGGTGGCGTCGTGCTCGGCAAACCTAGTACGCGCACCGCTCCGTTCAGGACGGTCGGCGGAGGCGGTCGAGCAGGACAAAGAGGAACATGGCGACGAGGGCGTTGACGAGCGCGGCGGCGAACAGGTGCAGAGTGAACCAGGGTTCCGGCTGCGCCAGCAGGATGCGGCGGGTCAAAGCAACCGCCGCCTGATGAATAACGAAAAACCCTGCGGTGAGGGCAAATCGCGCCGCGGGATGTTCGGTGTCCAGTCGCGCGCCGAGGGAGGAAGCCAGGTAGCCGATGACGGTCTTTGCGATTCCGAACAAGCCAAGCGGAACGGTGGGGCCGCTGAGACTGTCTTGCATGAGGCCGACCGCCGTGCCCAGCAAGAGTCCCGTAGAAGGGTTTCGGCGGCTGAGGCCGAGATAAATCACCACAAGCAATGGCAAATCGAGCAGAGCGGCCCTCGTAAAATGCAGCGGGAGCCAGGCCTGAATCACCAGCGCGAGCAGCGTGGCAATGGGAATCGCGCCGGTGCGGAACTTGTACACCTCGATGTGGGACTCGCCCATGCGGAGGTCAAAGGCGCGGTTCATGGGTTAGCCACCTGGGGAGGCGCAGGATTCGATGCAACCGGCGCGGGAGGCTTGGCCTCGGGGGCATCGTTTCCCTTCAGCGGATGCAGGGTCAGCAGAACGAGCACTTCCTCGAGCTTTTCAAGATTTGCGGCGGGTTTGATGCGAATCTGCTTGAAGTTAACGCCGGGCTGGATGGCCGTGATGGTTCCGACAGGCAGGTCGCGCGGAAAGATGCGGTCCATGCCGCTGGTGATGACGCGCTCGCCGACGCTCACGTCGTCGTCGTTCGGAACGTACTTCATGGTAATGAGCGGCTCCCCCACTCCGCCCACCGGGCTTTGGATGCGGGAGTCGGCAAGCATGGCCCCGACACCGCTCTCCCTGTCGGTGAGCAGAAGCACTTGCGAGGTATTGGCGTAGGCCTCAATCACTTTTCCGACGACCCCATCGGGAGTGATGACACCCATGTTTCGGCGGATGCCGTCGCGCTCGCCGCGGTCGATCTCGATGGTCAGGCTGGCCGTGCCCGCACTCCCGCCAATGACACGGGCGGCCAGCATGGGCACGTCGGACTGCGCCTGCCGGAAACCAAGCAGCCCGGCGAGGCGGTCCGCTTCGGCGGCTTTTCCTTCGAGCTGGGCGATGCGCAGTTTCAGCGTGTCATTCTCGCGACGCAACTCCTCGTTATCTTTCCTGGTACCCCTCAGCGCAAAGTAGTTGCGCCAGGCGTCGCGGAACCAGCCAAATCCGTAGGAGCCCACGCGTTCAAAGGGAGAGACCGCTCCCACGGTCCAGGTGCGAATCAGGCGCCCCTGCGAATCACGCTTGATTTGCACCGCGAGCAGGAGCACCTGGAGCAGGATGACCCCCGCGAGCAGAACTAGCGATTTGTGACGAGGAGGCATGGTGGCCAAAAGAAAATGGATCGTCAACGGTTCCTAGTTGAGAGGGCAGAGTTCAAGATGATCTGCCCTGGAGAGTCCGTGCTGGGGAGAAGAACCCTCGCGCTTCCTCTCCTGCTGAAAATCGGTTCCTGCTGATGATGGGACACGGAGCTCTCACTAGGGAAACTTTCAATCGATGCAGACCATGCGCAGCAACTTGAAGTCGCTGAGCATTTTTCCCGTTCCGAGCACCACCGACGCCAGAGGATCATCGGCAATGGAAACGGGCAAGCCGGTCTCTTCGCGAATGCGCTTGTCGAGATTCTTGAGCAGCGCGCCGCCGCCGGTCAACACGATGCCACGGTCGCTGATATCCGCGGATAGTTCCGGTGGCGTGCGCTCGAGGGCCACGCGCACGGCGTTCAAAATGGTCGCCACACATTCGCTGAGCGCCTCGCGAATTTCGCTGTCGTCGATGGTTACGGTACGCGGCACGCCTTCGATAAGGTTGCGGCCTTTGACTTCCATGGTCAGCGGCTTTTCCAGCGGGTAAGCGGAGCCAATCTCCATTTTAATCTGTTCGGCAGTGCGCTCGCCGACGAGCAGGTTGTATTTGCGCTTGAGGTACTGCATGACCGCTTCGTCCATCTCGTTGCCCGCCACACGAACGGAACGTGAATAAACGATGCCGCTCATGGATATCACGGCGATGTCGGTGGTGCCGCCACCGATGTCGACGACCATGTTTCCGGAAGGTTCTTCGATGGGCAGACCCGCGCCGATGGCCGCGGCCATGGCCTGCTCCACCAGATAAACTTCGCTGGCGCGCGCACGATACGCGGAGTCCTGCACGGCGCGCTTTTCGACCGGCGTGATTTCGCTGGGCACGCCGATGACGATGCGCGGATGCACCAGCACGCGGCGGTTGTGCGCCTTCTGAATGAAATACGTAAGCATCTTTTCGGTGACTTTGAAGTCGGCGATGACGCCGTCTTTCATCGGCTTGATGGCCACCACGTTGCCGGGAGTGCGGCCCAGCATTTCCTTGGCTTCGCGGCCGACGGCGACCACCTCGCCGGTGGCTTTATTGATGGCCACGATCGAAGGTTCGTTCACGACGATGCCTTTGCCGTGCGAGAACACCAGAGTGTTGGCCGTCCCGAGGTCAATGGCGAGGTCGGAAGAAAACAGACTAAACACCGACCTCATGTTGTAACCGTTCTTATTCATCCTTACTTCCCCCCGCGGAGAAAGACTCCCCGCCGTCCGGCCGGCAAGGCGCTGAGGGCTGCGCGATCAGCCTTGCTGCTATTGTCTCCGGGCACCCCGACCTGCGCAAATCGCTATGGTCTGTCGTTCGAAAACTTCACTTGGGCACGACGATGGAAACTTGCGCATGCCCGGTCCCGCCACGGCGGTTCTGCCCAACCACCACGATACTATGCTGTCCCGGCTCAAGCGGCTCAGTGAAATGACGGAACGTGCCGTCAGCCGCAATATTCGGAACCGGCTGCCCGTTCACAATCAGGGCCGCGCCCGGTTCCGTTTTCCCGATGACTTCCGCGACGCGTCCGTGAAGCTGGTAGCCGGTGATTTCCAGAATCATATCCTGAGACTTGCCTTGCGCCACCAAGGAGAACTTGGAAACTTCACCGAGTTCGCTCGATTCTTTCTTGGCGTCGGTAGCCATGACGTTCCAGAAATAGTCGCCGGTATCGAGCCCGGTGACCTCCACGCTGGTTCCCTTAATGTCCTTTTTGTCCACGACCGTTCTCGTGAACATGGACGTGGTGCTGACGCGTAATCGATAAGAAACCGCTTCCTGAACCGGTTTCCACTCAAAGTGCACCGTGGCAGTCTTGGGGTTTTCCGCGATGATGGGCGCGAGGTTCAGCGGTTCGACCAGCTCCGGCGGCTTGAGCACGGCGGATTTTTGAATCGCGCCAGTGCTGGGGATGGTGGCCTTTTCGTATTGCACCAGATCAATCTTTTCCTGGCCGCGCTCGACTTGCGCTGTGCCGCTGGAAACCACGACCTCGCTTTCCTTCTTCTCGGGATCAAACTTTACAGCCGCACGGCTGTTTGAATGCAATTGCGTTGTGGCATCTTCCGACTTGACCGCCGCTTTGGAATCCGGAGACCGCAAGTACGGGGTGGCCAAATCGACCGCGCCCGTTTGAATGCTCACGGTTACGCTCGAGGGCCGGTTGCTTTCGGTGGAGTTTTCTTCCACGGTAATCAGCGTGTCCGGCTTGATGGTATAAGACGTGCCGTCTGCAAAGCTGATGCGCGCGTCGCTGTCGGAGCCAGTTTGCACGAGGTCGCCTTTGTCGAGTGATGTACTCAGGGTAGCATCCACCCACTGCACGGAATTATATTTTTTTACTTGCACCCGTCCGTCGAGATTCACGAATCTCGCGTGCTTTTGATCGGCGTTGATCGGGTCAACATCAGGATTGCCCACGGTCTTGTCGATTTTGTTGATGACCGCAGTGTACAGCTCAGGTTTGGCGACATAGATTCCGCCAAAAACGACGCCCAAGGCCAGCAGGCTGTATAGGATCACCGTCTTGTAAGTGACCGTTGTCCAATACACTTCGACGCGCGGAACCTTTTGATGGTGTTGCGTGTGTCTCGGGTCGATGGGCGTTTGTGTTGGCACGGGTCGAATCGCTCGCTAAGGCTGCAAATTTGGAATGTAACACAGCGAGCTCGGCACTCCCCAAACGGAGAGGCGGCTCGGTAGTCAAATTGCAAATAGCGCGTAAGCACCTCGTTCACTGGACTTTCGGCGTGGCGGACCCGCAGAGGCGGGCAGGCGGCAAGTTGCGAGTCGGCCTGGAGCTCTTTGGCCTGATGAAAAACCGCTGTTTGTCCATCGCGGCGGGCACGGCCACATCGAAAAAACCGACCATCATTTCGTCGTAAGTCTGCTCGCCCCAGCGCGCGGCTTGGCCGGGGTCCGGGTTGTGCGGATTGCTCGGAGAGTTGTCGTACCACGCCACCGCCTGCAACTCCGTGCCGGCCTTCAGAAATCGCAGGTGAGCCAGGCGGTAGCTCATCTGCCAGTGAAAGTGGTAGTTGACGCGAAGGAGAGGCTCGATTTCATAAATCGGCTTGCCGGAGGAATCCTTGATCCCATGAATGATGTTGTATTCGAAGCGCGTTCCGCGCAAATGCATGTGCGGCATGAACCCAAGCAGGGTCGCGTCATTTGGCAAAGTTCCGCGCGCCTCGACGCGAAAATCGGGGGCGCCTGGTGGAATCAAAAAGTGATCGTTGGTGAGTTGCAACGTCAAGACGCGCCGGGACGGCGGGTGCCGGGAAAAAACCAGGCCGATGCGAGTGCGGTCCGAGCCGGGGTGGCCGTTGGTGGTGTAATGCATTTGAAAGACGAGGTCGGAGCCTGCGGGGATGAACTTGGCCATGTCTTCGGGCCATGCGTCGGGCGAACTCCCGGGCGCATAAACCAGCAAGATATCGCTATCGGTCCAATGCGCGCCGCGGCGGTCGTCCGGATCGCGCAAGGTAGAGGCGCTGAAGGGAACCCCCACGGGCGCGTGACGCAGCCACGCGGAATCCGGTGGACGTATATAGACCACCGCGTGGTGCACATTCGAACGCAAGCTCGGCAGGACGTCGGACATTTGCACCCAGCGGTCTTCCGCGAAACCTGTGGGCACAACTTCATAGGTGTAGGGAACGTCGCCGTTGGCGGGAAGGGACACGGCCTGCGGCATGGAGAGAACCAAATCCGGTTCCGGAATGCTCCAGCTTTCTACCCAATGCCGCGCCGGCGCCGCATCTTTTTTGTCGCCGGCCGGCGCGTTGGCTTCTGACCACGCCGCGAGAGTCGAGATTTCCGCCGCGCTCAGCGAGGGATCGTTTGCAAACTGGCCGATCCGGGGATCGGCAAACCACGGCGGCATGGTTTTTTGCTCTACGGCGCAGCGTATCGCGCCCGAGAAAGGCCATGCTTGTTCGTACGATTCGAACGGCATGGGGGCAATCGAGCCTGGACGATGGCAGCTTTGGCAGTGTTGCTCGAGGATGGGAAGAACGTCGCGATAAAATGGTGGGGGGAGGCGGCGTCTGGCCGCGCCGGCGAACTTTGGAACGGCAAACTTAGGCAGAGCGAGCTTAGGCCCGCCGCGAGAGAGTCGAGGATGGGCCCGGCGATTCGGAACCGCAGCAGGCGGACTCGGAGCATTGCGATTTAAGTTAGATGCGGCACGGGTGTACGGCACTCCCTCGGGCACGGATACCGTTTGACCGAGAATCCGCCCGGCAAGGTCCGAGGAGGTTGTACGATCCGGCGACCGCACTTCGATTCTATTTGAGGCCGATGCCGCTATCTCCTATAATATTAAGTTTATCTAACAATCTAGGGGAATCATTGGATGGCTGGAGCAAAAGACCATAGCACACTGATGAAGCGCATCCTGTTCGGCGTAGCGGGTGTGGTGCTCGGCGGCAGCATGCTGTTGTACCTGGTTCCGCAAGGGCCTGCGACCGGAGAAGTCTCTACCGACACCGTGGCCAAGGTTGGGGATGAGTCCGTCACCGTGAACGATATCCGCCAGCAGCTCAACCAGATTGAGCGCAACAACCAAGTTCCCAGGCAGTTGGAGAGTTTCTACGCGCAGCAAATTCTACAGAACCTGGTTTTTCAAAGGGAGCTGGAATACGAAGCCAAGCGCCTGGGAATCACGGTTTCCGACCAGGAACGCGCCGACCGCATCCGCCTGTATCTTCCGATGGCTTTCAACGGCGGGTCCTTCATCGGAATGGATCAATACGCCGCCCTGGTCCAACAGCGCTTCCAGCTTACCGTTCCCGCTTTCGAAGAGCTGATCCGGCAAGGGCTGCTCGAGGAGAAATTCAGGAAGCTCGTGACGGATGGGATCAGCGTCGGCCCGGCCGAGCTCGAGCAAGAGTACCGCTACAAAAACGAAAAGATAAAACTCGATTATGCGTTGATCAAGCCGGAAGATCTGGAAGCCAAAATCACGCCCGCCGACGCGGAAATCAAGGCGGAGTACGAGAAAAACAAATCGAAGTACCAGGTGCCGGAACGGCACGCGGTGCGCTACGCGCTTTTGGACACCAACCAGCTTCGCCAAACCGTCCAGATTCCCGAGGATGTGCTCAAGAAGCAGTATCAGGACAACATCCACCAGTATGAGGTGCCCAATCAGGTTCACGTCCAACACATTCTCTTCAAGACGGTTGGTCAGAGCGACGCGGAAGTGGCGGAGACAAAGAAGAAAGCCGAGGATGTTCTAAAGCAGGCTCGTAAAGGGGTGAAGTTCGACGAGTTGGCCAAGAAGTATTCGGAAGACCCCGGCTCCAAGGACAAGGGAGGGGACCTCGGGTGGATCCGCCAGGGACAAACCGTCCCTGAATTTGAGAAAGAGGCGTTTTCCTTAGCTCCGGACCAAATCTCCGATCTGGTCAGGACGCAATACGGCTTTCACATTATCAAAGTCCTCGACAAGCAAACGGCCCACACCAAGCCCTTCGATGAGGTCAGGGATGCCCTTCGCGCGCAGGCGGCGCTCAATCAGGCGGAAAAGCAGGCCACGGATACGGTTGACCAAGTTTCCAAAGCGATTCGTCAATCGAGCAAGATCTCTCTGGACGACCTCGCCAAGCAGTATCACTTGACGCTCGGGGAAACCCGCCCAGTAAGCGCCAGCGACCCGCTTCTTGAGCTGGCCAACTCGCAGGAGGTCAAGGACGAGATCTTTCGCTTGCGCCTCGGCGAGCTGAGCATGCCCATTCGCACCGACCGCGGCTACGTGGTGCTCGCGTTGAAGGCTTCTTTCCCCGCCCATCAGGGTACGCTCGACGAAGTGCAGGACCGCGTCACGAGCGACCTCAAGAAGGAACTGTCTGTCGAGCAGGCGAAGAGCAAGGCGGACGAGTTGGTGCGGCGCATCAAGGGAGGCGAAAAGTTCGCCGCCGCCGCCAAAGCCCTGGGATTGGACCCGAAAACCAGCGATTCCATCTCGCAAGACGGCTCGATTTCCGGCGCGGCCAGCGGGAAGCAGCTCAGCACAGCCTTCAAGTTGAAGCAAGGAGATGTTGGCCCACCTTTGAACCTGGGGCAGAACTGGTTTGTCTATCGGGTTGCGGAGAAAGTCGAGGCCGATCCGGCCAATTTTGAAGCCCAGAAGAAGCAATTGACCCAAGAATTGCTGCAGTCCAAGCGCGAAGTAGCCTTTGAAGCCTTCCGTTCTGCGTTGTCCGACCGCCTGGTGAAGGAAGGCAAGCTGAAGCTGATGCCCGACAAGCTGAAGAGTTTCGGCAGCTTGACCTAATCATAACTAACACAAAATAAATAGCTTAATTAAGAATGGGCGGCCCCTTGCCTTTCTCGTCGCAGCCCGCTAGGCTATTGGTGGTTTCCATTCGGGTTCGGTTTTACCGTTAGTTGTTCTCGAAACACAGATCGGGCTGTTTCGACCACATGTGGACCCCTGAGCAGTTTCAGAGAGTCATCCAGCCGATGACTCCTCAAGATCGGTGAAACTTCAATGTCGACTCGGATTACCAGCTCGCGGAACGAATATCGTTGCAGTATGGAACGCAATCAGTCGGGAAAGTATTGCGTCCGTCTCCGGGTGTACTACCCCCGGCATGCCTGGACGCTGAACGTCTACTTTCTGGCTGGGTCGTTTGACCGTGCCATGAAAAGGCTTGAGGAGGCCCTGGATTTCCTGCAAAGGCAGGAGGAGAAGCTGTGGTTCTGGGGCGTGGACCGGGCCGATGACATGGGCTTTTCCGCGGAATTTCTGAAGGACGCCGGGATGCGGCTGGACCGCAGAACGGATTTTCCCAAGAGGGCCACCAGCGTTACGCTGGCTCCGGAAAGAGAAGTGCCTGCTTCGGTGCTCGGACCGATGCGGCGAGGACTGGCAGAATCGGTGGATTTTGTTCGCGCCGCCGCTGCGGGAGACTGACGCTTCCGCCGCCCCACAGGGCGTCCGGCCTTTGCAAGACTTTAGCTTCCCGCCTTTACCCCCGCGGAAGTCGCCGCTTCGCGGATCAATACCGGAAACCGCGGAAAGGCAAAGTTTCCTGACACGTCGTCGATGACATTCACCTGGCATAGGTAAAGGCCCGGCTTCAGGGACCCGAGCGGCACGTCGATCTGCAGGACTACCGCCTTGCGCTCGGGAGCAGCCACTTCCTTGGTCACGACGGGCTTGGATTCGTAGACCTTCACCCCCCCTTGGAGAAACTCGATGCTAGTCAGTACGCGGACGCTGTCCCGCGGCACCTTCGCGGCTTCGGCCTTTGCGGCATCAGCCTGGCTGTTTGTGGCTGCCCGGGCGGGATTCTTGCCTTTCGCGGCATCGTAAACCTCGTACTGCAGATAGAGATGTTGGTCCGCTGTGAAAACATGGGTAATGTTCGGAACCGTCTCCATCTGATCGCGAACCAGGGGATTTGGCCCAGTTTTCTTGCCGGCTACCGGGGTGCGGAGGCTGCTGAGAACGACGGAACTCATCTTCAACGGCGCTTTGCGCAGGTCCGGGATCTTGGCCTCCATTTCAAAGGCGCCCATCCGCCCGGTCTGGTTCTCGCGCACGACGAATTTCAGGTGATAGCTGCCCGGAGCGAGGACAAAGCCGGTGTTGTACTGCACGTTCTTGCGGCGCACTTGGCGCGTGGCGTCGACTGTCAGCTTCACGGTGTCTCTCAAGTGGCCCACGGGGAATTTGCCGCTCTCGAGAACCTGGCCGATGATGTCGATGGTGGCGTTGTCTTTGTCTTTTTCGGTGACAAAGGGAATCTGCGAGCCCGGGATGACCAGAGAAACGGCAAGGTAATAGTGGGAATCATCCTGACGGAAATACGCCGCGCCGGCGTAAAGCGGAACGTCCACTTGCGAAAGTTGCGCCGCCAGTTCGTCCTCAAGTTGCTGCTCGCGGTCGGCTTTGTTCAAATGCTCGAAATCGCGATCCGCGTAATATCCGGACCGGTAGTCAAGCTTCAAATCCGGGCGGTTCACCTGAACTTTCAGATGGCGGTATCTCCCGTCCTTTGCCGGGTTGTTGCTGACGAAACCCAGAACGTAGTACGCCGAAGTGTCCTTCTGGACCTGAGAAAAGACTCCGCTGAAGTCGTTCGAATCAAAAAAGGACTTGCCGCCAGTGTCGGAGGAAAGCGTCGCGAGCGTTTCCTGGGAGGCGGCGTTGTCGTTCAAATCGTTCAATACGGATTGCCCGGAATAGGCGGACTGCCCGTGCAGGCTCGCCGATTGCGCCTCGCCGCCCGGGGGAAATGCCTGCAAGCCGCGGAGGTCCATCGCATAGATGGACACGTTCGCCTTGACCGCCGCGGCGGTGGCGGCGCGCAAAGCCGCTTGATTGTCCGTGCCGGACTGGCTGATGCCGTTGCTGAAGCAGATGAGGCTTTTCTTCTGCGAGAGTTTGCCGAGCCCCTGCATGATGGATTCGAGCGCCAGCAGTTTTCGGTCGGCGCTAAAGGTGTTGTAGTCGGTATCATCCGCCGTGAACGAACCGCCGGTTTCCGCCGTTCCTTCGGCGCTGCCGGTGCTGCCGTTGTCAAATCCCTGGCCTTCGCCGGAGGTGTAGGAGGAAAGAGCCGCCAGCAGCTTTCGCTTGTCGTCGGTAAAATCCAGATCGACGCGCAGATTCGTGGCCAGGGACACCAGGGCGATCAGGTCCGCCGGCTGCATCTTGGTGGAAACGAAGCTCTTGGCCGCGTCGACGGCGCGATCGATTTGCTCCGGATCCATGGACGAAAAGTCGAAGAAGAAGAGCATTAACCGCCGGTCGCGAGCATCCAGCGACGCCGGCCCCTTTTTAGGGGCTCTCAGAAGGTTTCCTCCGGGAGCAGAGCCGGAAACCGTGGCTTCCGCAGCTCCGGCGGTTAAAGGCTCGTCCACATTCTCGAAATCAAATGTGGAGATTCCCTGTTTCTTCCCGTCCTCGAGCAGGGCGAAGTCTTCCTTTTTCAAATCCCGGATAAGATTTCCTTTTTTGTCCCGCGCGACTACGTTCACGAGCACCAGTTCCGTGGTTACGCTGATGCGGCTCGGAGCTGCCGGCATTTGCGGGGCCTGCTGCCCTGTCAACGACGGGGCCGTTTCGAAAAGCAGGCCAGCCATGAGGAACGCCGCAAGATTTTTCTCGATCCTCTGCATGGTCGTCGCCCCTCAGAAGCGGAAGCGCGCGGTCATGGTTACGCGCCGCATGCTGCCTGTCCCCGTGACCTCGCCAAAGGCGAGGGAGTTCACTACGGTATTGATGGAAGTGAAATGGGCGTTGTTGAAAACGTTGCTGGCGGACAGACGCAGGTCCAAGGCCCGGGATTCCCGGATGGTAATGGTCTTGTTTATGGCCATGTCGAGGGTGACTTGCCCCGGCCCTTCGATGATGTTGCGCCCAGCGTCTCCGAAGGCCGAGCCTGCGGGGTTCGCACAAGTGGGACCGGGGGCGCAAAACGCGGCGGTATTGAACCATTCAAGCGTTGTGGGCTTGCCGAGCGCGACGGTCTGACCTGCTACCGCGTTGGCGCGCAGCGAGCCGCTCACGCCACGGCTGATGTCCAATCCACCGCCCAGTACGCGGGGCGTAAAGTAAAGCCCCGAACCAATCGTAAAATCGCCACTCCATTGCCACGCGTCAAACAGGTGGCCCCAAGCTCCCTTCGGCGAAAAGCGCCGGTTTTCTCCAATCGGCAAATCGTAAATCCAGTTCCCCGTAAACTTGTGCCGCTGGTCGAAGCTCGAAAGGCCGCGGTCGGCGGAGAGGTCGAAGGGGTCTTGCGCCACCACGGTGCCGCCGCCGCCAATCGAGGAGGCGTCGTCAATCGACTCGGAATAGACGTACTGCGCGCTTAGACCGATCCCTTTGGCCATACGCTTGCGAATCCGCACGGTACCAGCGTGGAGGATCGAGTTGCCCTCCGAGGATTCGTAGACAAAAGGCTGGTTTCCCGCGACTAACAAGGCGCGCTCTGTGTCCGGTCGCGTGCCCTTCGCTCCGTTGTATCCCGTGCTTAGGATCCAGCCGCCCGGCAGTTCTCGTTGAATATCAAGATTCCAGATTTGCACGTAGGCCTGGCGGTAGTTGGGATTGACGGCAAAATTGTTGGTCACGGTTCCCGATGGCGCGTCCGGAAAGCCGTTCGCCAGCGTCAGCGGGCTTCCGCCGACAAGCCCGGTGACGTCGGTCGTGTTGGTGGCGGTGTTGGCAAACGGCGGCTGAAATGCGAAATTTTGAATCATCGCGCTGTACTGCGCGAGATTGTAGTTTATGCCGTACCCGGCGCGCACCACCGTCTTTTTTTGTGGCTTCCAGGCGATGCCCACGCGCGGCGCCCAATTGTTGCGGTCCGGCCGAATCAAAGAGGCGGGAAAGGCGCCGTTGTAGGGCCCGGATTGGCCGGGCAGAACCGGCACGGCGGCGGTAAATCCAGGCGCGACGTCCAGGTTTGCAATGCGGTTATTCGCTTCCGTGTAGGGGCCGTAGAATTCGTAACGCAGCCCGAGGTTGAAAGACAGGTCCGACCGGAACCGCCAGTCATCCTGGACAAAGAAATCGTAGGAGTTTGCGCGGAAATTGTAGGCGTCGGTCCCGAATTGCAGCGACGTTTGCTGCGGATATCCCAACAGAAAGTCCGCGAAGTCATATCCGGTGTCCGCTACCTGGCACGCCTGCGTCCCCGGGCAGGACGCACTGCCTACCGGCGCGTATTGCGACGTCGCATATCCCGTAAATACGAAGCTGCCTTCCGCGTTTCTGGCGGAATGGAAGCTTTGCAGAATGCGGTGGTAGTCTCCGCCGAAGCGCCAATTGTGCTTGGCGTGGTTCCAGGAAATGGTGTCGGAAAGCGTGTACGCCTGATCGAGTTGGCGGCGCGGCGTCGGGCCATTCAAGCCGCCAAAAGATGTGAAGCTGATTCCCGGCAAACCCCAGTTAAACGGGTCCGTGGAAACCCCGGTGATGCCGGCGAGCCCGGCCACGTTCGTCACGTTCGAATAGAGATTCGTGGTCGAAACATGGTTGTGGTTGTAATTCACGCGCAAGCTGTTGGTGGTCCGCCCTTTGCCGTAAACCCATCCCGCGCTGGCGTTCAGCCCTTGCGTGCTGTTGCCCCCGGCCAGGGAGGGAAACGGATTCACAATGTCGCTCGAGCTGCGCGCCCAGTTCAGCCCGAAATTAATATTGTTGTGCGTGTGCCGGCGACCCCCGCCGCCGCCTTCCATTCCACCGGGTCCTCCAAGGATGACGCGGCCCCCGCCAGGCCCTGGCATCGCACCAAAATTGTGGACCAGACGGAACGAGACGGCATCGGAGCTGCTGTTTGCCGAAGTCACATAATGAAAGTTCTGGCCAAATGCATTGGTCGGGATATTTGGGAGCGGAATGTAAGTCAGCAACGCTTGCGCCGAGCTGGGAATGAGCGACGGATCCAGCACATTGGCATTGCCGCTAAATTGATAGCTCTGGCCGGTGTGCGGATTGAAGATTTGGACCGGGTTGCCGTTGTTGTAGGTGGCCTGGCGGAAATCGCCGCCGCGCTCGGCCTGGGTCGGCACGGTGGAGAATGCGTCGTAGGGGTTGCTGCCTCGCGACCCGTTCCACCCGCCAAAGAAGAACCACTTGTTGCCGCCCTTGAAGACCTTCGGAATGTTCAACGGACCGCCGACGTTCGCCCCGAACCGCGCCTGGTTGTAGTAAGCCTGCTGTGTTGGAACACCTGTCAACGAATAAGGCCGAGCGTCCAGTCCAGAGTTGTCATCCGTGTAGTAGAGCACGCCGTGGGGTTGATTGATATTGAAGCCGCGCGGCATCCGCGCGATCATGACCACTCCAGGCCCGGCAAACCCGCCCCCGCCTGGCGGCATGCCAAAGGCGCCGCCTTCCCGCTGCATACGATCGCGAAATTCCTGGATGCGCTGCTGCAGCTCCTCTTCGTTGCCCATGCCGAAATCCTGCGTGCGTCCCTGCGCGCCGCTCACGCTGACCGATTCCGTGGGCCCTTCCGCTCCCGCTCCGTTCAGAGGCAGGCTCGGGACGTCTCCGTTGTTCTGGCCGCCGGCGTTCCCGTTCACCCCACCTGAGTCGCCATTTCCGCCTCCGAGCGCGGAAAGCGTGCTTTCCATTGCCAAACTTTGGAAGCCCCGCCCCGCTAGGGCCATCGCGGCCAGGGCATTGTCGGATGACTCCTGCTGTCGGGATGCCAGAATCAACTCGGCGTCGACCTTGGCCGCAGGATTGTCCGGATTCAGCACCACCTCCTGTGTGAACGTGGCGAAACCCATGAACTCGATGCGCACGACATATCTGCCGCGCGCCATTCCGGTGAGACTGAACTTGCCCTCGGAATTCGACGCAGCTAGATATTTTTTCCCGGTCAACGTGTTCGCGGCGGTAACCGTGACTCCCGGCAATGGGGTCTTGCCGCTGCGCGCCGATCCGGCGATTTCAAAAGTGACCGGCGCCGGCGTGGACGCCTGCGGCGTTGCTGGTGGCGGTGCCGGAGAAGATGCTGTCGCCGACTGCGGCGAAGGTGCGGGGGGCGCTGCCTCCTGCGAGCGTAACGCGACAGGCGACAAGATCACCATCAAACTGAAAAGAAGAATATGGCCCTTGCTGACCGTCACATCGACGACCCCCCGGCTAATGGAATGCTGGCTAGAGCTGCGGCGGATTGGGTTTGGAATCGGCCGGAGGTTTGGAGGCTCCCGGCGGCATGCCCATTTCCTGCATGCGTTTCCATTGCTCGGGCCCGATAACCACCACCATCTTCGCCACGAACGCGTTGTTTTGCATTCCGCCGCGCACAAAGATGTGATCTCCGACCTGGATATCCGCCATGGTCACGCTCTCGCGCCCCTTGCGCAGCGAAGTCTCTTCGTTCAGTTCAAGCGTTTGTGTTACATCGTCCGGCCGCAACACGGTGATCTTCGGCGCATCCACCGACTTCACTTCGCCAAAGACGAAGTCTTTTCCAAGCTCGCCCCCGCCCATCATCGTCAAGCCGCCACCGGAACCGCCCATTCCGGGGCCACCGGGGCCGTTCCCGGTGCGCCCGGCAACCACCAACGCAGTTAGATCCTGAGTGCCTTCCGTGCGGACAAAGACCATGTCTCCAACCTTGAAGTCTTGAAGCTTGGCGCTTTGCCGGTCTTTGCGATATTCGGTCTTGTCCGTAAGCTTGACGGTGACCTTGGCACCGTCCATCCTCTCGAGCTCGAACGCGCCGTCTTTGATCGCGGTGATTTTGCCAGCCACGCCTCGGCCTCGCCCTTCTTGCGGACCCTGCCTCAGTTCGGTTTCCGTGCGTGAGCTTTGCTGGGGCGGCGGCGTCACTGAATCCTGCGCCAAAACTGGGGTTGCCCCGAGTAAGAGCAACAAACTCAATCGAAAGGATTGTTTCCCGCGCATCTTGCGACTCTCCTTTTGCAGGCCTGTGCTTTTTGAGACGTACCCGCAGGGGTAAAAGTAACCGCGCCTGAGCATGACTGGCAGGGAAAAATAACCCCTGTTTCTATTCCTACCGAATCGCCGTAAGGTTCCCGGCCCATCGTGTCTCTCTAATCCTTCATCGTTGACTTTCCCCCCTGGTCCGACATTATCGCGTTATTTTCACCGGGAAGTAACCAGGAAGCCAATGGTCCAAAACGATGGGTGGGAATCAACGAGACGAAAAGCGAAGCAGAGGGCGGGCGTCTTTCGAATGCCAAGGACAATACCAGGCTGCTCAATAGTACGCTGGTCTTTTTCCGGGGTTCGTCAAAGCGTCGCCAACCGCTAAGGTATGGCGAGAGTGAACCGGCGTTTCTACTTCTCGCGGAGGATCACTTCGCCTTGGCCCACCAGTTGGTCGTTGAGCCAGAGGCGGTATTTGTAGGTCGTGGCTTTGCTGCCGGGGCGCGCCGGTCCGCTGAGCAGGCGGACTCCCGCGGGCGCCTGAAAAACGTTCGAGGAAAAAGGGCAGCGGTTCACGTCAAACTCGACACGCAAGTTTCCCGCGTCGGAAATCCAAGAAACCTGGTCGCCGGGATCCAACACCACGGTTTGCGGAATCAATCCAACCAGTACCGGGCGTTCTGCCATTTTGTATTTCATCCGGATGGCCGCATCCGGACGATCTCTCCTCGAAGATCGAACCCGCAGTGACAATAGCACATTCTCTCGGGCCATTTCTGGCGACGTTGGTTTGCCCGGGCCCTAGGAAATCACAAAAAAAGCGCCGGTTTAACAACCCGACTGTCCTTCCGTACACTCAACTTCTGTAACCTGCACCTCGTTGTGCTTGACCCCATTCCGAGCGCAACCGTAGACTGAATCTGTTACGCAGTTGTTCCTTTAAGGCGCGAAGTTCTGGCTGGATCTCGGCGTTTGCGGAATGACGCGATTCAAAAGCGCCTTTATCTCGACGCGGAGGATTCTGCCGGATGGCTTCGATTCCACGGTATTTAACTGTCCCGCTGCCCAATGGCTCGCGGATTTCGGCTCTGCACTCCCTGCCTTTTATTCTCGTGCATCTCGCGGCGTTTCTGATTTTTTTCATGCCATTTCATTGGTATGACCTGGTGGCCTGCCTGGCGCTGCTGGTAGTGCGTATGTTCTTCGTCACCGCCGGCTATCATCGCTACTTTTCGCACCGGTCGTTTAAAACCAGCCGAGTCTTCCAGTTCATCATCGCATTCATGGCCATGTCTTCCTCGCAGAAGGGCGTGTTGTGGTGGGCCGCGCATCATCGCCACCATCACCGCTTTTCCGACCAGGAATTGGACCTGCATTCGCCCACGCTCTTCGGCTTCTTCTGGTCGCACATCGGATGGATCCTCTCCGACAAATACAACGACACGCGCATGGATTACATCGGCGACTTTGCGAAATTCCCCGAGCTGCGCTGGCTGAACAAATACCACATTGTGCCGCCAGCCCTGCTCGGCGCGGTACTGTGGCTCGCCGGCGGATGGCCGCTGTTTGTCTGGGCTTTCTGTCTCGGCACCGTGCTGCTCTGGCACGACACTTTCACCATCAATTCGCTCTCGCACCTGTTTGGCTCGCGGCGCTATCAGACGAGCGACACCAGCCGCAACAACTGGCTGCTCGCGCTGCTCACGCTAGGCGAAGGCTGGCACAACAATCATCATCACTATATGGCTTCGGCGCGACAGGGTTTCTACTGGTGGGAGATTGACATTACCTTTTATACGCTGAAATGCATGTCTTGGCTGGGCATCGTGTGGGACCTCCGCAAAGTCCCCGCCCACATCCTCGAGGTGCAGCCCGCCGCCGCGTAATCTCCCGCGGTCGCCGCGGTCCGCGGAGAGACCATGCTCAGCCCGGTTGGTTGCAGCGGGACAGGCTGCTTGCCCTTTGCGGGCGTACAGCGGTACGGGCGAGCCGCACCAGCGGGGCCTTAATGCCTCGGTGGGCTGTATCTAACGGCGGATGCTGAGCTCTACATCCGGCTCATAACCTTCCTCTTGAACGGTCTTCTTAGCCGCGGAGCGAAGGGTTTGTTCGTCCGCATCCTTTGGTGCCTTGCAGTGGCGGCGAATCACCTCTTCGCCAGTCACGATCCGTACCAGCCAGTTGGATTTGGCAGCGTCCCAGGAGACTTCCACTCGGTCGGCATGCATCGATTTCCTCCATGCCCCTGATTCCTCAAGATTCTACTCCTTGAACCCCCCGGAATAAATACGGCTGGATCCGACGCGGCTCGTGGCCACGGCGAGAGTGCAAACCTTCCGTGCGGCAGGCCGAAGAGCGTCCGGAAGCCCCAGAAGGCAGCCGCACCCAAAAGGACCATGAACGCTATCCCGGTTAGCCGTCCCGAAGCAGGAGTGTTGCCCCAAGACTGGAGCACGGCCACCACGCTAACGATGAATAGCAGAATCGCAGCCGTGCCAAGAACCTTCAGCCACATGGTCGAACCCTCCGTGAATCGCGGAGGCTGTTTACTTCGAGCACGCTAGAAAAGAACCAGACCGCGGCGGATGCCAAGCGATACGGCTTCGGTTCGGCTGCTGGCGCCTAGCTTGCCCAGAATGGATGCGACGTGAAATTTGACGGTGTGCTCAGAGATGGCGAGCTTCGCCGCGATTTCTTTGTTGCCGAGTCCGCTTGCCAGCATTTGCAGAACTTCGCTCTCGCGCGGAGTAAGCGCTTCCCTAAGTTCTTCGAGCCCTGGCGACCGCGTTGGCCACAGAGCGAAGCCATTGACATTGACCTGCGAAGAAACCTGCGTGGGATGTAGCACCACCAGGCCGCTTTGAGCCGCTTCGAGTGCGGCAACGAGTTGGTCGGCAGAGATATCGTTGGGCAAAACCGCGCGAACTCCCGCGCCGAGCGCCGTTGACGAAGCGGCGAGCGATGCGGGTTCCACCATCAGGATCACGGTGAAATCGGACGCCAAGCCCGAGGCCATGACCGAGTCGAGGAAGGACTCGAACGGCTGGCCGGTGGTATCAACGAGAATCGCGTCCACCGGAGTATCGTCGAGGGAGCCGGCGAGGTCATCGAGGCGCGCGAAGCTGCCGGCGACCTCGAGTTGTCGCTCCGCAAGGAGATTCTCCAGGCTTGCGCGCGCCAGCGGCGAAGCCGCGACAATGAAAACGGAGATCACGCCGCGACGGGGCTCCTTCGAGGGAGTTGCTCTCCTAATTGAACGGCGACGCGCCGGACCCGCTGGTAATCGCCGCGGAGAAACTCGAGCAGCAACAAGCGCGGACCGCTGCCTTTAAGCGCGCGCGCCAGATCTTCGGGCGAGGCAAACCGCTGTTCTTCACTGCCCAGCAGAATATCGCCGGGCAGAAGAGATGCCCGGCCCGCCGGGCTTTTCGGTTCGACTTCGAGAACGACAAGGCCGAAAGTTTTGGCACGAGAAACGGGGCTCGGGATGAACGCCGGATGAACTGTGACGCCGAGGCGGCCGTCGCTCGGAATTGCCGAAAGAAAATCGCGCACCGCGTTGCTGGGAATGGCGAGCGCCAGGCGGCCCGCGACCATAGTATTGATGCCCACGATTTTGCCGCGCGCGTCGGCCAGTGGCCCGCCGGAATTTCCCGGCGCGAGAAGTACTTCCGCCTGCACCCAGTTCTGCGAGCCCAGCCCGCGAAGCGGGCCAACGCCGTGAATTACGCCCGTCGCAAGCGCGCCGACAAAGCCCATGGGATTGCCGATGGCAATGGCCAGTTCGCCGGGGCGCACCTGCGAAGAATCGGCGACGGAAGCCGCCGGGAGATTCACTGCATCGATGCGAAGCTCGGCGAGATCGCGCCAAGGATCGCGCGATTGGACCGAGGCCTCGAATTCGCGTCCATCCCACAGTTGGACGGCGGGGCGCGTGCTGCGTACCACGTGGGCGTTGGTCACGAGCACGCCGTTACTGGAGCAAATCACACCAGAGCCCAAGCCGCGGCCGCCGGAGTGAATGAGAACCGTCGAACGCCGCAGTTGTTCGGCGATTTCGCCAAATCCCGGGATGGCCATGTCATGCAGCTCCCTGTGCGCGCTCGCCAACGACAATGCTGGCTTCCTGAAGTGCTCCTCCGCGAAGGAACTTGAGGGGCAGCGATTTGCCGATCGATTCTGCGCCGAGCTGCCCATGAACATCTTCGAGCCGGGTGACTGCCTGGCCGGCGAGCGCCACAAAAATGTCGCCGATCAGGATGCCGGCTTTGTGCGCGGGACCTTCGGGTTCGACTTCGAGGACGATGGCCGCAGTCTTGTCGTCGCGTTTCAGGGTTCGGCGCAGCGCATCGGGCAAGCGCACGGGTTGCAAGCCGACCCCAAGATAGCCGCGGGGGATGCGTCCTTTTTGCAGAAGCACATCGACAACGCGGTTCACTGTCGTTGCGGGAACCGCGATCGAGCCGAAGCGTGCAAAACGCGGCGTGGCAATGCCGATCACGCGGCCTTGCGCCTCGATGACCGCGCCACCGATGGCCGTGGGTTGCACGCCGATGTCGAGCCGAATGTACGGAGCGAGGGCCGCGCCGGTCCAGGCGCGGCCCTCGGCGACAACCAAACTGACGGCGCCAAGCGCGGCCACCGGGCCGCTTGCGCGCGTGCGCCCGACCACAAGGGCGAGACTGCCGGGTTTTATCGAAGCGGCGTCAGTCGCTTCCGCGCCTGGCGAAGTTGCTTCGGCGCATTTCAACACGGCCAAATCAGTGGATGCGTCGCGACCTGCAAGAGATGCGGCCACAACACGGCCATCGGGCAGGGTGACTTGAATATCCTCGTCACGACGAAGCGCGTGCTCGGCGGTAACAATGACGCCGCGGCGCCAGATGACCCCGCTCGAAGAGCCGCGAGGCTCGGTGTGAACGGCAACCGCGCTTGCCGCGGCGCGATCAGTGGCGAGCGCCAGGGCGTTGGACAAAGCAACGAGTTCTGCTGACATTTTCGGAAACCTCCATGAACAAGATGCCGCAGTCGCTGCGGCGTTTACATCCGCCAAATGGCTAGGTGGAACTTCGAAGAAAGGAATAGGCAATGCATAGCGGCCTCGCCGCAACTTTAGCGACGTGACTCCAGGCGCCGTTTGGTTATCAACCAACGCATAATGAGTGGGATAGGAGACGGCGCAAAGTGAAAGACGCTGGGGATCGCGCGAAGAGTTTGCCGTCCTTTGCCGGATAGAAAAACCTCGAAACGCTGGCGCAGAATCTCCCCGAGCGCGACCATATGGCTCTCGGCAGACCAACCTAAGGGGTTCAGAAAATCATGATTATGATTCCCATTCGAATGGTGGCGATTCCGACCGAAGTCGTCGAAAAAGTGCGGAGAACGATGCGCGCTCCGTTTCACGGTTTTCCAGCTCATGCGGAGTTGGCCACCGACGATGCCCCTTGCCGCCATTGCTTGCGCACGTTCGTGGCCGGCAGGGATCGCCGGATCCTGTTCACTTACGACCGGTTCGCAGGCGTCGAAACTTTGCCACAGCCGGGGCCGGTGTATGTTCACGAAGAGGTCTGTCCGCGCTACGAGGGCGATTCGGGTTTTCCCGAAGAATTGCGCCGCGGCCCTCGCACGCTGGAAGCCTATGGCCGGGGCCGCCATCTTCTGGGGCTGCAATATGTAACCAACGGAAAATTCGAACCGGCCGTGGAAAGACTCTTTGGGCAGGAACAAGTTGACTACATCCAAGTGCACAGCACGACGGCCGGTTGCTTTACGTTTCGGATTGAACGGGCCGATCGGCCAGTAACGGCTGGCCCGCAAAACTAAAGACTTCCGGGATTGCAAACCACACTTGTTGGGAGTAGGCTCGGTCGAGCCTCACTCCCACCCCATTCCAAACCTGGATGCCGTGAGGCGGAATCCATCTCTGAGGCGACCGAAGAGAAGCCTGGAGAAAGAGCCTGCTATGCCCACCGATAATAAGACCCTTGTGCGGCGCATGTATGAAGAAGTGTGGAACATGCGGAGGCTGGAAGTCGCTCGAGAATTGATTTCCCCGAGCCACGCCGTCCAGCTCACGGATGCCACAGATCCAGGAATAGGACCGGAAGCCTACGCGCGAAATGTGACCGAGTTTGTGAGGGCGTTTCCAGATTTCAAGTTCACGGTGTTGGACTTGATCGCAGAAAACGACAAGGTGGTGGCCTGTTGGAACATTTCAGGAACGCACCAAGGGGAGTACCGGGGAGTCGCTCCCACGGGCAAAAAGATTTCGGTGGACGGAATTACCATCAATCAACTGGCCAACGGAAAGATCATGGACTCCTATGTGAGCTGGGATCTTTGGGGCCTGATGCAACAGCTCGGCGCAGTTCCCGCCGCCCTTGGGCAACCTTGGAAGGCTTCGGCACGGTAGACGGAACCTAGATTCTGCCAGTCAGACACCAACAAGCAACTCGATTGAAACGATTGGCTGCGCGAAGTCACTATCTCCTGAAGGAGGCCGGGTCATGAGGGGACAGGTTTTTCTCGTCCGGAATGCCGTCTATGACATTGTGATCCGCGACGCGGACGGACGGCACCTTCAACTGGAAAGTTTTTCGGATTTGGAAAGCGCGCGCCGCCGGCTCCCATCGATCGCCGCCCAGTATCCAGGCGTGAAAGTCACTTTATGGAACCGACAAACGCGGGACATCGTGGCGGAAACGGAGGGCTATTAATTCTGTTCTGCAGCTTCACAACCATTCCCTGGCCCGGAAGATTTTTCCGGGGCAAAGCTGCCCTCGATAGGCTCATACCACGCGAGCAGGCCGCCACTTGAAGCGGCGTCAGAAATAAGCCCTAGGGGCGCGCCGTGCTAGATGGTTTCCCGTCCTCTTGTTTTCTTGATGCAAAGGATTCAAATTTTCAAAGCGGTTTCCGCAAAATCTTCGCCGGCCAACTCTCTTGAGCGTTAGAATGAAAGGAGCTTGGGAGAAAGGGGAAGAGTTATGTACAAGACAGCGAAAAGCTCCTCATTGGCTTTGAAAAAAGAGCGGGCCGCCAAGAGCGCTCCGACCCAGGAGGATATTGCCCAGCGTGCGTACGAGATTTATCTCGAACGCGGCGGGGCCCCCGGGCATGAGTTGGACGATTGGACTCGCGCGGAGCGAGAACTCGGCCAAAATAACGGACACGGGCGGCGCAAAAGCGAATCGAAGTCTGTTGCCGCCTGACCTCAGATAAACACAAAGGTTGGGTCACCCGAACTCGAGCGCCCCACCTTGCTCCGTCTAAACCTGTCCTTAAATGGCTCTTGTTACTGACTCAGCACGAAAGTAACCGTCACGATCAGCTGCACAGCGATCGGCTGGTCATTCAGATAAGTCGGCTCGTATTTCCATTTTTTCAGGGCCTCCAGGGCAGCCTGGTAGAGAAGAGCTGGGCCGGAAACCACCTTCATCTCTACAACGCTGCCGTTCTCGTCCAGCACGGCATCGATCTGCACCTGCCCTTCAATTCGGGCCTGCCGCGCCAGAGGCGGGTATGCCGGTGGCACTTGAAAAATCGCTCGGGGGGCTTTCACACGGCCACCAACTCGGATCGGAGCGGATTTTACTGGTGGGGGCGCCGCCACCGGCTTGGCTGCCGTGCTCAATACTCCACCAAGCACACCGCCAATCACTCCACCCATCTGGCCGCCCGGCACGCCGCCCGGGACGCCACCCACGACACCACCGTCGCTTTCCGGCTCCAGTGGCGCTTCTTTGATTTCGGCGATGTGCCTGGGAATCACGGTTGGCGCAAGCAGTTTGCCGCTGCTGATAAACCTGGGGCGTGCGGCCGCGGCCCGAATCATCCCGCCAGTCGCCGGCGGCGGTGGGGGAGGTGGTGGCGCCACCAGCATCGCCGCCGCATACTGCTTGATGTTGATTGTATCCGTGAAAAACAGGCCGATCAGGATTGGAACGGTGATCACCGTGACGTGCAGCAATATAGATACGGCCAGCCTCAGCGCGCGCGAGCCGCTCTTGAAGCGATTTTCGTCGAGAAGGACGGCTTTTGAAAATGGGAACGCCGGCTGGATTTCGCCGTGATCCTCAAGCGGGCGGGCTTTTCCCTTCGCCTCGAGCTTCGGAAGGGGAATCCTTTCGATGGGCTTGGGGACAACAACCTTGTTTTGGACCTCTGCGACCGCGTGTTCGGCGATGGCGGACGGAGCCATGGCGGATACCTCCTAGACCCTTGATCGGGCATGCCAGGTGCCAAGTTGGTGGGGCGATGTATTCCTCAAGACATTGAAACTAAGACATTTAGTTTGCCTCGGAAGGGGAGTTCTATTCTGGCCTGGGCCATGAGGCGCAGGTGAGATAAGGGTGGTGGGTCTCTTGGCGCACACGGTCCCCTCCGACACGGCTAGCGAGCGCGCTCGGGAAAATACCGGGTGAAGGAATAAAAGGCGATCAACAGGACCGCGAAAACGATCGCCCACGCGTTTCGTCCGCGACTGGCCTTTCCTCTCTCGATCAAGTCGGCGAGCGCGGAGCTAAAGAAAAAGACTTGCAAAGCCGTGCCGAGACTCGCCGCAATCTCAACGAGCGCAAGCTGATCGACGAGGGAAATGAGGAAGATTGCGCCGCTGATCACGGAGGCTGCCAGGCTCAATCCGATGGAGAAGATGTGCTGGCCCCTGCTCGATGCTTGCGCCTGTTCGCCCACCCTGTTATGCTCCGGTTCCTTTCCCTTCACCGCGGATGCTTGGTCTACAACGATTTCATTGTAGCGTTTCATGGTAGCGAATTTTCTCGGAGCTAAGGTATCCGAAGCCAGGAAATTTTCATCCAACCAGTGATCTGCCGACAAGGAGACGGTGATGGAGACGGTGATGCGGCTACGTCCACTGGGAAAGAACGGCCCGCTTGTTTCCGCCCTGGGTTTGGGCTGTATGGGGATGTCCGAATTTTATGGACCGCGGCACGATGCGGAATCGACGGCTACGATTCATCGTTCGATTGAGCTGGGCATCACGTTTCTGGACACCGCGGACATTTACGGCTATGGCGACAACGAAGTGCTTGTTGGCCAGGCGATTCGCGGCATGCGCGAAAAGGTTTTTCTCGCCACCAAGTTCGGAATT
The DNA here is from genome assembly GCA_003223215.1 of Acidobacteriota bacterium. GTDB lineage: Bacteria > Acidobacteriota > Terriglobia > Acidiferrales > UBA7541 > Acidiferrum. The sequence goes on from QHYH01000092.1 coordinate 25,070, forward strand.
GTGCGCGACAAGGCGAACCCTTCGGTGCGGGGCGTCAATGGCCGGCCGGAATACGTGAAGGCCCGCTGCGAGGGGAGCTTGAAGCGTCTGGGGGTAGCTACCATCGATCTGTACTACCAGCATCGCGTCGATCCGAAGGTGCCGATCGAAGAAACGGTTGGCGCTATGGCGGAATTGGTGAGGGCGGGAAAGGTCCGCTATCTGGGATTGTCGGAAGCGTCGGCCGCGACCATACGGCGCGCGCATAAGGTACATCCTATTGCTGCGTTGCAAACCGAATATTCGCTTTGGACACGCGATCCGGAAGACGAAATTCTCCATGCCACCCGCGAACTTGGCATTGCTTTTGTCGCCTATAGCCCGCTAGGACGCGGATTCCTGACCGGGCAAATCAAACGGTTCGAGGATTTTGCTCCAGACGATTACCGGAGGAATTCCCCGCGCTTTCAGGGGGAAAACTTCCGGAAGAATCTGGACCTGGTGGCACGCTTGGAGGCGATTGCTAAAGAGAAAGGCTCGACGCCCGGACAACTTGCCTTGGCATGGCTGCTTCGAAAGGGCCAGGATATCATTGCCATACCCGGCACGAAGCGGCGGAAATACCTTGAGGAAAACGCTGGCGCATTGCAGGTAAAACTCTCCGAACGCGACCTGAAACGTATCGATGAAGTAGCTCCCCATGGAGCGTCAGGCCCGCGCTACCCGGAACACCTGATGGCCTTGGTGGGACGCTGATTCGTTTTGAGACTCCAGGCAGCAATCTCTCGGCATGCTTCTCCTGCAGACAGCGCGAACTGTGACGGGTCTTTATTGGCCGCCCGTCGCTAGCGCAGGGAGCATGAATTTCGGCGTGACTTCCCTGCGTTTGGACCAGTCGTGATAGGTGTGGCATTCCGAACAACGCGAATCGGCGTGATCGGGGCCGCGCCCGTGACAGGTCTTACAAACTGCAATTCCCGGCAGCAAGATGTCGCTTGCTTCCGTGCTCGTAAGAGCTTTGGCATGGCAGCTCACACAGGAGAATCCCCGATGCGCGTCGTGGTCGAACCTCGCGTGCGGCATCCACTGTGTCTTTACGTTGGCAGCGGCCACCTGGGGAAGGGCACTACCGCGTGAAATGGTAAGCGCGTGGCACTGCCTGCAGGTTTTGCGCCACAACAATTCTTCGGCTTCGGCCGTTCGTTCGGTTACCCATTGCGACACCGTGAGTGCGCGAAACCGCGTCGGAATAGGCTTGCCGCCAAGTTCCTGAGCTGGCTCAGGCGTCGCTCGGAGTTCATTGGGGTGCGCGGCAATGTATTGCTCGAATTTCTTTAGCAAGAACGCGTGAACGAGGTCTGGTTTGTCGTGGGGAACGCCTTCGTCAAAGCGCTTGTCAAACGTGAGGAGATGGCACGCCGCGCACGCATTGGCAAATTTCACGGGGGCCATCAGTTCGCGTCCGGTAATGGGCTTGGGTCGCCTGAGGCTGCCGGCGCTCAGCGCAAGCATTTCATCGCTGGCGTTAGAACTGACCGTGGCAGCGCGGTAGCTTGCGTCTGAATAGGTCAGGTCGGCTTCGACACCCGCGGGACGATGACAATTGCCGCACTCAAGATTCACGAGGACGCCGTTTGGCCCTCGTCGAATCGGTTTCATGTGTATGGAGTGATTCAGCTCGATGGTAGCCGAATCGCCGGCCTTCCGTCCGAGAGCCGCGAATTCCGGATGGCCGTCCGGGAGGCTGTGGATGCGCGAGGCGTATCGCGTGTCGGGCCGGCTATTCCGTAAGTCAGCGTGACAAGTGGCGCAGGCTTGGTCGCTCGCGGCGGCGAGACTGACGCGGCCGCGATGCTCGGAGTGACAAGCGGCGCAGGCCGGTGAAGCGATCTTGGAGGCGTGGTGGGCAGGCCCATCGTGGCAGCCGAGGCACGCGTTATCGGCGGCTTTCGCCGCAAAGGCGCCGGCTTGACGCACGTGGCAGGCAGCGCATTCTTTGTCAAGCACGGCGTGCGCTCGCGATAAGCTGCCGCTCGAGTAGACGCGATGGTCGCTCGAAACGCCGCGGCCGACGATCCACAGAAGCGCGAGAAGCGGCACGAGGAAGCTGAGCCAGAGTTTCGCGCACTTGAGCGGCGTCGGCCTCTTGAAGTAATGGAGGTCGATGCGCTGCGCGAGCTTCTTGGTTGTCCTTGTTCTTGCCACTCGTTAGCCACCCTGGCCGCTTCTTCAGTAGCGCAACGCCATGACGGCATGCACGGCGCCGAGCAAAACGAGCGCGAGCGAAAGCGGAATGTGCACCAGCAGCCAGCCGTGCAGCCAGTGGTGTAACCTCTCTTGGCGTGCCAGTTGGCGGGCTTCATCGCAAATGTCTTCGAGGTCAGCGACCGCCCCGTGCGCTCGGCCCGGCAGCAAGGTGCGCAGTGCGGCAAAGCTGCTGCTCGCTGTTGCCGGATGGGCTAACCGGTGGGGGTGTTTTCCCGGATATTCGAGAAACTGGCGCATCTCGTTCAAATAAAAAATGCGCAGCGGCGCACCTTCTTCTTGGCTGAGACGAATATTCTCGCGTGCCGCGGCAACGGCCGCGCTCGCGCCAGCACTGACGGCTGCAGAGGTTCGCAAGGGAACAGCGCCGGCTATAGGCCGTAGCGCGGTGAACCCGCCGGCGCGCTCGATTCCCTCGGTCGAAGATTTGGCCAAGCCGAGGTCTCCGCACAGCGCTTCAACGGTTCGGTCCGCCTCCTCGCGTAACAGCGCTCGAACGTGGTCGATCTCGTCGTAGATGGTTTCGAGCGGCACTTCCGCAGTCAGGACGCGCGGGATGTAATGCTGCAGCGCGGCTCCGAACGCGCCGCTAGCGACGGTAATGATCAGCAGCCACATCAACACGCGCGTGAGCGTGCCGCCAAAATGAAAACCGGCGTGAAAGAGAATGGTCGGCAGCGCCAGAAGACCGAGCCAGAGGTGGCCGCGCATCCAGGCTTGCGCGCGGCCAACACGCCAGGTAGGCACGCGTTTTCGTGCGCCCAGCAACGCGGCAAAAATCACGCAGCCGAACCCGAGGATTCCAAACAAGAGACCAACAACGCTTCCGCCGCGTGGCCCTTGCGGTGCGTTGAGCGTATCGCTGAGATACACGATCGCCGCGGCGGCAAGCATGACGAACGCCGCGATGGCCCAGGCGCGGTGTGTTCGGTCAATTCTCATTTCGCACCACTGCCCCCCAGCATTTCGGCGAAAAATGATTTTGGATCCACGCGATGCGCTGCGTCGTGTGGACAGGCGTATACGCAGCTGGGTTCCTTCAAGTGCGTGCAAAGATCGCAGGAGGTTGCCTTTTGCTTGATGACCGCCTTCTTGCGGCCGGGATTTTGCGGATCGTCCGAAAGAACTTCGAAGGGATGCAGATTGATATTGCCGTAGGGGCAATTCCGCGCGCAGAGCCCGCAGCCGATGCACCAATCCTCGATGATGACTTCGAGCGAATTGCGGCGACGGATGGAGCCAACGGGGCACCCGACCATGCAAAGCGGGTCGCGGCACTGGCGGCAACTCGTGGCCACGAGATAGCCCTCAAAGCGCAACCCGTCGCGCACCAAACGTGTGACGCCGTCATGCGCTTCGGCGCAGGCGTTTACGCAAGCATCGCAGCGTGTGCAGTTTTGCAGATCGAGGACGAGCAGGCTTTGCGCTTCCATCAAACCCTGCGAAAGGAATTGGTCAATGGGGACGCTGTCGACCCTTTGCAAGCGCTGCTGATTAGCCGCGCGGCGTTCGGCAGCGACGGCTTCAAGACCGGCTCGCACGCCCGGAAATTTCGCAACCATGTCTCGGAAATCGTCGCCGGCGATGCGCACGAGCTCGACATGGTCGAGCGCCGTGCACGTTGCCGTCCGATCGCCGCCCCCGAGCAAACCGATTTCGCCGAAATAATCGCCCCGGGACAAGTACGCGAGCACCATTTCTCCGCCGGGATAGTTCTCCAAAACCTTCACGAACCCGATCCGCACAAGATAGAAACTGTCTGCCGTGTCGCCTTGTTGGACGATCACCTGCCCCGGCGCGAACCCTTGAAGCTCGACACGCTCTTTGAGATGCCCGATAAACTCCGGCGGCAGATCCGCGAACATGGGCACGCCGCGAAGGTGGTTTTCAAGCGCGCGGCGGCGGTAAGTTTCATCTAGCTGCGCGCGGAAGGCCTTGTTCTTCAGCATGATGTCGAGCACATTGCGCAGCATCTCGTAAGCGACGATATCGGATTCCGCCACGACCGTGGCGGAGCGCGGATAGAAATTCATGCAGGTCATTTCGCCGAACAGGTCTCCGGGACCGAGTTCGGCAACCGGGTTGCCGTAGGAAAGATCGACGGAAGCATCGATTGGAATCGTGCGGTCGCGCGTTTCTTCGCCGCGCCGGTCTTCTTCGCGACCCACCAGCGTGCTGGTCAGCCGCTTAAAAAACCCCTTAGCGCCGCCTTGCGTTTTAACGTGCGCGATAGGAGCTGAAAGGGAAACTTTGGCCCGGCCCTCGACCATGTAGAACGCCGTGGAACCAAACTCGCCCTCGCGGCAGATCACTTCGCCCTTGCGAAAGCGGCGCTTGACGATGGCGCCGCGATTCAGTTCCAGAAACGTCCCGGAAACGCCCCTAAAAACCGGGATTTGCAACAGCTCTTCGGCTTCAAAAATCTCCGTGCCCGGCCCGGCACAGATCGCTGTTCCGGCAGGTCCTTTGTTGGTCAGCGCTCCGGTGGGGCAGGAAACCATGCATTCGCCGCAGGAAATGCAGGTGGAAGCGCCCATCGGCGCGTTGAGATCGAAAGCGATGCCCGCCGAATAACCCTTTCCCATGCGCCCGAGAACGAAATTGTCTTTCACTTCGTCGCAGCCACGAATGCAGCGGTCGCAAAGGATGCAGGCGTCATGATCGACGGCGATGGCCAGAGACGAATCGTCCTCCCCACGGGCGATCGATCGCTTTGCAAAGCGAGCCTCGGCGATACCTGCGGCCTTTGCCAACCCTTCGAGTTCGCAATCTCCCGATTGTTCCTGTCGCGCGCACGGCGAGGGATGATCGGACATCAGCAGCTCGAGCAGGGTCTTGCGCGCATGCAAGATTTTGTCCGAATGGGTGACGACTTTCATGCCGGGTTCGACCGCGCGCACGCACGAAGCAGAAAGGACGCGTGCGCCGGTGTCCACAACACACAGGCGGCAAACGCCCACCGGCGTCTGGTTTTGCAAGTGGCACAACGTGGGAATGTGGATGCCGCCCATCCCAGCCGCCTCGAAGACCGTCGTGCCGTTTGGCACGCGCATGGGTTTCCCATCGATCGTGAGGTCAACCATCCCCGGCGGTGTGGCAGGACTGGTCCTATTCACGGTCGAATTCCCACGCGCTGGGCTTCTCCGGCGCACGATCGAGCGGTGAAGCACACCCCGCTCGGGCACTGTCCGTGCAGCACGTGCGCATCGACTTCCGCGCGAAAATGCTTCAGCACGGACTGAATCGGCGCCGGCGCAATCTGGCCAAGGCCGCAGATCGACGTTTGGCTCATGGCCAGGGCGAGATCATCGAGCAGGGCCAGGTCGGCGCGGTACTGCGGCTCGAGGACGGCCCCTTCTGTCCAGCGAACCAGGAGGTCGGTCATCTTTTGCGAGCCGAGGCGGCACGGCACGCACTTCCCGCAAGACTCGTTGCGATAAAAACGCACCGCGTTCAACGCCATATCCAGCATGCAGGTGGTATCGTCGCAAACGACGATGGCGCCCGAGCCAAGCATGGAGCCGGCGTCGGCCAGCGCTTTGAAGTCCAGGGGCACGTCAATCAGGGAAGCCGGCAGGTAGCCGGACGAAGGGCCGGAAGGTGCGAAGGCCTTGAGCGAGCGGCCTCCCCGAATGCCACCCGCATGCTTGAAGATCACTTCTCGGATGGGAGTGCCCATGGGCAGTTCGAAAACGCCGGGACGCTCCACGTGGCCGCTGACCCCGACAAATTTCAGCCCGCGCGAACCGTTGACGCCTTGCGCGACAAACCAATCGACGCCGCGCGCCAGAATCTGCGGGACGTTGATGAACGTTTCCACGTTGTTGATCACCGTCGGCTTCTGCCACAAACCGATCTGGCCCGGGAATGGCGGCTTGTTGCGCGGTTCGGCGCGATGGCCTTCGATGGCCTCGAGAAGCGCGCTCTCTTCCCCGCAGATGTAGCCACCGGGGCTCACAAAAACTTCGAGATCAAAGTCGAACTCGCTGGAGAGAATTCTCTTTCCCAGCAAGCCTAGGCGGTAGCACCGGCCGATTTCTCCGCCGAGTATTTCTTCCTCGCGAGCGTATTCGTGGCGGATATAGAGGATGCCGCGCTTCGCCCCGGTCACAACGCCGGCGATCATCATGCCTTCGATCACCAGGTGAGGCAGATGGGTCATGATGAAGCGGTCTTTGATCGTGCCCGGCTCGCTTTCATCGGCATTGCATACGACATACTTCACGGGATCGGGCTGCTTCCGCACCAGATCCCACTTCATGCTCGTAGGAAAGCCGGCGCCGCCCATTCCGCGAAGTTCGGCGGCTTTGAGCTGTGCGAGGACGTCGTCCCATGCGCGGGACTCGACGAGCTTGCGCACGACGCCGTATTTCTGGTCGTCACCGTCGCCATAAGGGTCGGCTTTGCACGCGATGCGCGCCTGCTCGGGATGCGGCTGGTCGACTTCTTCGCCGCGAAGGGCGCGGCGAGCCATTTGCTCGGCGCTCGCGGCACTAACCTCGGTAAGAATCTGATCGTTGATCGATATTGCCGGCGCGCGCTCGCACCGGCCGAGGCAGGAAACGTCACGAATCTGCACGTCTTCGGGGCGGGAGCCGGCAAAGCGACGTTGCAGCTCCATGCGCAACTCGCAAGCGCCGTTGAGATGGCAACTCATGTCCGCGCAGACGCGAATTTCGGCTTTGGCCGGCGGCGCGAGGTGAAAATGCGGGTAGAAACTCGCGACGCTGTGAAGCTGGTAGAGCGGAGTGTGCGTGCGCTGGGAAAGTCCTTCCAGCTCCGCCGTGGGCAGAAAGCCGTAGCGCAGCTGGATGGCCCGAAGGTCGTCGAAGATCACGTCGTTCGGTCTCGCGCACAAATCGCCGCGCAGGCTTCGTGGAATACGCGGCGCGGGTCGGGTTGTTGAATCTCCTGCATACTACTGAGCGTAAACCGAGGTCGCCATAGCGCCCCGTTTGCTTTTCGCGGCGCGTCGCGAAAAAGGCAACGCAATCCGTTGACTTCCCCGCGACGCAAACGATATAAGCGAACAGGTTCCTCCGGCAGGAGCGAATGCGCAAGACGAAAAATTCATTCCTACTGCGATTCATGATCAGCCTGCAGTTCTCAGCCCCCGGCGCGTTGGCCGGACAGGAAAAGGAGCCCGTTAAATACATTGGCCCGGGATCGTGTGCCGCCACGAGCTGCCACGGAAGCGTTAAGCCAATCGCCGGAAGCCGCATCCTGCAAAATGAGTATTCGACCTGGATCCTTCAGGACAAGCACAGCCGCGCCTACCAGGCGCTGACCGGTGAGGTCGGCGAACGTATGGCGCGCATCCTTAAGTTGGATGCGAAGGCCGAGGAATCCTCAAAATGCCTCGCCTGCCACGGGCTTTACACCGCGCCGGAGCAGCGCGGTCGCGCCTTTGCAATCTCCGAAGGCGTGTCCTGCGAAAACTGCCACGGACCCGCTTCGGCTTGGCTTGGTCCGCATACGACACGTTCCTGGTCCCATGAAAAATCGCTAGCGCTGGGAATGACCGACACGCGCAACGTGATTCATCGCACGGAGAAATGCCTGGAATGCCATCTCGGGACAAAAAACAAGTTTGTTGACCACGAAATGATCGCGGCCGGACATCCGGATCTGTATTTTGAGCTGGATTCTTTCTCGGCGGTGATGCCGCGCCACTGGAAGGTTCCTCGCGAGTCCGAGCCGGGGAAGCCCGCAGAAGATGCCGCCTGGGTGGGCGTGCGCGAATGGAGCGTCGGCCAGGCGGTGCAACTTGGCGCGGAGATCGCGCGTCTGAGCTGGCGCGCGAGGAACGAGCGGGCCGACAAAAAAGATATCTGGCCCGAATACTCGGAGCTTTCCTGTTTCGCGTGTCACCACGCCTTAGGCCCGGCCAAAGACAGTTGGCGCCAGGAACACGGTTACGCTGGGCGACGCCCCGGCGATCCGGCGTGGAACGCTTCCCGCTACGCCGTGTTTCGTTTGCTTGCGAAACAGATGGACACCGCAAACGCGCAAGAGCTGGACCGGCAAATGCTCCACGTCTCCGAGGAGATGAGCAAGCTCAATCCCGACCGCAGCGCCGTGGCGGCTGCGGCTTCCCTGGCAGTGCCCTTGGCGCAGCGTATCGCGGAGCGGCTCGCCGCCCTGCCGTACGATCAGGCCCTGGTGTTGCGCATGCTCGAGCGCATTCCCGAGGACGCCGAAAATATTGCGCTGGCCGATGAGCGCGGCGCGGAGCAAGCCGCCATGGCCATGGATTCGCTCTACATCGCTTACAGCCGAGCCGCGAAGCCGGCCAATGCCGCTGAAGTCCGCACCGCCATCAACGGCCTCTTCCAGCAACTCGAGAATCCCTCGGCGTATAACGCCGACCAGTTCGCATCCGCGCTCCGGCGAATTCGCCCTTTGCTACAATGAGGGGCGGCCATGGGTTTAGACGCTACCGTAGACCGCAATCCGAAGCATCTCCCGGATCATTTGCGTGAAAGAGTAATCGTCGACTCTGCATCCGGCGTAATGGACTTGCGCGATCCCGCTGATGACCGGATCTTTGGCAAGGCAAAACGAGAGGCATGGCAAAAGATAACCGCCGCCGCCCGCTCCCGAGAGCCGGCTCACTTCATTTCGCAAATGCCAAGTCTCATCGCAGCAGCAAATCGAGACGGCAACGGTATCGTGTTCTGACATTCCCGTGGCGAATGAACTCTTTCGAAAAATGGTGTTGCGGTTCGGCGCTGTGGCGTTATCTCACGCGCGGGCAGTTGTTGCCCTGGATGCTTCGCGACTCCCATTTGGGTGACCATCTGTTGGAGCTTGGCGCCGGCCCAGGAGCGGCAACCATCGAGTTAGCGCACCGTGCGCCTCGCGTCACTAGCCTCGAATACGACCACGCTCTGGCCTTGAAGCTTCGCCGAAGGGTGAATCTTTCAAGCGTTACCGTCATTCAGGGAGATGCGGCAGCCCTCCCTTTCCCTGACGGCACATTCTCATCCGTGATCTCCATCCTTATGCTGCATCATCTGAAATCCATCGAGTTACAGGACCGCACGTTTGCGGAAGTAAGGCGTGTGCTTCGGCCGGGCGGCATTTTCCTTGCTTTCGATATTCCCGACGGCTGGATTCACCGGGTCAGCCACATCAAAAGTACGTTTGTGCCTATGGATCCATCGACCGCGCCCCAAAGGCTGCTCGGCGCGGGACTTTCCCATGTCAGGATGGAATCACGGAGCGGCGCCTTCCTCCTTCGCGCAGTCCTCCCGGAGTAATCCTTACCCTGCAGCCTTTATGCAGCATTCACCCGCACCCGCGTTGACCCCTGGGAAGGCCGCGGCTTAGCATGTTCGTATGTGGCGCCGCGACAAATTCAAATTCCCCCCGGGCCCGTACCGAGGGCTCAAAGGCTGGTCTTTCCGCGCGTTGCGTCAAAACCCGCTGGAGATGTTCAGCGAATTGGCGCGCTGCGGCGATATCGTCGGCATCCGCGTGGTCAATTTTCGTAATATTTTTGTCAATCACCCCGACCTCATCGAGGAAGTTTTGGTCGGCCACCCGCGCCGCTACATCAAAGGGCGCGTTTTGCGGGCGAACCGGCACGTTTTTGGGGAAGGACTGCTCACGAGCGAAGGCGATTTCTGGCTGCGGCAGCGGCGGTTGGTGCAGCCGGGGTTCCATCGGGCGCGCATCGCCGCTTATGCAGTGACCATGGTGCAATACGCGCAACGCATGCTGGAGGGCTGGCGCGACGGGGAAGAACGCGATGTGCACCAGGAAATGATACGGCTCACTCTCCAGATCGTGGCCAAAACCTTGTTTGACGCCGATGTCGCGGGCGACGCCCGGGACGTCGGAAAATCTCTTGAGCTGCTGCTCGAACTCGGCGCCGATTTCCGGCGCACCCTTTTTGTTCCACATTGGGTGCCCACGCCCACCAACCTTCGCATCAAGCGCGAAATCGCCTTCATCGAGGGCATTCTCCACCGTATCATCAGCGAACGCCGCGCTTGCGGCCGCGACACCGGTGATCTTCTCTCGATGCTTCTTCACGCGCAGGACGAAGACGGCTCGCGCATGACCGACCAACAGCTGCGCGACGAGGCGATCACGCTTTTTCTCGCCGGGCATGAGACCACGGCCAGCTCGCTCTCATGGACGTGGTGGCTGCTCGCGCAAAATCCAGCCGCGGAAGCGAAACTGCACGCCGAACTCGACGAAGTGCTCGTCGGCCGCGCACCTTCTATCGACGACCTCGCGCGCCTCCCGTATACCGCAAATGTAATCACGGAATCCATGCGCCTCTATCCGCCCGCGTGGGGCTTGGCCCGTGTTGCGATTGAGGACCACGAGCTCGGCGGTTATCCCGTGAGAAAAGGGATGGGTGTTGCAATGGCGCAGTGGGTTGTTCAACGCGACACGCGCTGGTACGACAAGCCCGAAGAATTCCGCCCAGAACGCTGGGAAGGGGATTTCGCGAAGCGCATCCCGCGGTTTGCGTATTTCCCATTCGGCGGCGGCCCGCGCCAATGCATCGGCAACTCTTTTGCCTTAATGGAAGCGAGGCTAATCTTGGCGACCATCGCGCAAAAGTACCGGCTGCACCTGGTGCCGGATCATCCCGTGGTCCCGCTAGCGTCCATTACGCTGCGGCCTCGCTATGGAGTGCGCGTGGTGCTGGAGTCACGCCAGCCGCGCGTCATTAGGAATCTTTCACAAACAAGCCAAACCACAGCGCAAACCTTGAGCGCTGACTAACCCCTTGCAGTCCAAGTGGTGGGCGATGCGGGGAGTTCGATCTGCCGTATACCGCGCTAGGATGATCGATCGCTATTGTAAGGACCCCTTTTGGATCTCCAGAGTGAGGGGTCCGTGCCTGCCCAGAAAAACGAAATCGGACCTTGAGACGCCCACCAGTCCGCCAGTATCTGCAGGTGGAATTGCTTCCCGCACCGTCTCGAGCGTTTCCCCGTTCAAGACCGTCAAGACGCGGATGCGATTCTCGGGCCTGGGCTCACCTGCCTTACGCATTGTAGTTCGCTCCAATATTAGGCGCCCTTGCTCGTCGAGAATCGCTTGCGTGACCATGGTACCAGACAGCCTGGGAAGCGTGCGCTCGGCGGTTGTCACGCCATCAGGCCCGACGCGCAGGATTCTCGGTTCGTCCAACGGCTGAATTAGATAAAGATTGTCCGCTGAGTCCACAAGAAGATGCGATAGGGACGTCATCACCGCGAATTTTTCCGGGTCATTAAACGCGGAGCCGTCTCCGTTTTTTTCTTTTTTGGAGAGGAGATTGATTTCTCGTATGAAATCGCCATTGGCCTTGAATTCAAATAGGGCCTGACGCCTATGTGCCGTGCCTTCCGGCCCCGTTTCTACCGAGGGCCCCGCAACGACCAAGTTGCCCGAATTCGTAATCGCAAGTTGACGTGGCTCGATATTCTTCGAGAGTGTTATGGCCTTGTCGAATGTGCCGCCTTGGCGAAACACGTAAATGCCGGGCAAGAGTCGGTTTTGGGAAACTGTGGACGCCGCTTTTTGCTCTCCCTGGTCCGGAGGCTTTACGAAGTAGACGTTTCCAGACGAGTCCACGGCGAAACTCAAGACGCTTCCAGCGTCGGCACCTGCTTGGGTGAGGTCATAAGTGGCTGCCACACTTCCATCTGGGTGCACCTCCCAGACCACTGAGCGAAACCCCGACTCAACCTGCCATTCAACTTGGGCATAGACATTGCCGCTTGGTCCTGGGACGCGTCTAAGGACACTAAACGGTCGCTGAAATGGCAAGTGAACCGGGGTTATGGCCGTCCTTGTCATCTGTGCATACGGCTGATCCGGATCCGAAATGCACATTGGGTAGGCCCAAGCCACTACCGTAGTCATGGCCACACAAATGCAAACCATGGTCGTCGTATGCTTTTTGGTTTGCATCGCTACCGACCTCCTTGGCCTTTCTTCTCCGAGGAGGGTGGAGGGTCTGGGGCCGCAGGTTTCTTCACGCCATCGTTCTTTTTGTCTGGTCGCTGACCCTGTCCCTGAGAGCCAAGGTTGTTAATGGGTTTGAACGCTTTCCCTTGATCGGGAAGCAGTTTGGGAGCACCTTTCCTAGGGTCGCAAGGGGCACCATTGGACGCAACACAACAGCACCCCGAGCAAATGTCGGCCTGAGTGAGACACTCGAAGGGACAACAATAGTCGCAAAGGTCCATATTACAGCCGTCGCAGGGCTCGCCGGACGACGTGCACGTGGGCCAAAGGACATCCGGTTGGCCGTCACAATCACAGTCCCTTGCAACATAAGCGATTCCATGCTTCCCGGGGCAAGTCTGTGCGCTTGCTTTGCTCGCTCCTAGGATTAGCAGTGTTCCCAGAGTGACTAATAACGGCAACAAGGTGCGTCTTAAAAATGAAGCCGACATGAGTATCCTCCTTCTTTATTGGGGACTCCTGAGTGGGGGGTAAATCAAGAGGTCCAGAATCAGCGGAAGCTTCGCTTCCTAACTCCTTTCTGTTTTTTTTGTCAAGTCGGGTATATCCCTTATGTCGGGTATATCCCTTAGGGACATTCTAGCTATAGCTAGTCCTCCGAACGTTCCTTTCTAGGGAGGAATCAACAAAACCAGCTCATGTGCTTGCGAAGGCAGAAGCTATTTGCCGGAAAATTGCGAAGCCAGTTCGGAATGTGTTTGCATCACCCGCAGAATCGAATCCCGCGTGACCATTCCCACGATTTGCGGCGCTTGGTCCGCCGCGCCGCTGACCACCGGCATCTGGTTGATGTCCGCGGTCAGCAGCCGTTCGAGGAGCTTCAGCAGCGGCTCATCCGGTGAGGTCCACTGAATTTTGTCGCGCGGAATCATCGCCGACTGGACCGAGTTATTTGCCCATTGCTCCCGCGGCACGGAGTTGAGCGTGTGGACGTTCATCATGCCCACCAGCCGGTCACCTGAGAGCACCAGGTGGCAGCGCCGTCCGGTCCGCAGCACCTCCGCGCCATATTCTTCGAGCGTGATGTGCCCCTCGATGGTGGGAACTTCGTGGCTCATCACGTCCGATGCATGCAGACCAGCAAGAGCGTCGCGGATGGTCATTTGCGCGATGCTTTGTTGCGCGGCGTTCAGCAGGTAAAGCCCGATCACTCCCAGCCACAGCCCGGAGTACCAGTCATTTTTGTAGAAAGCCTCGTAACCGCCGATCGCCATCAGCGCATAGGCAACGACCCTGCCGCTTGAGCCCGCGATCAGCGTGGCGCGGGAAAAATCCTTGGTGATTCCCCAGACGATAGCGCGAAAGATTCTTCCGCCGTCCAGGGGAAATCCCGGCGCCAGATTGAAGACCGCGAGAATGAAGTTGCTCCCACCAAGAATCTTGGCAAGCGCCCCCACCATTTGCGCCGATGGGAAGAGCAACGTCATCGCCCCGAATGCGCCAGCAAGCAAAATGCTGGCAAGCGGCCCGGCGACGGCGATGTTGAATTCCTGAATGGGCTTCGACGGCTCCCTCCCAATGCGAGCTATGCCGCCAAACAGGAATAAAGTGATGGAGTGAACGGGAATCTGGTAATGCAGCGCTACCACGCTGTGCGCCAACTCGTGAAAAAGCACGGAGGCGAAGAAAAGAAGACTGGTCAGGATTCCTAAAGACCAGTGCTCGGTAGGAGTCCACTGGGGATGCATCTGCCGAAAGTCCATGGCCAGCGTATAGGTAATCAGGCCAAAAATGAGCAGCCACGTGGCATCCAGATAAATCGGAATGCCCAGGATTTTAGCGATTCGAAAACCGGCAGTTCGAATGGGCATTAGCCAAAGTTTCCCGAAGGGAGAAGGCCGGCCCCTGAGCTTGCGATGGACGGCCAAACCCACAATCTACACTAGCGCGAATTCGCCCGGTAGCAAAACGGCGCGCACGGCGCGCACGAAAATTTCGCGTCCCTCCCGACACAACGTGTTGTCTCATCCACAGCTTCGCGTCCCTTCGATCGAGATAACGTTTTTGCTTTCAATGAATTGAGATTGGCTCGCGAGCTGCCCTGCGCAAGTTCGCACTTTGCGGAGGAACGCCATGATGACCCTACAAAACTTAGCCCTGGTCGCCGTCCTAACGATGTTCGCCGTCGCTGCTGCGGCGGCTCTTGGCTGGATGTCCCTTCGCATCGCCTTGCTGCTGATCGAGCCTGCCACGGCCCGGCGTGTTCCCGACCGCACGCCGCTCGAGCACGGCCGAGCGCGACTGGCCCGCGCTTTCTCGGCGAATCGCTGAGCTCGCCGGACAGGGAGGGGAGTAACACCATGGTTGTATTGAGATACGTGCTGATGATTCTTGGGCTCGGACTTTTTGGTAGTGCCGGCGCCCTGGCTGCCTACGACATCTTTCTCGCTGCGCAGCTCCGCCGGTTACTCCACGGGCACTCGCCACGCCCTCGCGTGTGGACGGTGACCTACTAGGTGGGATTCCCCGGTTCCACGGCCGGGCAAGGGCTCCGCTAGCCAAAACCCCTGCGGGTGGCAGGGAACGCCACTCCGGAAAAGAGCAGCCATGAACAGAAAGGCAAGCACCGCCGCGCTTCGCCCTATCCTTCAGAGCCGCCCTTCTTTCGGTAAAGGCTCACCGTGCCACCCGGCTAGCGGTCGTCTCCAGCCGAGGGCGGGTCTTCGAGCACCGCGGCCTTTTCTGTGGGTCGTAGGGTCACGCCCACAATTTGCCGAGAGTTTTTATTCCTTGACCGACGGGTATTTCGGCCGCGGCGGAAGCCCCCGGTAATTTTTTAAGGCATCTTTCGCGAGCTCGATGGCCTTTTCCAGTTGCGGATCGTGCCCGCTGACCACCAAGTCCGGCCGCTCCGGCACAACATAGTCGGGGTCGACGCCGTGCTGTTCGACTATCCATTCACCGCCATGGTCCGCGCTCCAGAAGCCGAAGCCCGGCGCCGTCACGAATCCGCCATCGCGCAGCGGCTGTACGTTGCCGATGCCTACCAATCCGCCCCACGTGCGCGTTCCCACGATAGGTCCGATTTTTTCGCCGTGGAAGAACCACGGAAACGCGTCGCCGCCTGAGCCGGCAAGCTCATTTACGATCATGATCTTGGGTCCGTAGATCGCCACCGGCGGCCAGGGAATGTCTGCGGTATCGCGCGGCGCAACCACGGCAAGCAACTCCCGCTTCAATTTTTCCGTGTAAAAGTCGGGAATCTGTCCGCCGGAATTGTCGCGTTCATCGACGATGATGCCGTCCTTGTCGAGTTGGGCGGTGAACTGCTTGTCGAACGCGATGATGCCGGCGAAGCTGGTGTCCGGCACGTGCATGTAGCCGATGCGCCCGCCGGTAGCCTCCTCGACTTTCCGGCGATTGGTCTGGATCCAGTCGAGATAGCGTACGCCTGCTTCGCTCGCGGTCGGCTTGACGGTAATTTCCCAGGCCCCTTGCCGCGTCGCCTTGCTGTTGATTTCGAGCGTGACCAGTTTCCCCGCAAGATCCTGGAAATACGCATAGACGTCGCGGTCGGTGCGCGCTTCCTGGCCGTTCACGGCAATCAGGTAGTCTCCCGCTTTGACCTTCAAGCCCGGCTCGGTGAGCGGCGAGCGCGTGGACTCGTTCCAGTTTTCGCCCGGATAAATCTTGGTGATGCGGTAGTAGGCGCCGTCCGGTTCGAAATCCGCCCCGAGCATCCCCACGTTGACGTGCGTCCACTGCGGCTGGTCGCCGCCGCCGACGTACGTGTGCGAGGTGCTCAGTTCCGAAATCATTTCGCCAATCAGGTAATTCAAATCGCTGCGGTCGACGACCCACGGAAGCAGCGCTTCGTAACGCGCCCCGATCTTTTTCCAGTCGTGACCGGTCATCGCCGGGTCCCAGTAGAAATCGCGCTCGATGCGCCAGGCCTCGCGGAAAACCTGCCGCCATTCTTCGCGCGGGTCCACCTTCACCTGCATTTCGGCGAGATTCAATTTGCCGTCACCGACCTTGGCCTTACCGGGCGTCGCCTCCACGATGCCGTAAACCTGGCCGGCCTTGTAGAGGACCTTCTTGCCTTCTTTGTCCAGATCGTAGCCGTCCAGGCCATCCAGCAGAACCTGGTCCTCGCGCTTGGTCATGTCAAACAGGTGAAGAACGTTCCTGGGCCGTGGGGGAGTGTTGGGGACGAATTCGAGCGCCTCTTGCGGGGTGTCCACATAGAACAGCTTGTCCTTGCGCGCCGCCAAGCCGCTCAAAATCCCGGGGTGCATCGGCACGGCAACGATGCGCGCGCTCAGGCCCTCCAGATCGATTTGCATGGGCTTGGCCGGTTCTTCCTTCCTTTCCTCCTTTTTCTCCTCTTTCTTTTCTTCGGGTTTTTGTTCGCCGCTCCTCGAGTCAGCGGATTTTTTTTCGTCTTTCTTTTCTTCCGCTTTTTCCTCATCGCTCTCGGGCTTGAACGGAGAAGCTTCGTCCGCCTTCAGAGTAACGGCGAAAATCCCATCGGTGGTGTAGTAGTTGTAACGCTGGTCCAGCTGCCCGCGGCTCGGATAAAAATACCGCGTGGAAAGAAAGAACAGATATTTCCCGGCGGGTTCAAAGACCGGGTTGCTATCGTTGTAGAAACCTTCGGAAACTTTCGTGGTTCTCCTGGTATTGAGGGAATAAAGAAATGCATCGTTGCTGCCGCGCCGGTGCGGTTTCGAATAGGTGAGCCACAGGCTGTCCGGCGACCAACTTGCGTCCGAAATGTCCCCATACGCGGCTTTGTCCACCAGCACCGGTTTCTTTTCTTCGATTCCCACGTACCAGAGTTGATGCAATTTGTCCCAATACGCGAGTTTCTTGCTGTCCGGAGACCACGTCGGCCCATAGCGATAGATCCCGCCATCCGTGGTGAGGCGGGTCTCTTCGCCGCCCATTTGTGGACGGCAGTAGACTTCGTATTCGCCGGACTTGTCGGAGAGGTAGGCAACCCACTTGCCGTCGGGTGACCATGCCGGATTCAGCTCGTGAGTGCCGGACTGTTCCGAGCTCAGCGTGCGGATGCTTCCGTGCTCTGCGGGAACCGTGAAAATGTTTCCGCGTGCTTCCATGACCGCGCGCGCCGCCGAAGGCGAAAGCGCGAAGCTCCCGATATTCTGCGAACCATTTTTGAACTCCGGCCGCGCTTGGGTATCTTCGGCGTGCACCGCGATGGGAATTTCCCGCGCTTTGTTGTTTGCCAGGTTGTATTCGTAAAGCAGCCCGCCATTTTCATAGACGATGGCGTCCGGTCCCAGGCTGGGCCACTTGATGTCATATTCTTTGTAATCGGTGAGCTTCGTGGTTTGCTTCGAGCCAAGATCGTAGCTGTAGAGATTCATCACGCCATCGCGGTCGCTGATGAAATAAATGGCGTTGCCGTGCCACATGGGGAACATGTCCATGCCGCTAGATTTGGGCAGTTCTTCGTAGGTGTTGTTTTTCAAGTCATAGATGGCCATGGGCAGATTCCAGCCGCCGTGGTAACGCTTCCAGGTACGGAATTCCTGTGCTGTTTCGATGTAAGCGATCTTGGTGCCGTCCGGCGAAAACGAAGTCAGGTCGCCTCGCGGAACCGGCAACATCTTGGGCATTCCCCCCTGCGGGGACACCAGAAAAAGCCTCGTGAAGCGTGCCGGCGGGGCGCTCGAGCGGTCCGAACGGAAGAGAATGTTCTTGCCGTCGGGTGTCCATCCGAGCACGATGTCGTTCGAAGGATGAAAGGTCAGCCGCTTCGGCTCGCCGCCTTCCGAAGAAATGAGATAAACGTCCGGGTTGCCGTCGTATTCGCCGGTGAAGGCAATCCACTTGCCGTCCGGCGAGAACTTCGGGTAAAGCTCATCACCGACATGAGACGTTAACCGGCTCGCCGCGCCGCCTTCGCGCGGGGCAATCCATAAGTCGCCCCCATAAACGAAGACGACTCTATCCCTGGAAATATCCGCGTACCGCAGAAGCTTGGTTGGCCCCGCGGGAACCTCATCGGCGGATTCCGCCGGCGCTTTTTGGGGCGCCGCCATGAGCCACAGCGCCGCGGCGACACCTACCCACAACAAGCCCTTCCTTCCGTGGGACATCGGCTTCATCGGAACGCTCCTGAAGATTCGTTTTTTTTGTGTGGGACACACGCCCTCTTACATGGACGTGCAATCCAGCAAAGAGTTTCCGTCCTGCTGCGGCCGGAGCCGGCTTCGCGCCTGGTGCTCCATCCAACGCTTGCCGCCGTGGTATCATCTCATTCAGATTGCCGTGTTCGCCACAGAAAAACGTCCCCTCAGCGTTCCGCGAAGCGATTCTTTTCCGCGTTTGGCTCGGAGATGGCGGCGAGCGTATTGCTATCAAGGCAAGGAGCCCGCAACAGTCCTTTTGCGGCAGTAGCCCTTCGGGATATGCTTTTCTTTTCACCATGGACACGAAGATCCATCGAGCAAAAATAGCTCGCGAAACGCACTCTCGGAACCTCGCCGATGGAACTGAGAACCTTCCGCGAAGGAATGCCGCTCGGCCGTTTGTGGTTTTTCCCAGGGCAAAACGATGAGCTTCCGTACGAAACTCCTGCTCGTCGTGTTGCTGACCATCTTTGCGTCGGTGTCCGTGGTGGCTTACGCGGTGACGTATTACACGCGCTCGGAGTTCGAAGCCATGGATGCGCAGCGCACCGAAGCGCTGGTAGCGCAGTTCCGTAAAGAATACGCACAACGTGGCGAAGAAATTGTTCGCCAAGTCGAAAACATCGCCAACGCAGAAATTACACTGCATACGGCGCTGGACGCCGAGCGGCCCAACGCGGATCTCTCGATTTATGTCAACGACGCGAATGGGGCCGCCCAGGACCATGCCCTCGATTTAGTCGAGTTAGTCAATTATGACGGGACGGTAATTTCTTCGGCGCAAAACCCCTCACGGGTAGGCTACAAGAACGAGTGGGTCACTGCGAAGAGCGACTGGAGCGATGTCCCGGCTTTCTTGAAACGGGAAGAGACACCCACGGAAGTGGCGCTTTCGCTCTGCGCGGTACGCATCCAGCCCAACGTTCCCAAGCCTTTCTACATCATTGGCGGCCGCCGCTTGGACAAAAATTTCCTGGCCTCGCTGGTTCTTCCCGCCGGAATGCGCGCGCTCATCTATACCAATCTCGATCCGTCTTTCGCGGCCGCTTCCCTGCTCGGAGAAAACATGGATACCGACCAGGCCGAACGATTCGCTCCACTGGTCCAGCACCTGCAAAAGGAGTCTCAACCGCAGCCCCTGGTCCGCACCATTGAGTGGTCCAGCAATCCGGCCGATGCCGAAACCTTTCACGCCATTCCCTTGCCGGGACAAAACAACGAACTGCTGGGCGTTTTTTTCGTGGGCAGCTCGAGAAAAGGGTTGGTGCTGCTGACCGAGCGAATCCTGAAAAGCGCTGCTGCGGTTGCCGCGGCCGCTCTTTTTGTCGGGCTCATCGTCAGTTTCTGGATTTCCGCGCGCATCACCAAGCCCGTCGAGGAACTTGCCGAAGGCGCCCGCGAAGTGGCTACCGGTAGGTGGGACACGCGCATCGAAGTCCGCGGAATCGATGAAATTGGCCAGTTGGCCATCGCCTTTAACGACATGACGCGAACGCTGGCCTCGCAGAAAGAACGCTTGCTGCAGACCGAGCGGGTGGCCGCCTGGCGCGAGCTCGCGCGCCGCCTCGCCCATGAACTGCGGAATCCTCTCTTCCCCATGCAAATCACGGTCGAGAATCTGCAGAAAGCCCGCCGGCTAGATGCCAGGCAATTCCTCGAAGTGTTCAACGAGTCCACCGCCACCCTGAAGGCGGAGCTCGCCAACCTGAACACCATCGTCGGCCGCTTTAGCGATTTCTCCAAAATGCCTGCGCCGAAATTCGTGCGCGTGAACGTGAACGAAGTCCTGCGCAAC
The DNA here is from genome assembly GCA_003223215.1 of Acidobacteriota bacterium. Lineage (GTDB taxonomy): Bacteria > Acidobacteriota > Terriglobia > Acidiferrales > UBA7541 > Acidiferrum. Next base: position 45,188 of record QHYH01000092.1, read on the forward strand.
GCGTTACGCCTGTTCGAGCCGCAATTCACCGCGGTCGGCAAACCCACGATCACCAAAGAACCGTTCCTTGCCGATCCACTTCCTGAGATTGATGCTGATCCTGATCTGCTCCATCGCGCCTTTCAAAATCTGGTGCTGAACGCCATGGACGCCATGCCTGCGGGCGGGACGCTCACGCTGCGCACTTCGGAACACAGCGGCAACGTGCGCATTGAGGTTGCCGACACGGGCAAAGGCCTGGCTCCGGAAGAATGCTCCCGCTTGTTCACCCCGTATTACACGACAAAACAAATGGGGACGGGTTTGGGCCTGGCGATCATTCAGTCCGTGGTCAGCGATCACCACGGAACCATTTCCGTGACCAGCGAGGAAGGCCGGGGCACCACGTTTCGCATCGAGCTTCCCCAGCGCCAGCCCGGCCAGAAAGGGAAGCCTCGCGAACCGGCTCCAGAACCCAAAAAAGACACGCCTTCCACTCTGGCTGCCGCTTCCGACTAGTGCGCCCAAAGGGACCGACGCTTGCCCCGCAAAGCCCATCTCCTTGTGGTTGACGATGACCCGAACACGCTGGCATCGCTTTCGCGGGCCTTCCGGCTGGCCGGGCACGAAGCCACGGTCTGCGACAACGCCAGCCGTGCCGTCGAGCTGCTTCGCGCCGAAAATTTCGACCTGATCCTTTCCGATGTCGTCATGCCCGGCAAGAGCGGAATGGAACTGCTCGACGAGCTGAAGAAAGCGGGCGTGAAGACGCCCGTCGTCTTAATCTCCGGCCAAGCCAATATCGAAATGGCAGTAAAAGCCACACGGCTTGGCGCGCTCGACTTTCTGGAGAAGCCGCTCTCTACCGACAAGTTGCTCGTTACCGTCGAAAATGCTTTGCGCTTGACGCGCTTGGAAGACGAAAACCGCGAGCTGCGCCAGCGCCTCGGAAAACACGAATTGGTCGGCTCGAGTCCGGCCATGAAAAAGTTGCTGGCGCAAATCGCGCGCGTCGCGGCCAGCGAAACGCGCGTTTGCATCTTGGGCGAGACGGGCACCGGGAAAGAACTTGTCGCGCGCGCCATTCACGAAAAGTCGCCGCGCCGCGCCCATCCGTTCATCACCCTGAATTGCGCGGCCGTTCCCGCCGAGCTGATTGAATCCGAGCTTTTCGGCCACGAAAAGGGCTCGTTCACCGGGGCCGCTTCTCGCCATCTCGGCAAATTCGAACAAGCCGAAGCGGGCACGCTTTTCCTCGACGAAATCGGCGACATGCCCCTGGCCATGCAGGCGAAATTGCTGCGCGTGCTCGAGGAAAGCGAAGTTGAGCGCGTGGGCGGCGACAAACCGATCAAAGTCAACGTGCGCGTGCTGGTGGCCACGCATCGCCATCTCGAGGAACTGGTCAAGCAAAATGCCTTTCGCAGCGATCTGTTCCACCGCGTCTATGTGTTTCCCTTGGCGGTTGCTCCGCTGCGGGAGCGGCCGGAGGATTTTCCGGAGCTTGTCGCGCATTTCGCGCGGCAGCTGGCCGCGCAAAACGGCTGGAAGGAGAAAGGGTTCACTCCCGAAGCGATCGCGGAATTACGAACCTACGCGTGGCCGGGAAATCTGCGCGAATTGCGCAACGTGGTCGAGCGTCTGGTTTTGCTCGCATCCGAGCCGACCATTGGCGCCGCCGATGTTCGCCTGGCCCTGCCTTCCGCCGCTTCCCGCACCGGAGGCGGATCGCTACGAGCAGCCACCGGTGCGGGAACTTTAGCCGAGCGCACCGAAGCGTTTGAAAGGGAAGTGCTGCTTGCGGAAATCCGCACTCATAATTTCCACATGACCAACGTGGCGCGGGCGCTGGGGTTGGAACGTAGCCATCTCTACAAGAAATGCCAGCAGCTCGGCATTGACCTGCAAACCCTGCGCAAACCCGACTAGACAACTTCCGGTGTAAAGGCGATGGCGCCTTGAACCAGAGCGTGCACCAGGCTCGTTAGGCTCGCCTCCGCGTCGAGCAGCACCCTGTAACTTATTCAACTAAAGTTAGTTACAGTACGTTCGAAAAGCCATAGCGATTTTGCTTGACACATAACAAATTGCAATACAGTATTTGCATATTGCAATATCACGGAGTCCCCCATGAAACTCGGCGACAAACTTCGCTCCCTGCGTGCGGTCGAGGGTTCGCTGCGCGGTTTGGGCCGCCCGCTCACCCAGCAGGAACTGGCTTCCGCCATGAAGAGGGAGATTGGGCGCGGCTTGAGCCAGGCGTACCTCTCGCAGATCGAAAGCGGCGCCCGGCCGCACCTGACGCACAAGACGCGCGATCTGCTGGCGCGCTTCTTCCGCGTCTATCCGGGATTTCTTGTGGACGATCCCGAGGGTTACACGCCGGGATTGCAATCGGAATTGCGGGCCATAGACGCGAAAGTGGATTCTTGGCTGTTTGCCGGGGCGGGGCAGTTTACCGCCGATCCGCAATTGCAGCGCGCGCTCATGACCATTGCCGAGGCGCCGGACTCGCGCAGGCCGCTCTTGCTGCTGGCCGAGATTCTTCGGACGCCGGGGCTCGTTGACCGCCTCGCGGAAGTGCTGCGGCCTGAAAACGAGGCAGGCGGCGGGCGGGATGGTGGCAGCCAGTCGTCCGAGCTTCGCAATTGAGCCGGGGCGGTGTAAGGAGGATGTGCTGCTCGCATTCCAGCCCGCGCGGCGCAACGGAACGTTGCGGAAAAATGCCGCGTGCGAGGTGAGTTATGACCTGGTCTGATTTTTATCTTTTCTGTTTTCTCGTGGGCTTTTCGCTGAGCGTCGTTTCGTTTCTCGCGGGCGCAGTCCACATCCATCTGCCGGTCAAATGGCACCTGCCGTTTCATCTCGGACACCATTGGGGCGGCGGCCATGGCGGCGTGCGCGGAGCTTTCAAGGGAGCTGCCGAAATCTCCTGGTTCAACGCCTCCACGATCATGGCGTTTCTTGCCTGGTTTGGCGGGACGGGCTACTTGTTGACGCGCCACGCGCGTCTTCTCGCTTTGGCATCTCTCGGGATTTCCGTCGTCGCGGGGCTGTTCGCAGGCTGGGTGGTCTTTCGCTTCATGGTCAAGCTGGTGCAAAGGGACGACGCACCCATGACCACCGAAGACCGCCGCGTCGAGGGCGCCCTGGGAACCGTCAGCTTGCCCATCCGTGAAAACGGCACCGGCGAAATCATTTTCTCTCTTGGCGAAACGCGGCGCTGCGCCGGCGCGCGCAGTGGAGATGGCCGGCCTATCGAGAAAGGCGCGGAAATCGTCATCGAGCGCTACGAAAAGGGAATCGCGTACGTGAGAAGGTGGGAAGAGTTCTCGAAGTGACGAGCGAAGCGCGAGTTTGTCGGACTGAAGTACGACGCGATCGGTCCGTAAGGGTCAAATAAGGGAGGCGGTTATGTTTGGGTTGCCAACAGAAGTGGTGGTCATGGCCGGATCACTGGTTCTCGGGCTCTTGATGATCATGATCGTCATCGCCCGCATGTACCGGAAAGTCGGCCCCAACGAGGCGCTCATTCGATACGGGATGGGCGGCACCGAAGTCTACTGCGGAAGAGGCGCGCTCATTTTCCCGATGGTACAGACGTGCCGGGATTTGTCGCTCGAACTCATGTCGTTCGATGTGGCGCCGCAGCAAAACCTGTACACCAAGCAGGGTGTCGCCGTCACCGTCGAAGCGGTGGCGCAAATCAAGGTGAAGTCCGATAAGGAATCGATCCTCACCGCTGCCGAACAGTTCCTCAGCAAAGAACCGAACCAGCGGGAAGGCTTGATTCGCCTGGTGATGGAAGGCCATCTCCGCGGCATCATCGGCCAGCTCACCGTCGAGCAAATCGTCAAGGAGCCGGAAATGGTGGGCGACCGTATGCGCTCCACCTGCGCAGACGACATGAGCAAGATGGGGCTCGAGGTGGTCAGCTTCACCATCAAGGAAGTGCGCGACAAAAATGAATACATCACCAACATGGGGCGCCCGGACGTGGCGCGCATTAAGCGCGACGCGGAAGTTGCCACCGCGGAAGCCGAGCGCGACATTGCCATCAAACGCGCTGAAGCGCAACGCGCCGCGGCCGTCGCCAAAGCGTTGGCCGACCAGGAACGCGTCGCCGCGGAAACCGCTTCGCTTGCCAAGCAAGCCGAAGCGCAACGCGACCTGGACGTCAAAAAGGCCGCATTCCTCGAGGCCACCAAGAAAGTCCAGGCGCAAGCCGATAAGGCCTACGAAATCGAGACCAACGTCCAGCAGCAGCACGCCATTGCCGAGGCCGTGAAGGTTCAGCAAGTGGAGCGCGAAGCCCAGGTAAAAGTGCAGGAAGCGGAAATCGCGCGCCGCGAACGCGAACTCATCGCCACCGTGCTGAAGCAGGCGGAAATCGAGCGCCAGCGCATCGAGACGCTGGCCAACGCCGAACGCCAGCGGCTGATGAGCGAGGCCGAAGGCCGCGCCGCGTCCATCCGCGCGCAGGGCGAAGCCGAAGCCGAAATCATCTTCAAGAAGGGCGAAGCGGAAGCCAAGGCCATGAACATCAAGGCCGAGGCCTTCCAGGAATACAACCAGGCGGCCGTGTTCGACAAACTGATCACTGGCTTGCCGGATGTGGTGCGGGCGCTCAGCGAACCGCTCAGCAAAGTGGACAAGGTGACCATCGTTTCTACGGGCGGCGATGGCGCAGCGGGCGCATACAAACTGACCGGCGACGTGACCAAGATCGTCGCTCAAGTGCCGGCGCTCTTTGAAGCGCTCTCCGGCATGCAGATGTCGGACCTGCTTAGCAAGGTGCGGTTGATTGGCGACAAGGCCCCGAGGCCGGAGCAGCCGCCGCTGCCCGCGCCCAAGAAGCAGTAGGTCGAACTTCCGTCCCCCGGTGGGCCCGCGGGGGCCCAGCCGGGGACGCCAAGTGTTTCGGGGGGATGGACATGAACGGCAAGAAGAAGTTCCTGATCTTTGCGCTCCCCTTGGTGGTCGCATGGAGTGGGTTGCTGGGCCACTTTTGGAGCTACACGGTCTGCGCGTTAGGGAAAGCGGTCGCGGCCGGACTGTTGCTGGTCTTTTCAAAGTTTCTGGCGGGAATCACCGGTGTGCACTTTTTGTTTTGAACCAGTAAGGGTTGGCGTGTTTACCTTGACCGCAAGCGAGCGACTTGGCCGTGCTGACCCGGCAGGCCAAGGTGGGAACGGGTGAACGACATTCGAGTGGTTGGGCAATGCAAGTCATCGAAAGGAGCTTCATCATGGGACTCTTGGAACGAGTAAGCACTTTAATTCGCGCGAACATCAATGACCTGGTGGACCGCGCCGAAGATCCGGAGAAGCTGATCAAGCAGGTGATCCTGGACATGGAGAATCAATATCTTCAGGTGAAAACCCAGGTCGCTGTCTCCATCGCCGACCAGCACATGCTCGAGAAAAGGCTGCGCGAGAACGAAGACATCGCCCGGGACTGGATGCGCAAAGCCGAAATCGCCGTGGATAAGCTCGAGGACGATCTGGCGCGCGCGGCCCTTGACCGCTTCCAGACCTCGCAACGGCTGGCGCCGAGCTACCGCGAACAGGTGGAGGACCAGAAAGCGCAGGTGGAAGCCCTGAAAGGAGCGCTGATGAAACTGGAACAGAAACTCGAAGAAGCGAAGTCCAAGCGCGATTTGTTGCTGGCGCGGCATCGCCGCAGTTTGTCGCTCGGCAAAGCGGCGCACGCACAAACCATGCTGGGCGACGATTCGAAGAGCGCCACGTTCGACCGTCTGAAACAGCGCGTGGCTCACAGCGAAGCCGTGGCCACCGCCGAGGTCGAGCTGCTCACCGACGACGTGGGCGACCGTCTGACGCGCCTCGACCGCGACGCCGAAGTGGACCGCCTCCTGGCTGAGCTAAAGGCCCGCCGCGGCTTGCCCGAAAAAGTCGACTGACCAATCCGCGGAAAGACGGCTGCTGGGACGCAACATGGCCGCTTGGTGCCGGGACCCGGCATCATTGTCGGCGTCTAATTCGGTAGCGCTCGGGGGACGCCCTAGATTTGTATGCGGCCGTTGCCCCGCGCTGCGCAACTCCGTTCCCCTTTTTGATCGACTCTGTCAACGAAGGGAGAGAAAGCCATGAAAGCGTACGCTACGTTTCCTCGCCACCGGTTCGGCGAAGTGGTTGCTCGCACCAATGAGGACCGCCATCCATTGCAAGTGGTTCCCTATGGCAGGTTTGGCGCGGGCGTGTGGACCGGCCATCCCATTGAATTGGTAATCGTCTTGGGTATCTTGCTTGTCGGGCTGATCGGCATTCCCGCGTGGCGATGGTTCTTTGGTGCCACGCTTCTGGTGGGCGGCCTGGTCGGCTATTTCCTCCGGCGCCGCGACCGCGCGGTGTAACACGCCTAGCGTGATTGCAGAAGCATGTACTGCAGCGGAAGGAAGCAGACCTCGATGCCATCGGAAATGCCGAAGGCCTCGAGGCGATGCCATCGACCTCAAAAACCCATCAGCGCCGCGGTCCACCCACCTGCTCTCGATTCCGGCACCTCGCGGAACGCGACCGAGTTCCGGAGACTGTAGCACGCCCACGCGGCAGGAGGCGGGCTCCCGGTGCGGAAAAAGTAGGCATCGATTCTCCCATCGTGCGAAAATAGCCGCGTGAATCCCTTGCTGATTTCCGCGCCGGCAGCCTTCCTTGTGACGGGAGGCGTTGCCGCCTACGGCGCGGTGTTTCCACGCTCGCAACTGTTTGGGCCGACGATTTACCGGACCAATTCTCCGCGCAAGCTGGCGATCACCTTCGACGACGGGCCCAATCCCGCCATCACGCCGCAGTTGCTCGATTTGCTGGACCGCTATCAGGCCAAGGCCACTTTTTTTCTGATTGGTCGCTTCGTCCGCGAATGCCCCGACCTGGCGAAAGAAACCGTCGCCCGAGGGCACGCCGTCGGCAACCACACGGAATCGCACCGGAACCTCTTCAAGCTCGGTCCTGCTCAAGTTACCGTCGAATTGCGGCTCTGCCACAACGCCATTGCGAATACCCTCGGCGCTCCCGCGAAGTGGTTTCGTCCGCCCTATGGCTTTCGCAATCCGTGGGTGATACCTGCAGCCCAAGCGCTCGGCTGCAAAACGGTCATGTGGACGCTGATTCCCGGCGATTGGCTGGAGCGGCCCGCGGAATGGCTGATTCGTCGCATGCGGCCCATCACCGAACACGCCGAGCGTAACGCGACCGGCGGCCGGGCAGCCAGCACTCGCGGCACTGGCGACGTTCTCTGCTTGCACGACGGCTCATACCGCGAGCTCAATGCCGACCGCACCCGGACGCTCGCCGCGCTCGAGCATTGGCTCCCTCGCTGGCGAGACCTGGGCCTCGAGTTTGTTACAATGAATGAAGCAGTGAGTACTTCTGCTGCTTAGCCATGGACGAGCGCTCATTCTATACGGAAAAAGAGGAAGTCAGGAAGGCGCAGCTTGTTTGTCCAAGCTGCCACAAAGATTTCGAGTTTCCCGTCCGCTGGAAAGTCTGCCGCAAGAAAAAGGAGCTTCCGCGCGGCGCCAGCCCGGAAGACCGCAAGAAATTCGACCACGCCACGTCCTACATGGTTCGGCTGGACGACCTCGTTGCCTGCTACAAATGCCGCAAACGCTTCGAAATCACCGGCCAATCCACAGTGCTCATCAACGACAATCTCGGCGATCCCGTCTCCGACCCCGAAAATTTCGGAAATCGGTGACCTAATGCTCTCGAGCTCAGAGAGCGGAGAGCGCAGATCAGAATGCAAACCTTCCTGCGATCTCTCCGCATCACCGTTCGCTCTTCTCAAATCTCCGGATACATCTCAAAAAACGCTTCGATCGACTGCCGAAACGTGTTTTCAATCTCTTCCTTGCTGCCTTCGATCAAGTGCATGGTGACACGCGCGCTCTTGCCATTCTTCAGCACTACCGTCGCATCTTTCACTTCGCTCAAGTCTTCTTCCGGCAGCAGCCTCATTCCGTAAACCAACGCCAGCTTTGCCATTTTCGTTCTCCTCAATCCAACCCGAGGGTAGCCCCCGCGCCGCTGCCGGTCAAACCGCCTGAAGCTCGGCCGAAGCCGGTTTCAAAAACCGCTTGGGAAGAGAACGGAGATCGGCAGAGGTGGGTAAACCGCGGCGTTGCTGCGTATCCCGGTCTCCGCTCTTGCATCTTTGACTTCCGTACTTGACGCCGCCGGAGAACCGGAGCATCTTTACTCCGAAAATTCGCATCGCAGTCTGTGATACCAGGGAGCATCCCATGACCAGGAGACACTTCCCAGCGATAGGTCCCTGCGCCGCTTGTTTTCTGATGGCTATATCTGCCACAGGTCTGTTGTCTGCGCAACAGCCTCAGGGGCCGCAAACCGACGCCCCGTCTCCTGTGCTTCCGAAACCGGCACCGGCGCGCGCCGGTTCGAGCGAAAGGGTCATCGTTCCCACCGGCACACGCATCGGCGTCGTCCTCCAGAACGGCATTACCACGCGCAGCGCCAAGCCCGGCGATTCCGTTTACCTGCAAACGTCGTTTCCCGTCACGATCGGCAACCGCATTGTCATCCCGGTCGGCTCGTATCTTCGCGGGGAACTCGTCGAATCCAAGCGCCCGGGCCGCGTGAAGGGCCGCGGCGAATTCCGCATGCGCCTGAACACGCTGATTCTGCCTACCGGCTACACCGTGGATTTGAACGCCGCCCCGCGCAGCGCAGATTCCGGCGGCAAGGAAACCATGGACTCGGAAGGCAAAATTACTGGTGGCAGCGACAAGGGCAAGGATGTGGGCACGGTTGCCGAGACCACCGCAACAGGAGCAGGCATCGGCGCCATTGCGGGCCACGGCAAAGGCGCCGGGATCGGCGCTGGCATCGGCGCGGTCGCAGGCCTCGCCGCCGTTCTTCTTACGCGCGGACCCGAAGCCGAACTGCCGCGTGGCTCCACGATGGACATTGTCCTGGACCACGACCTCACTCTCGACGGCAGCCAAATCCAGTTCACCAATCTTGGGCAATTCCAACCCGCGGTGCAGTCGCCGCCCCGGCAGCCATAACATCCAGCGTCAATTCGACTCGTTCGGTCACGCCTTTTTCGGCGCGAGGGACGCCTTTTTGCCGCTTCTGTTCCTCCCGCTGTTGCGGTAGCTGCGCCTGCATTTTTTCGACTCAAACCAAGCATGGCGACCGAGTCATAGGGAGTGACCGGCGCACGCCGCGGCGCGTCCGGAGAACGCTGTTCACAGAACAGACCACAAGCAGCTCACGCGGGAGTGCGGTGCGAAGTACGCGCTGCAGCCGAGAGAAACCGCAGCGGGCTGAAGCGCTCCCAATCCACGCTGACTTTTTGCTCGGTGATCCATTCGCGGATGAGCCGCGCGGTGACAGGCGTCAGCAGGATGCCGCTGCGAAAATGTCCGGTGGCCACGAGCAAGCCTTCGAGGTCGGTTGGCCCCAGGATCGGAAGATGGTCCGCGGAGTCGGGTCGCAAGCCAGCCCAGGTTTCCTCGATGCGTGCATCCTTCAATCCGGGAGCCAGCTCGATGGCTGCGGCAAGAATCTTCTCGATGCCGCCCGCGGTGACGCGCTTGTCGAAACCGACGTACTCCACCGTGGCGCCCGCAAGAATCCGTCCGTCGTTTCGCGGCACCAGGTAGACTTTCTCCGACCACAGCACGCGTTCGATGTTCAAATTGTCGGCGCGCAACGCAATCATTTGCCCCTTCGCGGGCTTTACCGGCGCGTACGCGGAGACTCCTTCAATCATCCCTGAGAAACAGCCTGCGGCGATGACCGTCCGTGGCGCTTCCACTTTTTCATTCCCGACAAGCAGGCCGCGGCAGCGCGCGCCGTCGCGCCAGATGCCTTTTACGCGCCTCGCCGGAAGAATTTCCGCGCCGCTGCGCTGCGCTGCCTCAAAGACCGCGGCTGTCAGCAAACGGTTGTCAATCGACGCTTCTCCCGGCCGGAGCACCGCAGCTTCGAGCTCGTCGCTGAGCGCCGGCTCGAGTTCGCGCGCGTCTTCGGCGCGCAGCGGCTCCGCCTCGAGCCCCAGGCCGTGATGCAGGGCAATAATCGTGCTGAGTTCCGCCTTGGCGTCGTGCGAAAAGATCGTCTCGAGCGTTCCCTTGCGGCGGTAGCCCGTGCTCTGGCCGGAAATTTCTTCCACCAGCGCGACAAACTCCGGATACAGCGCCGCGCTCCGCTTTCCCAGCTCCACCGTGGCGATCATCCCGGGATTTTCCGGCGCCGGCGAAATGATTCCCGCGCTGGCCCACGAAGCTTCCTGCCCTGGTTTCTGCCGGTCAAAAACGCAGACGCGCAAGCCCGCGCGCGCCAACTCCAACGCGATCGCGCCTCCAATCACGCCGCCACCCGCGATCGCTACGTCGCATTTCTTCATGCTTGCTGTGCTCGTCCGCAAAACGTTCACGCGTTTCCTGCTCAAGGCGTTCCTGGCGTCATCTTAGCGCATAGGTCCTTCGACGAGCATCTCTTCCGCCACCAACTGCCAGATCAATCTGCGCCGATTTCTGGGCGCCGAGGGGAGAAAGTGAAGAGCTAGCCTTGGATTGGGTCTTTGGCCTCAAAGACGAGTTGCTGGCGGGAAAGGTGCTGTCCGCGGACTTTTATACCGCTCTCCAAGTCCGTCGCCAGCTGCGACCGACAACCAATCGGCGTTCGATCAAGCTCTTATCCCTCTCCGATCGCCGCTCGGGCGAAATCTTGCCCGACGCTTCCAGCCTATTGCCGTGCGATCCATCCGACATGCTATACTTTGAAGTCCGTCCCCGGTGGCTTTTGCTCCGGGGACTGTTGTTTGTGTATTTGGGGGCCGGCTCCTGGTTGTTCCGGGGAAAGCAGGTGCCTAACGCTCTTGAGGGGGATTTATCGCTGAACGCAACTTCCGGGCGGTTGACCGCACGCGTGTGAACGAGCGCATCCGGGCGCGCGAAATCCGGGTGATTGACGAAGAAGGTGCGCAGCTCGGCGTCATGCAGCCTTTCGAGGCCATGAAACTGGCGCGCGAACGGGGGCTCGATCTGGTGGAAATTTCGCCCACCGCCGAACCGCCGGTCTGCAAAATCACGGACTACGGGAAATATCAGTACCAGCAGAACAAGAAAGCCCACGAGCAGCGCAAGAGCAGCCGCGGCTCGCAACTAAAAGAAGTCAAGTTTCGGCCCAACACCGCTGAACACGATTATCAGGTTCGCAAGAATCAGATTATCCGCTTCCTCGGCGACGGCCACAAAGTGCGCGCCATGATTTTTCACCGCGGTCGGGAGATGGCACACCAGGAAGTGGGGCGTGCCAAAATGGATCGGCTGCTGGTCGAAATTGGCGACCAGGGGCAGATCGAGACCATGCCGCGCATGGAAGGCAACGTTCTCGTGACGCTGCTGGCGCCCAAGAAAGGCACGGCGACTCCCAGAGCTGCGGGGTAAGCGGGTTCCGGAGCCCAGCAGGGCAATAACCCGTGCTTTTCGCGGCGCCATTTGCTTGTTCGGCCTGCGCGTCTTTCCGGAAAGGCTTTCCTAGGGGCCGCACCGCTCGCGTCCCTGGTCGCCCAAAGTCTGGCAGCAGAGTAACGCGGAACTCGCTCGGGTGCGTGGTCCCGTCTGTCATTCGAACCTGTCTGCGGCAGGCATAGCGAAGTGAGGAATCTCTGTTCAGCTCTTCTAGAGAGTTGGAGAGGCAAGAGAAAGGTTTTCGAAATGCCAAGAAACGCATCAAAACCCAAGATGAAGTTGAAGACGCACCGCGGCGTGCGCAAGCGCTTCAAAGTAACCGCCGGCGGCAAGATTCTGCGCGGCCATTCCGCCAAGCGCCACTTTACCGGCCTCAAGGCCTCCGGGCGCATGCGCAAGCTCAAAAAGGTGACGACGGTCAGCCCGGCCGGCGTAGCCAGCATCAAGCAGATGCTGCCCTACGGCTAGAATCGCTCCGCGGAGTCGGTCCCGTTCGCGAGTTTCGCTTTTCGTAGTTCGATTTTTGTGCCAGGCAGCGCTTCGCGGGTGCCTGCCGGCCGAATCGCTCTGGCCTTGCCGGAGCATTGGTAGGGGCCGGGTTCGCGCCCGGCATCGCCTGCGCATCGCGGGCGACCTCGCCGGTTTGACGGCCACACCGTCAAGCCGCGATGCCTACTCGCATTACACCGGAAACAAACCCGTTGCGCGACGCGCCCCGCTAGGCGTGCCCGCAACCCGTTTTGTTTCCCCTGAACGAAGGAAACCGCGCCGGTGCTTTCGAGGACAGAGGTTTGTAGTTTGATCTTTCTGCCTTAATGGATAGACGCGGTCAGCTAATTCAAGGAGCAAACCCATGGCACGCGTAAAACGCGGCACCAAGCGCCGGGCTCGGCGCAAAAAATATCTCAAGAGGACGAAGGGCTTTTTCCTCACGAAAAGCAAGCTTTACCAGTCCGCACAGGAAGCGGCCAATCGCGCCGATCGCTATGCTTACCGCGACCGTCGCAACAAGAAGCGGCAGTATCGCCGCCTGTGGATCCAGCGTATCGGCGCGGCTGCAAGGCTGAACGGCTTGACCTACGGCCAGTTGATTCACGGCCTCAAAGCCGCGGGTGTCGCGCTCGACCGCAAAATCCTCGCGGACATCGCGGTCAAGGACGCTGCCGGCTTCGCGCAGATCGCGGAAAAAGCCAAGGCCGCCGCGAAAAAATCCTAATGCTCCTGGCGCAGGGATTTCGCTGCGTCGCCAAGATACCTTTTTGCAAGGTGTGGAACGCCCTCGGTGGGGGCACGATAGCTCGCGGCGTAAGGTGTAATCTATTTCGCGACCATGACAGCTGACAAGCCGACCGCGAAAACTCTGAGGGCTCTCGGGGTCAACGACGCCCGAGGCGTCGCGGAAAAGTTCGCCGAAGTGCGCGCTCTCTTTGACGCTCAGGCTCACCAATCGATGGATCGCCAGAATTGGGAGACACTACGTCAGTCCTGGGTCGGGCGAAAGTCGGGCGTCCTGACGGCTATCGCCGAAAACTGGTTGAAGCCGGAGACTGCACTGAAACGCGTCGTCGGAGAGGAACTGAACAAATTCAAGGCGCATCTAGAAAAAACCCTTGAAGAGCGCCGCATGGCCATCGAATCGGGCGAAGAAGAAGCGGCTCGTGAGTGCGTGGACCTCTCTCTTCCCGGCGTCATTCATCCCATCGGCTCGCATCACTTGATTCGCCAGGTGTTCCAGGAAATCGAAGACATTTTCTTTTCCATCGGCTTCTCGGTGGTCGAGGGCCCCGAAATCGAAACGCCCTAGTACAATTTTGAGGCGCTCAACATCCCGGAATTTCATCCTGTCCGGGACGACATGGACACGTTCTACATCGAGCTGCCGAAAGGCGCGCCGACACCACTGCTTCTGCGCACCCACACTTCTCCGATGCAAATTCGCACCATGCAGAAGCAGAAGCCGCCCGTGCGCGTCATCGTTCCCGGCAAGGTCTATCGCCGCGACAATCCCGACGCCACGCACTCCTTCATGTTCCATCAAGTCGAAGGCCTGGCCGTGGACACCGACATCAGTTTCTGCGATTTCACCGGCACCATCGAATATTTTGTGAAGCAGTTTTTCGGCGCGAGCGTCAAGACGCGCTTCCGGCCCAGCTATTTTCCGTTCACCGAGCCGTCGGTCGAATTCGATGTCTCCTGCATTTTCTGCGGCGGGAGCGGCACGGCCGCCGGGGGAGGCGTCTGTTCCAAATGCAAGGGCGCGGGCTGGATCGAGCTTTTTGGCGCGGGCATGGTCGATCCCGCGGTCTATGGCTTCGTTAACTACGACGCCAAAAAAGTCAGCGGCTTCGCCTTCGGGATGGGCATTGACCGCCTGGCCATGCTGCGCTACGGCATTGATGACATCCAGATCTTTTTTCAAAACGACGTGCGCTTCCTGAAACAATTCCCATGAACCGAAGTGCACAAGTCTCGCAGCTGCGAGGCCGACCGACGCTTCGGCGAGCCACCAGTCACCACTCACGAGTCACCCCATGAAAGTCGTCTACAACTGGCTGAAGGACTTTGTCGACGCCACCGCGCCGCCGGAGGAACTCGCCTCGCGGCTCGCGCTTGCCGGAACGAATATCGGAAGTCTCGAAAACGGCCCGCACGGCGCGGTCATCGACGCGGAAATCGGTTCGAACCGTCCCGATTGCCTCGGCCACTACGGAATCGCGCGCGAAGTCGCCGCCATCTACAAGCTGCCGCTCAAGCACGTCTCACCGAAGCCTGCGGAGAGCGCCGCCAAATCGAGCGATGCCATCAAAGTCGAAATCCAGGCGCCGGAGCTTTGCGGGCGCTTCACCGCGCGCGTGATTCGCAACGTCAAGATTCAGCCCTCGCCCAAGTGGCTCAAGGACCGCCTTGAAGCTTCGGGCGTCTCGAGCATCAGCAACGTCGTGGATGTCTCCAACTACGTGATGCTCGAGCTGGGCCACGCGCTTCATGCTTTCGACTACGACAAGGTTCGCGACCACAAGATCGTGGTTCGCCCGGCCAAGCCCAAAGAAAAGGTCCGCACTCTTGACGGCGTCGAGCGTCAGCTCGATCCCGGCATGTGCATGATTTCCGACGGCGACGGCTCGCGTTCGATTGGCATCGGCGGGATCATGGGCGGCGCCGAAACGGAAATTTCTTTTTCCACAAAAAATGTACTGATCGAATGCGCCTGGTTTGACCCCGTGGCCGTTCGACGTGCCAGCCGTTCTCTGAAATTGCACACCGAAGCGTCCCTGCGCTTCGGCCGCGGCGCCGATCCGGAAATGGCCGAACTGGCTTCGCGGCGCTCGGCCGAATTGATTCTCGAACTTGCTGGAGGCGAGCTTCTCGCAGGTGTCGTCGATGTTTATCCCGGCAAACGCGCGCCGGAGAAGATCCGCGTGACGCGTGCGGAAATTCTGCGCGTCATGGGTGCGGACGTTCCCGATAAGCAAATTGAAGCCAGCCTGAGCGCGCTCGGCTTTGCTCCGGTTCGCGTCGACCACAACCGCGGCGCGGAAGGCTCGCTCCTCGCGGCGTGGGAGTGCGCGCAGCCTTCTTGGCGCGCCGAAGTCGAACGCGAAATCGATTTGATCGAGGAAATCGCACGCATCTACGGCCTCGACAAATTTCCTCCGCGCTTGCCGGCGGCAAGGCAGGGAGCGGCGCGCCTGCCGCAGGGTGAAGCCGAAACTCGTTTGCGCCAACGTCTCATTGGCCTGGGGTATCGGGAAATTGTGACTATTCCGCACGTCGCCGAGGAGCGCGACGCGCTTTTCCGGCCTGCGGGAGTCTCGCCTGCGCGGCTGTCCAATCCACTCTCGGAAGAAGCCGGCGTGCTCAAGTCCACCGGGATCGTGACCATGGCCGCGGCCCTGGAATGGAATCTGAACCACGGCCAGCGCGATGCACGGCTGTTCGAAATCGGCCGCCATTACCGCCTTAAAGAAAATCGACCTGTCGAAACAAGCGTCCTCACCATCGGTGCAACGGGAGAGGCCCGGGAAAAAAGTCTCTACGAGTCACCCCGTGACTATTCCTTCGCCGACCTGAAAGGCGCCCTTGATGAGATTGGTCAACTGGCGGATGGCCGCGACGCGCAGGGATTCCAGTGGCGCGACGAGGGGCCGGAATGGCTGCACCCTGGCAAGCGCGGCAAAATTCAACTCGGCAACGTCGAACTTGGCATGGCGGGCCAGCTCACGCGCCGTATCGCTGATCTCCTGAAATTACGTCAAGGGGTCTTTCTCGCCGAGATCGAACTAGCCCCTCTTTATTCTGCAATGCAATCGGCAAAAACCGCGCAGCGCTACGTGCCACTCCCCCGTTTTCCGTCCGTGCAACGCGATTTTTCCTTGTTGCTCGCCGAGGGGATTTCCTTCGCACAGATTTCGCAATCGATTCGATCGCTTAACATCCAGGAGATTACTTCTATTGAGGCCGTCGACCTGTTCCGCGGTAAAAATGTTCCGGCCGGGAAGTATTCCTTACTGGTTCGAGTCACTTTCCAAAGCCGCGAAGCCACGCTGACCGACGCGCAAATCAATCATTTCGAGGACAAAATCATTTCCATTCTCAAACATCGCCAGGGTGCCCAGCTCCGCGCCAGCTGACAGCGGAAGCTCTGCCTCCAGCCTCGAGGCCGCGGCCTTCCGCAGCCTTGAGCCGGAAGGAGCTCTCGGCAAGTTCGGAATTTGGGAAGCCCGGGGATCCCGCGCATGCAAGAAAAATCCCGGCGAGCTTGACTCTGCGCTACAATTCCGGGCGATAATCGTGCCCGTAAAAGTGCAAATCTTCGGTCAGATTTACTCCATTCGCGGAGAGCTTGAAGAGAAGTACGTCCAGAGGCTTGCGAAGTTCGTGGACGAGAAAATGCACGCTATCGCGGAGTCCACCGGAATCGTCGATACCCAGAAACTCGCCGTGCTCGCGGCGTTGGCCATCGCCGACGAACTTCACAGCCTGAAAACCGAAGTCACCGACGAAGAGCACATGCTTCGCGAGCAAGCCGAGCGCTGCCTCACCCTCGTCGAGCGCGCTCTCAAG
This sequence comes from Acidobacteriota bacterium, assembly GCA_003223215.1. GTDB lineage: Bacteria > Acidobacteriota > Terriglobia > Acidiferrales > UBA7541 > Acidiferrum. Next base: position 61,695 of record QHYH01000092.1, read on the forward strand.
CAAACCGCCTGAAAAAGCGTTGTCTGGCTGTCCGGGTGTAGTCCACGCCCGGCCGGTATAATGTTTGTTCGACGTCAGGAGACCACGTCATGCGCTACCGCCGCTTTGGTCGCACCGGATGGAACGTCAGCGAAATTGGTTACGGCATGTGGGGCATGGCTGGATGGACCGGCTCCGATGACAAGGAATCGCTCGGTTCGCTCCAGAGCGCCATTGATCTCGGCTGCAATTTCTTTGACACTGCCTGGGCTTACGGGAACGGGCACAGCGAGGAGCTGCTTGGGAAAATCCTTCGCGCGAACAAAAACAGCGCCTCGGCCGGCGGCCCTGACAAGAAGCTCTACGTGGCCACTAAGGTTCCTCCGCAAAACCGCAGCTGGCCTGCCCGCCCCGAATTTTCGCTGGACGAGAGCTACCCGCCCGACTACATCTTCGAGTACGTCGATAAGAGCCTCAAAAATATCGGGGTCGCTACCCTCGATCTCATTCAACTGCACACCTGGGAAGACACCTGGCTCGGTGATGAGCGGATCTTGCCCGCCATCGAAAAACTGCGCCGCAGCGGAAAGGTCCGCGCCGTTGGTCTCAGCCTCAACCGCTGGGAACCCGCGAACGGCATCCGCGCCGTGCGCACCGGGCTCATCGACGCCGTCCAGGTCATCTACAACATCTTTGACCAGAATCCCGAGGACGAACTTTTTCCCGCGTGCCGCGAGAAAGACGTCGCTGTCATCGCCCGTGTGCCCTTTGACGAAGGCTCGCTCACAGGTACGCTCACGCTCAACAGCACGTGGCCTAAGAGTGATTGGCGCAGCACTTACTTCGTCCCGGAGAATCTCAAAGCCAGTGTGGAGCGAGCCCGTGCCCTCAAACCGCTTTTGCCTGACGGCATGACCTTGCCCGAAATGGCCCTGCGGTTCATCCTGAACAACCTCGACGTGCACACTACGATTCCCGGCATGCGCAAGCCGAAACACGTCGCATCGAACCTCGCCGCAAGCGACCAAGGTCCGCTGCCCGCCCAACTCCATGCCCAACTACGCCCGCATCGTTGGGTTCGCACTCCCACCAAATGGAGCCAGTAAAAATGGCTAAAGCGGCAAATCTCGACGGGCGGGAAGGGGTTGGGACGATGAACCGGAAGATGAAGAGGAGGCGGTTGTGGGTGCTGCTTTTGGCCGGTGTTGGGGCGGCGGTCCTGGCCGTCCAGGCGGGAGCGAATGCCGCCGATGAGATCAAGCGGCTCGCATTATTGATGGCATGGAAGCCGGGAACCACCGTGGCGGACATCGGAGCGGGAGACGGGAAGTATTCGTTTGCGGCAGCGGAACGCCTCGGGGCTTCGGGAAAAGTGTATGCAACGGAGATTGACAAGAAGAAACTCGAGGAGCTGCGGGCGGAGGTTAGAAAGCGCAAGCTGCAAAACGTTGTTGTGGTGGACAGCAAGGAAGCCGACACCAATTTGCCCGCCGGTTGTTGCGAAGCGATTTTTCTGCGCCACGTTTACCATCACCTGACCAAGCCGGCGGAGTTCGATGCCAACTTGGCCAGGTCGTTGAAGCCCGGAGGGCGGCTGGCCATCATTGATTTTCCTCCTCGTTCCGGGCTCGATCCCGTCGAAGGAGTTCCGAGCAACCGCGGCGGTCACGGCATTCCGCAAAAGATCGTGATCGAGGAACTGACCGCCGCAGGCCTGCAAATGGAAAAAGTGGTGCACGATTGGCCCGACGACGATTACTGCGTTTTGTTCTTAAAGAAGTGATGCGGCAAGCAGGAATCAGCGCGAGGCCCCGGACTTGCGGATGTAGATGACGCCGTTGAAATTCGTGAATTGATACTCAGGGCCCCCGCCGTTGATCGTTCCGCGGACGGCTTTGTCGATTCTAACGCGGTATTTGCCGCCTTGCTTGCGTCCGTCTTCGACGATTTGCTGTACTGGTGCGGCCTGCATTTGAACGTCAAAGTCGGTGAAGATCTCCCCGCGGTCGGACTTCAGCGTGAGGTTGGCCTTCAAATCAGCGGGAAAGGTAACGTCAATCTCGCCGTTCAAAGAACTGAAGGCCATCGGCTGCTGATTGACCCGCGTGAAAGTAGCCAGCAAGCGCCCGTTGAGGGCGTGGGCGACCGCGCTGCCGGAGACGTTCGTCAGAGTAACGGCGCCATTGACGTCGTTGACCTCCAATTCGCCGTCCACGCCGGTGACGACGATGTTGCCGTCATTCACGGCGCTCAGCTTAAGAGAGCTGTGAACGGGAACGGAAATGGTGAGGTCGATGGGGCGCATGTAGGAATCGGTGTTGATGCGCACCTGGTTGTTTTCCTCCTCAACGGAAAGGCCGGTGGACGAAACAATGATGCGTTTCATATTGGAGTTGGAGCGCGCTGATTCGCGGTTGCGGGCGCGCGCTTCGACGACGACTTCCTTGCCGTCATATCCTTTGACGGTTATGCCGCCGTTGACCAGGCTGGCTTCCACCCGCGCGGGCCGGGAGGGATCGCTAAGAGGGACGGCGAAGTGGTCCGGGCCCGACGACTCTTGCGTTTGACCGTGCGCGGGGACAGTGGGGAGGGCGGCCCAGAGAATGAGAACAGCCAAAACGCGGGATGGGGAACGCTGAGTCTGGTTATTCATGGTTTTCAAGAATACGGATGTCTCCATTTAGATTTTCCACCTTGATCTCCGGCCCGCCCGTGCCGATACGAACTCCGGTGTACCGGTCCGCGCGATAGACGACCTTGGCGCCGTGATGCTCCTCCTGCATGGCGCGCACGGGCAAAGCCGCAACGGGAAAATCGCTGTAGATGCTGCCGTTGAAGGTCTTAAAGCGAAAATCGGCGGTCAACTCGCGCGCGAAACGCAACTCCACGGCGCCGTTGACGGTCTGGAAGTCGGAAGCTTCGCGAGGATTCTGCCGGAAGGACACTTTCACCGGGCCGTTGACGGTGCGCGCCGTGCCAGAGCCGGAAATGTTGTCCATTTCGACGTCGCCATTGACATTGCGCACGAGGAAGTTTCCGTTGATATCGCGGACCAGAACGCGGCCCTCATTTACGGTCTTTATCCTGATGTCAATGTCGCCAGGAACCTGGATTTGAAAATCCATCTTAACGATGTAGCCGTCGAATTCGCGGTGGCCGCACCCATCGTCGCAATGGCAGCGAAAGGGGCCGTTGACATAGAGCTTCAGAAAGCCTTCCTGCTCGCTGATGTCGAGGGTAACTTCTTTGCGAGCCTGCTCGAGTTTGTCTTTGGACGCGGCGCGGATGGATTTGCTGACCGTGAGTCGCGCTTCGTCGGAAGCTGTGCCCAGGACCTCGATGGAGCCCCAGACGTTATCGATCTCGAGCGACCTATGCTGGACGCCGGCCATGGAAAAAGACTTCTGTATGGTCTCTTGCCCTTCGACCGGCAGGTCGCGGTAAGAGTCGTGGAGCTCCAAGGGGAATCCGGACGGAGGAGGAAGCTCCATGGGAAACGGTACGGCAAGGTGCAGGGGCGGCTGCGGAATCCTCACGTTCACCGACTGGGCGGTCAAAGAAAACGGAGGCAGGCAGCCGACAGTCAACACCATCAAAAAGCGCGTCATTCGCATGGTCTCTCCTCAATTCAGCTTGCTGATAGCCCAGTCGGCGCGCTGGCGCACGGTGGGATTCAGGTTTGGGGATTGCCGAAGTTTTTCGAGGTGCGGGGCGGCTTCGCGGTCATGCCATTCCACCAACTGGTCAATCAACGCTACCTGCACCAAAGGAGACTGCTGGTCCTGCAAGGCATTCACCACGCTGGTGCGTACTTGCGGCTGCGCAGAGTGACGACTGAGGGCATCGAGCGCAGCCAGGCGAACATCCACGCTTGGGTCGTGGCGCAGAGTGTGCAGGAGCGCCGAAAGCACTTTGGGATCGAGCTGCTGATCGCGCGTGCTCCAGGTCACACCTTCGAGCCGCGCGCCGGCCGATTGCTGCTGCAACATGGATAGCACCACCATTTGCTTCATGCTGGCGAGTTGGGATTCGAGCGCAGCCAAGTCTTGGGAACGGGATCGCGAGTTGGCGAGGGAAAGGCCGGAGATAAAACCGATGGCGAGCAGGGCAGCGCTCCATGCCACGCGACTCAGGGGCGCATGAAGCCAGCCGAAGGAGTTCCAGGAGGAGAAGCGTTCTCTCCATGGCGAATTGCCCCTGGGCTCGGTGGAACGATCCGCCCGGTAAGCTTGTAGCATGGCTTCAAAGCGGGCGCGAGACGCAGGGCTTGGCTGCTCGATGGGAAGAAGGAAAAGCTTTTCCCAGAGCACGATTTCTTCAGCACAGTCGGCACACTGCTTGAGGTGGGCTTCGACGTCATGCTGCTGATCGGGGCGCAAATCCCCTTGCAGGTAGTCCGGCAAGAGTTGCGCGATTTGTTCACATTCCATGGCGACCTCCTCGGGGAGGGATGTTCTCCGCCGCGGCAGCTTCGGCTTTCTTCAGCATGGTGCCTTGCGCGAGTTGGTGAAAGGCTTTGCGCAGATCCTGCAGGGCGCGATGGATGCGAGTTCTTACGGTGTTGAGCTCGCAGCCGAGCAGGCCGGCAATTTCTTGGTACTTCAGTTCCTGGAAGCGGCAGAGGAGCAGGATCTCCCTCTTTTCCTCCGGCAACTGCTGGAGCGCGCGCTGCAACAGCTCGACTTCCTGCTGTTCCACGGCGGAATCCGTTGGCGGAACAGGCGGGAGCATTTCTGGCTCGAAGGCCCGCTCGCGCGGAAACTTCCGAAAATGGTCGATGCGGGCGTTGCGCGCAATCTGGTAAACCCAGGCGCGGAAGGGCGTCCCGGGGCGGTAGCTCTGGCGGTATTTGAGGATGCGAAGGAAGACCTCCTGGACCAGGTCTTCACTTAAGGTCCTGTCGCCCGTCAGCTTGGAATAGAAATTGAACAGTGGCGTTTGGTAGCGATCGAACAACACGCCCAGCATTTCGCCCGCGCCATCGCGCACTTGGAGCATCAAATCCTCGTCGGGAGCCAAAGTCATCGCCGAAATTATGGTCCTAACCGGCTGAACTTGCCCTTACAAAAAGTGGATACCGGGGATTTTGGAAAAGGTTCCCTCCAGGTTTTGCGGTTGAGGTGAACTCCGCGCCAGACCAGCCCGCAAGAAAGTGCCGGCTTTTCGTTCTAACCCACGATGTAGCAGCAGGCGGAAGGACACTCGCGGGCGGAGTTTTTTTGAAAGGGAACGCAGTCATCGAGCAATTAGGACAACCTTCTGCGGCAAGCATGGCATCTCATCGACCAATCACGACACTTCCTCCCCGGGTCGCCAGAAAAAGCGACGTGCCGCCGGCTGCTGTTCGAGAGAAGAGGGGACGTGTATGTCCACGCTGCTGTCCAAGCCATACCAAACCGTTCGCACCATGAAAAATCGGCCTATTTTGCAGGTTTTCTGCGGGTTAGCGCTCGCCGCTAGCACGACTTTTGCGGCGAGTTCTTCGGCGCAAACTGCCGGGCACTCGCCGGGCTGGGTGGTCCTACCGGTTGAGGAGTATCGAACGCTGCACGAGCGCGCTTATCCGATCGAGCGCGAGACGGAGCCCCCGCCGGTCGAGGCGACGCTCACGCGAGTGGACTATGACCTGCACATTAATGGCGACGCTGCATCGGGAGCGGAACTCGCCTCCGGGCGAGCCACGCTGACCATCGACGTTTTGAAAGACGGCTGGGTGCGCGTGCCCATCCCCGCAGGCTTGCTGGTTCGCGAAGCGCGGCTCGACGGGAAACTGGTCTCGCTGGTTTCCGACGGGAGCGGAAGCGGAAAAGGCGGAGGCCAGCTTTCGGCGCTGCTTTCGCACTCCGGGCGCTCCGTGCTGCTGCTGGATATCGCTATGCCCGTGACAGCCTCCGCCGGGGAGGAAAGCATGGCGCTCCCCTCGACTGCTTCCGGCGTAACTCGCGCTTCTGTCCAATTGTCGCGGCAAGGTGTGGACGTCCGGCTTACGGGCGGGTTATTGGCGGAGAAGTCCGAATCCGAGGCGGAAAGCAAGTGGGTTGCGTATGGCCGGGGCAACGAGGCGCTGGCGTTCTCGTGGCGAAGAAAAACGGAGGACCACCGCGCTACGCAACCTTTGCGACTGCGCGGGTCGCTGACCGAGCTTGTGGGGCTCGGGGAGGATGCGACTTCCATCAACGCGGAGGTAAATCTGGAGGTTGCGCAGGGCGCAGCGCGCGAAGCGAAGATCGAAATTCCCGACGAGGTCACCGTCAATCAGGTTCTGGGCGCGATGGTGGCGGATTGGGAAGTGAAAGACGGCGAACTCTCGGTCACATTCCTGGAGCCATTGGACGGGACCGCGAGGTTCGTCATCACCGGCGAGGGGCGCAGCCCCCGTGATGGCCAGATTGCCGTTCCCCTGCTGCGTCTGATGAGCGCGGAAGGCGAGACGGGAGGCGTGGCCGTGGAAGTGCAGGGCGCAGGCGAGATCAAAGACATAAGGGCGGAAGGACTCGAGAGCGCGGACGCTACAGACCTTGGCGAATGGGTGGCGAGCCGCCAATCGCCGTCGCTCGAGGCGTTTCGGTTTCGCTCGGGTGAAGGGAAGATGGCGCGATCTCTCAGTGTGACCGTCGCGCGCTACACACCACAAGCGGTGCTTATGGCCAACGTCGAAGAGGCGCGCTACCAGGTGCTGGTTTCCCGTGAAGGGAAAACGTTCGTGCAGGCGCGGTACGCAGTGCGCAACAACCAGCGGAACTTCCTGAAGATTACTTTGCCGGCGGGCGCCACACTTTGGAGTGCTTCACTGTCCGGCAAAGCGGTGAGGCCGGGCCGGGCGCCCGATGGCAGCGTCTTGCTGCCGCTTGATAAAGCGCGAGCGGGCGAAGAAGCGCCGCCGTTCGCGGTCGAGGTCGTTTACCTCGTGCGCGGGACGGCGTGGAATGAAAAAGGCCAATTCGCCTTGGTGCTGCCCGCGCTCGATCTTCCCGTTGCACGCACCGGCCTGCTGCTCTACCACCCGCCGCTGTTTAAGGTGACGATCGAGCCGGGCAGTTTCCGTTCAGCGCCTTATGCGAACCCCGTTGCCGCTGCGCTCGTCACCCGAGACGTAAGCACTGGATTTAGCGCCGGAGTGGCACAAGGACTCGCCCCAGCGCTAGCTCCTCCCGGTGAGCCGCAACCGTTCGATTCCCATTTGAAGGACGAATTGAAGTTGAAGCGCTCTCAGAGCGAAACCGAAGCGCTTCTGGATAAATTCAAAAGCGACGCGCCGGCAGGGAAGCGCGCAGGAATCTTGCCGATTCACGTGTCGTTCCCGGCTTTTGGGCCCTCGCTCTTCCTGGTTTCCGAGCTGACAGGGGAGAACCAATCTCCGTCCGTGATTCTCAGTTTTCAACGCGACAAAAAGGCAGGTGGCAGATGAAAAAGATCCTTTGTGCTTTGTTGGCGGGGTGGTTGGTTCTTCCGGAGTGTCTCGTGGCCGACGAGAATTCCGTCGTGGTTCCACCGGTGCCTTCCAGCGGCAACGTCACGCTTCCGCTGGACGAGTACAACCGGTTGTTGCAACTGGCGAATCAGCCGGTGCGAAGGACCGAGACGCCCCCTGTTCCGTATGCGATAAAGCGTGCGGACTTGAGACTCCACGTGGCGGCCGAGTCGGTCGAGGGGAGCGTGCAATTGCAAGGGGAGATTCTCCACAAAGGTGTGACCAGAGTGCCGCTGACGACTGGCATGGCGATTTTTGATGCCCGGCAAGAAGGCAAAAACCTTCCGCTGGAGCTGGAAGGCGGAACGCTCACGGCGGTGCTCGCAGGGACGGCGGATTTCGCGGTGACGCTGGAGGCGGGTTTGCCCTTGAGCATCGAAGCTGGCCGCGCGTCCTTCACCCTTGCTGTTCCCGCTGCGGGCAGCGCGCGCCTGACTCTCAGTCTTCCGGGCGACCACACCAATGTGCGCATCAGTCCCGGGCTGATTACCTCGCGCGCCTCGGAGAACGGCCAAACAACGATTGAAGCTACGCTCGTGCCGGGGCAGAACGCGAGCATCTGGTGGACAACGCGGGAAATCGTTGCGCCCACGGCACCGAAAGAGGTGCGTTTCCTTTCCGACGTGAAAACGATGGTCACCGTGAACGAAGCCGATCTCCGCATTGCGGCCCTGGCCGATATCACCGTGGTGCAGGGTGAGCCTTCGCAATTCCAGGTGGCCATTCCCGCTGGATACGAAGTAGCCGGAGCGACCGGAGCGTCGCTTGAGTCCGCGGAAGTTCAATCCAGCACCTTGATCTTGAAGGTGCGAAGCGCTGCGCAGAAAAGCCACCAATTCCTTATCGCCATGGAGAAGTCCCTCAGCGACATGAAAGCAGACGTGCCGTTGCTGAGTTTCCAAAACGCTCAGCGTGAAACGGGCGAAGTGCTCGTGGAAGGCGTGGGGACGATCGAATTGACAGCAACAGAAGGTGGCGGTGTGAAGCGCATGGATTTTAAGGAGACAAATCCTTACTTGCGTTCGCTCGGGCGGTTTCCGCTCCAGGCGGCTTTCCGTTATCACAAGCAGCCCAACGAGCGGCCTACGCTTGCTTTGGTCTGGACACGCTTTCCGGATAGCAGCGTGATCGCAGCGGTGGTTGAACGTGCCATCGCCACCACGCTGGTGACAAACGAAGGGCGTTCGCTTACGGAAGTGAAGCTTACCGTGAAGAATCAAGCTCAGCCGTTTCTGAAAGTGGCCTTGCCGCAAGGCGCGAGCATTCTTTCCGTCGAGGTTGCCGGGGAAAAAGCCAAGCCGGTGGAAGGCTCGGATGGGAACAGGGTACCGTTGCTGCGCGCGGGCTTCCGGCCGAGAGACGCTTATGAAGTTTCATTTGTATTCATGCACTCGGGAGCGCCGTTCGCCAAGAAAGGCGGCTCGGAGATCTCGCTTCCAAAGATGGATGTGCCTATCGACCTGCTGCAATGGGAAGTGTTTCTTCCCGAGCAGTATAGGGTAAAAGACTTTGCAGGGGACGCCATTGCGGCGCATTTGCTGCCACCACGTTCCCAGGATGTTTCCGGCGCGGAGACCGACGATGACGACTTGGGAAGGGCCATCGCTGGGAGCGGCGCGGCAATGACTCTGCTCCCCGGGCAATTGGGGGGCATTGTTGTGGACTCGACGGGAGCGGTCGTGCCCACCAGCGAGGTGGCTGTGACGCAAACCGAGACGGGCGCGGCACGAAACGTTAGGACTGATTCTATGGGCCGTTGGATGGTGTCTAATCTGTCGTCAGGGAACGTCGAGGTAAGGACAACCAAGCCAGGATTTCAGACGAACGTCCACAGGTTTTCCTACGATGACAGTAGGCCTGCGCCGTTGGTTACGACCTTGCATGTTGCTTCCGCCACGGAAACCGTGATGGTGACGAGCGCTCCGACGATTGCGGAGTATCAGCGACGCATTGAGCGCGACGCCAAGAAGCAAGCCGCACTGCAACAATCAGCCGCATCCGCCAATGTGACCAGGCTTGAGCAGCGCATCGCGGGCGTTTTGCCCGTGCGGGTCGATGTTCCGCGAGCCGGGAACTCGTACCACTTTGTCAGGCCGCTGGTGCTCGATGAAGAAACCACGGTGACGTTCACTTACAAATTGAAATAATCGGCGGCCTTTTACTTGCCGGACCAGGGAGGGACGACCCCCGTCATGCGCGCGTAAGCCACCAGCTGGCCCATATGCTCGTTGGCGTGAACGATGATGCGCAAGTACATCCCCTCCACCGTGGCGTCGCGATCCGCGATGTGAACTTTGCGCTGAAGGCCCGGCGGTGTGATCGCCAAATGCGCTTGCTTGACGGCCTCGAGCGAGCGCTTTAGCCAGTTAATTACCTCGGCCTTCGAGGTAACCGACGTTTCCATCCCTTCTTTCAAATCCGCGGGCATCTTGGGGCCCGTGACACTCAGCAGATAGAAATTCGCCATGGCAATGTGCATGTAAACTTCGCTGGTCGAGCGCACCCCCGGTGCGGGACGCCAGGCGAATTTTTCCTCGGGCGTGGCTTCGGCGAGCGACATCAATTGGCTTGAAACGTGGCGCCACTCGCCGTCGTAGCCCTGCCACAGTCCCTCCGTGGCGGACTGCGCGACCATCGGACGCGCGGCTAATGCCAAACAAAGAAGCACGAAAAACGCTTTTCTCATGGCGAATCTTCTCCCCAAGACTTTTTTGAAGGCCGCTGAATCTGTGCGTGAGACCGACAAACCAGCCAGGTTATTCCTTCTGCGACGGTCCGGACGGTAAACCGCGCCCGCTACCGTGCGCAACCCTTGTCGAAGCCCGGCGAACAGCGCTTTTCCCACTCACCCTCGCCAAAATGCTGGCCAGGAATCGGTTTGCTAGGTGCCCAAGAGATTTGGCTGCAGCCTCGTGTAACCTTGTTCGTTCGCCCAAAGCGTGTGCGCAACGGCCGCAAGATCATCGACGAGAGGGATAGCGTTGCCATCCCTGGTCAGGTCAATGGTGCGCAGATAAAACTTGCAGGTATTGCACGCCTCCACGCGTACGTGGGGAGTGTCTTCTGCGACATACACCGGTAACTTGTCTTCTGCTTCTTCGCCGCAGGTCGGGCAAAGGATTCTCCGGAACGCCCATTCCCGCAAGCAGAACGAGCACAGCAGGAAGCGTCTTCCGCCGTCGCCCTCCCTCCGCAGCACGCCAAGGAGGGGTCGCGACCCGCACAGCGGACAAAGCCGTGGGGTTGTCTGGAGGGGGGCCCGGGCCAGGAGCGAAGCGCGGGACTCGGCGTAGGGCTGCAAGAACGCCCGGGGAAGGAATTGCGCGAACGCGCCAACCTGCTGGTCGTAAATCCCCGCGTGTTGCCAGTACGCCTCCAGGCTCGAAATCCACGACTCGGACGGAAGCAATGCGAACTGCCGCGCGGATTCGGCTAGCGCGTGAGGGGCATGGCTTTCGACGACGGAGAGATAGCCGCGGAAGTGGGGAAGAAGAACGGTCAAGTCGAGTTCGTCTCGCAATCCGGCCAGCGCGACTCCGCCCGATTTCAGCTGATTCGCTCGAGCCATATTGGCGCGAAGCCGTTTCTGAAACGAGACGACGTGTTTATAGAACTCAAGAAACTCACTGGCCGCGGGATGCCGGGAACGCAAACTCTCTGCGCGGCGAATGCGCGCGTCGTCTTCGTTGCTGACGGTTGGTGCGCCTTTCATTTCCTCGGCGCGGCCGCTTGGCGGGTAATTTCCTGATACCAGCCTGGATGGTAGCGCTTGGCGAAGGCCATCGAAACGTCACCGCGAATGACCGATCCAAAGGCCCCGCGTTCGGCGAACAGGCCCATGTAGAGATGAATCATAAACAGGCCGATGGTAAACAGAGCCGCCGCGGGATGGACGATGATCGCCAGATAGCGCAAAAAGCGGAGATTCCAGGAAATATATTCCGGAAACCAGAGCACGACGCCGCTCAAAAGCAGCAGGATGCCACCCCAGAAGAACCCCCAGAAAAGGAACTTTTGGCCCGCGTTGTAGCGGCCGGCCGGCGGCATCTTGTCATCTTGGTTGGTGCTGTAATAGCGAACGGCCTTCCACCAGGCCTTGTCGATATCCGTATAGCGCATCTGCCCGGCCCACATGCCGTACATGTAGAGGACGGCGCCGACGAAGATCAGCCCTGCCCAAGGATGCAACATTCTCGAAACCTGTCCGCCGCCGAGAATGACGGCGATCCAGAAGCACCAGGGAGACCAAAAGGCCAGGCCGGTAAGCAGAAGGTAGACGTAAGAAAAGCCGGCGACCCAGTGGGTGAGACGCTCGCGCAGCGTGTAACGGAGGACGTGCCCGTGAGGAATGATTTGTTCCGCTTGGCTCACGTTCTTCCTCCTTCGGGCCTGCTTGCCAGGTCTTCTTCTTCGCGCGCCTTAGGCCCGTAGCGCAAATAATGCACGAACAATCCGATGAGTCCGCCGATCATAGCCACGTTGCCGAGCCACTTCAGCGGACCTTTCCACAATTTCACGGACCAGGGAACATGCGGATTTTTGGGCAACCCGCCGTAGATCTCCGGGTTTGAGGCGTCGTGCAAAACGTAGATGACCCCGGTGCCGCCCACTCCAGGAGGATCGTACACGCCGGCATGCGGGAAGTTCGAATGGTCGCGGAGCTGTTTGGCGCGCGCCTCCGCGAGTTCTTTCATATCGTCTTTGCTGCCAAAGTGCAGGCAGCCGGTGGGGCACGATTTGATACACGCCGGCTCGAGGCCTTCGCTGACGCGGTCGGCGCAAAGCGTGCACTTGAAGACGCGATGCGTCTCCGGGTTCATCTTCGGAATGTCGAATGGGCAGCCGGTAATGCAGTAACCGCAGCCGATGCAGTTGGCTTGCTGGAAGTCCACGATGCCGTTGGTGTACTGGACGATGGCCCCATCGGCGGGACACGCCGCGAGACAACCCGGGTCGGCGCAGTGCATGCACTGGTTTTTGCGCATCAGCCACATGAGCGCGCCGTCTTCCCGCTCGTGCTCGTTGAACAGGATCAGGTTCCAGTAATTCCAGCGCGTCTCCGGCATGGTTTGGTAGGTGTTGTCGAAAACGGTCTGCCCAAACGGCAGATCGTTCCATTCCATGCAGGCGACTTCACAAGCTTTGCAGCCGATGCAGGTGGTGGTGTCGATGAGTTTCGAGACGGTGTATTCGCGCTGGGTATCCTTGCCGGGCACGCCGCCCGCATGTCCGGAGATTTTCTGAACGCGTAGTGTGGCTTGGCTCATGGCTCGACTCCTACGCCTTCTCCACTTTCACAAGAAAGCCCTTGAATTCCGGGGTATAGGCATTCGGGTCGATCACCGCCGGCGAGAGATTGTTTGCCAGCGTTTTTGCTGTCTTGCCTTCATCCTCGGCGATGCCGCGGTAGCCCCAATGGATGGGAATGCCAATCTGATAGGTTTTCTTCCCATCGATGGTCATGGGTTTGATGCGCTTTGTGACCATGGCCTTGGCTTTGTAGGTGCCGCGGATACTGGAAACTATGACCGTGTCACCGCCGCGGATTCCCTTTTCCTGCGCCAGCTCCTCAGGCATTTCCACGAACGGCTCGGGAACGAGCTGCACGTTCATCGGGTTGTTCTTCGTCCAATAGTGGTAATGCTCGGTGAGGCGGTAAGTCGTGCAAATGATGTCGTAGCCGTCCTTAGGCGTGCCGTACTTGTCATCCGGGGTCTTGAAGCGCATGGCAATGGGGTTATGCGTCTGCGCCGGATGTAAAGGATTCTCGATGGGAGTCTCCGTCGGTTCGTAATGCTCGGGGAACGGTCCATCGGCGACAGCCCCGAGCGGCACGAACAGCCGCCCCACCCCTTCCGCGTTCATGATAAACGGCCCCATGTGATCTTTCGGTTTGGAGTCGGCCTTGAAATCTGGAATATCATTGCCAACCCATTTCTCGGTCGCTTCGTTCCACCACACCTGCCGGCGCGAGGCGTCCCAGGGCTTGCCCTCGAGGTTGCAGGAGGCTCGGTTGTACATCACGCGGCGATTGGCCGGCCAGGAGAACGCCCAGTTTTGGTGGATGCCCAGCCCGGACGGGTCGCTGTTATCACGGCGCGCGGTCATGTTGCCTGCTTCGGTGAACGCCCCGCAATAAATCCAGTTGCCGCAGGTTGTCGATCCGTCGTCTTTCAGCCAGGAAAAACCGGGAAGTTGCTGGCCGGCTTTGAGTTGCGCTTTCGTGGCTGGGTCCTCCGAGTCGGCAAACGTCTTCCCGTTGATTTCCTTCAGGACTTCCGCGAGCGAAGGATTGGAAGGATCGGTGTAGCCCCAGGTCAGCTTTAGGATGGGATCAGGAAATTTACCGCCCTCTTTTTTGTACAGGTCGCGCACTTTAAGGAAAATCTCGGCCACGATGGCTTGGTCGAGCCGGGAATTGCCAGGCATGGGCAGCGCCGCGTTCTTCCACTGCAGCCAGCGAGCCGAATTTGTGAAGGTGCCGTCCTTTTCCGCGAAACCCGCGCAGGGCAGGCGGTAGACGGTAGTCTGGATTTTTTTCATTTCGTCGGTGGAGATTCCGGGGGACCGCCAGAATTCGCTGGTTTCATCCGGATAAATCTCTCCGACGACCAGCCAATCGGCATTTTTCAGGGCATCGATGTTTTTCTTGGAATCCGGGCCGATGGCCACGCCGTTCATCCCAAAAGCAAAAATGCCTTTGACGATGCCGTTGTACATGTTGTCCCAGAGGTAGGTCCAGGAATAGTTGCGGTCCACCTTGGGCAGATAGTGGAAGGCCCAGTCGTTCTGTTTGGTCGCGGCATCGCCGTACATGGCCTTGAGAAGGCTGACGGCAAATTTTGGTGTGTTCGACCAGTAGTTGAACGACTCCCAGACACGGGGCTTGGAAGGTTTGGGGGTGATCCGCTCGATGTAGGTCTTGAAGTCCGTATCCGCGGGAACCGGAACTTTCAGGTAACCCGGCAAATTGTCGAAGATCCCCGCCATATCCGTGGCGCCCTGAATGTTGGAGTGGCCGCGGAGAGCGTTTACGCCGCCGCCCGCGCGCCCGATGTTGCCAAGCAGCAATTGCAGCATGGCGGCGGTGCGGATGGTCTGTGTCCCCGAAGAATGTTGCGTCCAGCCCACGGCGTAAATGATCGTGCCAACCTTTTGCATGTCACCGTCTTTGCGAATGGAGGTGAACAGGTCCGCGACTTTCAAAAACTGCTCCTTCGGCACTCCGGTAATGCGCTCGACCATTTCAGGCGTGTAACGGGAATACTGCTTGCGCAGCAATTGAAAGACACACCGGGGATGCTCGAGGTTTAGGTCGTACGCGGCATTTTCTGGAAGATGCGGCGCGGCAGGTTTCCCGCTTGTAGCTTTCGTTTGCGGATCTGCTTTCGCGGCGCTCGCCTTTCCACTCAGGTCGCCGCCTTCTTCGTAGTTCCAAGTGGACTTGTCGTAGGTTTGTGTTGCCGGATCAAACCCGGAGTACAGTCCGTCCTCGGGCAGCTTGAACCCGTCCTTCACAACAAAAGCCGCGTTCGTGTAGTTCAGGAGGTAATCTTTCGCGATGCGATTGTTCTCGATGGCATAGTTGATGATTCCGCCGAGGAAAGCGATATCGCCGCCCGCGCGAAGCTGGCAGAACAAATCCGCGACCGATGCGGTGCGGGTAAAGCGCGGGTCGACCACGATCATTTTCGCGTTGCGAGTGCGCTTGGCTTCGACGGCCCACTTGAAACCGCAGGGGTGGTTTTCGGCAGGATTCCCGCCCATGATCAGCATCATGTCGGTGTTTTTGATGTCCACCCACCCATTGGTCATGGCCCCGCGTCCGAAGGTTGGTCCCAAACTTGAGACCGTGGGGCCGTGTCAAACCCTGGCCTGGTTTTCTAAGTGCACTACTCCCAGCGACCGCATGGTTTTGACCACGAGGTAGTTAAACTCGTTGGTGTCGGTACAGCCGCCGGTCCAGGCGATGGATTCGAGCCGGTTGACCGTGTGACCCGCAGCATCCTTCTCGATAAACGTGTCATCGCGTGTCTTCTTGACTTTCTCGGCGATTTCATTAAGCGCGTCGCCCCAGGAAATGTCTTCCCAATCCGTGCCTCCGGGGCGCCGCACTTGCGGCTTCAGCAAGCGCCTCTCATTCAAAATATCTTGTTCGAGCGAAGCTCCTTTGGGGCAGAGCGTGCCGCGATTGATGGGGTGGTCCGGGTCGCCTTCGACGTGCACCACCTGCGGGGTGACATTCTTCGCGCGGTCACCGATCGTATAGATGATGACCCCGCAGCTCACCGAGCAGTAGGGACAGGTCGAGCGCGTCTCGTTGGCGCGGGCGATTTTCAACGTGCGCAGCTGCGCGTACGCCGGTTTGAGATCGAAGCCAAACAGGGTGGCTGCGGTTCCGCCAAGGGTCGTAAGCTTGAGAAAGTCACGGCGGGTAGGGCTCATCTGGGACCCCCCATCCGCAGGAGGTCAGGTAGGGAAATGGCCTGCGGAGATTCCTTCATATGACTTTGGAACGGCGGCTGTCAAGGATTCATTTTTGGGAATGGATAGTAGACCATTGCGGAGGCGAGACCCTGGCGTTCGCAGCGGTTGCGTTCCCGGGGTTTGCCGTCGTGGTCCGAGCGCAGGTATGGCCTGAGTCCTTGCAAGCGCCAGATGGCGTGCCGTTGCCGGTAGGGAAAGTGTTCGAGGAAACAGTAACTCGCCACCCGGACCACGTCTTTCCAAGCTCTATAGGAGCAGGATTAAGCAAGGGTCGGCCGCTTGCTAAGGCGGTCTCACCAAAATGAGCGCAATCGAATACAATAGCTCTAGTGCTCCGTAAGACCTTCAGAACCCACGGCGCTGGCAGTTCCAGTCATCCGGTCGAAGCCGGCCCGGCTGAAAGGGAACGTTTTCCGGGCGAGAATGAAATGTGCCCCCGGAGAGGCGCAATGCATCTGTAATTTTAGCGCCACCTCATTCGTAAACAATATGGAGCACCGCCATGAGCAATTACGGAGAGTCCCTGGTGATGCCTGCCGATTCGTCAAAACCTGACCTGGGCTCGCTACGCATCCACGAAGGTCAGCGCGCCAAGTCGGGCATGGGCAGGCGTGTGCTTTACGCCTCCATACCGGTGGTTATTTTTGGCGCCATTGTTGCCGCTGCTTTCGCGTTGCGGGAGCAGAAGCCGGTCGTGGAGGTCGCGACGGCGGCCAAGCCGGATGCCGAGCGCCCGCTGACGGCACTGAATGCGAGCGGGTACGTCACGCCACGCCGCCGCGCCACGATCGCTGCAAAAATTACCGGACGCGTCACCAGCGTTTTCTTTGACGAAGGCACACCCGTTAAACAAGGCCAGCTTCTTGCCACCCTCGACGATTCCGATTATAAGCGCGCGCTCGAGGCGGCGAAGGCGGACCGCGATTCCACCCAGGCCGCTATCGCCGACTTGGAAGTGCAACTCCGCAACGCTGAAATCGCATTGCGACGCGCGCAACAGTTGCGCGACTCAGGGGTTCAGACGCAGGAGGCGCTTGATAATGCGCGTACGACGGCAGATAGCTTGCGCGCCAAAATCGCGCTCGCCAAAGTGCAGGTGGCAGCTGGCGAAACGCGCATCGGAGTGGCGCAGCAAGCCGTGGACAACTGCACCATCCGCGCGCCCTTTCCGGGCATTGTGGTCTCCAAAGACGCTCAGGTCGGCGAGATGGTTTCTCCCAATTCGGCTGGCGGCGGCTTCACGCGCACGGGAATCGCCACCATCGTGGACATGAATTCCAACGAAATCGAAGTGGACGTCAGCGAATCCTATATTGCCCGTGTCCAGCCGGGTCAGCCGGTCATGGCGACGCTTGACGCGTATCCGGACTGGCAGATCCCTTCGAAGGTGCGCACAGTGATTCCCACGGCGGACCGCCAGAAAGCCACGGTCAAGGTTCGCATCTCGTTTTTGAAGCTGGACTCGCGGATCCTCCCCGACATGGGCGTCAAAGTGGCTTTTCTTGAAGAAAACAAGCCGGCTGCCAAAGGCAAGGAGAAAGACAAAGGTCCGCAGGCGGTCGCCTTAATTCCCAAGAGCGCCGTGCGATCCGACTCCAGCGCTTCTTTCGTGTATTTGCTGCGTGACGGCAAGGTCGAGCGCCGCGCCGTCAGCCTGGGGATAGACCGCGGCACCGAGGTCGCCGTGCTCGCGGGCGTCACTCCCGGCGATTCTGTGGTCGTCAAGGGTCCTGAGAATTTGCGGGATGGTGAGAAGGTCGAAATCCGCCAATAGGAGAGAAGCATGATCCGAGTTGATGGAAGCAGCGATTCGCAGAGCCTCATCCGCGTCCGCGGCCTGAACAAGACCTATAGCCGCGGCGGCGAGAAAATCCAGGTGCTTCAGGGGCTTAACCTGGATGTCGACAAGGGCGACTTCGTCGCCTTCATGGGTCCCAGCGGCTCCGGCAAGACCACCCTGCTCAACCTTCTCGGGGGCCTGGATGTGCCTTCCGCCGGCAGCATCACCGTGGCCGGCGACGAAATCACGCACATGTCGGGCAGCAAGCTTACGCAATGGCGGGCCCGCCACGTCGGCTTCATCTTTCAGATGTACAACTTGATTCCTGTTCTCACCGCGTATCAGAATGTCGAGCTGCCCCTCCTATTGACCAAGTTATCTGGTTCCGACCGCCGCAAGCACGTCGAAACCGCGCTCGCGGTTGTTGGTCTTGCCGATCGCATGCAGCATTACCCGCGGCAACTTTCCGGCGGCCAAGAACAGCGCGTGACCATCGCTCGCGCCATTGTTTCCGATCCCACTTTCCTCCTCTGTGACGAGCCTACCGGCGACTTGGACCGCAAGAGCGCTGACGAAATCATGGCTCTCATCGAGGAACTTGTGAACAGGTACGGCAAAACCGTCCTGATGGTCACGCACGACCCCGTCGTCGCCGCTCGCGCCCACACCACGCTCCATCTTGAGAAAGGCTTGCTGGTCGAGGGCAAAGGTTCTTCTCCGCAAAGCGTTCTCGCAGGAGGTGCGGCATGAAATTCCGCAAGCTCATTTTTGCGAACCTCTTCCGCAAGAAGGTTCGTTTGATTCTCACCGTCGGCTCGTTCGCGATTGCGTTGGTTCTGTTTACGTTTTTGGCGGTCGTGAAAAGTGCCTTCAACCGCGGCGTCGAGCTTGCCGGCGCCGACCGGCTGATCGTAGTTGATCGAGTTGGCCTCATGAACCTCATGCCTATTTCGTACGCCGACAAGATCGCCGCAATTCCCGGTGTGAAGGCAGTTACGCATGATCACTGGTTCGGCGGCGTCTATCAAGACGAAAAGAATTTTTTCCCCCAATTCGTGATCGACGTCGAAAACCACCGCAAGGTTTATCCGGAATTTGTCGTGCCCGATGATCAGTGGAATAACTATGTCAAAGATCGTCAGGGTGCGATCGCGGGCGCCAAGCTCGCGGAACGCTTCCATTGGAAAGTCGGCGACCGCATCCCCATCAAAACCACCCTTTACGGCGGCGCAATCTGGGAGTTCAACCTCGATGGCATCTATCACACCGAGAAGCCTGACGGAGACCAGGGTCAGTTCTGGCTCCAGTGGAAATACTTTGACGAGAACGTTCCCAGCGTTATCAAGAGCACCGCGGGATGGTACATCCTCAGGCTCGATAACCCGGACGATGCCGTCCGCGTGGCCAAGGCCATTGACGAAAAATTTGCCAATTCCCCTCATGAAACCAAGACGGAAACTGAATCCGCATTCGCCGCCTATTTTGCCAAGCAATTCGGAAACATCGAATTTCTAATCCTCAGCATCGGCGGCGTGGTGTTTTTCACTTTGCTGCTGGTCACTGGCAACACGATGGCGATCTCCGTCCGCGAACGCACCAGCGAATTGGGGGTCTTGAAGGCCATCGGCTTCACCGATCGGTCCGTTCTCTTCCTGGTTCTCGCGGAATCGTTGGCCATCGCTTTCTTTGGCGGTGTGTTGGGCCTCGCCCTAGCCATTCTGGCCATTCCCGGTATCAGCGCAGCGGTCACCGGGTTGCTGCCGCCGCTGCTGTTGTCAAAGCCCATGTTGTTGTTGGGCCTCGGCTTCGCGATTTTTGTCGGCGCCGCCAGCGGCCTGCTTCCCGGAATTGGCGCTATGCGCATGCGTGTCGTCAACGCGCTTCGGAGGGCCTGAGATGGCGATACCCCTTACCTATAATTTCCGCAGCGTAAAGGCCCGCTGGACCTCGGCGATCGTGGCAGTTGCGGGCATTGCCGGGACCGTGGGTGTCTTCGTGGCTATGCTTTCCCTGGCAAAAGGTTTCCGAGCCACGCTCGTTTCGTCTGGCTCGCCGGACAACGCGCTGATCGTCCGCGGTGGCGCGACTTCGGAAATGACCAGCGGCGTCGGCCTTGATTCCGTGAAGATCATTCAGGATGCTCCCGGCATTGCCCGCGGGCCCAATGGCCCCCTGGTAACTGCGGAAGCCGTGCTCATGGCGCCCATCCCGTTGCGCTCTACGGGTACGGACGCAAATGTGGAGGTCCGCGGGGTTTCGCCCAATGTGCTGGAGATCCGCAAGGGTGTCAGAATTGTCCAGGGGCGCATGTTCACGCCTGGTCTTGCCGAAATCGTCGTGGGCAAGAATGCGAATACCACCTACTCCGGCCTGACCCTCGGCAACACCATTGGCCTTGGCACCATGCAGTGGAAGGTTGTAGGCGTCTTTGACGCCGGCGGCAGCGCTTTCGATTCCGAAGTCTGGGGCGATCCGCATCTGCTCACCGCCGCCTACAACCGCCCCGATACGTTCTTCCAATCCGTCACCGCTCGTCTCTCCTCTCCCGAAGCTCTGACTCCATTGAAGGACGCCCTCACCACCGACCCTCGCCTGAACGTGGACGTCACCCGTGAGATCGACTACTACGCCAAACAATCGACGCGCATGACTACGCTCATCACTACTCTTGGTGGTTTTGTCGCTTTTGTCATGGCCATCGGAGCGGTCTTTGGCGCTCTCAATACCATGTATTCGGCAGTCGCCGACCGCGGCCGGGAGATCGCCACCATGCGCGCCCTCGGTTTTGGCGGGCCCTCCGTTGTTTTCTCGTTCCTCATTGAGGCGCTCTTGATTTCATTCGTGGGTGGTCTTTTGGGGTGCCTTGCCGTTCTCCGCTTGAATGGCGTGACCACTAGCACGATCAATTTTCAGACCTTTTCCAATCTCGCTTTCGCCTTCATGATCACTCCCAGCTTGCTTGTGGAGGGTGTCGTTTTTGCAATGGTGATGGGAGTTCTCGGCGGCTTTTTCCCCGCGGTGCGTGCCGCGCGGCTTCCCGTGGCCACGGCTCTCCGCGAATTGTAAGGCGCGATTCGATTTCAGGCTTCCTTGCTTGGTCGAATGGGGAGGCAGATTCCTTCGCACAAGAAAACAGAAGAGGGCTGCTTGAAGGTCCTCTCCTGTTCATTCTTTGACCTGTGACGTAGAACTCCCGTCTAATCCGCTAGCTTCAATTTTTCAAGATAGGCGTTGTACGCGGCTTTGACCTTGGCGGGGTCAGGCGGTTTGGCTTTTGCTTCCCATAGCGGTGTCAGAAACTCGTCCATGGCCTTGTCAATTTCCTCGAAAAGTTTGTGGTTGGTCTTGGAAAGTGCGGTATCCCCTCCGTAGTCTTCGGCTTTATCCCATAGTCGCTCGAGCACGCGGCCCATGGCTGCGGCCCCGGCGACGTCGCCCTTCTGGAAATCTCCATAAACGTGCTGGGCCAGGGCGCGATAAGGCCCCATTTTGCTGTTATCCACGCCGTTGACTTGCGCCATCTTCTTTTCCTGTGCGATGGCGGCGGTACTGCCAAACTGGAATGCTAGTGCCGCAAACGGCAGGGATTGCAGCAGTCTTAGGAAAGGGTGTCTCATCGTTTCTCCCCTGTTGATGAGCGGACGGGTCTCTCGAGAACGAAAATCGACCTTCCTCTTGGCTTGTTTTAGCATAGCTGGGCTTGCCGTGAGCTACGAACCAGAGAGCGCTTGTTAACAAACAGGCACTCGCTCGTCTCATCTTCTGGAAGAAAAACCCTTCCTTAGTGGATTGCTTGCAAGTCTTTGTTCTTGCCGGGCGATCTGACCGGAGTGCATCCCGGGATGGAACAACTTTCTCCGAAACCCTATTGGCAGGTACATCACCAACCCTTGACCTCCCCCAGCCCTCCTTTTAGCCTGAAATGGGGGCTCGTCTTGAGACATTCATGAGCGCCATAGGACACCAGGCCATGGAAATGCGGCAGTGTGCCTTCTGCGGGAAACGGATCGCCGAGCATTTGAACCAGTGTCCGTTTTGTCGTGAGATGGTGCCTCAGGTGCGCTTGTCCCGTTCTTCGAGTGTCGCCGGGCGCCAGCACATTCGCCGCGGACTGCTGTACATGTTGCTGGCAGGCGTGATTTATTACTTTGCCGCAGGGTACGCCAAGCCCCTGGAGATTCCCATCACCATTCAGCCCGCTGTCAACAATTACCTGGCGCCTCTGCTATTCCTCGGCGGTCTGGGTCTCACCCTCTTCGGCCTCCTTCGTAAGGCCAAGTCCTGATTGCAGCTTTACCGTTGCGAGGTCTGATTTCCGTGTTTCCGGCTTCGGCTTGGCCGCTCCGGGGCGCGTCCCTAGGTAGTGCGCCACCCCAGATGTGCTGGTCCGATTCCACGCTTGCAAAAGCCGGCATGCCGCTGGAGTCGGATCCCATTCTTGATGATCAGGAACCCTTCCCGGTCTGGACAGCTGTGAGGAATAGGCGCCGGGGAGCTCCCTTTGCCGCGCGGCGCTTCACCTGTACTGACGGACAACGTGACCGATTCGCGCAGTACTCCCAAGCGAAGCCAAGGCGCCCCCGCGTCTTGTGGCCTACTGGAGGCGAGGCCGGATGCGGCTCCTCTTTCTCCGCATTCAAAAATTACTCGACGAGGTCAACATGAAAGGAAATCTTCTCAAAGTCTCGATCCTGGCATTGGGCTTGTCGGCTTTCCTGACGGTGGGCGCGCGGCACGCCGCGGCACAGGGGCCTGCCGGAGCTGGCGCGTCCGAAGCGGCGAAGCCAACTTCGCACACTCCCCATTCGCTCAACCCCATCAAATGGGTCAAAAAAGACAAGAAGTCCGAGGATTCCAAGGCCAGCCGCGCTGACCTCGAAATGAAACTCACGCCCAAGCTGCAGGCGCAGGGGCTTCTGCCTGCCGGCTCCAATCTGACGGGAACGTGCTCTGCGTTCACCGCCCTCGATGAGTGCCTCGCCGCCCTGCACGCAAGCCACAATATGGGATTGAATTTTGCCTGCCTGAGCGCCGCCATGACCGGCGTGCATTCCAACGCCGACGTTTCTGAATGCAAAGCGGCCGATGGCGAGAAAGCGCTGCCTTTGATGAAAGCCATTCACGCTTTGAATCCCGGCGCCGATGCCAAAGGCGCCACCAAGAACGCCGAGCAGCAGGCCAAAGACGATCTAAGCTGAGTTGGCTCCTAGCTTAGCCACTAGCATCGGCTCCGCAATCGCTTCTCGAACCGGCAATCGTTCTTAGCTTCTCCAGAGGGCGGGGGCACGAGTGTGCTTCTCGCCCTTTGCTTCGAGCCCAACCTTCCCTAACCTTCCCTATTGACACACCTCCACTTCTAGGGCTACCTTTGGGACGACACCAAGTTGTCTAGGGGTGCGCCGCATGGCAAGAAATGATCTTCAGGGAACTCTCGACCTCCTCGTTTTGAAGACGCTGTCGCAGATGGGAGAGCTGCACGGCTACGGAATCGTGCTGCACATCCAAAGAGCGTCCGAGGAACTCCTGACCGTCGAGGAGGGTTCGCTCTATCCCGCCCTGCACCGCATGGAGATGAGCGGATGGATCCGCTCGGAGTGGAAAGTGACCGACACCAATCGCAAGGCCAAGTATTACCGGCTGACGCTTGCCGGACAGAAAGAGCTGCGAAAAGCGGAAGAGAGCTTTGAACAGCTTGTCCAAGGGATCCGCGCCATCCTGCGGTACGCATGAGGTGACTCGTGTCTGTCTTTCGCCGGCTTGTAAACACCTTCTCTCGCTCGAAATTGCATCAGGAAATCGATGCGGAAATCCAGGCGCATGTCGAAATGCGCATTGCCGACAACCTTGCCGCCGGAATGTCGCCCGAAGAAGCTCGTCGCGATGCTCTGATTCGTTTCGGCAGTCGAGTTGTGATGAGGGAACGCGTAACGGCTGCGGACGCGGCAACGGCTTTGGATGCCGTCTGGCGCGACCTGCGCTACGCCGCGCGCCAGTTGCAGAGGTCGCCGGCATTCACGACCACCGCGCTCCTGACACTGATTCTGGGAATCGGTGCGAATGTCGTGGTGTTCAGCGCGGTGAATGCTCTGGTGCTGCGGCCCCTCGACGTGCCCGAGCCCACCGCGCTTTACAACGTGGTGCAAAAAACGCCGGGATACGACAATCAGTCCTATCCCGACTACCTGGATTTTCAGAGCAAGAATTCGACCTTCAGCGATATGGCGGCTTACCGGATCCAGAGCGCGGGGCTTAGCACGAAAGACGCCGCCTACAAATGCTGGTACTACCGAGTTTCCGGGAATTACTTCGACATGCTGGGCGTTCGGCCTGAGCATGGCCGGCTTTTTCACGCGAGCGAAGAACACGGACCGAATTCCGCCCCTTACATCGTCTTGAGCCATGACTTTTGGCGCAGACATTTCAATTCTGACTCCGGCGTCCTTGGGACCACCGTCGACGTGAACAAGCACCCGTTTACGGTGATTGGAGTTGTTCCCGCCGCGTTTCATGGTGCGGACTTGTTCCTTTGGCCGGATTTCTGGATGCCCATGGTAGACAGCCCGGACGACGAAGGCGCAAATTTTCTCTCGATTCGCGGCATGCACAATATTTGGATCCTCGGGAAGCTGAAGCCCGACGTCACTCCCGCGCAAGCCACCGATAATCTCAACGCCATTGCAAGCGAACTTGCGCGCCAGAATCCCGACGACGATGGCTTGTGCGCGAGGCTGGTGAAACCGGGATTGATGGGCGACATGTTTGGTGACCCGGCCCGGTCTTTCCTGGCAGGCATCATGCTCCTGGCA
Organism: Acidobacteriota bacterium; assembly: GCA_003223215.1. Lineage (GTDB taxonomy): Bacteria > Acidobacteriota > Terriglobia > Acidiferrales > UBA7541 > Acidiferrum. The sequence continues at coordinate 86,218 of QHYH01000092.1, forward strand.
TTTTTGGTGCTGCTTGCGGCCTGTGCCAACCTCGCGAGCCTCTTTGCGGCACGGACCGCGGACCGCAGCCGCGAACTGGCGATCCGTCTTGCCATTGGCTCCAGCCGGTGGCAGGTCCTCCGGCAACTGCTTGCCGAGGCCGTCCTCCTTTCCGTTCTTGGCGGCGCCCTCGGAACCCTTTTTTCTACCAATTTGCTGAACGCACTGACACATTGGCAGCCTTTTCCAGAATTTCCGGTTCATGTGACCGTCAGCCCCGATCCAAAGGTCTACTCGGTGGCTCTGCTGTTGTCTGTCGGAAGTGGCGTGTTGTGGGGCCTGGTTCCCATGAGGCAGATCTGGACGACAGACTCCGCGCAGGTGATGAAGAGCGGGGGGGCTGGCACGATCGTTTTTCGTCGTTTCACTCTTCGCGATCTTCTCCTCGGTATTCAGATCACTCTCTGCACCCTGCTCGTGACTTCTTCTTTTGTTGCCTTGCGCGGCATGCAGCGCTCGCTCCACGCACCGCTGGGCTTCCGGCCCGAAGGCGTGCTTCTGGCCGAGACCGATTTGCACATGGGCGGACACTCCGATGCTTCTATCATGCAGATTCGGAAACGCATGCTCGAGGAAGTTTCCCGACTTCCGGGTGTCACCTCGGTCGGAATCATCGATGAGACGCCGCTCGGCACCGGTGGAAGCAGTTCTCCGGTTTACCGCGAGGGTACGACCGACTTCCGGATGTCCAATAGCACATTCGGCGCGAAGTATTTTTCCATCTCACCCGGCTATTTGCAGGCCGCTGGGACACGTTTGTTGGGTGGGCGCGACTTCACCTGGCATGACGATGCCAAGAGCCCGAAGGTCGCGATCGTGAACGAGGCCTTCGCCCGCTCGATGTTTGGAAACACCTCCGCCCTTGGGCGCCGGTTTCTGTGGGGCGAAAAACTTCCTTACGAAATTGTCGGCGTCGTCGAAAATGGAAAGTACGATTCGCTCACCGAGACTCCATGGGCAGCGATGTTCCTTCCACTCGATCAGAGTCCCGACAGTGACACGTCCTTGGTGGTTCGCTCGCCGTTGCCGGAGGCCGAGATCGTGCCTGAGGTGCGCCGAAGGCTCGCGCAAATTGACCCGAGCTTGCCGTTTGTGTTCCATAGCTGGCCCGACGAGCTCGCGTTCGTTCTATTTCCCGCGCGCGTGGCCACCGCCACTCTCGGCGTGATGGGTTTGCTTGCCGCCATGCTTGCTGTCACCGGCGTCTTCGGCATGGCCATGTATTCTGTGTCCAAGCGCATGAAAGAGTTTGGCATCCGTGTGGTCCTGGGAGCGCAGGCCGCCCAACTCCTGCGCGCGGCGCTCGGCCGTCCTCTCCTTCTTCTGTTTTCTGGTTCCGCAGCCGGCTTGCTCCTGGGCGTGATTGCTAGCCAATTGCTTGCGCAAATCGTGTATCAGGCGACACCGCGGGATCCACTGGTACTGGCAGGAGTCGTGATCACTATGGCGCTGTTGGGTTTCCTGGCCACCTGGATTCCCGCCGAACGGTCTCTGCACGTTCATCCCGCGCGTCTGCTGCGAGAAGAGTAATGAACGCGCGCCTAGGTAGGGGCTCGCGGCTTCCGCCATTGCCATGGAGAGCGCCGGCTACAGCGAACCCGACCCACCGCCCGCTTGCTGGGTTGCTCGCAAGGTGGCTGATGCGGAGGATGCCGATCGTGAGGCGGGAATGTCTGTATCCGTGGTTGTCGATGCCGCTGTGGCCCGGTAGCGCACGATCAGTAGGGTCAGGTCATCCGCCTGGCGCGCGCCTCGCGTGAAATTTTCCACGGCTTCGAGAACGCATTTCTGCAGCTGCTCGAGCGGACACTGCATCTGCCCAGTGAGAACTTGCCTGAGGCGCGGCACCCCAAAGAGTTGTTCCTCCGGATCCATGGCCTCCGTCACACCGTCGGTGAAAAGCACGAGCGTGTCCCCCGGCTCGAGCTTGACGCACGCTGCGGTGTATTGCGCCTCGGGCACGAGGCCCACCGGGAAAGACCCTTCGGTAAATGCTTCTTCGGCGGCGCCGCGCCGGATAAGAATGGGAGAGGGATGACCCGCATTGATGAATTCGAGATGGCCGTCATTATCGAGCAAACCAAAGAACACCGTAGCATAGCGGCCCACCTCGGAATGCTCGCAAAGAAAGCGGTTCACGTGATTGAAAACGCGCGCTGGATCGGTGCCGAGCGTCATGCCGGAAAGCGCGCCCTGCAGCATGGTGGTCAGAATGGCGGCACCGAGTCCTTTGCCGGAAACGTCGGCAATGACAAACGCCGTGCGCCCATCGCTTACGCGAAAAACGTCGAAATAGTCGCCTCCGACCGAGAGGCACGGAAAATTCACACCGGTCACGCAGAAGTTCGGCGTATCCGGAAAATTGCGCGGCAACAGCGCCTGCTGGATGTCGCGCGCGATGTTGATTTCCTGTTCGAGTCTCTGGCGCTCGCGTTCGCGCTCGACCAGACGCGCGTTGTCGAGAATGCTGGCGGCGTCGGCGGCCAGCGCATCCAAGATTTGCCGGTCGAGCTTGGAGAAAGCCGCGGGGCGCTTGGAATCCAGGTAAAGAACGCCTAGCAGTTCGCCGCGCTTGACGTTGACCATCGATTCCTGGGTCTTCGCGCGCGTCAGGACCCATAGTGGAATCACCACGACGGCACGCAGCCGCTGCGCCACGATGCTCTGCGCCCCTTGCAAGTCCATATCCGCTTGCGCCAGATCTTCGGTGATCACGGGCGATTGTTGCTTGAGCGCCAGTTGAATGGCCGTCTGGCTGGGCGTCAGGCTCTCGGGTGGCAGGCGCAGGTTGCCGCTCCGCCGCGCCAGGTGAACCCTCAGCGCGCCGCCGGCATCCGGCTCCAGGAGCAACCCGCGGTCCGCATCAGTGATGGAAACGGTGTGATCCAGCATAGTTGCCAGCACTTCGTCCAGCGGAAGCTGAGAATGCAGCAGCGCCGTGGCTTCCAGCAGCTGGTTCAGCTTGCGCAGGCCGCCGCCGGGTTCCGAGCTGGTGATGTGCTCGATGCGGGTCAGCAACTGCGGGAAAGATTCCTCGCCCGAGCCGCTCGCCAAGCGGAAGAGAATTTCGTAGGAGTCTTCGAGCCCGAAGGTGATGACGTCGCCGTTCTGGAGTTTGCGGCTCTCCACTTTTTCGCCGTTGACGAAAAGACCGCGGCGCTGCCCGCGATCCTCGAGGTAAAAGCGGTTCGCTTCGATGACGATGGCGGCGCAATTGCGCGAGATGCGGCGGTCGGAGAGCTGCAGGTGGTTGCCGGTTTCCGCGCCCCGGCCGATCAGGAAAGGCAATTGCGTGACGCGCACGTAGCGCCGCCCGCCGTCCGGAGAGACGACTTCAAGAACGGCATCTTCGCCTGGAAGAACGGTCTCGGCCACGGGTGGTTTCCAGTGCCGCCATTGTAGCACGCGGGAGGAGGCCGGGCGCCAATCGGAACGCCAGCTTGTTAACCCGGCGTTGGTTGTGATAAGTAGTGCGGCGATGAATGCACGAGCGCTCGCCGTCGCGCTTTTTCTGGGGTTCTGTCCTCTCCGTTCCGCTCCTCAAACATCGACACTTCCCTCCATTCTGGTCAAAGCGGGAAAACTGCTCGATGTCCGCAAAGGCGCTTACGTCGAGAACGCGGGAGTTTGGATTGCAGGCCAGCGCATCAAAGAAGTTGGCCATTTCCCGGAGGTTCAGGCGCACGTTCCCAAGAACACGAAAGTCATCGAGCTTGGCCGCGCGACAGTCCTTCCCGGTCTTATCGATTGCCATACACACCTCATGGCGCGCATTCCGGAAGGCCCCGACGGCTACACGCTGAACTTGGCGACGAAATCGCAGGCTTTCCGTGCGCTCGAAGGCGCCTACAACGCTCGAATCACGCTCGAAGCCGGTTTCACCAGCGTTCGCGATGTGGAAAACGAAGGCGCGGGTTACGCGGACGTCGCTCTGCGCGACGCCATTGAGCAGGCTTTGGCGGAAGGTCCGCGAATGCAAGTAGCTACTCGCGCGATAGCCGCCGTAGGTCAATACAACCCCTTCGGCATTTCGCCAGACCTCTCCGATTTTCCGACGGGAGCACAGATGGTCAGCGGACAAGAGGAAGCGCGGCGCGCAGTCCGCGAGCAGATCGGCCACGGCGCCGACCTCATTAAGGTCTACGCCGATTGGTTGCACCCCACCCTAACGGTCGATGAGATTCGTGTGGTTGTCGAAGAAGCTCACAAACTGGGGCGCAAGGTGGCAGCCCACGCCAGTACGCCGGAAGGCGTAAGAAACGCAGTGACTGCGGGGGTGGATTCCATCGAGCATGGCCACCGGGTAGACCAGCAAGATCTTGAGTTGATGAAAGCGAAAGGCACCTTTCTCGTTCCGACCGTCGGCGGGATCGATGCCTCCGTCGAACGGTATAGCAAGGAACCTGAAACGGAACGGCGGAAGGAGATGCAAACCTACCTCGGCGAACTTCTGCAGTCGATCCAACAGGCCATCCAAGAGGCCATGCGCTTGGGCGTAAAAATGGCCTTGGGCTATGACGCTGGCAGCCCGGAGCGGCAGGGCAAAAATGCCGATGAGTTCGTGGCATTAACCAAGCGCGGCATGCCGCCTCTCGAGGCGATTCGCGCCGCAACGCTTAACGCGGCGGAATTAATGAACTGGCAAGACCGCGTTGGCTCGATCGAAGCGGGAAAGTACGCTGACTTCATTGCCGTGGAAGGCGATCCACTCAGCGACATTGCCGTCCTAAGGCAAGTGGAGTTCGTGATGAAGGGCGGAACAGTTGTGAAAGATATCCTGCCTCACTAAAACCTGCACGGCGCAGAATGTAGCTGCTCGGCAAAAAAGAATTCGAAGAATGTTCAACAAAGCTAGCAATAAAGCCGGTGATGCCCTCCTCACTTGTTTCCTTGAAAAGTGCCCGCGCGAGATTCTTCGCGCATCCCCGGCTTCGGCCCTTCGAATTGGTAAAGCCGGCGAAGGAAAAGGCGCACTCTAAGCAACGAGCTGATTCTGCGACGGTCAGGGAAAGGCCGGAGCAATTCCTTCGACTGCGGTTAGCACAAAGCTGCGCCGCTACAAATCAGCAGGGACGCGGACCATCCGGCCCACTATCATTAAGCAACTTCGGTTACAATATTTCTTTCGTCCCCGAGATCGAGGCGCCAGCGTGATTCATCCGTTCGTATTCCACAACGAGAGCCTTCTGCCCATCGAGAAAGTTCGCCTTTCCCCCGGCCAGGCGGGACTGATTTGCGGCTGGGGCATCTTCACCACCGTGCGTATCTCCCGCGGCGAAGCGTTTGCTTACGAGCGCCATTGGCGCCGGCTGGAAAAGGACGCCGGGATCATTCGCTTGCCCATGCTTTACACGTCGGCGAAAGTCCGCGTCCATCTCCACGAAGTGATGCGCGCCAATAAAGTGACCGAAGGTTGCGCGCGGATTTACCTGGTCTACAATTCCGTGGGCTACTGGCAAAGCAACGAACACCGCCCCCAGGTCGATCTCATCATCTACACCGCCGGGCTGCCCGAGTACCGCGAAGTGGTGCGCTTGGCGCTGCGCGCCCAGGGCCGCCATGCCGCGTCCTCGCTCGCAGGCGTCAAAACCATTTCCTGGCTGAACAACGTCTGGTCCGTCGCGGAAGCGGCCAAAGAAGGTTTCGACGAAGTCGTGATGCTCAACGAGCGCGGCGAAGTGGCCGAATGCACGTCGGCAAATATTTTCGGGGTGAAAGACGGCAAAATCGTTACGCCTCCGCTAAACTCCGGGTGCCTCGAAGGCATCACGCGCGGAATCCTTCTGGAGATCGCCCCGGAGGCCGGTCTTGCCGTTGTCGAACAGACGTTGCGCCCCGAAGACCTCTACTCGGCCGAGGAAGTTTTCATTACCTCGAGCAACCGCAATTTGATAAGCGTCGGAGAAATCGCCGGTCATTCGATTCCGGCGCCTGGCCCGGTTTGCCATCGCCTTAACGAACTTTTCGACAGTTACGTTTCCGATTACGTTACCCGCCGCCACGCCTCCGCCGCCAGATAAGACGCATGCGTCCAAATCGCGCAAAGATGCTTCGCGAGCTCGAGGCGTAGATGGCCAGCGGCACGAATCTGGACGCCGTCGAAACGCGGGCGCGGGCCGCAGCTCGCACGGAAGCCGCCACGAAAGCCGTTTTTCCGATTCTTCTCTCCATCAGCTTCTGTCATCTGCTGAATGACACGGTGCAATCGCTGATTCCTGCGATTTATCCGCTGCTGAAAGCCAGCTTCCATTTGAATTACGGACAGGTTGGGCGGATCGCCCTCACGTTGCAATTGACCGCTTCGTTGCTTCAGCCGGTCGTGGGGCTCTACACCGACCGCCGGCCGCAGCCGTACTCGCTCGCGGTTGGCATGGGCATCACCATGGTTGGTCTGCTGGCCTTTGCCATGGCTCCCACCTACCTCACCATTCTTGTCGCTGCTGCCTTCGTGGGCATCGGTTCGGCGGTGTTCCATCCCGAGTCTTCGCGCGTGGCGCGCATGGCTTCCGGCGGGCAGCACGGCATGGCGCAGTCGCTCTTCCAGGTTGGCGGAAATGCGGGTTCGGCCATCGGGCCGTTGCTGGCGTTTATCTTCATCAAGGGGCAAGCCAACATCGCATGGTTTTCGTTTCTGGCAATGCTGGCCATTGTGCTGCTGATGAATATTGGCGCATGGTTCCGCAAAAATCGAGCCCTTCACCCGAAGCCGGTAGTTGTCGATCCGGAACACCTAGCCTCGCTTGGTTCCGCCCATCCTCATGCGGCTCTATCCAGCCGGCAAATCGGCTGGAGCCTCGCGATTCTCGTGGCGCTGATGTTTTCCAAGTTCTTTTATCTCGCAAGCTTGATGAGCTACTACACGTTCTACCTGATGAACAAATTCCACCTCACGGTTCAGAATGCGCAATTGCATCTGTTTCTGTTTCTGGGCGCGGTGGCCGCCGGGACGTTCATCGGCGGGCCGGTGGGCGACCGGGTGGGCCGCAAGCTGGTCATCTGGTGCTCCATCCTTGGCGTTCTGCCGTTTACGCTGATTCTGCCCTATGCGAATCTCGCCTGGACCGGCATTCTGAGCGTGGTCATCGGACTGATTCTCGCGTCCGCGTTTTCCGCGATTTTGGTTTACGCGCAGGAGTTGATGCCCGGAAGAATCGGTGCGGTGTCGGGGCTATTTTTCGGCTTCGCGTTTGGCATGGGGGGAGTCGGCGCGGCGATTCTTGGCAAGCTGGCCGATCTCACCAGCATGGATTTCGTCTACCACGTCTGCGCGTATCTTCCGGCGATTGGCATCCTGACGGCGTTCCTGCCGGACCTCGGCCCCGCCAAGGTGAATCAAGCGAAACCGGTCACTGCTTGATGTGCAGCGTATTTAATTAAACCCCAAAACAAGGAAGGGCGGGCCGGAGCCCGCCCTTTGGAACGAAGCGTGGAAGCGATCAAAACATCAATTTCAGAGCAAACTGGATCTGGCGCGCGGAGCCGAAGTCGCCGGTTGGAAAGCGCGTGCTCTGAATCACGCCAAACGACGCGCTGGTAACGGTCAGAACCGGGTTGCCAAAGTTCGGATGGTTTAAGACATCGAACATCTCCGACCGGAACTGCAGATTGAATCTTTCGCCGAACTTCGTGTTCTTGGTTATGGAGAAGTCGGTGTTGAGGAAGCCCGGTCCGGTGATCGCATCGCGTCCCAGGTTGCCGGGGTGGCACACACCGGCGACGCAAGGCGAAACAAACAGAGCCTGGTTGGCGAACCATTGTGCTGGACTTCCCGTGGTTTGGCTCGGTCCAGTAATGTCCGGGCGGACGGTCAAGGAGATGCCCGGACCGGGCCCGATGGCCAGCGTGGGCGTAATCGGGCTTCCGGTTTGTACCTGCTGCGTGACTCCGAACTGCCAGCCGGAGATGAGCCTGGGCTTGTTGGACTTGAAGGGCAGTTCGTAGAAGCCACTGAGAACGAAGCGGTGGCGGACGTCAAACTCGGAAGGTCCGTAATCGCCCCGCGGATTGTAGGCATTTTGGATGAAGAGGCTCTCTCCCGTTGACAGGGAGTTGTAATCCAGCGATTTGGAAAACGTATAGGAACCCTGGAACTGCAGGCCGTGAGAGAAGTGCTTGTTGACGGTGGCCCACACTGCGTTGTAGTTGGAGTTCCCCCCGCTGTTTACCTGACCTCCGCCACTGAAATTGCCAAGCGGGCAGACTGGATTGGGCGGGGCGCATTGCGCGGGCAGCACCGGGCTTGTCTGCGGAAGCGTGGGAAACGGGCGAGTGGACGCATAGACGCCGCCGTTGACGAAAGGCTGATTGATGTTTTGTGAAAGTTGCAGGTGCGTGCCCTTTACGCCCACATAAGCGACTTCGACGCCGAGATTGGAGCTGAGTTGCCGCTGAATGGTGAGGTTCCAGTCCTGAACATAACTATTGTCGAAGTTCGGGTTGATCGCGAACGGCCCCAGACTGATACCAGTTCCGGGCGGGAAGGGATTTTCGAGCGTGATCGTGTTCGATGACGAACCGAGGTTGACAGGCACGGCAAACAAAGGATTGGAACTGAGTCCGGTGAGGATGTTGGTGGTCGGGGCCTGGGTCATGATCGCATAAGCAGCACGGATGGAAGTCTTGCCGCTCTTGAAGGGATCCCAGGCGAAGCCGACACGGGGCTGGAAATTCTTGTTGTTCGTGTGATACGGCTGAGCGGCAGAGACCAAAGTGCCGCTGGCAGCGTCGAAGTTGGTGAAGCGGTCTCGCGACTCCGATGGTGTGGAGTTCCAAGCATAACGGAAGCCGACGTTCAAGGTGAAGTTCCGCGCCAATTTGAAGCTGTCCTGGGCGAAGGCGTCATAGGCGGGCTGCAGAATCTTGTTGCTCCCAGAACCGAGCAGAACCGTGAAGACGTTGCCTTTGTCCGCCAGGAAGTTCGCCATGGTTGTGTAAGTGAAGCTTCCGATGTTTTCCGCAATGTTGTTGTTATAGGCGCGCCGGATTTCTCCGCCAAAGGCGAAGGTGTGCCGGCCCTTGAGCCAGCTCAGCGTGTCATTCAAAACCGCCGTGGTGTCGCCACGGCCTTGCGGCTCACCGGTTGGCCCACCGAAGCCCAAAGTGCCTGCAACGTTGATAAACGGCAAGCCGCTGGCGACCGGGGAACCCGCCGGCATGCCGATATTGAATTTCGCGGGGTCGAAGAAGCCGTTGGGAGTGAAAGTCAGGTGAATACGGTTGAAGCCGAGGCGCACCGTGTTGGCGAGACTTGGTCCGAAGGTATGATCCTCGCTCAACGTGCCCAAATGCCGGAAACCGTCACGCGTGTCGCCAAAGCCGGGAATATTTGCGCCAATGGCGCCGCCGGCCGTGGGCTCCTCGCGAAGGTCCTTTTGAACCACGTAGTAGCCGTGGAGGCGGTCCTGAGCCCGAAGGTCGACGTCAAAGTCTGCCGATCCTTGGTTCAACGAGACGTTGGCAAGCGCACCACCCGTGAATCCTGTCCAGTCAGCCTGAGCGGCGGATGCGTCCGAGGTTCGATGGAAGTTAGCAGGGGGGAGAAGCGTGATAAGGCCAGCTACCGCAGGCGCGGTAACGGCCGCTATCTGGTTCTGGCTTGGTACCGTGCTGGTGACGGTCAAGCTCTGGTGCTGTCGCAAACCCTCATAGGCGAGAAAAACGAAAGCCTTGTTCTTTTTGAGGGGACCGCCAAAGGCGCCGCCAAACTCGTTGCGCTTGAACGGGGCCTGGGGGTTCGGCACGGTGTTAAAAAAGTTGCGCGCATCGAGAGCGTTGTTGCGAAGGAACTCAAAGGCTTCGCCGTGAAAATCGTTCGTTCCGGAGCGCGTGGCCATATTGACGATGGCGCCGGAATTTCGTCCGTACTCCGCGGGAAAAGCGGAGTTATCGATCTTGAATTCCGCGAGCGTGCCGATGGGCGGCTGAAAAGTGATCTGGTTCTGTACCGGATCGTTTAAATTGATGCCGTTGACCAACCAATTGGTCGTGTCCTCACGCTGGCCTGCGGTATTAATGCCGAAAGAGCCTTGGCCGCGGAGAGGAAAAGAAAGGAAACCATTGGCAGGCGGCGTGATGGTGCCGGGAGTCAGCAGACTGAGGTCGGTGAAATGACGGCCGTTCAGGGGTATGTCCTGCACGTATTTGTCGTTGATGACCTGCCCCATGCTGTTCGTGGCGGTGTCGAGGATCACCGCATCGGCGGTGATCTCGACAGTCACCGAGGTTTCTCCAATTCTCAGCTGGACATTTCGAGTCACAGAAGTGGCGACGGGAAGATCGAGGTCGGTGACCAGCGCCTTTTGGAAGCCCGAAGCCGTCACTTCGATGTCGTAGACGCCAATCGGCAGGGAGGGGATTAGATAGGCCCCGGCGCTATCGGTCTGCGTGTTAAAGGAGACTCCCGTAGCCTTGTTGGTTACCGTGACCTTGGCATTGGGAACCGCGGCCCCGCTGGCGTCGGTGACAATGCCAGTCAGGCTGGCAGTGGATTGGGCTAGGGCAGGAATGGTTGCCGCACAAACAAGAATAAGCAAAACGAAAACGCAAAAGCACGCATCTCGAAACGATGACCTGGTTGCGACAGCTTTCATCATGCTGTTCCTCCTGGAGTCGAAGAAGGTTTGGACTTTCTCTCAGCCGTTTCCGCGGTTTGCTGGGAGAAGCGCGCCCGCGGAACAAGCGCGGTTTCATGAAAAACTGAAAATTTAGGGGATCGAGGCCCTGCCCCAACACGGCCCAGAGCGAAGCGGGCAATCGGAATGCCACAGACGGTATAGGATCGAGGTTCGGAGAAACATCCTCATATCAACAATTTATAGAGTTTGAGCAGATTCCCGGCTCTTGAGATGTGCTCCGATCTCCAAGAATCAGTAGGCTCCTACGAAATACGGAAGGCAGGGTGCGGCTGTGCGCCTCGCATTAAAGGCAACCCCAAGTGCAGGGAAGCTGCCGCTGACAACGCGATCTATTTCGGGCAGGAGGAGGGAAGGAGTAGTACTTGGCCTTCCTGGAGGACGTTCTCGTCTCGCAGATCCGGATTGGCGTGAGCGATGCAGGACCAGGCAATGCCGTGGCCGAGTTGGGTTTGCGCAATGGTCCAGAGCGTGTCGCCGTGCCGGACCGTGTACTTCGTTACTGCGAGCGAAGGAGCCAGAGAAGCCGGCACGACAATCTGCGAACCGACCTCGAGGAGCTCGGGATTACGGAGGCCGGGATTCAGTGTCAGGAGTTCTTGCCAGCGGTGTCCATCGCCAAGGCACGAAGCGGCAAGCTTCCAGAGAGAGTCGCCGGGTTTGACCGTGACGATCGTCAGCTTACCCGAGCTTCGCAGTGACGGTGCGATGCGCGCCGCTGGCTGTGTGGCAAGCGCGCTGGGGGCGTCCGGCGCGGGGAAGATAGCAGGAGGTGCAGGAGCAAACCCGCGCGGAGCAACAGGAGGCGCAGGCAGCGCGCGCGGCCGTTCGAAGGGGGACCGCTTGACGAACGGCCGCCACGGAGCGACCACTCGCGGAGCAGGTACAACGACCGTGGGAGGAGCCACGGTCACAGACGGAAGTAAGGGCTGGGTCGGCGGCTTGGGCGAGGCGAGCACGGGAGCGTCCGCGAAGGGAAGAGGAAATTCCGCGGAGCGCTGCAGTTGTTGTGATTCCTTTTCTCTGCGAAGGCGCCGCGCGATCTCGCCGAGCGGGACGTCGGCGGAATTTGCGGAAGGCGAAGCGGCATGGGCGTTTTGTGCGACGGTTGTGCCGCTCGCACCGTGTTGCAACTTTGCTGGGCCGGCAGGGGCAGCCGGCTGCTGATTTTTGCGGGCTTCGAACTCGGCGTGATCTTCCGGCGTAAGAATTTGCTCACGCTTCAGCTCTTCGCTGGTGTAAACGTGCCTGGTTTTTTTCTGCTGGTTTTGCCTGCGTGTGCGTTCCTGCCGTGCGACTTCCGCAACGCTTTGCTCCGGGTCTTGCGTCTGGGTTTGCGCTTGATTTTGGTTTTGTTGTGTTTGCTCTTGGGCGTGGCACTGCATGGCGGCCGCCAGTGCGACCGAAAAGGCCAGCAGAACGGACACACAACTACGAAGAGAGCCGCAAGGGAACTTCGCGGCAGTCAAGTGGCTGACCCGGGCTGGGGCGTCAAGATCAGGACTTGCCATGCAAAATCGACCGATGACGGGGACAACGCCTAGGACAACAGTATACCCAAAAAGGCCGTTCCAGAAAACAACAACTTTTTCCAGGTTTTCCAGAGAAGCACGGTCGCTAGGAGCGGTATCGACCGAGGGGCCGGCGCGACCATGTGCGGCCGGTCGAGGAATCCGAGTTCCAGAGTGAGTTGGAACCTTCCGGTTCTGGGCGCCGTGAATCGAGATCGCTCGTCGGGATGGAGCGTTCCGAGCTGTGCCAGGAAAGGCGTGCGAAACGAGCTTGATCATGAACCTGGACGTGCGCGTGAAAAGCGCGGCATGGCTCGGCGCGATGTTGGTTTTCTTGGCAGGAGTGGCGGGTCAGGACAAAGCGCAGGACCGGAGAAAGTTTTTGGATCCGTCAACGCCGGTGAGCGGCGATCCGCGGCGCATCCCGGTGAAGCCGGGACCAAGCGGACCGGACCGCGTTCTGGTTGACGGGACGGAGGCGGCCGCGCATCGAGCCACGCTGGTCATCGCGCGCAACAGAATTTTCAAGATTTTCCCGGCCTCGTCGACCGCATGGCCGCGAACGCCGAAGTAGCGGACGTTGCGGGCAAAACCATTCTTCCGGGACTCGTCGATCTGCACACGCACCTGACCTATCCGTTGACGGAAGGCGATGTGCAGCAGGCTCCGAGCGAAGCCGACGCGACGCTGCGCGTCGTCGAAAAGCTCCGCTACTTTTTCGAGAGCGGAATTACCGGCGTGCGCGACGTCGGTTCGCAGGGCGACGTCACCTTTCGCTTGAAAGAGTGGGTGCGTGAGGACCGGCTTGCATCGAGCGGGCGGTGGAAGCTGGAGCGGACCACCGTCGAGCATCTCATGCCGAGGACGGATGAGACGATTCAGTTTATGGCCAAGAAAGGTGTCGCCGCCGACACGACGCTGATTCCGTATGAAATTATCTTTGACGAGTGGGGTGGCTAATTTGGCTGGACTTCGCGTCGGTTCACGTTTTCAAACGAAGCCAATCTGGAGATGCTAAAGAAATTGCGGAGGGCAGGAATCAAGTGCGGAGTGGGAACAGAATTGGATGGTATCGCTACCTGCCCGGGCCGTACATTCGCGAGTTGAAGAACTTCGTGGCTGCCGGGTGGAGCGTCCGAGAAGCTTTGGTAGCGGCGACCAAGACGAATGCGGAGATTCTGGACATGGACGATCGCTTGGGCACGCTCGCTCCGGGCAAGCTTGCCGATGTGCTGGTGGTCGACGGCCGGCTCGATGAGAACTTGGACGAACTAAGCGGGCTGGACTTGGTGATCCGCGATGGCTACACGGTGGTCGAAGGAGGAAAGGTGACGATTCCGAGGCACCTGGTGACCCCGCAACCGAAAAAAGCCCAATGAGGAGGCCGGGTGCAAGGGCCCGTCGATCAGCAAGATACGGCCCAGGTGAGGCTGCCTTTTACCTCCCTCATGCGTGACCGGTTAACCGTATTCGATGGCTTGCCGGGGCCCTTTTCGTAAACGAAAGATTTTAAGGGTTTTTTCCCACAGGACCTGCAAATTGCTATTTGACACAGCACGTCCGCTTCCTTATACTCTCTTGTTTGTCAGGGAGGTAACTAACCTGAGTGGGGCGGCTCCGGAAATTTTGGAGCCGTTGAGTTGGAAGGGCATTATCTTCGGTCCCGGAACAAGCAAGACGGAATGGGAGCGAAGAGCGGCCGGAATGGGGCGCCAGCCCCGCAAAGCCGAGTAAGCCTCTCCGAACTGATACCAAGAGAATAGCTCTGCCTCTTGGAGTGCGTACGGAGTTTCTTGCTGGTTGTCCTCCGGATTCGCAGCAGACCTTTCAGCAACAGGGCACGCTCTCGCGCAGTTTTGTCCGCGCGCCTGGCGGGGGCGCGAAGTGTCCCGCGCGATAGTCTGGCTGCGGTGTGGCCGAAAGAGGGAAGACTGTGCCGACGTTTTCGCAATTGGTACGCATGGGCCGTGAAGCGGTCACGAGCAAAACGAAGTCGCCCGCGTTGGCGGGCTGCCCGGAGAAGCGCGGCGTGTGCATCCGCGTGTACACGCAGACGCCCAAGAAGCCCAACTCGGCGCTGCGCAAGGTGGCGCGCGTGCGCCTGACGAACGCCGTGGAGGTGACGACCTACATTCCCGGTATCGGTCATAACCTGCAGGAGCACTCGATCGTGCTGGTGCGCGGCGGCCGCGTAAAGGATTTGCCGGGAGTGCGCTATCACGTCGTGCGCGGGACGCTGGACGCTGCGGGCGTGGAGAACCGGAAGCAGGGACGGTCGAAGTACGGCGCGAAGCGGCCGAAAGCGGCGCAGGCGAAATAGCGGTTTCGCGAAGAGGACTTGAAGGAGCGATAGAGAGCGATGCCACGCAAAGGATTAGTTTCGCGGAGAGTCCAGGCGACCGACCCGGTTTACGGCAACGACCTGGTGGAAAAGTTTATCTGCTCGATGATGTGGGATGGCAAGAAGAGCACGGCGCAGCGTGTGTTTTACGGCGCGATGGACCAGGTGGCGAAAAAGACCAGCGACGATGCGTTGAAGATTTTCAAGAAGGCCGTCGAGAACGTGAAGCCGGTGCTGGAAGTGAAGACGCGGCGCGTGGGCGGCGCGAACTATCAGGTTCCGGTGGAAGTAAACCCTTTTCGCAGGCAGTCGCTGGCCATTCGCTGGCTGCTGCAGTATTCGCGGGAACGCGCGGGCAAGACGATGGTGGGCAAGCTGGCCGATGAACTGATCGACGCAGCCAATGCGCGCGGCGGAGCCATCAAGAAGAAGGAAGATGTGCATCGCATGGCGGAAGCCAACAAGGCGTTCGCCCACTATCGCTGGTAAGGAAAAAGGAAACAAGGATTGGTGCCATCGTGAGCGAAGCAGTTGCAATCCGGCCCGGAGACAAAAAGGCTGCGGGGAGCATGGGACGAGCATTCAAACTCGAGGACACCCGGAACATCGGGATCATGGCGCACATCGATGCCGGAAAGACCACCTCGACCGAGCGCATCCTTTATTACACGGGTGTGACTTACAAGATCGGTTCGGTCGACGAAGGCACGGCCACCATGGATTGGATGGAGCAGGAGCGCGAGCGCGGCATCACCATTACCAGCGCCGCGACCACCGCGGCGTGGGATCGCTCCGGCAAGAAATACCGCGTCAATATTATTGACACGCCGGGCCACGTGGACTTCACCGTCGAAGTGGAGCGCTCGCTGCGCGTCTTGGACGGTGCCGTGGCGATTTTTGACTCGGTGGCGGGCGTACAGCCGCAGTCGGAAACGGTCTGGCGCCAGGCGGACAAGTACCGCGTCCCGCGCCTCGCGGTCGTCAACAAGATGGACAAAATGGGCGCGGATTTCGACCACGTCATCCGCTCCATGCGGCAGCGCCTCGGAGCCCACCCCGTTCCCCTGCAGTTTCCCCTTGGCAGAGAAGACAACTTCATCGGGTGCATCGACTTCCTCGAACAGAAAGTGATTGTCTGGTTGGAAGAAACGCTGGGCGCGAAGTTTGAGGTCTTCGAGGTCGAGAAGCTCTGGGATGCGGCATTTGTCAGCTCGCGTCCCGATGTGGCTGCGGCCCTCAAGGGTTCCGCCATCGATAGGAAGTTTTACGAAGATCACCGCAACAAGGTGGTCGAATACGTCGCCGAACACGACGACGAGGTGCTCGACAAGTATTTGAACGAAGGCACGCTGTCGGTCGAGGAGATGCGCAAGTCCATTCGCAAGTCCACGCTGGCGATGAAAATCGTTCCCGTGCTTGCCGCGTCGGCTTTTAAGAACAAAGGCATTCAGCCGTTGCTCGACGCGGTTGTCGATTATCTCCCCTCGCCTGTCGATGTTCCCCCCGTGGAAGGAATCAACCCCGAAAATGACGAACCGATTCTGCGGCGCGCCGCCGACGACCAGCCCTTTTCGGCGCTGGCGTTCAAAATCATGTCCGACCCCTTTGTGGGCCACGTGACCTATATCCGCGCGTATTCCGGCATGCTGAAGGCCGGCAGCTACATTTACAACTCGACCAAGGGCAGCCGCGAACGCATCGGGCGACTGTTGCAAATGCACGCCAACAAGCGCGAAGAGATTGACGTGGTGTACGCCGGTGACATTTGCGCTTGCGTCGGGTTGAAGAGCGTTACCACCGGCGACACGCTGTGCGACGAAAACAAGCAGATCATCCTTGAAGCCATCGATTTCCCCGCCCCGGTTATTTCCGTAGCCGTTGAACCAAAAACGAAAGCGGACCAGGACAAGATGGGCCAGGCGCTGGCCCGGCTCTCGCAGGAAGATCCGACGTTCCGCGTGCACACCGACACGGAAACCGCGCAGACGCTGATCTCCGGCATGGGCGAATTGCACCTGGAAATCATCGTCGACCGCATGAAGCGCGAATTCAACGTAGAAGCGAACGTCGGCCGCCCGCAAGTGGCTTACCGCGAGACCATCCGCAAGAAGGCCGAAGCCGAAGGCAAGTACATCAAGCAGACCGGCGGGCGCGGCCAGTACGGCCATTGCAAACTCGAAGTGCATCCGCTGCCCAGTGCGGACCACGAAAACATGCACGAAATGTCTAGCGACGAGCTGGACGCGCTCGCAAAGTCTGTCGCCGGCGCGGGCGGCAAGTGGAAATTCGACAAGGAGCACCGCTTCCTGTTTGTGGACAAGATTTTTGGCGGCGCAATTCCCAAGGAATTCATTCCCCCGATCGAGGTGGGGATTCGCGAAGCCATGGATAGCGGTCCGCTCGCGGGCTTCATGATGGTGGACGTTGCCGCGGTGCTCGTCGACGGCAGCTATCACGATGTCGACAGTTCGGAAATGGCGTTCAAGATTGCGGGTTCCATGGGCTTCAAGGAAGCCTGCGCGAGGGCCAAGCCGGTGCTGCTCGAACCGATCATGAAGGTGGAAGTGGTGGTTCCGGAAGAATACATGGCAGCGGTTTTTGGCGACTTAAACTCGCGCCGGGCGCAGATTCAAGGTTCGGAAGTGCGCGCGGGCAGCCATGTGATTCGTGTGCAGGTTCCGCTGGCGGAAATGTTCGGCTACGCCACGGATTTGCGCAGCCGCACACAAGGCCGCGGGAATTTCACCATGCATTTTTCGCATTACGCGGAAGTGCCGGGCGGCCTTGGCGAGGAGATTATCGGGAAGGTGCGCGGCAAGAAGTAGATTCCGTAGATGACCGACGAATTCGACTGAGGAGCAGAAAACGAAATGGCCAAGGAGAAATTCGAGCGCAGCAAGCCGCACGTGAACATCGGGACGATCGGGCACATCGATCATGGCAAGACCACTTTGACGGCGGCGATCACCAAAGTGCTCAGCAAGCATAACCCGAAGGTGCAGTTCCGGGCGTTTGACACCATTGACAACGCGCCGGAAGAGCGCGAGCGCGGGATCACC
>QHYH01000047.1 GCA_003223215.1 Acidobacteriota bacterium
TCGCGCCGATAGCTACTGCCCTGCTTGGCTACCGCGAGGGCGACGAGATCGAATGGCCGACTCCGGGTGGACGGCGGCGGCTCAACGTGATTCAGGTGCTGTACCAACCCGAGGCCGCTGGCGACGAGTCGGATCATTCCGTGGCGATGCGGCGCGATTCGCAAATGAAGCGCGAGAACGTCGAACAATTTCAGCTTTAGGCGGTATGCCCAGCGGAAGAAGATTCATTTTCAGTCGTGTCACCATGAAGGAGGAACAGACACATGATCAACATCGGATTAGAAGATAGCAATCGGAGGGAGGTCACCCGGGCTCTCAACAACTTGCTGTCGGATGAGTACCTTCTCTCGACGAAGACGAAGAATTATCACTGGAATGTGACCGGGCCCCATTTCCACGATCTGCACACGCTATTTGGTGACCAATACGCCAAGCTGGATGTGTTTATCGACGAGGTTGGGGAACGCGTCCGCGCGCTGGGGGGCAACGCTTTCGGCACGATGACGGAGTTCCTGAGATGCACTCGCCTCCAAGAGCGTCCGGAAGTGCATCCGAGCGAGCTGGCGATGGTCGAAGATCTGTACGACGACCATGAGATCTTGCTTCGCTCCTTGCGGGGCTCTCTGGCAGGTAATGCCAGCCTGCGCGGCGATATTGGGACAACCGAACTTCTCACCAGGGCCATGCAGGAACACGAAAAGATGGTCTCGATGCTGCAATCCGTTCTCGGGAAGCACGACCAGTTGAAGGAATGGTTGAAAGCGCAGGACGCCATCCAAAGAGAGATCGGGATCGAAGTGCTGGCCCCGGCTGGTTCTGCGACCTAGGTGCGCATCCGCACTTTTGCTGCAAGAAAGGAGTACACGAACATGATCTGTCCGTATTGTGGTCACACCCTGAATTTTCTAACGGAGGTTCTGGCGCTCACACAAACCGGAGCGCAATGCCCGAACTGCTGGAACCACTTGTCGCAAGGGCGGGGCATGCCAACAAATTCCTCGCTCCCAAGGCCAGTGCAATTGGAGTCGAAGACACGCGTTCACAGGATCGCGGCTAAGAGGGCGGCCCGCTCAAGTAGATGAGAATGCTTCGCTCCAGAAGGCTGAGTTTCCTGGTGCTTCGGCTTCCGAGGAAAGCCCTCTTGAGACGGCACGGGAGTACGGCGAGGTCAATCTATCTCATGCAAAGACTTCACGCCGGGCGGTTTCACAAATTGCGACAACTCCGGGGTGGCGGAGCTTCCGTTCCGCAGAGATTGCGTAGAAACGGCCAAATACGTTCCGTGCAATCCCCAGCCGGATGACCTTGTCCTGATTGTGAAATTGCTTTTCAAGGGTTGTGGGAACGGGAACGATCCCGGCACCTGCCTGCCCAAAAACGCGGAGAAGCGCGAAGTCTTCAAATTCTCCAATCACTTTCGGTTCGATCTCCAACCCAGCGAACCACTGGTCCAATTTCCGGCGTATGGCAGTGTCATCGGTAGGAAGCAAAACGGGTGCGCCGTTCAGCGACTTCGGAAACCCTTTGCGGTAAAGCTTCGCCAAGCGTGGCGGTGCCATCCATACGACGCCGCAGTCTCCCAGGTAGTGACTGTAGACGCGCATATTGAGGCTCGGAGTTACCGGAGAATCGGATAACACGACGTCGATCTCGTGCAACGCCAGTTCCGCAACCAAGCGTTCCAAGTTCGCTTCGTGACACACTAGGCGCACCGGCATCTCCAATCGTAGTGCCGGCTCAATGAGCCGGTATGCAATCTCCTTCGGTACAACGTCATCCAAACCAACCACCAAGCGCAACGGCCGATGCGTCGGGCGTTGTTTCACCGTGTCCATGATTTCCCGGCCGATGGAAAAAATCTCTTCCGCTTGGCGGTACACCGCAAGGCCGATTTCCGTCGGTACCAGGTTTCGTCCGGAACGCTTCAGCAGCTTCTCGCCCAGTTGGTCCTCAAGACTCCGCAATTGCGCGCTCACGGTCGGAGGCGCCAACCGCAGTTCCTCGCACGCCTTCGTTATGCTGCCCAGGCGGACAACGGTCCAAAAATAAAACAGGTGGTGATAATTCAACCATTCCATGAAGGCATCATACTGCGAAATTCTCTAATTGAAAGAAACGAAGTTTCTAATTGTCCGAATGGAGCGATAGCCCTATAACGAACGAAGGGAGCAAGGTGAAAGGACGAATGGTCGAGGAAGGTCCCCTCGCGCCGGCGGACAGAAGAGGTTGTAAATAGCAGGGCAGCTCTTGGTGAATCAAAGCAGGAGGAAAAAACAATGGAACCAGCTACGGTTGCGGTACTCGCCATAACGGCAGTCTGTTTGGGATTCTGCGTGTGGATTGAGCGCCACTCGAGACGACAAACGAGCGCTCCCGAACCATCAGAACCGGTGGATGTCCCGACGGAGGTTCTGGAAGTGACCCAACGGAGACGGAAACGGACCAGAAACCGATGAAGGGAAATTCCAACGACGCCGTCTCCGCGTGCGTTCCGTGCGGGATTGGCAGGTTTGGCATTTGGGAAACCTCAGTCATGCGATCGATTTGTTACGAATTTACCGTCAGTTGGAACGTAAATCCGCCCTTTGTCTTATCGTAGTCGTACACTCGAAGCGCCGGATGAACCTTTGGAAGAGTCTCACGGCCACACAAGACAGCAACTGGCGCAGGAACGGCGGGGAAGAGATCGAGTTCTTTGAGGCCTCCATGTACCTTCGCAATCCCTGCGAGGGCGTCTTGGTATGCCATCCGGAAATTGTCCAAGTCTTCCCGCAAAGAAAGAAAGGTGGGCGAAGGCGTCGTTCCATCTAGCGTCAGTTCGTAAACAAAGTACGCGGGATCGATCTGCGCCGGGAGCATTTCCCGGGGGCCGGAACCGCTCAAGCACAGCAGCAGGGCCACCCGGCTTTCGTCGCTGCCGGTCTGAACGGTTTCGAATCTGTACTTCACCGGGCGCCCGGATTTCTTCCAGGTCCAGCTCTCGGTGTCCCTATGCCTCTGATACAAGTCCGTTGAAACCTTATTGCTCAGCTGCGAGCCCAGGAAAATCAAAAGCGGCATCGGGCCCAGTGCGAACAATGAGACATGACCGGTCCGCTGCCATTCTCCCCTCGGTTCAAAATAGCGAGAAAGGCGGTCCGCGATGTTTTGCTTGGCAACCGCAGTCACGGCCGAGTTTTCCTCCAGCAGATTCGTAAGGTCGATCTCCAACCCTTCTCGAGAAATCGGATACCGCGGAGCCACCGCTTCAAGCATGTGGTCGTACGAAATGGAAACCGTTTGCTTGCCGATCGGAGCGGTGAAAACAATCAAAGCCGTCTTACGCTCCGGCGAAAGACCGGTTGCTTGCTTGATCCACTTTTCGTGACGGCGCTTGTATTCCGAAAGCGCGCGTCTCGTATAGTCTTTCGGTTTATCGTCGATCAGCTTGTGACATTGAGGACAAAGAAGCATGAGATTCTGGGGAGCGTGAATCTCCTTCGGACGCGACCGAACGCGCCCCCTCGGTCCATCTCTCCGGAACGCAACAACGTGGGCCACTTGCGCGAAATTGCCCGCGGTCAAAGTCACCGGATGTTCCATCAGATACCGTGGGCAGCCATCGAATTCGCATCGACCACCGGCGCGAACGAAGAGCAGCAGGCGCGTCAGATCCGGAATACGCCGGACATGGACCACCGGGCTCAACGATGCACCGGTTTTGCGTTTTTGGTTCCGCTGTGCGCGCGACGATTTCATGCTGCTGCCCCGACGATCTCGCCAAACGGACTGTGTTCCGGCAAATCCGGGTGAGTTCCTTCGCCGAGCCAGCAGCCGGTTTCCAGCCACGTCTCGTAAAACGCTAGCCACAGGCACGTCCACGGAATGATCGTCTCCGCGATAAGTTTGTTTCCGTGCCACTCGTGCGCCTGGTGCACACACAAACTGCCGTCCCGAAAGGTATGCGGCTGCCTTTTTAAGTCTCCCCACGTTGTGAGCCTGGGAGTCACAACCTGAATGTGCGGCCTGCAAGGAATTTCGTAGACAATCTCTACTTCATACAGATCGCTCCGCGGCGATGGCTGAAGCGTGCCACGCCATTTGATCCGATCGCCGCGGTTCGTGGTACGGCGAAAATGCGGGAAGCGGGACCGCACGAACTGATCCTGCTGCATCGCGGTCAGAAACTTTTCTCGTATGAATCTACGCATCGCCGTGAAACACGTTTGGACGGATTCGCGCGACGCCGCTGGCAAGTCCGGTGATGGCGCCTGTCGATCCGACGGCGAGTGCACCTGCTTTTCTCGCTTCCTGCAGGCGTTGCGCTCGCTTGACGAGCGCCGTTCGAACGTATTCGCCGAATAGGCGCTCCAATTCTTTGTCCGTTTCACGCCCACCGGCCACGATGACGGTCCACTCCTTCTGCAGTCTTCGAATTCCAGCTTTGAATGCGTTATACGCCTGCGGATTCGCGTCCCACCTCTCTCCGAAGTCTTCGAGAAGATTGCTGGGATTTCGGACGACGATTCGCTTACCCTGCAAATCCTCGAGCGCGATTGCATTGACGATGCCGGACAGAATCGTGGTCATCGCCTCGCTGACCGATTCTTCTCCGGCGTAATACATGCCTGCCAACGTCGTGAGAACAACGGAAATTGGCGCGAGGCACTCCTCAGCAAATGCGAGATCCCGCCAGCGCTTCAGCAGTTGCACCGCAAGCTGCAGCGGTTCCTTTTCGTGAACAGCCTCCTGCGCCGGAACAGGCTTCGCCTTTTCCATCACCCTCCGCGTGCGCGTCAGGCATCTGTTGCGAAACCACAGGATGAAACCCTCCGGATTGCTGGGACATAGCGAGACTCTCGCGCGATCCGGCACGAGGATGCACGTCCCGCCGGAAGACAGATCCGTGTACGCGGGCAAAATATCCATGTAGAACTCATCCGCGTACGTCAATCGCACCACGCGATTTTTCAGCGAAATCATCTTCCGGTAGGTCTCGTTGCTGCTCAGGAATTCGTACAAGGCACTAAGCCCCGCGAGAGGATGCCACCGCCAGTGAGGGGCATCGATTTGAAGGACAAAGTCAAGATCGTGAGGACCCTCGACTGGTTTGCACGTGGTGCCCAGCGCCATCGAGCCTTGCGGGAAAATCCGAGGGCGAAGGAACCGGAAAGGGCTTCCTGCTTTTTCGAGTATCTCGTTTACGGTGCCATACCGCTCGACGGCCAACTCGTGTCGCGATGGCCTGAGCTGGAGTCCGTCACAAACCTCCAGCAGCAAAGCGTCCAGCTGCTCCCGGCTGCTCTGGAACCAAATCGGCTTCTCAGCGGTTGCCATATGCCAGCTCCTTTGCTATAAGATAACATTGTTTTCCAATTTCTGCCAATTCTGGTAACCTTCATCTAGGAGAACCGTCATGCCGAATCGTGATGTCCATCTTCGTGTCGGATCCGTGTCTGGGGCCGCCTATGCTACCTACCATGCGTGGGGCCAGCCGGGACCTTATGTATTGGCTGAGGCTGCGGGAGGACTAGTTGGAGGCATTGGCGGAGGACTGTTTCCCGACTGGATTGATACGCCCTGTTCTCCGCGCCATCGCGTCGAAGCGCACAGCATGAGCATCACCGGCACAGTCGGCTATTTCATGAACCAGCAGCTTCCACAGTGGCAGGCGAATCTCCGTACGGAGGCGCAACGCTACGCACAGCTCCGGGCGGCATCGCCCGCGCTTTTGCCGACGATTGGGTACGCCGTGTTGGAGTTCATTCTGCGTTTTCTGTCCGGGCTGCTCGCGGGACTTCTCGCTGGCTATGCCTCGCACTTGGCACTAGACTCACTCACTCCGAGCTCGCTTCCAATCCTCTGTTAGGAGGAAATATGGCGATCGACCAAATCGAATTGGGCCGCCGAATCCGGCAGGCACGCGAATCGTGTGGGATGACGCAGGACGAGGTCGCAGAAAAGCTCGGCGTCTCCCGACCGATTGTCGTACAGATCGAGCAGGGAAAACGGCCTGTTTCTGGTATCGAACTCCAGACGCTTGCCTATCTCTTCGCGAGAGACATTCGCGATCTCCTCGCCGATGAGTTCGCCGAAGACGACGTGGTGCATGCACTTTTCCGCTCACACGAAGATGTCGGAGAAGATGGCGTAAAGCAGGCGCTTCGGGATTGCATCGCTCTTGGTCACGAGCTGACGAACCTGGAGGACCTCCTTGGCATCAGCCGCGCGACCATCACCGTCGCTACTTACTCACATGCTTTTCCCCGCAGCCGTTGGGAAGCGATTCAGATCGGTGAACATGTCGCGCTCGAAGAACGTCGCCGATTGGGTCTTGGCTCCGCTGCGCTCGGAGACGTTTCTTCATTGATTGAGGCGCAAGGAATCCGAACCGGAACGGTTTCCATGCCGGACTCGGTTTCAGGCCTCACGATCAGTCACCCGAAGGTCGGACCGTTTATTGTCATTAATGACAGACATTCTCGCGAACGACGCCGCTTTTCCTGGTGCCACGAGTATGCTCACGTCTTGCTGGACAAGGACACGATTGGCATGGTGAGCCGCGAGAGCGAACGAAATGAGCTGAGAGAAGTGCGAGCAAACTCGTTTGCCGCGAATTTTCTTCTTCCTGAAGAAGGCGTCCGCCAATTCGTCGCATCGCTCGGCAAGGGTGCAGCCAGCCGGATTCACGCGGACATTTTTGACGAAGCGGGAGTCGTCGCGATTGATTCCCGAACGGATCCGGCGACCCAGGAAATCCAGTTGTACGACGTTGTTCAACTCGCTCACTCTTACGGCGTGAGTGTTCCCTCGACTCTCTACAGATTGCGCAATCTCAAGCTTGTCTCCGAACCGGAATTTGAACGCCTCCGGACCATGGACAGTGAAGGGCGCAGCAAGAGAATCGCCTCCGCTCTGGGTCTGGAGACGGACGGATCCCTGGAGCAGCGCGGCGAGTTTCAACGGCGCTTTCTGGCTCTCGGCCTTGAAGCTTTACGGCGCGAGAAAATCAGTCAGGCGAAATTTCTGCAATTGGCGGAACGCGTCGGCGTGAGTCAGTGGATTGCACAAGACCTTCTCGTGAATGCGGGGATCGACGACGCTGAGGCACAATCTGTCCTCCTGCCGGAGTAAGGATGCCCCCACCAGGTTCCTCTCCTGTTCGTGTCGTCGTGACCGACGCGAACATCCTTATTAATCTCATTCACGTTGGCCGACTCGATCTGCTCGGAAAACTGCCTCCTTATTCTTTCGTGGTTCCCGAAGAAGTAGTAAAGGAAGTGAAAGATCCGAGCCAAGCGGAAGCCCTTCAGACAGCCATCTCCTCGGGGCTGCTTCAGGAGGTGCAGCTCATGGACCCAGCGGAATTGACAGTGTATGCAGACCTCATCCAGATCCTGGGCTCCGGAGAAGCGGCATGCTTGAGCCTGGCGCAGTGCCGGCAGTGGCTCATCGCCTCCGACGAAAAGAAGAAATTCCGCCGCGAAACACTGGCAAGGTTGGGCGCAGGCCGCCTGCTGAACACTCCGGGCATTCTCACACTTGCAATCTCAAGCGGCATTCTCACCGTGGAAGACGCTGACCGCGCAAAAGCAGTGCTTGAGCAACACCGCTTCATCATGAGTTTTCGTTCCTTTCGCGAGGTTCTTCGCCGATAGTCTCGACCTCCGGGGCACGGCTCATTCTTCCCATCAATCAATAGCAAGGCCGCTCGGAAAACTTTTATGACATCGTGCCCTTCTGTGATTTCGTCAGCACTCGCCCTTAACTCGAAACTGAGGAATGGAATGTTCTCGTCATGCAGGTGCGCAAAATCGTGTACATCGACATGGACGTGTTTTATGCGTCAGTGGAGCAGCGGGATGATTCGCAACTGCGCGGCAAACCCGTCGTAGTCGCGTGACGCGGCAGCCGGTCCGTCGTCTGCGCCGCTTCCTATGATGCGAGACGTTTGGCGTGCGTTCGGCGAAGTGATGCAATGGGGTGAGGGAGCTGATCCTGCGATTCGGCCGTGACAGTGTGGGATTCTAACCAACGACAGGGCAGCGTTCTAACCAGCTGAACTACGTCCCCAACCGCGGAATCAACTTAACGTAAAACATTGCAAAGACAGGGTATTGCAAGTGTTGGATGCCGCGCACCGTTCGGCTGGATTGACCGTGATTACAGTCCTTCGTGGCAAAACCTCCTGTAAATCTTCTGTAAGAATCAGTGCGCTCATGACCCCATTTATCTAACACACCCAGCCGTTTTTGTCCCAACGCGGACAAATTTCTTTGCCGCTCGGCCCGCCTTCGGAGGATTCGCGCAACTCTCAAACGCATTCGCCATCCTTGACGGAATTCAGTGAGATTATCATAATTGCAGTTAATCAGAGCCGGGCAGGGGGAACGGCCCGCGCGACCTTAAATGACGGGCCTAAGGTCAAGTGCCATACACAGGCTAATAAGAGGAAGGCCACGCCGATGACTATTCAGATCACCAAACCCGAAGTTGAGGCCCTCATTAATCAGCGTCTTCAGAGCGGTGGGTTTAAGGATGCCGAAGATGTCATCTTGCAGGCACTTCAGTCTTCTCCGTCGAAGCCGTCCACGACACCTCAACCGGACACTGCCCATCCCGAGAAAAGCTTGCGAGAGGTATTTGAAGCCGTAAAGGGCTTGGCGGATGACCTTGATTTCAGTCGCAATCCGTCGACGGGCCGCCCGGCCGATCTATCGTGAGCGGTTTTCTGCTCGATACCAACATCCCTTCGGAACTGATCCGCACTCGTCCCGACCCACGCGTAGAAAATTGGGTCTACGCCAAAGATGAACAATCGCTCCATTTGAGCGTTGTATCGATTGGCGAACTGCGGCGGGGATTGGTCATTCTTTCGGCAAGCAAGCGGCGTACCGAGCTGGAGCGCTGGTTTGAAAATGACCTGCTGCCGCGGTTTCACGGACGCATTTTGGTGGTCACTCACTCTATTGCCGACCGCTGGGGCGTGTTGGACGGCCAGTGTCAGTTAAAAGGAACGCCGCTCAACACAGCGGACGGCATGATCGCCGCAACCGCCATTGAACATGATCTTACAATCGTCACTCGCAACGTCAGGGACTTCGCCGGGCTTGGCGTTGAGGTTTTCAATCCCTGGGATGTCGTGTGAGCTAGTGTAGTGTCCCATAAATAGCTTGACAGAATTCCAGCGCTTGGTATGATCCTATTCATGCCGAACAAAGGTCTGGCGATCGATTTACAACCGTCTGAGCGCACACAACTGGAACAGTGGGAATCCGCGCACGGGACGCCGCAACAGGTGGCGCTGCGCTGCCGAATTATCCTGGGA
>QHYH01000048.1 GCA_003223215.1 Acidobacteriota bacterium
TCTGGCGGCCGCCATCCTGGATCGCGTCCTGGAACGCGGACGCTTTATCCATCTCGATGGACCCTCGGGTCGCACCCGTCATCTGAACTTAGAGGAGATCTT
Source organism: Acidobacteriota bacterium (assembly GCA_003223215.1). Taxonomy (GTDB): domain Bacteria; phylum Acidobacteriota; class Terriglobia; order Acidiferrales; family UBA7541; genus Acidiferrum. Next base: position 103 of record QHYH01000048.1, read on the forward strand.
GCCGGCGGTAGCAGAGCGTGCCAGAATTTCCGGAATTCGCGTGCCAGAATTTCCGGAACCCACACCTTATTATGCACGCTGAAGACCGACCAGACTACGCGCTAAGCACGCACGAATCATTGCACCAACAGCGTGGATCGGCGATTGCGAGGCTGGCGTTCAAAAAAGAGCTCAAGCATCTGGCGGATTGAACTGGCTACTCCAGCGGGATTCTAATTGTTCTCCAGAGCCAGTGCCGCAAGTGTTCAGAACAGTTCATCGCCGTGAATTCTGATTTTCAGGGCAGCGCTGCGATGCAAGTAATGAATCGTTCTCCTAGCACGAACATCAAAACACTATCAGCTTGGTTTGATTCACCCGCAGTTGAAGTCGGTCCGCCAACCAGCGTTACCTCTTTTCACCCGCAGCGATTCTTCTCAGCAGAAATTCAAAACAATAGAAACAGGAAACACAATGGAACAAGGAACAGTGAAGTGGTTTAACGATGCCAAAGGCTTCGGCTTTATCAGCCGCCAGTCCGGCGACGATGTTTTCGTGCATTTTTCGGCCATTCAGGCAGGCCGTTTTCGCAGCCTGCAAGAAGGCCAGACGGTCCAGTTCGACGTCACGAAGGGACCGAAAGGCTTTGAGGCAGAAAACGTCCGACCTCTCTAATCAGAACATAAGTAAGACGCCTGGTGCGAGAACTCGCGGCCGGGCTTCTTGTTCTTGACTCCTCTCGCTGACAATGAGCAAAAAATGGTTGCGCCTTAGGATAGACGCAGACTCTTGACGGAGGCGCGAGCGGCTCCGCCACTTATATTCGGCACTATGATCAATTCAAGTACGCTGACGTTTGAAAGCTCGACTTGATATTCCTCGACCTCGCGCACTGTCTCAGGAGGGCTGAAATTCCACTGTTGGCGCACAATTTCTCGAAAAGAGGTCCCGCCACCGGAAGACCAGCGTAAGACGAATTTTTGCGTCCTCGCAGTTTCTTTCTCTTCAAAGACAAGCGATATTTGTTTCAGCCTTTGCGGCTGGTCGAAAATTAGCCGAATCGTTTGCGCTCCGGCCATGGCTGCCCGCCAGCCCTGCGCTTCTCCGGAAGCGAAGGCAGATTCAACCGGGAAATTTCTTGTCTTCCGAAGTAATTTCGACAATGGCTGCTCGCTCAACGTCCAGCCAGCCTTCACCACGGGATCGAACTGTCCCTTGCGTCGGAGTAATCAGCCGTTTGCGCATACACAACTCAGTTTACCTCCGGACCGACTTCTAGCGATTGACCATTGAAAACACATGTTTTGTGAGCCGATCCTCACCGGATCTTAGGGGTACTGACAGCCCTTCTTAACCCTCTAACGAATTCTTGGACTCGGTTAATTGGCCCGAATCGGACCGAGATTTGAACGGCTAGGTTCTCGTTTGAGCTCGAAGGCGAATTGAACTGGCGAGCCCTAACCGAGGTTGAACAGAATAGCCGCATTCCCCCAAAAACTTTTTGGCCTATGCTGTCGGAGATCTGTTCCGGGAAGATCTGGTCCATGGATGAGTTGCCTTGCTTACTTTGCCGGTCTGCCATGATCGAGGCACAGTGCAATTAGTTCGGAGACATGCGCTTCTCCCACGCAGATGACGGTGTCTGCGCCTCCCCAGTAGATTTTCACGGTTCCATTAGGCTCCGGAACGGCGCCACAGGTAAAGACTACGTTGTGAACATATCCAGTTATCTCCCAAGGATCCTCCGGTTGCAAGATCCAGGAGTCGCCGACTCCAATGATCTTCGCCGGGTCCCGCAGGTCGTGAAGAGCAACCCCCAACCGATAGACCGATCCATCCATAGTCCGGAAGACTCCGTGATAGATAGACAGCCATCCCTGGTCCGTCTTGATGGGTGGAGCGCCAGGACCGATCTTCATTTCGTCCCAGTGATACTGCATAGGCCTCATGATGAGCTGCGATTGGCCCCAATAGCATAGATCCGGAGAATAGGAAATCCAGATTGACCAGGGGGCGATCTCTGAATGAGGACGATCAAGTCGGGCGTAGAGCCCATCAAATTTCTCAGGAAAAATTACGACATTCCGATAATCCGCCTCTGTGATAAGAGAGATCTTTTCTACCCGACTGAAGTCCTTCGTCTTGGCCAGGGCAATCCGCACTCCATTTCGCGAGTATGCGCTATAGGTAATGATGTACTCCCCGTCGATCCGGGTCACGCGTGGGTCTTCCACGCCGAACTCTTCATAAGCAGCGAAAGGTCCGTCCCGGTCGGGAGTCAGAAAGGGCCCTGGATCGGCGGTGAAGCGGAATCCGTCGGGACTGCGTGCCAAGCCAATGATGGACCGGCCGGTGCGGAGGTGAGAACGGAAAAGCATGATGTATTCGTTCCCGTGCTTCACGACCGCTGCGTTGTGAACGGTTTCCACGGGATAGGGGATCTCGGCCTTAGTGAGGATAGGGTTGTGGCCGTACCGCCTAACAATGTCCGCCTTCATAACCGTCTTTTCGCCTCCAGATCAAAAATCGTCGAGTAAACCCGCTCGTACCCCTCCACCATCGTTTCGATTGAAAAGTGTTGTTGGACTCGGCTGCGGCAAGCACGTCGGTCGAGTTCAGAACTTCGCCCAACGGCCCGAACCGCTTCAGCGACGTTGGGAACCAGAAAACCGGTCTCCCCGTCCTTAATCACCTCACGGCAAGAGCCGAGGTCCATGGCGATCACAGGCACGCCAGCGGCATTGGCTTCCACCAGCACAAGTCCGAATCGTTCCGGGATGGTGTTCAGGTGCAATAACGCTCGGGCCCGAGCAAACAGTTCGTTCTTGCCCTTCACGTCCACTGGCCCGATGTAGATAATCTTCTGATCGTCGAGATGGGGTTGGATTTGCTCCCGGAAGTAGGCTTTGTCCTGGATGATGCCGGCGATGATCAAACGCATTCCGCTCAGACGGGCCACCTCGATGGCCAGATGAAGACCTTTGTCCGGGTGGATCCGACCAAGGAAAATCAGGTCATTGCCGGCCGAGCCCTGAAGCGGATACAAGGAAAGATCGATGCCGTTGTAGACGGTCGCCAAGTAATTCAGCCCTGGTGCTCGATCGGAGTCGCTGACGGAAACAAAGTATCCGTCACGATACTTCTGATAGATGGGCATGATTTTGGCTGACGAGAATCCATGGATGGTGGTGAGGACCGGTGTTTTGATCAGCCGCGTGTAGCTCAATGGCATGAAGTCGTAGTGGCTGTGGATGAGGTCGAATTCAGCCGCGAGCTCGAACGCTTCGGAGATGTGCAGGTATTCGGCTACTTTGGAGTCGACGGCGGAGTCCTCTTCATACCCTTGTTCCACGATGGCATGCAAGTGAGCGCTGGTCACAGAATCTCCGGTAGCGAACAAGGTCACATTCCAGCCACGGGAGACGAGCCCCTCGGTGACATTGCTAGCCACCGTCTCCCAAGCGCCATATTGCCGAGGAGGCGTTCGCCATGCTATCGGTGACAGGATCGCCACTCTTTTGTTGGGATCACTCATGCTGTTGACGGTCAATTCCTACTCCATGGCAGCCAGCACTTCATCGAGGGGAACCGTAGCGAAACCGGTGGCGTGATCGGCCATGGCATAGGGAATGATCAGCTCGCCGTTGTGCACGAGAGCACCGCAGGTATAAACGACATTCGGGACGTACCCCTGACGCTCGCTTTGATTCGGCTTGAGCAAGGGTTCACGCAGGCGGCCGATCACTTTGCCGGGCTCGTCGAGATCGAGGAGAAAGGCGCCGATGCAGTACGTTCGCAGGGGGCCGACACCGTGGCTGAGGACTAGCCAGCCAGCTGCGGTCTCGATGGGGGACCCGCAGTTTCCAAGCTGGACGAGTTCCCAGGGGAACATCGGTTTAAGGAGTACCTTGCGTTCACTCCAGAAGTGCACATCGTCAGAAAACATGATGTAGATGTTTTCATTGTCCTGACGGGAAAGCATGGCATAAAGACCACTGACTTTCCGGGGGAACAGAGCCATGCCTTTGTTTTCGGCTGCCGGACCATTCAGCGTGATAAAACGAAAGCGGAGGAAGTCGGCAGTCTCCACCAGTTCGGGCAAAATCACCTTGCCATCGAACGCCGTGAAGGTGGCGTAGTAGACGTAGGATCCGTCATCCTTTTGGAAGCAGACGAACCGGGCGTCTTCGATGCCGTTGCGTTGTGACGGCGTGGCGGGAAAAAGAACCCGTTCCGACAGTTGCTGCTGAGGCTGAAACTGAACCTCATAGTTGGACTGGGCCAAAGCTAACATCCCTCGAATCGCGTTCTGGTCCGACACGGGCGACTGATTCATTTCGACTTCGAGACTGACGCGCAACTCTTCCAGAGCAAACGACTCTCCGAACTTATCCATCGTTCGGCGTGTGAATTCGTTGGTCAATCCCAGCTCAAGAAGTTTTCTTTCAAACAGCGCCTTGTCGTAACTGGGTTTTGGAATTTGACGCGGCTCAGTAAGGAAGCCTGCTGGGGGTAGGACCTCGATCCGATGATCGGCGTGAATGATACCCGTTCGAAAGGTAATAGAAGAAATATGACCCTCCCCTGTGGCGCGCAAGCTGAGAATAAAACGCAGAGCGCCCGGAGGGAGGTCAGACTGGTCGGGGTGCGGGACGATGGAAGGATTGAATAGTGCTGCGGATTCTAAGGAGTATTCGCAAACGAAATAAGAACCGATCAACAGCTGCCTCTGTTCAGAAATCACCTCGTCGGTCATCACAAGATCTCGGACCTGTTCGAACCGCTCCAAGAAGGATTTGTGGATTTGCTGATGACGGTGGGAGAATTCAGCGGCTACGTCTTTCAAAAGCGGACCGACTTGATTTTCCGGAAGGGACATGATCCTGGCGATAATTCTGCGAGATCGCTCGGGATCCTCGTGTCTGAACGGACGGAGAAGAACTCGGGATTGGTCAGGGCGAAGGATCGTGGACGTGCGCTGGACGCGTATCGAGGAAGCGGTGATCATGGATTGGTTAATCTGGAAAAACGAGCCCGGAAGCCCGCAATTATCTTCAACGCGAACCTTCTTCCGAGTCCTGCCCCGGAACACCCCGGGACACCCCGGAGTCGTTCGGTTGTTCCTCCCTTGTGGATGTCGGGTCTATGTCTAGTACTCATTTCCCATGCCGCCACGCCCACCAACCGGGGCGCCTATTGCTTCTTCCTTAATGTCGGCAACTAGAGCTTCTGTGGTCAGCATCAGCGCCGCGATGGATCCGGCATTGGTGAGAGCTGTACGCACGACCTTGGTCGGATCGAGTACCCCGGCTTTAACCAATTCTTCAAACTCTCCCGACAAGGCGTTGTAGCCGAAGTTCGGGTCCTTCGATTCAAGCACTTTGCCCAGCACGATGGCGCCTTCTTCTCCGGCGTTTTCGGCAATCTGGCGGAGTGGCTCCTGCAGGGCGCGTTTCACAATGTTGATGCCGATCTGCTCGTCGCCCTCCAGTTTCAACTTGTTGAGAGCCGTCGCACACCGCGCCAGAGCGACTCCGCCACCCGGAACAATGCCTTCCTCCACCGCTGCGCGAGTCGCGTGCATGGCGTCTTCGACGCGAGCTTTCGTCTCTTTCATTTCGGTCTCGGTCGCCGCCCCCACTTTTATTACAGCCACGCCACCCACGAGTTTTGCTAATCGCTCCTGCAGTTTCTCGCGGTCGTAGTCACTCGTCGTCTTTTCAATCTGGCCACGAATTTCTTTCACGCGGCCCTCGACGTCGCCCTTCTTGCCTTTGCCTTCGATGATGGTGGTGTTGTCCTTGTCGATAGTGATCTTTTTCGCCTGTCCGAGATCCTCAATCTTCACGTTTTCCAGCTTGATGCCGAGATCTTCGGTGATAGCCTTCCCGCCGGTGAGGATCGCGACGTCCTGCAACATGGCCTTGCGCCGGTCACCGAAGCCGGGAGCCTTGACGGCCGCGACCTGCAACGTGCCACGCAATTTGTTGACGACTAAAGTCGCCAGGGCTTCTCCCTCTATGTCTTCGGCGATGATGACCAGCGGTCTGCCACTCTTGGAGATTTGCTCAAGCAGCGGGAGGATGTCCTTCATCGAGCTGATCTTCTTTTCGTTGATGAGGACGTAGGCGTTCTCGAATGCAACCTCCATACGCTCGGGATCGGTGACGAAATAGGGAGAGAGATAGCCTCGGTCGAACTGCATGCCTTCGACAACTTCGAGCTGAGTCTCGAGAGTCTTCGACTCTTCTACAGTAATGACGCCGTCTTTGCCGACCTTTTTCATGGCGTCCGCGATGATGTGGCCAATGGTCTCGTCGTTGTTGGCGGAGATACTGCCGACCTGGCCGATCATGTCGCCGGTGACGGGCTTCGAGAACTTGTCGAGTTCGCCATTTTTGCGCTCGCCAGTCTTAGGATCAATGTTGCCACAAATCGCGTCCACAGCTTTCTCAATCCCACGCTTCATGGCCATGGGATTAGCTCCGGCTGCGACAGTTCTGACGCCTTCACGATAGATGGCCTGAGCCAAAACGGTCGCGGTTGTCGTTCCGTCACCGGCCACGTCGGACGTTTTGCTGGCGACTTCGCGGACCATTTGAGCGCCTATGTTCTCAAGGCCGTCCTGCAGTTCGATCTCTTTCGCAACCGTTACGCCGTCCTTGGTGATGGTGGGAGATCCGAACTTCTTCTCGATGACCACGTTGCGACCCTTGGGGCCGAGAGTTACCTTCACGGCGTCCGCCAATAAGTTCACGCCGCGCAAGATCGCCTGCCGCGACTCTTCCCCGTGTACGATTTGCTTTGCCATGATTATTTCTCCTTAAAAAATGTTGTTAAAACTCTGTTGCCTGAGGCTTCGGCGTTTGCGTTAAGGGCAGGCATCGGCATTCGTGACCACTCGCATCGAGACTGCACTATCGCAAGAGAACAGGGGCAGAGACCTACTTGCGAGCACCGACGGTCTCGCGAGCGCTGACACTCTCTTTTTTGGCCGTACCCGTAACGATGCCAAGAACTTCTTCCTCTTTCATAATGAGGAAATCGTCTCCATCGAGTTTGATCTCGGTACCGGAGTACTTGCCGAACAGAATGCTGTCGCCTTCCTTCACCGCAAGTGGGAACAACTTGCCTTCATCGTTGGTCTTGCCCTTGCCCACAGAGATGACAGTGCCCTCCTGTGGTTTATCTTTGGCAGAATCGGGGATGATGAGGCCTCCTCGCGTAGTTCCCGCTTCTTCTACGCGGCGCACCAGGATGCGGTCATGGAGCGGTGTAAATTTCGTTGTCATAGGTGCTGACTCCTTTTATTCATTTGTAATCGAGACGTGGGACCCCGCCGCGGAAGTGAATACGCGACTCGTTCTGAGTTCTGTGGGAACCGGTGCCCTCGCTTAAAACTTTATTCATTGTGGCCTTCGAGGACGGGAAAACTAGACCGATCCGAAATGTTCTTTAGCCAGTATGGTCCTCGTGGAGATACGAAACTGATCAAGATTGACCACTGCACGTCCCCACCCCCCTTCGAGCCCGCCCGATGCCAGCTGCTTGCTGCAGGCCGATATAGGTGGCGAACTCGAGTGGCAGACTCTCTAGCTCAAATCAGTACACTTGGGTCCATTTTGCCCCGTTTCCGCCTCGCAAGGTGGACGGGAGCGGTCCGATCTGGGGGCGGGATTTATCTCGTGCAGTTCTGCTATGGAGCGTGCTGAGGAGTCATGCACTAAGAATCGCAAATCGAGGGTGCACTTGCTGTTTTCAAGAGGGTTCATCGCGGCCAAGAAATCCGACACTTGCATTCCGGAGTCGAGCAAGTGAATAAAATCAGCTGGGCTGATGCCTTGACGCTCGGCAATCTACTGAAAGTCGCAGTAGATGTTGTCGATATACCTGGAAAATAAAAAGGTGGTGAGCAACCGATCTGTTCTCGGACTAGGGAGGAAGGTTAGGCCAGGGACGTCCCAAAATCATGACCCTATCCACGGTTGTTGCGGGCCTGTTACCCATCATGTGGTCGACGCGTACGGGGGCCGAAGTGATGAAGCCGCTTGCCACCCCCGTGCTCGGAGGCATGGTCAGCTCTCTGCTGCATGTGTCAATTGTGACTCCCGTGATCTTCACTTGGCTACGAGAAAGAGAATTGTCGCGAAAGGAAACAGCGCCCGCAGCATAAAACGAGACTACCTGCTGTGTCTGCCCGTCTGCAGTGCCTGCGAAAGGATTGCAGATCACGTGTAGACATTCGATGAATTAGTTGGTTTACTACACGATTAAAGTGCCTAAAGGAATCATATGTCCAGAATCATCCTGGGGATCGTGTGTGGTTTGGTGTTCGGCGCTATAGACATCGGAATTATGCTACCGATGACCTTCCCTGATAAAAAGGCAGCAATCACGGCGGCTTTTATTGCGAGGTTTGGGATCGGGTTCGTGATAGGCGCAGCCCGTTTGCCTTGGCCCGGCTGGGCGGTGGGCCTATGCTTTGGTCTGCTGCTCAGTATTCCCGATGCTCTCATCACTAAGGCTTATGCGCCGATCATCGGAATGGGAGCTGTCGGCGGAACTATCATCGGCGTTCTTATCGGGAGATTCGGACGCTAGATTCAAAGCAGCTCACTTGATAGACCATGTTCCTTACTGCCCCAAACGACCATCTCGCCTACGTCCGCCAAGTGAAGCGTAGAGGAAATGTGATTGTCAGCCCGTGCCATAATGCAGGCACATGGTTTCGGTAGTCCAAGTCCCAACGACTGCAACACTGCGCCGAATCCACCAGATTCAAGCCATCACGATTGTTTGGATGGTCGTGGAGGCGTGTCTCTCTGTTTCGGCAGCATGCATAGCGCGGAGCCCCGCGCTGCTCGCCTTCGGTGCGGATAGCGCAATCGAACTCCTCTCGGCTGCCGTAGTGTTGTGGCGCTTTCGGTAGCAGCCCGGCCAAAGCATGTTGAGCGACAGGCTACACAGGCAGGCGATCAAACCAGCTGAAACTACGCCCCGCATACTGACGGTCTTCTGACTCCTTCCGGTGCCCTCCTACCCCGTGTCGTTCCCTGCCGTACCATCTGG